>NC_005027.1:5080000-5768525 GCF_000196115.1 Rhodopirellula baltica SH 1
GATTCAACCTATCACGGCAGTTGCCCGGTTAGGCTTCCCGACTACATCGAAAGTGTCAAACTTCAAACGATCGAAGGCCAATACCCAAAACGGGAGGACCTGCAACGAGCATTCAGCGACTTGTTGATCAACCCAAAGATGCTGCACCGTTTGGGTCCTGCAGTGGCCAGTGGACGCGGGATGTTTCTGTTTGGTTTCCCCGGCAACGGCAAGACATCCATTGCCGAGCGAGTGACCGGCGCGTTCGGGAAATACATTTGGATCCCTCGCGCGGTAGACATCGACGGAGACATCCTGCGTGTGTTTGACCCCATGAATCACGAGGCGGTCATGCCCGAAAGCTCCGGCGGATTGCTGAATTCGGGAAGCTTTGACAAACGTTGGGTACGCATCAAACGGCCGACAATCGTCGCCGGTGGTGAACTCACCATGGAAATGCTTGAGGTGCTCAACAACACCACCAGCAACATCAGCGAAGCTCCGTTGCAGATGAAAAGTAACTGCGGAACCCTGGTCATCGATGACTTTGGTCGGCAGAAGATGTCCGTCGATCAACTGCTCAACCGTTGGATCATTCCACTGGAAAAACGCTATGACTTCTTGAACATGGCATCAGGTAAGAAGATCCAGGTTCCGTTTGACCAACTGGTGATCTTCAGCACCAACCTGGAACCAAAAGACTTGGTCGATGACGCTTTCCTTCGCCGGATCCCCTATAAGATTGAAGTGGAGAACCCACCGGAAGCAGACTTCCGCAAGCTATTTGAAATCATGTGCAAGGTCACCAAGATTCCTTATAACGCCGAAGCGGTCGACTACTTGGTGAAGACCCATTACTTGCCCGTGGACCGTCCCTTCCGCAACTGCCAACCACGAGATTTGCTGCTTCAGGTTCGCAACTACTGCCTCTACAACAACCTCGAAGTGGAACTCAAAAAGGAGTACTTCGACTTCGCCTGCGACAACTATTTCTCGGTGATGTAATCGCTCCATCAACGGCTTGTCCACCGGCGGAGCGAGTGCCCAAAGCATCCCCGGGCTGGCACTGAACGACCAAGGTTCACCCTCAATCCATCGATGGCGGGGTGAGTCGTGCGGCAGAAACGATGGCACTGCGAAGTGTCCCGCCCGCTACCTCGCCCGCCGCCTCGCTCGACCAACACACCTCTCTATACGCTTCTCAGCCCGTCATGACAGAGGGCGAGAAACCGGTTCGGCGTGGCAATCCAACGTCGATTCCTAGATTTGTGCGAAGCGGCACACCGACCGGGGCAGACAACTCGCAACCGACAAATGGGTTGCGATCCTGGTTTGGCGGGCACTCGTTCGCCGGTACAATGAGCATCCCCCTTCGCTCATTTTCAATGAGTCCCGCCCCTCAGTCTGCTTCCGATCATGCCTATCTATTCTCCCTTGCCGCCGATGCCCGAATCTCATTCTCGCTCGAACACAGCCCAAACTTCGCACCAGTTTGCCTTTTGCGGCCCGTTCGTATTGGCCTTGCTGTTCTCGCTGCTGCACCCCGGCAGCTCCAATGCCGCAGACGAATCAGAAACCAGTGCGGTTCGGATGCCGGTCGACGAAGAAGGCTTGGTCGTCGATTTCGAACGGGACATTGCCCCCATTTTTCGACAACACTGCTTGGAATGCCACGGAGCCGAAGAAGCCAAGGCTGATTTTCGCGTCGACGATCGCGATACCGTGTTTGGCTACGTTTTTGGAGAGGACCTCGAATCGAGCTCGATGTATATCGATTACTTGATCAGCGAAGACGATGACATGTTGATGCCTCCGCGAAGTCATGGCGGCCCGCTTTCGCCGGCGGAACTGGCGTTGATTCGGATCTGGATCGAAGAAGGTGCCAATTGGCCCGATGAAGCGAACGTCGTACAGTCCGATCTGGATGGCTCAGGACAACCAATTGAGTTGGCCGATGGCATTCGCAAAGGCATCGACCCAACTGACGCGGGACTGCTAGCCCGGGTTTGGTCATTCCAAGGATTCCTCCATCCGGCGACGGTCCACTTTCCCATCGCATTGTTTTTGGTGGGCGGGTTGTTCGTCGTGCTGGGTTGGAAGTGGCCCGCACTCGGCGCACAAGTCCCGTTGGTTTGTCTGCTGCTCGGTGCCGCGACCGCGATCGTGGCAACGATGATGGGTTGGTCCTTCTCGGTCGAAAAAGGCTACGGCTCTTGGACAAAGGTCAACTTTGATTCCGAACTGTTTTGGCATCGGTGGTCGGCCATTATCGTGACGGTTCTATCAACCATCTTCGCAATCATTGCTTTGAAGTCGCTGCGAAGTGACGATGAAGCGGGACGTCAGCGTCTAACAAACGTCTGGAAAATCGGATTGCTGGTCGTCGCTGGCATGGTCGGTGCAGTGGGTCACCAAGGTGGTGAGCTGACCTATGGAAAAGACTTCTATCCCAAGGCGATCAGTATTCTGCTGGGCAAGCCTTGGCCACCGGAGTCAGCTCCCGAGACGGCTCAAGAGAGCGAATCCGAAGAAGAGCAGTCGCCCGAGATCACCCTGGATGCGGTCCCCACCGACTCGACCGTCCGATTGGACACATTCGCTATCCCCATCGCCATTCAATCTCCTTCAGTCCCTTCGCGAGTTTGACGTTGTCCCACGATCCTGCCCCCTCTCAGTCCGTCGGCAAACGCCCTCAGAAAAGCACCAAAACCGCGTCGCGACGCAAAGTGGAAACTGCGGCTGCTGACGCACCTCGGTTCATCAACCGCGAGTTGGCATGGCTGGAATTCAACGCTCGCGTATTGGATCAAGCGGATGATCCGTCGGTACGACTTCTGGAAAGAGCCAAATTCCTGGCGATTACCAGTTCGAACCTCGATGAGTTCATGATGGTCCGCGTGGGCAGCTTGAAACTGCAAGCAGTCAGCGGAGGTGGTCGACGTGACCCGTCCGGTCGGACCGCGACGGAACAGTTGCAGGCGATTTCGAAACGTTGCCAAGGACACGTTGACCGGCAATACGAACTGCTCCGAAACGAATTGCTGCCGTTGCTGGGCGAACACAAAATCAATCAAGTCGATCCGGCCGAATGCAGCGACCGATTGCTCGCAGCTGCCGAACGCCATTTTCGTGGTGATGTGCTGGCGGTGCTTTCACCTCAGGCACTTCACGATCGACGCTTTCCCATGCTGCCTGGTTTGGGAATCCACTTGTGCGTGCAATTGCGTCCGGGCGATGAAATCGGTCCGCAACGAACTCCACCACCAAGCGACTCTTTGGACAACCGAGTTCCATCAAATTTGAAGCGGAACTCTGACACTGCCAACCAACAACCCACCCCAGCCGAAAACATCTCGGCGCCGGAAGACGGTGCAGAACAAACCGAACCCGAAACTCAATTCGCGGTCATCCCGCTTGGCCGCACGCTTGGGCGTGTGATTCCGCTGCCGATCGAGAAACCGCCAATCGAAAAGGGCGTGGCTCCCAAAGAAAGCGACGACACGTCACCCATCGAGTCGGGCTACTCGTACGCATTGTTGGAAGATCTGGTCTCACACTTCGTTGACGAGTTCTTCCCTGGTCGCGAAGTGATTCAGTGCAAACCATTTCGTATCACCCGCAATGCCGACATTGAACTTCGCGAAGACGGCGCAGGCGACTTGCTCGGCGGCATGGAAGAAGTCCTCGAAAGCCGACGTTTGTCCGATGTTGTTCGGTTGGAGATCGACGCCAACGCGAATTCAGAGATTCGCGACTACCTGATCAAGAGCTTCAACGTTGACCCTCAATTCGTTTTTGACATCGACGGTCCCTTGGACCTGACGTATCTGTTTGCACTGCATGGGCTGAAGGGAATGAACACCCTTCGCGACGATGAATGGCCTCCGCAACGCAGCCCGAGAATCGACCCCGCCGAATCCATGTTCACATCGATCTCGGACGGAGACATCATGCTGATGCATCCGTATGAGTCCTTTGATCCGGTCGTCCGATTGCTGGAAGAAGCCTCAGTCGACCCCGATGTCTTGGCCGTCAAGCAGATCCTGTATCGGACCAGCCGCAACAGCCCGATTGTTGCCGCGCTGATGCGTGCGGCTGAGCGAGGGAAGTACGTCACCGCGATTGTGGAACTGAAAGCCCGATTCGACGAAGCCCGCAACATTGAATGGGCTCGCGAAATGGAACAGGCCGGCGTGCAGGTTATCTACGGCATCCGCGGTTTGAAAACGCACGCGAAAGTTTGCATCATCGTTCGTCGCGAACCACAGGGTTTGGTGCGGTACGTCCACTTTGGAACCGGTAACTACAACGAAGTCACCGCCAATTTGTACGGTGACATTTCGGTGCTGACGTGCGATGAGATATTGGGGACCGACGCGACGATGTTCTTCAACGCCGTCACCGGGGCCAGCCAACCGCAACCACTTCAACAACTTGGCATGGCGCCGCTGACACTGCGTCGGCAAATCCTGGATTTAATCCAAGGTGAGACCGAACGTTCCCGGCAGGGTCAGAAAGGCGAGATCATCGCGAAGATGAACGCGTTGGTGGACACCGAGGTCATCGATTCTCTGTACATGGCCAGCCAAGCGGGCGTGAAAATTCGCTTGAACGTCCGTGGCGTTTGCTGTTTGCGGCCGGGTGTGCCGGGAATGAGCGAAACGATTGAGGTCGTTTCCATTGTCGACAGGTTCTTGGAACACGCACGAACATTCTATTTCCGTCACGGTGGCGACCACGAGATGTTCATCAGCAGTGCGGACTGGATGCCTCGTAACTTGGACCGCCGAGTCGAATTGCTTGTTCCCGTGATCGATCCCGCCGCCCGAAAACGCCTTCGAGAAACGCTGCAGCTGTATTTCCGCGACAACCAAAACGCGTGGCGAATGCAACCTGACGGAAGTTACCAGCGTTTAAAGCCGCGAAAGAACGAAGCCCCCATGCGGGTTCAAGAGACACTGTATCATCAGGTGGTCGAGAATCGAAAAGCGGGCAAGCACGCCCCGCAATCGACTTTCGAAACTCATCGTCCTGATTGATCTTGTCTCTGTTTGATCGAACGCATGCCTGCCCCCGAACCGATCATCACGCCAACACCGTCGATTCAACCGGTCATTCGCAGCCGTGTGCTGCCTCGTGTCTCGTTCCGAATGATGATGGCGATCACAGCATTGGCCGCCATCCTTGCCGCGATCACTCGAGCGGCGGGCAACGGGGCCGTCTTTGCAAAGGCCGCCCTAGCCGTGGTGGGTGTCTTTGTTCTCTTCTTCGCGATGGCCGCCTGTGCTTTCTTGGTTTCTTGGCTGGTCGCTCGATTGACCATCGGTCGCGTCGACCAATCTCGCCAGGGCAGCCCGTTCGCCAGAGACGAATTGCCACCGCAGTTGCTCAAGCCTCGGGAGAAAGAACTATGAACCGCTCCACGCTTGCAGTTTGCTTCACGATCGCCTTGCTGTTCGTTGGATTGTTTGAAACCAACGCGTGTGCACAACCACACACTGGCAAGGACAGCTTCTGGGTCAACGACGGTAACAACGCCACGATTTTCCCACGTGGCCGAATCAATCGACTGGGATACCAAATCAGCGTTCGCCTATCCGCGCCAAACATTCCCGAAACGCAGCGTGTCGAGATTGAGTTCAGTTCGACAGGCGGCCCCACCACAGCCGACCACAACTTCACTTTGGTCCTTGCACCGCGTGGAAACGGACACAGCCCACCGCAGTCGGCCTTGGAAGTGGAAATTCCATTCCGGATTCCCGAGAACTCCACCCAGCAAACTATCATTCGCCATGTCCCCAAGACTTCTTACGGGGATTTGTACGACGCATCGATCCTAGAAGACGGCCGCTCGATCGCCGACATACCAAATGAGATTGGCAAACCGCTGCAGCGTTACACCGCGGTGGAAAAGGCCATGCGTGACGAAATCTGTTGGCGATTGATTTGGGTCAACTCCGATGAAGACATGGAGTTGCGAGATGATTCGCTGCAGGCGTTGGTTGATTCCACCTTTGACATGCAATGGGAAAGCGAAACCTTTCAACCCAACATGTCAAACGTCGATGAAAACGGAAACGTCAATCAAAATTTCATCACCGTACAATCACACTCTGCCGACGAAATGCCGCTCGACTGGCGATCGTTGCTTCCATTCGATGCAATCGTCTTTCATCGTGAAGACTACATCAAACATCAATCCGAAAAACCGCCATGGTGGAAACCGCTGATGCGGTGGGTGCATGGTGGTGGCGTGATTCTGATCCGAGGCACCCTGCCCGATCAAATGAACGATACAAAAATGATCAGCAGCTCTGCTGCCGCATTCGATGCCGCCACGATTGATGCCATCGCAACCTCGGCGTCGCAAACACTTCGCACCGACGTGGCAAACATGCCTAGCCAGTGGGGAAGTGTCAACGCGATCAACATGCAGTTGAACGGAATGGGCACGGGCGAGGTTGAGCTCAATGCCATCGAAAAGTTCCGCCGCTCGGTCGTGAACGCCTATAACAACAATAAGAAAATCGATCGGCTGGGCACCGAAAAAGGCATGATGGTGTTTCCGTCCGAGGCGGGGATTCTCGTGCAAATGCCCGCTCGCAATGCTGACGAACCAGTCAGCATGCTGGATTGGCGGACAACCAAATCTCTGCTGGGCTTTCATGCCTATCGAACACTTCGCCGCGGCGTGGATCCAATGATCGGCACCCAGCGTTTCTTTGAATGGATGATCCCGGGCGTCTCACAACCTCCGGTTTACACCTTCATGGGATTCTTGGGATTGTTCGTTGTTCTGGTTGGGCCGGTGGCCTACCGCAAAACAACCAAGAGCGGACGTAGCTACCTGATGTTCTTGATCGCTCCCGTGCTCGCCGTCGCAACCACCGTCGCGATGATGGGATACGGAATCATCGCCGACGGTTTTGGAACTCGAATGCGAGCCAGACAAATCACTTGGGTCAATTCCGATGGTGACGCAATGTCCCGGACTCGCTCGACCTACTTCGCTGGTATCCGACCTTCCAATGGGCTGCGGTTCCCAAGCGACGCATCGGTCACGCTGCTTTTGGACAATGAGGAAACCAGTTGGGAAGACCGAGTCCAACAACGATTCGATCCCCGCGGAAGAGTCACCGTGACCGAGGACGAAATTCGTTTCTCGAGTCGCTTGCTTCCCAGTCGTCAGCAACGTCAGTTCGTGGTGGAACAACCTCGCGACCAATTTGGCACGGTTCGAATCACCGAATCTGAACCGGAGGCCGTCAAACGCGTCAGCGTGGAAGTGAAGAACGACTGCAAGCTGAACCTGCAAGGAATCTTGGTCCGCGATCAAGACGGATTGTTCTTTGTGGCTGAAGATGTGAGTCCAGGTGAGACTGCTCGTGCAAAACTACTGACCACGCTCGAAGCTTCGAAGTTGATGGGGGATTGGTACAAACGCCAATGGTTGGTGAATTCGAAAACGAACCGTCAATCCGATACGGCGGATCGGCAAATGCGACGTCGCATGATGGAGGAGACCTTCGACGTCATCAACAAAGTTCGATCGTCACTCGCAATGACATCCGCTCCTTCCGATGGTGTGTTTGAGTACGAGCTTCAACAGCGCATGCAGTTGGGTAAATCATTGCCCAATCACTCTTACATCGCACTTGCTGATTTGTCCGACGACGTCCCCGCGATCGATGGTATCTCCATCGAAAACAGCATCCACTTCGTGATGGGAGACCTGCCATGAGCACGACTTCGCAAGAATCCCAATCGACCGCTCAAGCGACTGGCACTTCGGCCAGCAACCACATCTCAGCCGGAGTCCACGCGGGCACTGCAGATTGCATCGAACTCCGCCGATTGCATCGCTACTTTGGCAAGACCCATGCGGTGCATGACATTTCGTTCTCGGTTCGCCGAGGACACGTGTTTGGATACATCGGCCCCAACGGTGCTGGCAAAACAACGTCGATGCGAATCCTCGCGACGTTGGATCTGCCCAGTTTTGGCGACGCGTTTGTCGATGGTTTTTCGGTCGTCAATGATCCCGAACTGGTCCGCAGCCGACTCGGTTTCATGCCCGACAGCTTCGGCACCTATCGGGACGTCAATTGCGAAGAGTACCTGGATTTCTTTGCTCGAGCCTACGGTTTGACAGGCCGTGATCGCACGCGACGTTTGCGTGAAGTGCTGGAATTCACCGGCACGGTGGGCATGAAGGACAAACCGATTCGTGGTTTGAGCAAAGGTATGAAGCAACGCCTGTGTCTCGGGCGAGCTTTGGTCCACGACCCCGCCGTTTTGATTCTGGATGAGCCAGCGGCCGGATTGGATCCGCGTGCCCGGATTCAGTTGAGACAAATGATTCGCCAGTTGGCCAATCGCGGCAAAACCGTTCTGATCAGCAGTCACATCCTGACGGAACTCGCAGAGATGTGTGATAGCGTCGGAATCATCGAACAAGGCCAACTGTTAGCGACCGGCAGCGTCGAAGACATCCAACGTCAACGAGCTCAACATCGCGAACTCACGCTGCGAGTGCTCGAACGTGCAAACGACGCCGCCGATCTGATTCGCAACCATTTGGCCGAACAATCTTCCAAATCAAACGGTGCTCCCGTCGAAAATCAATCTTCCGAAACCGACGAACAATCTTTGCCGCCCGCGTCCCAAGTCGTCGTTGACGGCGAACTGGTCCGGTTTGAATTTGAAGGCGACGTTCGCGATCAAGCCAACTTGGTCGCCTGGTTGATCGGACAAGGTTTTCTGATTGCCGAAGTCGCCGCTCACAAGAAGAGCCTCGAGGACGTTTTCCTGCAGGTCACCGAGGGATTGGTTCAATGAGCGACTTCTTCACCCCACCCAAACCCGTGACTCCCCTGCCCTCGCCCGAGGTCACCGCTCGACAAAGCGAAGAGTTCGCCGCGCGCCTGCGCAAACGAGCCAAACACCTTCGCCGTTGGCCCACAAAACAAGACATCACGTGCTACCGGCTCTACGAACGCGATGTTCCTGAGGTGCCTTTGGTTGTCGATCGATATGAAGACCATTTGCACATTGGTGAGTTCGAACGCCCCCACGATCGCAGCGACGATGAGCACACCGTGTGGCTGGAACACATGGTCAAGGTCGCCGCGAAAACCCTCGATGTTTCACGTTCCAAAGTCTTTTTCAAACAACGTAAACGTCAACGCGGAACGGCCCAGCACGAAACTGTGGCCAGTCGACACTACCAGATCGAAGCGAAAGAAGGTGGCTTGAAGTTTCAGGTCAATCTGTCGGACTACATCGACACGGGTTTGTTTCTCGATCACCGCATCACACGCTCGATGGTTCGTGATGAAGTCGCTGGAAAACGATTCCTCAATCTGTTTGCCTACACGGGTTCGTTCACGGTTTATGCCGCCGATGGTGCTGCCGCATCCACGACAACGGTGGATTTGTCGAACACGTATTTGACCTGGGCGAAAGAGAACATGCGCCTGAATGGCTTCGAAGGCGACTCGCACGAGTACGTTGCCGAGGACGCGATGACGTTTATCAAAAACTTGCCGGCCACCGCGGTTTTTGATGTGGCCGTCGTCGATCCTCCCACTTTCAGCAACAGCAAACGCACCCAGAAAGACTGGGTTGTGCAAGACGACTACAAGGACTTGCTTCAGCAAACCCTCAAACACATCGCTCGAGATGGTGTCATTTACTTCTCGACGAATTTCCGACAATTCCAGATGGACGAATCCGCTTTCCCGGGAGCCAAAGTCCACGAAATCAGCCGGCAAACCGTTCCGGAAGACTTCCGCAATCGACGCATTCACCGGTGCTGGCGAATCACCCGAACCAGCTGACCGGGACAGACAATCAGATACTATTGGATGACTTCGCTACCATCCTTGGTTGCCAACGCTTCCAAAAGACCAACATCGATGGAATTCGTAATGAACTTGACGGCACCATCACCCAAAACCACGTGCCCTCCGCCCTGGTGAGAGTCGCCTTCCGCAAGTTCCAGCAACGTTTGCAGATCAATGTCTTCGGGGCTCATCCAGTGAACCTCGTTCTGGTGCTCGGTTTCGACGAACAAGATAGTGTTTGCCAAGCCATCAGTCACTTGGCCAAATCCCGTTGGAATCGCACCTTCAAACATACCCGACGGATCCACCACTGCGACATAGCTGGTCATCAATGGATCGCCCACCTTGGAAGGACAGGCATAAGCGGACACCGCGGTCGATGCCACCAAAGTGTTCTCGGGTGCATCCCAAGGTTTCGAAAGATCAATCTGCTGATACAGGGATTCCTGCTCCATGAAAGGCAGAATCAAAACTCGCCAACTATGCAGTTTGTTGCCATTCTCATCGACCGTGTATGCGGGCGGCAATTGATCGTAAGCGGAATGGTAATTGTGCAGCGCCAGCCCTATCTGCTTCATGTTATTGCTGCAACTCATTCGCCGAGCCGCTTCACGTGCGGCCTGCACCGCCGGAAGCATGATCCCCACCGCAATGCCCCCGCAGACAAGCACTCCCACAAACGCGAGCGCCAAAAGAGGAGCCATCACGCACCCAGAATTGAAACCGCCCTGTCCCACCACTTTCGCCTCGACTGGCATCGTTTCGGTGTAATGATTTCCAGGAACGAGTGGATCAGGCGAATCAGACATGGCGATCTCGTTGTGGATGTGCGGGGAAAGCAGCCAAAATTGACGAGCAACACAATTCTACCCTGCTCGCGAGCGACGTGCTGAACCAGCGAGCATTGGCGTGAGCCACCTCGCAACGGAGCAAAACCCGGTATCATTCAGGACGCCAATTGTTCTCTTCTTCTGTTGAAATCGCATGAGCACCGCATCGATATCGGATCCAAACGCTTCCGTTCGTGAGAACACCGCGTCGTGGTTGCTACGCTTGGATGAATGGGCCGCTCGAACAGGCGACAAACTCAATCCGATCTTGATCAAAGAAACGCGTCAAGCGCTCAAGAGCCGACAATTCGTGGTCACGTTCTCGGTGCTGTTGGTCGCCGCGTTTGCATGGACAGTGATCGGCAGTCTGATGCTGATGCCCCAAATCTACACGTCGCCGTCGGCACCTCGATTGTTGATCGGTTACTACTTTGTGCTCGCCGTGCCGATGCTGCTGATCGTCCCGCTGGCCGCCTACCGTTCTCTCGAAGCCGAAATTGACGACGGGACGCTGGAACTGCTTTCGATCACTTCGCTGAGTGCCTGGCAAATCGTGATGGGCAAATTGGCCAGTGCCTCGCTGCAAATGATGCTGTATTTGATCACGCTGTTTCCTTGCGTGGCTTACGCCTACACACTGCGCGGCATCGACCTGCCGACGGTGGGATTGATCATGGCAATATTGATTGGCAGCGGTTTGCTACTGACCGTGGTTGCCTTGTCATTTGCGCCGCTGGCTCGAGGTCGTACCGGACGAATCTCGACACTACTGGTGGTTCTGATGATCCTGATGCTATGCGAGTATTTGGTGGGCGCCGCAGCCGTCGCGTTGATCCTATATGGCAATCCGCTCAATGCCGGTTGGACGTCGTTCATCTGTGTTGGCAGCCTGCTCACCGCAATTTGCATCAGCCATTTGCTGCTAACAACCACCGCCGCCCAACTGACTCCAGAAAGCGAAAATCGATCCAGTGGGATTCGCTGGTCGATCTTGGTGCTCACCGCGACTTTGATCGGACTGGCAACCTTCACAATGGAGTGGAACCCGGGTGATTCACAAGAAGGAATGATCCTGTGGATTCCGGTTGCGATGATTCTGGCAGGCGTCTGGACCGGAGCCGGGGCCATGATGGCGGCAGAATCCAGCAGCCTGACGCCACGAATTCAACGTGAGCTACCCGGCAACTTCCTCAGTCGACTGACGCTCACGTTTCTTACGCCCGGGCCCGCAACGGGTTTGGTGTTCGCCAGCCTAGGCTCGATCCTCGTTGCAGCCTTGTTGCTGGCCGCTGCCTACCGAGCGGAATCAATTGTGGGAACGCCGATGCCTGGCGGTGCGGTGACGACCCTTTATCACTTAGTTATCGCCTACACGTCGTACCTGGTGATCTTTTTGTTCTGCGTTCGTTGGATCGTCGCGTTGGTCCGAATCAATAACAACCCGCGAGTCGAAATTGGTTTGGCCGCCTTCATCGTGGTCGCTGTGCTGGCCGCACTGATTCCCTACGCGATTGGGCTGCACCTGAACGACTATCGCCAATACGACTACTCGGCGTGGCAAATCACCAACTGGGCTTGGACCATTGGCATGATTGTCGATCGAAGCGTTTCTGACCTTTTGATCGGCGCACTGGGCGTTTGCGGACTGATCGCTTTGTTGCTTTCAATTGCAACGGTTGGTCGACGTTCCCTAGCTATCAAAACAGCCACTCCAGAAGCGGTCCTGGCTGCTCGGGAGAAGAAGTAGTCACTCGGTTTACCCGGCAAAGTTCCGAGTCAAACAAACGTGACGTCTATTCAGATGCAGTACTCGGTTGTATCCAGACTAGAAACAACGACGGGCTCTTGATGCAAGATGGACTGTGCGACCAAGTAAGCTTGCTGCCGCAATTCAGGAACGGCGATGCTCTCCCACAACGTGCCCTTTAGGATCGGACCAATCGCATGCAAAAACGGAGTCGGTAAATCGTCTTTTCCCAGTACGGTGAAATCCTCGGTGACGGCAATCCCCATGTCCATGTCGTCCGGTCGAGCCAGACCTCGTTCGAACAAATTTCGGTACAGCGGCAACGCAGAATCCGAGAACCGAGACTTGGGTCCCGTGCAATTGATCACCAAATCGCCCTCGATTTGTTTGGACGATCCGTCTCGTTCCACCATTTGAATCTCGATGCCGTGTTCACCCGATGCCAACGATTCGATCGTTGCGGGCGTGATGGTCAACTGACCACAATCGAGGGCATCCGTGATGGCATCGTGGATGGGTCCCGCGATTCGGTGCCGGATCACATTCCAATCGGCCGAATACTTCTTCAAGAACAACTGACGCTCTTCCAACGACAATGCTTTCCACAGTTGTTGCGTTCGACCTCGCAACTTGTCGACCGCGATCGCCGGGTTCTGGCTGACCCCACGAAGACGCTCACAATCTGAACGGATCAATTTCACCAGCTCCTTCAGCGAACGCGTTTGCCCATCATCGGGAACTGCGTGAGGCCATTCGATGCCGCGGAAATGGCGCTGTGGCAACATGCCATTGCGAGAAATTGCAGTGACCTTGCCATTCCAGCCTTTGTTGCGAAGCGTCACGATCACATCGACCGCGGTCAGCCCCGTTCCCAGGATCACAATGTGCTGGTCTTCACCTGGGAGGTTCGCATGCCAATCTTTCCACGGGTTGCCACAATAGCGGCGGTCGTTGGCGAGCTTCTTCGCACCTGGCAATCCAGCGGGCGGCTGATTTCCAGTCGCAAGCAGAACCGATTCCGCTTCGATCGGTTCACCATTTTCCAGCATCACGACGCCGCCCTGGTTTGAACCAGGCTCAACGCCGCGCGGAATAACATCCACGGCTGAATCCTCCACCACTTCACACTGCACATGCGAGCGAGGGTCCGCTGTCCCCAAATAGTGCGTCGCCATCCCGCGAATGTAGTCACCAAAAATGCGACGGGGAATGAACATCTCTCGAAGAGTATGGTCATCAATCGCATCAAACTCCGACCGCGAACGCAGCCACTCGAAAAAGTGCGTCGGTTGATCCGGGAACGCTGACATGTTTCGAGCAGCGACATTCAACAAATGCTCACCGCGCGTCGTTCCATACGCGGTCCCACGACCAAATGGACGTCCGGAGTTGACGATCACAACTCGCTGGGGCGATGTGGCAAAGCGAGCAAGGTTAACGGCGGCCAGCGTTCCGCTGAATCCACCACCGATGATGGCCGTGGTTGGCATAACGACAAATTCGTGATGAGAGGTTGAACGTGAAGTGTCGAAGAAGACGCACACACGTAGCAAGATTCTGCTGAGGGCGGGACACCAATCTCTGTTGGAACGATTCGCAACCGATTGCACAAAGAGCTTGATACGCGAAAACTTTATCGATAAAGTATTCCCGCGTCAACAGTTTCCCGATCCGATGCCACCCTGCGAAGGATACGTTGTTCGCTAGAGCGACCGATCGTCAGACACCGCCGACCCGTCGCTCTTCTTTGCCAATCTCCCCTTGGTTCCGTCGATGAACGACCTCTCAAAAGAACTTCACCGCTGTCAACCTTTTGCCAGCGTCGATCAAGAAGCCGTTGTCAGTTTGGTGCGCACCAGTGACCAACTCGGTAACCACTTGGCGCGTTTCTTCCGGCAGCACGACATGACGTTCTCGCAGTACAACCTGCTTCGGATCTTGGACATGGAAGATCGACCGCTGACGTGCAGCGAGATTGGCGAGCGTCTGGTCCAAGTGGTTCCAGCCGTCACCGCGCTGGTTGACCGACTGCTAAAACGAGAACTGGTCACGCGAGAACGTTCGGAGACCGATCGCCGCACGGTCTATGTTGCCATCACCAAAGAAGGTCGCAAATTGGTAAAGCCAATTGTCGAACATCTTCGCGAACTTGAACACGAAGTCATGAGCGAACTAAAACGTCGCGAACAAAAAGAACTGATTCGATTGCTGCAACTTGTCCGGACCAGCATGAACAAAGCGGTCGAACGAAGAGCCAGCGAATCGCTTTCCAGTTCGGGACTTTGACCTGGTTCGTATCCTTGCAATTTCTCTCCTCATCGCACTCCCGCCTAACCTCCTACCTCACTCCCGCCAATGAACTCCAACACACCTTCCTCGGATAATTCTTCACCCGACAACGTCTCCCCCGACACGAGCGACATGGCTTCCGCCGGTGACGACTCCGCACTTGCAACTCCGCCACCGCGACCGAGTTTGTGGAAAGACATGACCACCAACGAGGACTGGTGGGCAATCTGGTGCGCTGCTTTGTTGCTGCTCATCGCTTTCGCAGCAGTGTGGATTGGCCAGCCTGAAAACTTGAGCGAATTGATCGCCGGTTCAACCATGGAAGAAGTCTCGCAAGTCGAGACGGCCCCAGAGAACGCGGGCCCATCAGCGGAAGCAGAGAACGAAGCGATCGAAACTGAAAACACTGCGCCGGCAGAAAACGCAGATTTAGAAGTAGCCGAGACGCAAGAAGTGGCGGAAGAAGAACCCTATGAATACGCCAGCCCACTCAAGCCGTTCCTGGCCAAACCGGGCAAATGGACAGCCAACCCTCTGGATGCCATTTCTTCAAGTTGGTCAGGCATTCTCGGAGTGTTTCTGATCATCGCTGCACTATTTGCTTTCGCAAATCAAATGCGCGGCAAATCCGCTGGGGCATTTTTGGCCGCATTCCCGGTCATATTTTTGCTGGCAACGCTGGCGTATTGGATGTCTGGGCAAAGCGTGGTCAAAGCCTACAACCTTGAATACGCCCTTTGGGCCTTGCTCGTTGGATTGATCATCAGCAACACCGTCGGAACACCGGACTTCCTTCGTCCCGCAATCTCGACGGAGTTCTACATCAAAACCGGATTGGTTTTGCTCGGTGCCGAGGTGCTGATGAGTCGTTTGCTGGCCCTCGGTCTGCCCGGTGTGTTTGTCGCTTGGTTGGTCACGCCAGTTGTCTTGATCACGACCTACTGGTTCGGCCAGAAGGTCCTGAAGATCCAATCCAAATCACTCAACATGGTGATCTCCGCTGACATGTCCGTGTGCGGTGTCTCCGCCGCGATTGCAACGGCGGCGGCCTGCAAGGCCAAGAAAGAAGAACTGTCACTTTCAATTGGTTTGTCGCTGGGATTCACCGTGATCATGATGGCGGTGATGCCAGCGGTGATCACCGCGATGGGAATCGACCCGATCCTGGGCGGTGCGTGGTTGGGCGGCACGATTGACTCGACCGGCGCCGTCGCCGCTGCCGGTGCAGTTCTGGGCGATGAAGCCCTCGAAGTCGCTGCCACGGTGAAGATGATCCAAAACATCTTGATCGGTGTGACCGCGTTCTGTGTCGCCATCTACTGGGTCACATTCGTCGAACGAGATCCAGCCGGCCCAAGGATCGGCATCTCTGAAATCTGGTACCGCTTCCCGAAGTTCGTACTTGGATTCGTCTCGATGTCGATTCTGTTTTCGATCCTGTATTCCTACATGACCAACGGTCCCGAACTCATCAACGCGATGATCGGCGGTTCCACCAAAACGCTTCGTGGATGGTTCTTCTGCCTCGCGTTTGTCAGCATCGGACTGGAAACCAATTTCCGTCAATTGCTTCCTCAACTCAAGGGCGGGAAGCCGCTTGTTCTGTACGTGTGCGGTCAATCGCTCAACTTGGTTTTGACGTTGGTGATGGCGTACTTGATGTTCAAAGTCGTCTTTGCTGACACGGTGGCGCCATGAGCGACAGAGAACCAAGTTTGCGTGAACGCTCTTACCGAGCAGCAGCGTTGGTCGGAATCACTTTGCTGCTTTCGATCGTTTGGCTGGTGATCCTTCCCGCTTATTCTCGCCAGCCCAAAATGCGACAGCATTTGAGATGGCTCGACGACCGGGGCATCGATCCTAGTGCGATGTACTACACCGAACTGGAGGTCATGGAGGACATCCTTGCCAAGCAACGATTGGCGGAGCTTCGCCAGAAAAGCGACGGCCCCAATCAATAGAGTTGATTGCACGACGAGAAACCAAACAAAGGCCGAACCTTCAAGGCTCGGCCTTTGTCTTTTCCGCCATCTCGCAATGAAGATCGGTCTTCAACGCCGACAATGCCTGCAACCATCCACGGAATGAATCCAGTGATACGCAGCTACGAATCTACCGACCTGGACGCATTGTTGGACGTTTGGATGTCGGCCTCAAGATTGGCTCATCCGTTTCTCAGCCCGGAGTTTCTCGCCCAAGAACGCGAAAACATTCCAGCAATCTATCTGCCCAATGCTGAAACCTGGGTCTACGAATTGGACCATACCGTTGTGGGATTTATCGCCCTGCTAGGCAACGAAGTTGGTGCAATTTTCGTCAATCCAACGCATCAAAAACGCGGGATTGGCCGGCAACTCATGGATCATGCCGTTTCGGTCCGCGGCGACCTGGAACTGGAAGTATTTGTTGACAATCCAACCGGTCGCGGTTTCTACCAACACTATGGATTCGTTTCGCTGGAACAAAAACTTCACGAACCGTCAGGGCATCCCGTCCTTCGTCTGCGGTTCGATACCGCTTCGACCGTTTGATACAGCTTGGCTTGAAGACGATCAAAACCAATCGTCTTCGCCGAGCAAGTTGTTCAGTCCAAACGGCCCATTTTCCCGGCTTGGTAGTCAGCGATCGCAACACGGATTTCGTCACGCGTATTCATCACGAATGGCCCCTGCCCCACGACGGGCTCGCCCAGTGGTTCGCCGGTCATCAATAAGACGCGGGATTCTGACTCCGCTTCTAAAACCACCTCGTCGCCGGATCGTTCCAACAAAGCCAGCTCGACCGCGTGAATCAAACTTTCGTTGACTTGGACGCTTCCTTTTTGAACGATCACAACGCAGGTGTGCCCAGCGGGAACCGTCAGCGTGGCCGTTGCGTTTCCAGTGAGCTGAATGTCCCATAAATTGATGGGCGAAAACGTGCTGGCAGGCCCCTCCGCATCACCCAATTGACCCGCAATCACACGAACGATCCCCGCGTCGTTAGGCAACGAAAATCGAGGAAACTGTTCGTCACGCAGATCTTGATACTTCGGCGGTGCAGCCTTGTCCGTCGATCGCAGGTTCACCCATAGCTGGACCATCTCCAGCGTTCCGCCCTCCTTTGCGAATCGTCGGCTGTGGAATTCTTCGTGAACCACGCCAGAGGCAGCGGTCATCCACTGCACATCGCCGGGGCCGATTGTGCCCTGACTGCCACTCGAATCTCGGTGTTCCAGTTCACCTTGATAGAGAATCGTGACAGTCTCGAAACCACGATGGGGATGCTCACCAACACCGCGCTTGGCTTCGTCAGGGGCAAAGTTGTGCGGACCGGCATAGTCGAGCAACAAAAACGGGTCGAACTCATTGCCGCCGGCGTACGAAAACAAACTTCGAACCGGGAACCCATCGCCCACCCAGTGCTGAGGAACGCCCCGAATGACTCGTTGAATCGATTTCATTGCACTTTGTCCCGCGTGAGAGTTCCGGTTTCCTCCCTTCTACGCGAGATCCGATGCGGCAACAAGCGTCCCGTTTTCCCTAACAGGCTGTTGATTTAGTCGCATACCGAATGACAATCATTAGCCGTTGGGCGTTAGCCCCGGTTGGCGTCTAATCAACCGCCGCTAACGCGGTGCGGCTCAATAAATCAACAGCCTGCTAAGTGAAGTCACCTCGCTCGTTGCCCTCATCGTCGTATCGAATGAATGCGAAATACACAAACGACACCGGCAAACATGGCAGCAAAAGCAGGTAGTACCACGAAACAAAGAACGCGAACGCGAAAATGATCGAGACAAAAATCATCCAAACGATTTTCGTGTCACGCCACAAACCTCGAAACTGTTCCATCGATTCTCTTCGTGTGCTTGGCGTTGGTGGGGAGCTTCCGCCAGCGAGTCCGGCTGGTCTGCAATTCCGATGACCAATTTGCCAAGGGCGACATCGGGCAGAACATCTCTTTTCTTACATTCAAATCGATTGCAAAACGACCGCGATCGCAGCAAAACGATCGACTCACCAATCAACTGTGTCGCCGCAAAAACGATTCACGTCGAAACATTATGCCTCCCAATGACGATGTTGGGCATGCGTGGTCATTTGGATGCGACCTTCTGTCCCGACCTCAAAGCAAACCCTTCGGCCTCGGAACGAACACGTCAAACGTATTGCTAAATCAAGCCGGCAGCCGCCAACTTCCTCGCCAAGGTGTTGGCGAACAACAAACCGTGACGTCCCGATGGAATCGCAGAACACAGGGTCAGAACTTCGCAGCACCCCCCTGTATCCATGCGTGCGCGTTCGAAGTGATTGGGCAAATCGACCGGGTAAATCGACCGGTAAAAAATTCAATTTATCTTGCACAAAAACTCATCGAACCCAGTTGAACGAGCTGGGTGCTTCGCGAAGAATGACTCGGTTGCGAAATGCAACCTTCTCCTTCCCGACTTCTTTCGGAGCCAACCGATGTCCGTTGTTTCAAGACTCGTGCTCATAGCGGCAGCTCTCCTGCCTGCTCTGTCGCTACAAGCCCAAGACAAACCCAACATTGTCGTCATTTGGGGTGACGACATCGGCGTGCACAACATCAGTGCCTACAACCATGGTGTGATGGGTTATAAGACGCCCAGCATCGACAGTCTCGCCAAAGAAGGCGCGATGTTCACCGATGCTTACGCTCAGCAAAGCTGCACCGCTGGACGAGCCTCGTTCATCCTCGGCCAGCATCCATTCCGCACCGGATTGCTGACCATCGGCATGCCAGGTAGCGAACACGGGATCCCTGACTGGACACCAACCATCGCCGACGTGTTGAAAGAACAAGGCTACACGACCGGCCAATTCGGCAAGAACCACTTGGGCGACCGAGACAAACACTTGCCCACCAATCACGGGTTCGATGAATTCTTCGGCAACCTCTACCACCTCAATGCCGAAGAAGAACCTGAAACCTATTACTACCCCAAAGATCCTGAGTTCCGAAAGAAGTATGGACCTCGCGGGGTCATCCATTCGTTCGCCGATGGTCGCTTGGAAGACACGGGACCACTGACCAAGAAACGCATGGAAACGATCGATGAAGAAGTCCACACCAAAGCCATGGACTTCCTCGAAC
The DNA here is from genome assembly GCF_000196115.1 of Rhodopirellula baltica SH 1. Classification (NCBI taxonomy): domain Bacteria; kingdom Pseudomonadati; phylum Planctomycetota; class Planctomycetia; order Pirellulales; family Pirellulaceae; genus Rhodopirellula; species Rhodopirellula baltica. Next base: position 5,099,788 of record NC_005027.1, read on the forward strand.
GAGCCACCAAATCAGAGAAGCCAGCGTTTCTTTGGTACAACTCGACCCGCATGCACGTGTGGACTCACCTGAAGAAAGAATCACAAGGCCGCACCGGCATCGGGCTGTATCCCGACGGAATGGTCGAGCACGACGACTATGTCGGCAAAGTGCTTCAGAAGATCAAAGATTTGGGCATCGAAGATAACACGATCGTGGTCTACAGCACTGACAACGGCGCTGAAACGTTCAGTTGGCCCGATGGAGGCATCACCCCATTCCATGGTGAAAAGGGAACGACTTGGGAAGGCGGTTTCCGTGTCCCGTTGTTGGTTAAATGGCCTGGCGTGATCGAGCCTGGAACGGTCTACAACGACATCATTTCGCAAGAAGATTGGATGCCCACTTTCGCAGCCGCGGCGGGCGAGCCCGACTTGGTCGAAAAGATGAAGAAAGGCTACAACGCCAACGGAAAAGAATTCAAAGTTCACCCGGACGGCTACAACTTCTTGCCCTATTTCAAAGGTGACGCCAAAGAAGGGCCCCGCAAAGAAATCTACTACTTCGGACAAGGCGGCGACCTGAACGCGGTTCGCGTCCAGAACTGGAAGATCCACTTCGCGACCGTCAACGGCAACATCGCCACCGGCACGCGAGAAATCCCGGGCTGGCCGTTGATCATCAACCTTCGCGCCGACCCTTACGAAAAAATGTGGAAAGAAGGCACGCTGGGTTACTTTCGCTGGTACGCCGACAACATGTGGACCTTCGTCCCCGTGCAGAACTACATTCAACAGTTCATGGCAACCATTCCGAAATACCCTTGGCAATCGGGATCCAGCCTGAACGCGGCTGGTATCAACTATCAAACCTTGAAAGCCCAAGAGTGGATCAAGAAACTCGAACAAGTTTCGCCACCACGGAATTAGGCAGGTACGCAGGTGTCATCGGGTATGTGGGCCGTTTGGCGTTCGCCACGGTTCCCACGCAAAACCGGGGCTAACGCCCAAACGGCTCACAAGGTGAAACCCAATCATCCCTGCTTAGGTCGGCTTTTGTTTGCCACGCTTGGCCCGAACCTATCCGCCGAGCCACGAAACTCTGCATCAACGGCCTCACCCCCATCTTTGGGCGAGGCCGTTTTTCATGGAGTCCCCACCGCCATGTTGCGATGTGCAAACACGGCCACTACAAACAATCTTTCATCTTCTCCACTGGAACAATTGCATGACGCCGCGGGAAACCATCCAGCAAATCTCCGACGCGATGAACGCGGCCGTGATTGGCCAGCAATCCGTGGTGGAACGAATCCTGGTCGCCTTGCTGGCCAAAGGCCATGTCCTTATGGAAGGCCTGCCCGGGACCGCTAAAACCCGCTCGGTTAAAACACTGTCGAATCTGGTCGACAGCCAATTCGGACGCATCCAGTTCACCCCCGATTTGCTGCCATCCGACGTCACGGGATCGGAAATCTATCGCGAACAAAACGGTACCTTTGAATTTCAAGAAGGCCCGATTTTCGGCAACTTGATCTTGGCCGACGAGATCAACCGAGCTCCCGCCAAAGTCCAATCGGCTCTCTTGGAGGCGATGGAAGAACGGCAGGTCACGGTCGCATCGCAAACACATAAACTGCCAGAACTATTCATGGTGCTGGCCACCCAAAACCCGATTGAGCAAGAAGGAACTTACCCACTGCCCGAAGCGCAGATGGATCGTTTCATGCTCTACGTGCGAGTGGATTATCCCGAAGACGCAGACGAAACATCGATCTTGAAATTGGTTCGAGGCGAAAAGACCGGCGCGACCTCTGCGGCGCACGAGACGGTCTCGCAGCAGTTGATCTTTGACGCACAAAAGGAAGTCGGTGCGATTCATGTCGCTGACTCCGCGGAAAAGTACATCGTCGATTTGGTCATGGCGACACGGCACCCGGATCGCTACGAAGGTGACTTGCCAAAATGGATTTGGCTTGGTGCCAGCCCTCGTGGAACGCTGGCACTCGACGCGGCGGCACGGGCGCATGCTTGGTTAGCTGGACAAGACTTCGTTTCCCCCGACAACATTCGTGCGATGGCACCGGTTTGTTTGGCTCACCGAGTTCACTTGACCTACGAAGCGGAAGCCGCCGGTGTGACTCGCACGCAAGTGATCGACGCGTTGCTGAAGCACGTGGTCCCTGTCTGATCGAGTTTGCTTTCGATTGCCCGCTTTGAACGAAGGCTGCCCATGTCCGCCCGAGTCACCGTCACGTTTCAAGATCTGCTGCAATGCAAGGCAGATGCGCGCGGGTTCTCGCTACTTCCTCGTCAACCAGTCGGATCGCTGCTAGCCGGACGCCATGCGTCGCGGCTTCGTGGCCGCGGGCTGTCCTTTGAAGAACTTCGCCAATACCGACAGGGCGATGACATTCGTCAAATGGACTGGAAGGCAACCGCTCGCCTGCGATCACCCCACATCCGAGTTTACAGCGAGGAACGCGAACGACCGGTATTGATGCTGATCGATCAACGCACGCCAATGTTCTTTGGAAGCCAACGAGCAATGAAATCCGTCGCGGCCGCCGAATTGGCCGCGATGGGTGCCTGGCGCTCACTTGCCAGCGGCGACCGGGTCGGCGGGTTGGTGTTCAACGAAACCGAAATCGCGGAAGTCCGCCCGCACCGCAGCCAGACCCGAGTCCTGCACCTGCTGCATCAAATCGTTCGACTGAATCAAGAGCTGGCTGCACCATCGCCCTCGCCAACGACACCATCCGCGGCAGCACCAATCACCTTGAATCAAGTTCTCGAAAACGCATCCCGAATCGCTCGGCATGATCACTTGGTAATATTGATCAGCGACCTCGATGGAGCGGACGAAGAAACCAGTCGCCTCGTGACTCGGATCGCCGCTCACAACGATGTGCTTGTCACGGCGGTCTACGACCCGCTTGGCATTCGATTGACCGGTGCCCCTGACATGTTGGCTAGCCACGGTGGACGAACCTGGGAAATCCCGGATCACAACTCCTTCCCGGAAGACTTCCAGGCAGCATTCGGGCAAGTCCTGTCGCACTGGCGAAGCGTTTTCCGTTCCCTGCAAATTCCATTGATGCCACTTTCCACGGCCACACCTGTCGCGGAGCAAATCCGGGTTCTCTTTGGGAACACCGCATGAAGGCCAGCGACCCAACCAGCCTCGATCGGCTGAACGACATTGTCGTGCCCGCCCCCGTTCCCTGGTGGCCACTCGCGCCGGGATGGTATGTGCTGATCGCGGGATTGCTGGCGACCTGCGGCTGGTTGGCGTGGAAAAACTGGCGAAACTGGAAAGCGAACGCCTACCGCCGCGAAGCGATCCGCGAACTGGAATCCGCAAACACGGTCGGTGCAATCTCGGAACTGCTCCGCCGCACTGCCCTGGCAACCACCTCGCGATCGAAGCTAGCTGCGATGACAGGCGACCGCTGGCCAGAATGGTTGTCGCAACAAATTCCAAACGAGTCCGCTGCATCGCTTTCGCCAACCGTTCACGAACAATTGGCAACCGCAGCCTATCGCGACACCCAGACAGAATCACTGGATGAACTAAGAGCGTTCGCCGCCACTTGGATCACTCAGCATCCATCCACTTCGCCAAATTCGGCGGATTCCAACACCACCAGCGAGGAACGATCATGCTGACGTTTGCCTACGCTTGGTGTTTCTTCCTTCTGCCGCTGCCTTGGTTGGTGCGTCTGTTCTTGCCGCCCAAGCAACGCCACCAAGTCTCCGTCCAAGTTCCCTTCGGCGATCGCTTGCAACAAGTCCTAGGTGGCAAGCATTCAAACAGCACCCAGCCGCAAACGTGGCCTCGACGTGTGTTGTCGGTTGCCATTTGGGTTTGCGTGTTGACTGCGGTTGCGAGACCTCAATGGCTGGAACCTCCCATCACAAAAGAGATCCCAACACGTGACCTGTTGCTGCTCGTTGATTTGTCGGGCTCAATGGCACAAGAAGACTTCAAGAATGATGCTGGCAAAAAGGTTTCGCGACTGGATGCGGTCAAGGAAGTTCTCGACGGCTTCCTAGCGAAACGCAAAGGCGATCGAGTCGGCTTGGTCGTCTTCGGCGATGCCGCTTACCTGCAGGCTCCGTTCACAACCGACCTGCAGCTATCGCAGGAACTTCTCGGTGAATGCGAAGTCGGCATGGCTGGACCACGAACCGCGTTTGGTGACGCGATCGGACTGGGCGTCAACTTGTTCGACGAAGACACCGAGCGAGCCAAAACGATCATCGCATTGACCGACGGCAACGACACCAAAAGCAAAGTCCCTCCGGTCGAAGCCGCTCGCGTCGCAACTCAGCGAGACATCAAGATCTACACCGTTGCCATTGGCGACCCAACGACCGTCGGCGAAGACAAGCTGGACGAACAAAGCCTCAAAGACGTCGCTTCGGAGACTGGCGGCAAGTACTTTTTCGCCGCGGACCGAGAGCACTTGGCGGGGATTTATGACGAGCTCGACAAAATCGAAACACAGACCATCCAAACCATCAGCCACCGCCCACGCACCGACATCTACTACTGGCCGCTTCTGATCGCATTGCTGCTGTCCATGTTTGAAAAAGCCATTGCAACCTGGCGAGGCCGACGTCACACAACTCCCGCTGAACAAGACCGACGGATCCACGTCAATCCGATCACGGGCGAGATGGAGGTGGCGGCATGATCGGTGCATGGAACGCATTTCATTTCATTCGGCCGGCGTATTTGCTGCTGATTCCGGTGGCCTTCGGTCTGGCTTGGATGTGGCATCGCAGTCGTGATCCTCTTCGAGGGTGGCGGAACCAAATCGACTCCGATCTGCTCGATGCTTTGGCTCACCACGATGGGCCACGATCCTCGCATTGGTGGCAACGATTCCCAGCGGTCGCATGGTTGTTGACTGGATGGACGGTGTGCGTCGTCGCGATCGCGGGTCCCACTTGGCAAGTGGAAGCCAATCCGTTTGCCCAGGACGCTCAACCATTGATCATTTTGATGAAAGCGGACGAGACCATGGCGTCGGCCGCGCTCACGACCACGCCGCTGGAACGGGCCACTCTCAAAATCGCCGACTTGGCCGAGGCACGCAAAGGCGATCCGCTGGGTTTGATCGCTTACTCCGGATCCGCTCACACCGTGTTGCCGCCCACCGAAGACACCACGGTCGTCGCGGACATGGCCGCTGAAATCAGCCCCGCCATCATGCCCGTCGCGGGCGATGCACTTGACCAAGCGATCACCGAAGCGGGTCGTTTGATCAACCGCGAAGAAGGCGGTGCGACGTTGTTGATCATCGCGAATCAGGCCAGCGTCGATCCCAAACAAGTCGCCGCGGCTCATCAAGCGATCGGCTCACCACCCATCGAGATATTGAGTCTGCTGCCGGAGGATTCTCAAGAGACCGCATCGCTTCAGGCCATCGCAAAAACGCTCGGCGGCACTCGGGTTCCACTGACCGTGGATGATCAAGACATCCAGTCAATCATCCAGTTCGCAGAACGACGTTCGACATCGGGCATCGCGGGACAAAGCGACCGCTGGCAAGAATCCGGTTACTGGCTATCACCGTTGCTCGCGGCCATAGTGGCATTGTCTTTTCGCCGCGAACGCACCGCCAACGAGGATGCCTCCTGATGAAAACTTGGCTCATTCTAGGCGTGATCGGTTGGTCGAGCTGGTGGTGGACTCCCGACCAACTTGGCCAGCGACAAATGAAGCAGGAACGATACACCGATGCGGCCAACGCATTTGATGATCCGATGTGGCAGGGTGTCGCTTGGTACCGCGCCGGCGAATTCAAGTCCGCCGCACAATCCTTTTCACGAGCGTCCGGTCCCGAGGCGAAATTCAATCTCGGCAACTGCTGGTTGATGTTGGGAAAGTACGACCAAGCGATTGCCAGCTATGAAGACGCAATGAAGCAACGCACGGATTGGACGGAAGCCCAACAGAACCTGGACCTCGCAAAGGCACGAAAAAAAGCGACCGAGTCCAAAGGTGGCGACGCCGGTGACCAACGTCTCGGGGCCGACGAGATTGTGTTTGACAAAGACAAGAAAAAGCAAAACGAGGGCCAGGACACGGACATCACCGCTGAACAAGCTGTCAACGATGCGTCGGTGCAAGCAGTTTGGCTGCGGCAGGTGCAAACCAAGCCCGCTGATTTCTTGAAATCAAAGTTCCGCTACCAAATGTCCAATCGCAACAAAGATGCGAAAGACGAACCAGCCGAAATTGAAGACAGCGAAGGAGAACCTCAGTGACTCTTCATTCGCAACATGCTTTTCGTGCAGCACCACTGCACGTTCTGTTGATCACCCTCGCATGGGCTCTTGCACTGGAAGTTGCTCCTGCCATTGCGGCTGACGAACCGCCAAAGCCGGTCACAATCGAAGTCCCCACACCCAAAGCCTGGGTGGGACAACGTCTGCCGTTCTACGTCAAAGTTCGTGCGCCCGGATCGTTCGTGGGTGCGACTTCTTTTTCGCTGCCACAGATCCCCCGAACCGTGATCCTACAAGTCGGAACGCCCGTGGTTTCCTCCGAGGATGTCGGAGACGATTCCTGGTTCGTTCAAACTCACGAATTCGCGTTGTACTCGCAAACCTCCGGAACCGTCAAAATTCCCGCGTTCGAAGTTCGCTACGCCAACCGAGATGGTTTCACTGGACCGGCCACGGACCACAAACAGCGGACCTCCGACGTGACCGTCGAGATTCAACAACCTCCTGACTACGATCCCAACGTTTTTCTGGTCACCGCTGACAAAATCAACGTTCAAGAGACCTGGGATCCACCACCGGGTGAGGCCAAACAAGGTGACGTGATTCACCGAACCATCACGCAAAAGGCCGACCAAGTCTCCGGGATGGTTCTCGCCCCGCCGCCGACGAACGCTCCCGACGGCATCCAGGTCTACGTCAAATCTCCGCAAGTCACTGACAAAACAGAGCGTGGTGAATTTCTGGGCGAACGAATCGACACGGTGACGTATCAATTCAAAGGTTCCGGAACACTCACCCTGCCCGCGATCCGGTATGTGTGGTGGAAGCCGGACGATGAATCCTACGGTTCACATACCTTGCCGGAGGCCACCTTCGATGTCGCTGCTGCTCCTCAGCCACAACTCGCAACGGTGGAAGATCCCAACTGGCAACCGTTGGTATGGACGATCTCGACCTTCGGCGTGCTGGCCATTTTGGTCGCGACGCAATTCAACCGCATCGCCTCCTGGTTGCGTTCGCTGAAGCTTCGCCTCAATCCGCCCGACCGAGTTGCGGCTCGGAAACTCGTCCGAGCGTGCCATGCAAACGATGCCCGCGCGGCTGAGACCGCTTGGAACCAGTGGCTCAACACACAACCCGAGAACGTTCGTCTCTCAAACGACTTGCGATCGTCGGTCTTGGATTTACATCGTCAACTCTACGGGCAAACTTCTGCAACCACTTCGTCGGCCATCTCCGCTTGGGGCGGCAAAGCCTTGAACGAGACCTTCAAACAACACATTCATCGGCCACCATCCGGTGATGTCATTGCCGACGAAAGTCTGCCGCCTTTAAACCCCATCACTTGATCGAAGCGAAACGGCTGCTTCATTCTCAGAACGCAATGTTCATCCGAAGTCCCAACAGGTACGCATCCGCGACTTGTTCGCGGGCTTGGTCGACCCACTGAAAATCTGGTGTCACCGAAATCGATTCGGTCAACTGACTGCGATAAAAGACTTCCACGCCCTGCGAGTCGCCGATGGGCCCCAAGGCTCCGACCAACAAAGGCCCGATCTCGTCGCTCGTTCCGCTGTAGTAATACCCCACACCAAACGTGTCCCCATCGCGAAGCGGACTCGCACCACCCAAACCTGCACTGAGCAGATAGCTGATCGGGTTCGTATCACTGTCGGCGATTCCAGCCCGAGCGAAGTAGCCCCAGTGACGTGTCGAGTCACACGGGTCAACCCACAACGCTTGGTCCGTATTCCAGTACACCGACCACGAATCGGATGCACGATTGATCGGCACATTGGGCAGAATGATTCGGGGATCTTGTCCCAATGAAACGTAGTCGCGACTGCTCCAAGAGGCTCCAATCAATTGATGCCCCGGCGTCCCCAACCAATCGGTCGCAACTCGCATTTCCGCGGACACGGCCACTCCGTCGGCGAACAGCTCATCAAAGCCATCGGAATCAGCGGTGTCGGTTGGATTCATCACCAAGAAGTTGAAGGCTGGTTCACCTTCCTCACCCATCACGATGAAACCGCAACCAAGCGAAGCATAAGGAACCGATCGCAACACGATTGGGTTAGCGATGAATGCTACGTTGGAAAACTGGGTGATACCTCGACCGCTCGCGTAAGCATTGGTGTCACCATCCAGCGTATCCAGTTTGCCGGCGTAAACCGCGAAACGTTCGGACAAAAACTGCGTGAACAGCACATTGGTCAGATACAAACCTTCGCTATCAGCGACTGGCAAATCGGCGGCCAAGGTGGGCGGCAAAATCACGCCCGCGGACTCACCAATGCTTTGGCCGAATCGATGTTCGGCCCGCAGCTTGAGATACAACCCTTCGTGGACACCGAGCTTTCCAAGATCCAGGTTTGCCACATAGTCACCGTGGCCTCCGTAACGGGCGGTTTCTTCGAGACCACCGCTGACCGTGCCAAAGTAGTACTGGGTCAAATTGTTTGAAAATGTGATTCCACTGTCCGCGAGACATTGGCGAATCGATTTGCAAAGGCAATCCTCACCCAAACAGTTTTCGCCGCAGCACAAGGCGGAATCACAAGACAACGAATCGCATCCGAGCGAATCACACCCGAACAACGGAGAACAATCGTCCACCTGAGCATGCGCAGCTTGCACACCAAAACTCGCCAAAATGAAGGCGGCGCAAAGAACAACCTTCGCAATGTGAAGCTTCTGTGCAGATTGGTTTTGGTCCATCGAGGTGCCTCGAAATCGCTCAAAAAAGGCTTCATTGTCCAAACAATTCACACCCTCCATTTCGGTTGTTTGAGCACCGGAACCGTTCATTTCCTGAATGCTAAAAAACAATGCTTCGGAAATTTCGCTGGAAGATCAAGTTCTGCGGATTATCTGGTCTTCGGCAGGAGCAATTCGCGACCCGACTCTTTAAGATTAGAGGACGATCATCGGCGGCATTTGCCCTGCTCCGACCTCTCTTTTCAACTGCTGGCTGGAACACTCACAAATGAATTCAGGCCCCACACTGCTGCTCGGTGCATGCCTCACCGCGGCGATTTTCGGATCGACCACTCCCGGCCTCGTCGCACAAGACAGCCAACCGACCGTTGCCGAATCTCCTTTGGCTTCGCCGGTTCGCGAAAGGCTGGAACAATACGCCAACGCGTTCAATGATCGCAAATTGGATTCACTCGGCCAGTTCCTCGCGGCGGACGTTCATTACCAAGATGAAACATCAGGGCGAACGGCACACTCCTCCACCGAATTGATTGATTTGATCCGAACCGCCGTGGAGGCCGAGCCAACGCTCAAACTCAGTGCGAGCGTCGAAGACATCGAACAGACCGATCCCAATCAGGCGACCGTTCGCGGAACGACAACGCTGACATCCGAAGATGCCCCCGACGAAGTTTCCTCATTCGAGATAGCGTTGGTAAAAACATCAGAAGGTTGGACTATCAAATCGATCACCGAACGATCGATTGACTCCGCTGCATCCGCAAACCCGATCGAGTCGCTCACCTGGCTGGTGGGAACTTGGAAAGAGGACGCCGAGGATGGACTGAACAGCCGCATTGAATTCTTACCCGGGAATCGTTTCCTGCGTCGCACGTTTCAGATGGGATCGAGTGCTGAACCTATCGGCTACGAGATGATTGGCTATGACCCACGATCCAACCTTGTGAAATCATGGACCTACTTTGCCGATGGCAGCTTTGGCAGTGGTCACTGGGCAGGCGAGGAGGATCATTGGCGAATGGAGATGACACAAACTCTCGCCGACGGTGGACAAGCGACCGCGACGTGCATTGTTCGACCAATTGATCAAGACACGATGACCGTTCGAATCATTTCGCGTGTCGTCAATGGTCAACCACTTCCCAACGGCAAGGCCGTCACGCTGACCCGGCAAACAGAAACCTCATCGACCATCGAACCTTCGACCAACACCGCGACCCCATCGGGAGCCAACCAATGAATCTTTTGATCAATCAAATGCAGCCTCTGCGTTGGGTGTCGGTCTGCATCGCTTTGTCCATCAGCACCATGCTGCAACCATCGCTCGATGCCGGCGGATTTGGCGGGCGAGGCGGCGGTGGAGGCGGTCGATCGTTTGGAGGCGGCGGAGGGGCACGACCCAGCATGGGTGGAGCTCGTCCGAGCATGGGCGGAGGTGCGAACTTCAATCGCGGAAACATGGGCGGCAACTTCAGTGGTGGCAACCGCATGCCCGTCAATCGACCTCAGACCAGCATGCCACATGTTGGCGGCAACAACTTCAGTCGCCCGAACATCAGCCCACCTAACTTCAATACAAACCGTCCCGGAACCAGCCGTCCCAGCACCGGAATTCCTAACACCAGTCGGCCAAGCATTCCCAGCACCGGATCACGCCCGTCTCGGCCAGGCACGTCGCGTCCTGATCTCTCTCGCCCTGGCTCGAACCAACCCGGAGTCACACGTCCGGGCGGCAACCAGTCCAATCGCCCCGATCGCCCCAGCACCCTGCCCGGCAACCGTCCCGAGCTGGACCGTCCTGGTTCGAATCGCCCCGGATCGAATCGCCCCGGCTCCGACCGACCAGGCTCCAATCGACCAAACATTGATCGTCCAAACACCAGTCGGCCGAATCTGCCCGGCGGAGATCGTCCCGGCGGAAGCACTCGCCCCGGTATGCCCGACTTTGGAAAACTTCCTGGGGGGCGTCCATCCGCTGGAGATGTCGGCAACTTCCTTGGGATTGATGGTCCTCTGCGTCCCGGCGGCAACGAACGTCCAAACTTGTCTGATCGCCCGGAACGACCAAACCGACCCGGTACGGGTGATCGGCCCGGCGATGGCAACCGACCTGGAATCGGAGATCGCCCAGGCAACGGCGACCGCCCGTCGCTCGCCGATCGTCCTGGGGCAGGAACACGTCCCGGCCTGGATCAGCGTCCCAATCCCGGTGATCGATTGCCGCCCGACCGTCGCCCAAACATCGACATCGGCGATGTCAACATCGGCAACAACAACATCATCAACAACAAAGTTGGCTGGGCGAACCTCGACAACAATCGAGTCAACCAGATCAACAATCGTTGGCAAAACCGAATGGCCAACGTCAGCAATTGGCCCACCATCCCGCCACATCGATTTGATCATTTCCATCGATGGGGCAATCAAGTTCGCCGAGGTTGGCACTACCATGGTTTTGGACCGAATTGGTGGGTTCGACACCCATTCCGGTTCTGTGGTTGGCACTACTTCTATTCGTATCGATATTACCCTTACACGTATTGGTGGAGCACACCGACCTATCCAATGGTCACCAACTGGTTCACACCAACTGCGTCTTCGACGACGCTCTCGCAACCGGTCTACTATGACTATGGCAGCGAAGGCAACGTGACCTATCAAGACAATCGTGTTTATATCGGTGGCGAAGAAGTGGCGACGACCGAAGAGTTCGCGCAAACCGCCGCTGACCTCGCGACCGTCGAAGCCCCCGAAGATGAAGAGTCCGCTGAACAATCCGAATGGCTCCCCTTGGGAACCTTCGCGTTGACGACGGATGCCGACGATGTTGACCCCGATCGAGTGATCCAGCTCGCAGTCAACAAAGAAGGAATCATTTCCGGAACGCTCTACAACCAAAAGACGGATGAGACTCAGGCCATTCAAGGACGAGTCGACAAAGAGACTCAACGGGTCGCTATGCGAATTGGCGAGAGCGAAGATGTCGTCGCTGAAACAGGCCTGTACAACTTGACCCAGGATGAAGCCTCCGTTTTGGTTCATTTTGGAACGAAGACACAAGACACTTACATGCTTGTGCGATTGCCCAGCCCCGAAGATTCCGACGAATCAGCGGATTCATCTGACGACGAATCCGGAGACACGTCCAACGACGAAAACTGATTCCTTTTCAACCACTCCGATGAGACAACACCATGCTTCGTCACTTCCTTCTCCTTGCCGCCGTCCTCTCGACCGCCTCGTTCGCCAGTGCCAAGCCTCGCACTTGGACCAGTGCTGATGGCGCATACAAATTGGAAGGTGAATTGATTGGATCCAATGACACCACGGCGATTTTGAAGCGACGTGGTTCCGGTCGCTTGGCCGCGGTCGAATTGAAAGATCTCTCCGAAGAGGATCGCGATTTCGTCAAGAAGCAAACCAAGGACGATTCTGAACGGGAATCCTCTGGCGACATCGAGATGCACACCTGGACCTCTCGAGATGGCCTGAAGATCCGTGCCAAAATTCTCGCTTATGGAAAAAAGGAATACACGCTGGATCGAAAACTGGGCGCCGTGACCATCAACGGCAAAGCCTTCTCAACCTTTGATCCGCTGCACCAGAAACTCATCCTGCGTGTCCTCAGCGTGCTTGAGAAAACGCCTCTGGAGAAAGAATCCGACCTCAACAAATTTGTCTCGCTCTTTGCCGGGCAACCCAAGACATACCCGCTGGAAGGTGTGTTGATGGAGTTGCCTTCGGGCGACCAAATCGCGGTCCCTTTCTTTATGTTTGGCGAAGAGGACCTCGACGTTCTTCAAGCCGGCTGGGAGAACTGGCAAAAGTATCACTCCGACGAAGAAGCTCGTGCCCGCGAAGATTTGATGATGCGTTCCGAAGCATCTCACTACCAGCAAACGATGGCGCAAGAGCAACAACGGCAACAATTGGAAGTCCTCAAGTTCAACATGGCTGCCGTGCGAACTGGACTGACATCCGTTTGGGAAGTCCAGATTGCTCCCAACGTGGGTATCTATGGACGGCCGACCAGTGTGATGGTGACCGCTCGAGATAGCTTGACCGCGACTCAAATGGTTCTGCCAAACTACCCGGGCTATTCCATGATCGGTGTCCGCAAAGTCAGCTATTGAAACTGGCACGACACATGTCGCCCTGCCCCCCTCTGAATCGTCAGGGCAGATAGAAACCGAACGTCATTTGCAACCGAGTCGCATCGGCTTGGTTGCGGTTTTGGTTCTCTCGATTTCCGTACAAATACTCGATTCCGATAAATACGCGGTCGATCGGGTTGTGAATCAGGTTCACCGCCAAATAGTTGGTTGAACGCAGGTTGGTTCCCGCCTGACCCGCAATCGGATCGAGCGTCAACTCGCTATAGGTCAGGTTGGATGTCAAGCGTTCGTTCCAAACGTGCTTCAGCCCGATCATCCATCCGAACATTGGCAAGATCTCGGCGGTGTTCGGGCCGGTGGACACCACATCGGGCGATCCTCGATAGCTACCGATCCCTTCTCCGAATGTGATCTGAGAATAAACCCGCGTGTCTTCCAGGAACTTGGCCGATCCGGTGAAGTTCAGTCCCCACGCGGTATCCGTCAGCACCGGATCCCCGACCGGCTGAAAACCTAATTCGCGAATCACAAACGCCGCCTGGAAATCGCCACGGTCTCGTTCTAATTTCACATGTGTGATCACATCAGGCGTTTCCGTACGTCCCTCTCCCGTGACACCGATTGGAATGTCAATTTCAATGCGTGGGTCTTCCAGCGAAACCGCCCACGACCATCCCGATTCACCCAGCGGCAGATCCAATCGAACCAAACCTTGACGTCGATTCACGTTCGAAACGGCGCCTTCGAAATCCAACGTTTGTGGAACGGCGGATGGATGCGTGAACGTGGTCCACGTTTGTCCTGCTGTGAAATAGCCCATCGTCCCGTAGGCGTGACGCAACCTCAGTGAGCCATTGCTACCATCCTCGCCACCGAAAAAGTCCGCTTCCACAAAGGCTCGGACTACCTCTTGCTGAACTTTCCATCGAGTATCGAAACTCAATCGCGACGAGCGTGCATGGAAGCGAGCATTCTTGCGGTCCGCGGCACCAACAGGAATCTCACTGGTGTCAAACGAATCCACCGAGTCGATGGGATCAAAGTCGGAAATGAAATCCGCTTTGACAAATCCGCCAATCTTCAACGCGGCCTCTTCACCGTACACAACGATCCCACGATCAAAATCAGGAAACGCGGTGAAGTTGTTTTGCTGCTGCTCGCCTCGTGAACGATCAAACGAATCGGATGTAAAGGACTGGCGAACCGAACGCTCCAACAATCCTTCGTCCAACTCCTGCAAAACTTCCGTGACGGGCGATTCGATCGCGTCCAAACTTTCACTGAATTCAGTGAACTGCGTCAATAGCAACGGATCTTCCATTTGATCCTGCTCCGCCAATCGCAAGAGCGATGCGAAGCTGTCCTCCGCATTGAGCGGTGACGAGAGCAATCCAAGGCTGATCAAAAGAAAGAGCAATCGCCCGAAGGCAAGCTCAAAGATCGTCTTTGGGTTGAAGCTGGAACTCATGCATCTTCGATTGGGATGAATTCCTCGTAATTGCCAGCGATCAACCGGACACCAACTCGCTCCAACTGATTCGTACAACAACCCGCCATCGCGACAAAATTTCTGCGCAGCAGCTTTTGAATCAATGTTGATTTCGTCATCCGCGTTGGCAAACTTGAACGATTCTCCCGAATCTAACGCCTTGGCCATTCAGCAGCTTTCTTCATCGAAAATGAACAACGATCTGTTTGTCTTTCCGCCATCAAACGACCAAACGCAACGTGACGTGTTGCTGGTTCCGATTGGACCCCACCGGTATGATGAGCGATGTTCCGGTGGGCGACTTACATAACCTCTCAGTGATGCCGGTTGCTTACCAGAGACAGCGTTTTGGGACTCATCATCACCGCGTTTTCTATCTCGAACATCGAGCCTGCCATGGAATATGGACTGCAATCCGCCGGCCCGGCGCTTCGCATTGTCTCACTGGTTTTCCTACTCGTCTTTGCTGTGTTGATCTTGGCCTGCATCGTGGGCTTGGCCGCCCTCCCAGGCAAAATCGCCCGCCGACGACACCATCCATTCGCCGACGCGGTCAATGTCGCCGGCTGGCTGGGTTTGCCCACTGGAATCGTTTGGGTGCTGGCAATGGTTTGGGCACACATGGGGCCTCGTGGTAACAACGTCTCAACCGACCAGACCAATCGACTTGCCACCCAAGTCCGACAACTTGAAACGCTGGTGGATTCACTTGAGCAAACTCAAAGCGGAGCCCAGTCATGATCCCTGCCATACTGAGTTGTGTTTTCGTGATCTACCTCTATCGAAGCTTGAACGCTCCCGAAGCCACGCCCGCCGAGCCAGACGTCATGGCAGATAGCGATGACCTCGCATGTCGAATCATCTCGTTACAAAAACGCATTGCGCGACTGGACTCCAAACCATCTCAAGGAGAATCGTCATGAGTTGGATTCTCGGCGGCGTCTACTGCGGAATCATTTGGTTGGTCTTCGCAAAGCTGAAGCTCATGCGACTTTCATTGCCCTTGGCCATCATCCTTGCATCGGTTGGTCCCGGATTGATCGTCGTCCTTTTGTTCTGCGCCCAGTACTTTCACCCTTACACGAAGCAAGCGATTGTCATCGCCCAAATCGATCCGATCACCGCTCAACTATCGACCAACGGCCGGGTGAAGGAAGTTTTCGTCTCGCCCAACGTACCGATCCAAGCGGGCGATGTTTTGTTCACCGTGGATCCGATTCCATACGAGAACGCGGTGGAGGTTGCCAAGGCGGGACTCGAGCAAGCCAAGCAGAATGTTCAGCTTTCCGAGTCGACCGTTGAACTTTCACGCGCGACACTCGTGCGTGCCAAAGCCGATCTGACCTATGCGACCAATGATCGCGATCGTTACCAAAAGCTTCGCGAATCGGGAGGCGCCAGCCAGGACGAACTGGAACGCGCAGTGACTCTCTTTCAACAATCCGACGCCGCTCTGACTCAGGCCGAACAATCTCTGAAACAAGCCGGCATCTCGGTTGGAGTTGCAAAAGCAAAACAGACACAAGCCGAAACGACGTTGGCAAACGCGGAGTACGACCTTCAGCAAACCACCGTCAAAGCACCCGCGGATGGCTATGTGACCAACCTTCAGGTTCATCCCGGCATGCTGCTGGGACCGGCAACCGGCCCAGTCATGTCGTTCATTCGTGACACGGACGAACGTCAAAAAGGCGTCGTCGTCGCGGTGTTCGTCGAAAAGAACTTCTTAAGGATCAGGACCGATCAATACGCAGAACTAGCAATGGACGCCTATCCAGGTGAGATACTAACCGGGCGAGTGCTCAACTCGATCAATGTTTCCGGCAAGGGTCAATTGGTCGCCGGCGGCATGGTCCCAACGGACTTAGCGGACGGAAAACCAACGCAATTCGCGGTTCGGATCCAGCTTGACGACGTTGATTCGTACCCGCTGCCCGGCGGTGCACAAGGGCAAGCCGCTGTCTATACTGGCGACGTCCAAATTGCCGGAATTCCTATCATGTTTCTTATCCGTGCGAACAGTTGGATGAACTATCTCTTCTAATCGCTCCGCGGATCGACACTTTTGATCCACATCCTTTGACGTACCGAGCCGAAACCATGCGAACGCTGTTGAAGTCAGGCCCTGCCGTGGCCCTTGCTCTTCTTTTCTCAATTTCTTCAACTGTTATTCAGGCTGAAGAAAAGGCCAAGATCGAACTGCTGCTCGATCGCTCACCTGCTCCAGGCAACGCCATCGGTTACGTCAACGTTCCTGCACTGAACAAATTGATGAAGGACGCTGGCTTCTCCCCAGCCGCTGCTTCGACAGTCAGCGAAGTCTGGTTTCTCGCTGACCTCGACATCGGATCCCTGCGTCCCAAATGGGAAGCCGGATATGCCGTCCTCAATCAACCCGTCGACGCCAAAAAATTGGCTGATCGATTGGGTGGCTATGTCGACAATGTCGTCAACCAAGATGTCGTTCATGCTCCCAATCAAACCTATTTCGTTCCTGGCAAGGACCACCCGGAACGTTTGGGCATCCTTCGTCCGACCGACCGCTCGCTGCTGGCGGGATGGTTGACTCCAGTCATCGACGTGAAGTACACGCCGTTTTTGAGCGCCCATGCAAAGCAACCGGAGTCGTATCTGTCGTTCATGTTGGCGATTGATTTGAACAACGTTCTATCGCCTATCCCATTGAAGACTCGGCTCGAAGGACTCGAATCACTGAAATCCAACTCGCCCGAATCCGTTGCTGGCACTTTGGCATCGATCCAAGGTTGCAGCATCATCGTTGGCCGACGAAGCCTCAACGAATGCATCGCCAAATTCGAATTTTCGAAATCGCCCTCCTCGTTGAAACTGATCGCTCCCGAATTGCTTGCCGAAATTCTTCAACGCAACGGAACTGACGCTCCGGAAGTCAAACAATGGGAAGTCTCGGTCGACGGAAATGCTCTTTCACTCAAAGGTCCCATCACTCAATCCAGCCTCAGCGGTTTGATGGGAATCTTCAGCCTGCAAAGCCAAGCTCAACAGGCCGCCGCACGAGCCAGCCTGTCCGAGCAGAGCGAAGAGCAACGCGTTGCCTACGAATCCAAGCATTACTTCGATGAAGTCAACTCGATTATCGAACACACACGTGACCACAAATCGCAGACCGCCGGGGCGATGGCAAAGTGGAGCGATCAACGTGCTCGCCAAATTGATGAACTCGGCACGCTCAATGTCGACCCCGACATGATTCAGTACGGAACCAACGTGGCCGAACTTCTTCGCGGAAACGCACTGACGGTTCGTCAAACCAACATCGATGCCGGAAAGGTCAAAGCGAGTCAAAGCTTGGACACGGGCTACTACAACGATGGCTATGGATACTACAACTCCAACAGCACTTCCGACTATCAGCGTGTCACCAGTGCCATCGCCCAAGGTAACGCCTATGGAAACTACCGCGAAGCGCTCAACCAAATCGACAAACTGACCGCCGCCATGCGTCGCGACATGACTCAGAAGTACAAAATGCAGTTCTAAGGACTGAGCGGTAAACAAGTGGCATAGCAGGCTGTTGATGTATTGAGCCGCACCGCGTTAGCGGCGGTTGATTAGACGCCAACCGGGGCTAACGCCCAACGGCTAATGATTGTCATTCGGTATGCGACTAAATCAACAGCCTGATAGGCTTCCAGCCTGTGATTGCGAGGAACACAGGCAGGAAACCTATACCACACTCTCTGTCCGACACTTATCCTTTGCTCGTTGTGCTAAGCAACAAATTGCCTTCCTTCGACGCTCTTCAAGCCGATCGACACCAGACTTAAACTGGTTTGTCGATCGGTTTTTTGTTGCTCTGCAGCCCTACGATGTCGAACACAAATTCCCGAGCATGGTCTGTACAGAGTCGCCCCATCAAGGTGAGACTTGCCATTCGACTTCCATGGTGCTGGCCTACTATTGTCGGCGAGCGTCTTCTCAAGCTTCTTAGAGTCCAACTTCTTTGGCGGGATACTTTTTGAAAGTTGTCGCATGAGCCTTCAGCTTTCCTAGAACCGTTGCGAGCCACGCATTGCGTCGGTGCCCCACGGGCAACTGCTCTTTGGGATCAATGTAGAGGTTGAACAGCCAAGGCGCTAAACCGACATCAACCAAAGTTGAATAGTCGATGTGCATGTGCGTGGATTCCGGCAGCACCGCTTTGACGTGCACCTTGTACTCGTGCATGCGGCAGGACATCAGTTCTTTCCCCCACCAGAAGTAGACCGCTTCACGTTTGGATTGCCCATCGTCTTGCAGCAGGAAGGACGTTTGATCGATGTAGTCGTAGTAACGATCTACCGGCAAATCGCTGGTCGGGATTTCTGCCAACTTTAGCGACACACCAAACAAATCGAGCAAATCAAACAATCCGTCACTTTGTCGCCCACCGGAAACAACACCTTTCCAATACGCAATCCCCGGAACGCGAACGCCTCCTTCAAAAGTCGTTCCTTTGGCGCCACGAAACGGCGTATACCCTGCATCAGGCCATCCGTCCATTTGCGGTCCGTTATCACTGGTGAAGAACACGAACGTGTTTCCTAGGACGTCAGCTTCTTTCAACGCAGCCATGATTTCGCCAACATGCAGGTCCACCTCTGCAACCGCTTCTTTGTAGTAGTATTTCGCGGCGCTCAAAGGTCCCAGGTCGGGGTTGGGAAAGTTGTCGCAGTGGACCTTCATGAAGCAATGCTCCAAGAAAAAAGGTTGGTCTTCCTTGGCCAATTCCTTGATCCGCTGGATCGTAAAATCCGCTAGCACCTTTTCGGCGCGCCCCATGTCTTCCGTGGACTGAATCTGCTTCAGCTTTTCTGTCCGGCCACCCTTGAAACCATGCGTCAGATGGTTGTCCGGTGCGATTGCCTCAAAGGCGCGTGCCCGTTCCGGATTGTTGACCAAATCGGGAAAACGTCGCTCATCGAATCGCTGAGAGATTTCTTTCTGGGCAGGATAGTACCCGTAGTACTCATCGAAACCGATGTCGTGCGGACGCATTCCAACTGGTTCTCCGACATGCCACTTCCCGGTCAGCAACGTGTAGTAACCGGCGTCACTCAACAGCTTCGGAAGACTAACCTCGTCTTCCCAAGGATTTCGAGTCAATTTGTCTCCGGCCAAGATCGGTCGAGTCAGCCCCGTCCGGACTGGCAAACGACCGGTCAGAATCGCCGAACGAGTTGGAGTGCAGGTCTGCTGGGAATAACAACTCGTCAGCCTCAATCCCTCGCTGGCCAACCGATCAATGTTAGGCGTTGCAGCACCAATCGCGGCACCTCCGCCATAACATCCCGGATCCCCGTACCCCATGTCGTCGACCACCAACCACAGAATATTCGGACGCTTTCCATGCTTGGCTTTGATCTCAGCCAGTTTGTCTTCCGCGGCCTGATCTTGCGTTGCAAGCGGGATTGCCGCCTCGTGATTCTCGAGCGAAACGACGGTTCGATCCAACCCAGGCGTGTCCGCGTTGCAAATCGACACGCTCCATAAAGCAGGAACGCACAAAATGCCAAAACCACGCAACCACTTTGCAACCATCTGCTGCTCCATATTGATGTTCATGCCGACTGAGCAGCTCTGATGATTCGCTTGCCGACGTTTGCCTGCCACTCACAGAGGTGCCGGAACAAGATTGCTCCAATAAAATGCTTCAACACTCTCAAGCATTTTTGCATTTTGAATGCAACAATAATATCCAGAACCGCGCAATCCAAACAACGTTCTGATGTCGAAGGTAGCTTATTTGTGAACAATCATTGTCCATACGCACGCGTCTTGGAAGACTGCCGAGCACCGCGGTGCGGGCCTACACTGTGCGTCTTCCGGTGCCACACGACATTCGGTTGCAATGTCCGACCAAAACGCACCTTCACGAAACATAAACTGATCGAATGATGGATCTCGGACAATACTTTCAAATTCATATCGATGCGGTTTCGATCGGGTTGGTCGCGCACGTCACCATAGAAGCCATCACCATCATTCGCGTGATGACGCGGCCCCATCGCGAACCGGCGTCTCGTGTCGCTTGGGTCACCATCATTGCAGCGGTGCCGTTTTTAGGTGTGCTGCTGTATGTGTTGTTTGGCGAAACCAACATCGGTCGTCGCCGAATGGAACGCATGAAGCAAGTGATCAAACGCTTGCCGACGATGCCAGAGATCAATCCTGAGGAATCTCGGAACACATTGGCCAACGTCCCAATCCGATACCAGCATTTGTTTCGAATGGGTGAATCAATCAATGGATTCGAAGCGATCGGTGGCAACTCCGGAACGTTGATGCAAGATTCTAACTCCGCCGTCGACTCCATGATCGCCGACATCGATCGAGCAACCGACCATGTGCATTTGCTCTTCTACATTTGGTTGCCCGACAACAACGGATTGAAGATGGTGGAGGCACTCAAACGAGCGGCGAAGCGAGGCGTTACTTGCCGAGCGATGGCGGATGACTTGGGGTCACGGACAATCATTCGATCGACTCATTGGAAGGAGATGCAGGAAGCCGGCGTTCATCTTTCGAGAACTTTGCCAATTGGCAACTTGATGCTACGTGCACTTCGCGGACGCATCGACCTTCGCAATCACCGAAAAATCCTGGTGATCGATGGATCGGTCACGTACTGCGGAAGCCAGAACTGCGCCGATCCCGAATTCCGCGTCAAACCCAAGTACGCTCCCTGGGTCGACGCTGTGATTCGTTTCGAAGGACCGGTGGTCAGACAGAACCAAGAACTCTTTGTCGCTGATTGGATGGCCGGTACCGATGACGACCTGACCGATCTGCTCGACCGACCGCTTCCCAACACCGGGCCTGGTTTTTCAGCGCAAGTCATTGGAACGGGACCAACCGTTCGCGATTCTGCCATGCCCGAGGTTTTCGAAACGTTGTTCCACACGGCGAGACGCAAACTGACAATTTCAACGCCGTACTACGTGCCCAACGAATCCATGCAACAAGCTCTCTGCGCCGCGGCATGGCGAGGCGTCGAAACAACCATCATCCTGCCCGCCAACAATGATTCGCGAATTGTTGGGGGAGCCAGCCGAAGCTACTACGCGGGACTGCTAGAAGCCGGCGTCCGAATCTACGAATACACCGGTGGGTTGTTGCATACCAAGTCTGTGACTCTGGATGACGAAGTCACTCTGATCGGTTCCGCCAACATGGATCGCCGCAGCTTTGATCTGAACTACGAAAACAACATTTTGTTTCATGACCCGCAACTGACCGCTGATGTCTTCGCGAGACAACGCGTCTATATCGAACGCTCCAACGAGATCACGGCACAGCAGGTTTCCGACTGGTCGCTTCCCCGGCGACTGTGGAACAACGTGCTGGCGACACTCGGCCCGATTCTTTAGGTCCTCGATTTTTGGGTCGCTGCCGGAATCAAATGTGATTGCGACGTGTGGCGGTGAAGACGTCCGGCGATTGGACTACATTAGCGACCACCGGCCCCGGACGATCTGTTTCCCTGCTTCTGCCGGCACCGATTCAAGCTCGGAATATCATCTCGAAAGCAGTCGTTTGAGCGGCAAATACGGATTCTGGACCCTCGCGTTTCTAGTCATCGCCAACATGATCGGCGCTGGCGTTTTCACGACTTCTGGGTATTCGCTGGCCGATCTGGGTTCTCCCCAACTAGTCCTGTGGGCGTGGCTGGCCGGCGGTGTCATCGCTGTCGCGGGCGCCATCAGCTACGCCATGTTGATCCGAGTCATGCCACAGTCGGGTGGCGAATACCTATTTCTTTCGCGGGCTGCACACCCGTTGCTGGGATACGTTGCCGGATGGGTTTCATTGATCGCAGGTTTTTCGGGCGCGATCGCTTTCGCGGCCACGGCACTGGAAGGTTATCTCCTACCCGAACACTTGCGTCCCGAATGGATGCCCGCCGGCATCGTCACCATCATGGCGATCGTCTTGGCGGGCTTCTTTCATGGCTTGCATCCTCGGGTCGGTGCCACCACACAGAACATCGCTGTCAGTGTCAAACTGATTCTGTTGGCCACGATCCTTCTCTTCGCCGTCTACCAGTGGTTCGGTGGCGATTTGATCGTCCGCAATTCTGAAGTGCAAATGACTGCCGAAACCACCTCATGGTCGCCGTGGGTTGCCTTCGCTGGAAGTCTGGTTTGGATCTCGCTGAGCTATTCGGGCTTCAACGCAGCGGTTTATGTCGCCGATGAAGTTATCGACGCGACTCGTGTGGTGCCTCGAGCATTGGTCTTCGGCACACTCGCGACGACGTTGCTGTATTTATGCCTCAACGCCGTCTTTGTGTTTGCCCCCTCCGCGGCGAGCATCGTTGGCAAACCGGATGTGGCGGCAATCGCGGCCGCCAGTCTGGGTGGCAATGGATTCGCTCACTTCGTCCGCTGGACGATTGCACTGTGTTTGCTGACATCTGTCCTCAGCATGATGATGGCGGCACCACGTGTGTACGCGAAAATGGCTGACGATGGCATGCTGCCCGCTTGGATGCGGTTCCGAGGGGAAGCGCCCTTCGCCGCGACGGTGGTGCAAATGATGGTGGCAATCACACTGGTATTGATATCAGACTTGCAAGGCTTGTTATCCTACCTCGGACTGACACTTTCGCTGTCTGCGGCTTGCTCGGTTTGTTGCCTCTTCTTGCCATCAATCCGCAATCACCCAAAGGCTGCGCCCAAACATTGGCTGATCGCCCCCGCTTTCTATGTCGCCGCAACAATCGTTTCCGCCGCCATCATGACGCTCAATGATCCAAAGCAATTGATTGCGACTGGAATCACATTCATGGTTGGCGGGACAATGTACGTGCTGACGACTCAGTTCAAATCAGACAACACGCACGAGCAACCAAGCTGAACTTCGAATACGCGTCGCAATGCAACAAACGCTCGATCCGTTGCTACAGGCCGATCACTCTTCCGCGTTTTCGCGGCGCTGTGACACTTGCAATCCGACCATGCGTGCGATCACGATTGCCACGTAAAGTTGTCCCAACATCGCTTGCATGACAGCTAACATCTTGGCTGGCCGAGACAATGGCACAACATCACCATAGCCAAGCGTTGTTAGCGTCACGTTGCTGAAGTAGATGAATTCGCTAATCAATCGAGTGTTCTGCGGCATCTCCGATGCTGGCATCGGAAACAAAAACGAACCCGGTTCGACAAGTTCGACCAACGTGTAGAGAAACGCCCACAGCAACCCCAGCAAAAAGTAGATCGACACGGCACCGATGATTCGGTTGGCATCGATCGGGCCCTCGCAAAAGACGTTCACGCCGACCGCATGAATGAGAGCAAAGAACACCATTGCAAAACACAGATCGCTGGCGATTGCCAAACCCATTATCTCTGTGATCTCGTTGGCCCAAGAAGTTGCATACGCCAAGACTCCCACCAGCAAAGTCGCCCACATCCGTTTGGTGGAACCGGAAAATGAACGAATCGCCGACAGAACGACCACAAAGAAAAATCCGTTGAGAACTACCCGATGAACCACATTCTCCACGGACAAACATGATTGAACAAAAATCAGGGCAATCAAAGCCAGCAACAATTCGCCATGCCGAGGTTCTCTCAACCATCGGTGCGATTCAAATTTGAGTGGGAGTGTCATGCCGACGGATCAATGGGTCGAGGAAAGCGAGCCACGGATTGTAGAGAGCAAGAATTCCCGGTTCAGATTCCCCCGCTTCGGAATTGCTGCGTAGGACGTTCAATCCGCTTGGTGTAGGATGCTACGCGGATCCCGCCACTGAGTCGATCGCTTCGATTCGCAAGGTTTCTATTTTCACCAGGAACTTCACGACTCTCGTCGGGACTTTCCATTGCCAAGGTTCATCACGCTGTCCCCTTTTGACGCATGAACAAACTCCAACTTGCCCGCCTTTGTCCAACGCTTGCGAAACCGAGGCGGCATACCTGCTTCGCTAGCACGTTGAACTCATTGGTCCTGTGCCTGCTCGCAGTGTTCGGTTGCACACCCGCCTCGAACGAATACCAGGCTCCTCCGCCTCCTGAAGTGACGACGGCGAATCCCGTTCAACAAAGCCTCACCATTTTCATCGAAGAAAACGGCGAAACCGAAGCGGTGGAACAGGCCGACATTCGTGCCCGAGTTGGAGGCTTCGTTGAAAAGCTTTCCTTTGAACCGGGGCAATTTGTGAGCGTCGACCAAGAGCTCTACCGGATCGAACCGGATACCTATGAGGCCAACCGCAATGCCGCCGCAGCATCGGTGGAGGCTTCCAAAGCAAGCATCCAGGTGAGCGAAGCTGCACTGGCCGCCGCGTTGGCCGAAGTACAGAAGGCCGAAAACGACCTGAAGCGTGAACGACGCTTGGAAGCATCCAATGCGGGATCCCAAGCAACACTCGATGCCGCACTGGCCAGTCGTGATTCAGCATTGGCCCAGCAAAAGGCCGCCGAGGCGAATATCGAAGCCGACAAAGCAAAGCTGCTTCAAGCTCAAGCGCAACTGGCGCAAGCAGAACTGGATTTGAAGTACACCGTCGTTCGTGCCCCGATCGAAGGTCGCGTTTCCAAAACAGAAATCAAACTCGGCAACCTCGTTCAAGTCGGCAGCACACTTGCGACCGTTGTGGACCAACGAAAAATCTTTGCCAACTTCAGCATCAGCGATCGAAAGTTGTTGGAACTCGTCGAAGCCCGACCTGAAACCGATGAACCGGCAGACTCCCCCGAGGACTGGTCCAAGATCCCGGTCTATCTGCAACGTGACGGCGACACCGACCAATGGCTGTCAGGAAAGTTGGACTACGTCGATCAACGTGGTATCGATCAAGAGACCGGAACGTTCGGCTTGCGAGCCGATTTCGACAACCAAGACGGCAAACTGTTGCCGGGCATGTTTGTGATCATCCGTTTGCCGGTCCGAGAAATCTCGAATGCCATTTTGATTCCCGAGCGAGCCATCGTCCGCAATCAAACGGGATCGTACGTGATGTTAGTGGGTTCCGAAAACCAAATCGAACAACGCAAGATCTCCATTGGCCAAACGCTCGATGGCTGGGCACTGATCAAAGAAGGTCTTACCGCCACAGACACGTTTGTTTTGGATGGGCTGCAACGCGCTCGACCAGGCAGCACCGTCACACCCAAGCCAACGGAATTGTCCACGAAGGACAGCCCAATGTTGCAAGCGGCGGTTGGCCCCAACAATGAATCCGCCGAACCAGGATCCAATTCTGAAACAGCACCGACGGTCAATCCGACCAACGATGAACCCGCCCCCGATTCATCCACCGCGGACTGAACCATGTCAAAGTTTTTCATCTACCGCCCGATCTTTGCCACGGTGATCTCCATCGTGATTGTGATCGCCGGTGCGGTCTCGTTCTTTGGACTTCCGATCGAGAAGTTCCCACCGATCACGCCGCCCACGGTCCAAGTGACGGCGGTCTATCCCGGCGCGAATGCTCGAACGGTCGCTGAAACCGTTGCCGCTCCGATTGAACAAGCGGTCAATGGCGTCGAAGGCATGATTTACATGTCATCGACAAGCACTAACGAAGGTCTGTACACCCTGACGGTTACGTTCGAGTTGGGAATGGATTTGGACATCGCTTCGGTCTTGGTCCAGAACCTAGTCGGCAGTGCGGAAGCCAGCTTGCCTCAAGAGGTTCGGCAACAAGGCATCACGACCAAGAAGCGTTCCACACAAACACTTCAATTCATCGCGCTGACATCACCCGGTGGAGCTCACGATGGATTGTTCCTGAGCAACTTCTCGCTCGATGTTCGAGACGAGATCAGTCGCATCAAAGGCGTCGGCGACGTTCAGTCATTTGGCGATGGTGACTACAGCATGCGAGTCTGGTTGGACCCGCGTTTGTTGAAACAGCGTGGACTGACAACCGAAGATGTGGTCTCGGTGATCTCCGAACAAAACGTTCAAGTCGCGGCGGGACAAATTGGGGCTCCGCCTGCTGAATCCGGCACCGCGTTCCAATTTTCAGTCAACACGCAAGGTCGCTTTTCAAGCGTCGAACAATTCCAAGACATCATCGTCCGCACCGGTGACAACGGCGAAGTGCTGCGTCTGGGCGATCTCGCTCGCATTGAGCTTGGGGCCGAGGCCTACACCTATTCCAGTTCTTTCACTGGCGACGCCGCCGCGACGCTCGCGATCTACCAGTTGCCGGGCGCCAACGCTCTGGAAACCGCAGAGGCGATCCGGATCAAGATGGACGAACTGTCTTCGGCGGCAAACTGGCCGGATGACGTGGAATACCAAGTCGCATACGACGCGACTGAATTCGTCACCGCCTCCATCACCGAAGTCTACAAGACATTGGCGATGGCAATCGCGTTGGTTGTGTTCGTCATCTTTGTCTTCCTGCAAGATTGGCGAGCGACGGTGGTTCCCGTCGCGGCGATTCCGGTCTCTTTGATCGGCACCTTCGCCATCATGGCAGGCATCGGGTTCTCGCTGAACATGTTATCCCTGTTCGGCATTGTGCTCGCCATTGGCATCGTGGTCGACGACGCCATCGTGGTCGTTGAAAACGTATCACGACACATCGCCGATGGGCTGTCCAGCCGAGACGCCGCAGTCAAAGCCATGTCCGAGATCACCGGGCCAGTGATCGCCACAACACTCGTGTTGCTAGCCGTCTTTGTTCCGTGTGCATTCATGCCCGGCATCACCGGTGAATTGTTCCGCCAGTTTGCATTGACGATCTCAGCATCGGTGATCATCAGCACGATCAACGCACTGACGCTCAGTCCCGCCCTTTGCGCGATTTTCCTTCGGCCACCAACCGAGACTAAGTTCATCGGATTTCGACTGTTCAACCAAGCCTTTGAACGAACCACGGCCATCTATGGTGCCACGGTGGCCAGACTGGTTCGCTTGACATTGGTTGTGTCGGTTGCATCCATCGCCTTGGTGATGGCGACGGGCTGGATCCTCACACAGTTGCCCACTGGATTTGTTCCAGACGAGGACCAAGGTGTGTTGTTCGTCAACGTTCAGTTGCCTGACGCAGCCAGCAAAGAACGCACCGATGAAGTGATCAAAGACTTAGACCAGATCTTCGAACAAACCCCAGGAGTCCATGGCTGGTTGTCCGTGACCGGCTACTCGTTGCTCGGTGGGAGTGGTGGTCCCAACGTCGGATTCTCGGTTCTGGTGTTGAAACCATGGGAAGACCGGGATGCCAAAACCGAAAGCGTCACTGCGATCCAGCAATACATTCAGCAAAAATTCGCGTCCGAACAACGCGCCATCCTGTTCACGTTTGCTCCACCTCCGATCGATGGTTTGGGGACGGCCGGCGGATTTCAAATGGAAGTCCAAGACCGCGGCAGCAATGGCTACCTTCCGTTGCAAAACGCGACGGAAGAACTCGTCGCCAACGCATCCACCCAATCCAGTTTGGCAGCTCTGAACAGTTCCTTCCGAGCCACCGTCCCTCAACTCTACGTGGATGTTGACCGAGAAAAAGCGAAGACGATGGACATTCCGCTGAGCAGCGTGTTCGCGACCTTGCAAGCATCGCTGGGTTCGTCCTACATCAACGACTTCACTCTTAATAATCGTTCGTATCAAGTCCGAGCGCAGGCCGAAGCACCGTTTCGACGATCCGCTTCGGACATCACGCAGCTCGATGTACGTGACAGCAATGGCAACATGATCCCACTCGGATCGATCGTGACGGTGCGAGATGATTTTGGGCCTGACGTGGTACGTCGATACAACATGTACCCGAGCGCCGCCGTCAATGGTTCCGCAGCACCCGGCGTCAGCTCCGGAACCGCACTGGAGCTGATGGAACAAACGGCTGATCAAACCCTACCCGCTTCATTCTCTTACGAATGGACGGGGATGTCATTCCAAGAAAAACAAGCCTCCGGTGGTCAGTACTTGATCTTCGGCCTGGCAATTTTGTTCGTCTTCTTGGTTCTTGCCGCACAGTACGAAAGCTGGACCAGCCCCGCCGCGGTCATCGCAGTCGTGCCTCTGGCCGCTCTCGGTGTTGCCTTGTCGCTGATGCTTCGAGGAAGCGATAACAACACCTACACTCAAATTGGAATTGTGTTGCTGGTCGCTCTGGCCAGCAAGAACGCAATTCTGATTGTGGAGTTTGCCAGCGAACAACGTGCTGAGGGGAAATCCCCCCGCGATGCAGCGACCACGGCAGCCAAGCTTCGATTCCGAGCCATCCTGATGACGGCGTTTTCGTCGATCCTTGGTTTCTTACCGCTCCTGGTTGCGACCGGTGCCGGTGCTGCCAGTCGCCAAGCGGTTGGAACCGCGGTTGTCGGCGGCATGATCGCCGCCACCGTCTTCGCGCTGCTACTCGTCCCCACGTTCTTTGTCGTCTTCCGAACGCTGTCCGAACGAATGGCACCCAAGTCCGACAATTGATATCACGACGACGAAAGTTGTCTTTGCTAGCTCGATCCCGGCGCCACTGACGAGAGTCAGCTTGTCGCGATCGAGTCGTTGGCCTTTGGTCCTAAACGACCTGCCATGACGCGTGCCACCGGACGAGTCACATCCATTCGATCCAGTGCAATCTTGATTGCTGCCGTGATGGGCGTCGCCAAGAACATCCCGGTGATCCCCCAAAGCGTTCCCCAAAACATCAGTGCCAGCAAAATCACCACGGGATGCAAGTCGGCCGAATTACCCATCAGCTTCGGTTCCAACAAGTTTCCGCTGGCGACTTGAATCGAACACGTCACCGCAATCGCAATGATCATCCAAAGCATACTGCCATCGGGATGCAACAAAATGAAAGGCAGCGGCAAAATGCTGGCCAGAATAGGACCGATGTTGGGAATGTAATTGAGCAGGAATGCCAACAACCCAAACGTGAGCGCCATCGGAACACCAAACAACCAAAGTGCCATCCCGAACACGATGCCGGTTGCCAGAGAGATCATCGTCTTGACGAACAAGTACGATCGAACCTGCCGATCAACTTGATACGCTAATGTGTTCTCGCCATATCCGCTCAAATTGCCAAGCAGCAAAAAGAACACATAAATCAAAATCACAATGCTGGTCGACCCAAGCTGGAACAGTTCGCTTGATAGCGTCGCTACTGCGTTTCGTAGAAAAGCCTCCAACTGGTCTCGCAAATCCGCTGCCGCATTGGCCAGCAACTCGTCGGGTTCCTGCCGCTCCGCGGGGACGACCGTTGCTTCTGATTCTTCCACCAAATCAGCAACCGCAGCTTCCGAGCGTTCTCCCACTTCGCTGGATTCAAAACGCTCAGCAACATTTTCATGCAGCCAGTCTTCCGCGTTCGAAACAATCTCGGACACCCGCATTCGGTACAGTTTGCCCTCTTCGGACATCTGAGCCATCGACAACCAAATGCTCATCCCAACCAGGAATGTTCCACCGATCGCCAGCGCAAACGTGACTCCCGCTGCGACAATGCGATTCACGTTCAAACGGGCCTGCAAAAAGTCCAGGATCGGCGTGATCCCGCTGACAATGAACAACGCCACGACAAACGGAATCAATACAGACCTCAACCAATACACCGCCGCCGTCAACGCAATTGCCGTGAGGATCAGCAAACAGGCATCCTGGACCGGGTTGCTTCGTGAAGGCCGGTTCGTCATGGGTGACTTCGTCTTGGTTGCGTTGGAAACGATGATTGCGGCTTGGCAGGATTCGCTCGGGCTGCTCGGCGGAACTATACCAAATCGCCGTTTTCATCATCAGTCACCGCTCGTGACCAGACAACTTGTTCAATCAGTCACGTTTGTTCTTCGCTGGCATCAATGCATCAGCGACTGATGTGTTATTGCGAATCATAGATTCGCAGCGGTTCACTTTTCGTTTTGGTGACGCAACAACCAGGCGTAAACCTCAGGGTTGGCATACGTTTCTGTCCAGCTGTCATGCCCGGCTTCTGGGTAGATCGTGAGCTTGACGTCCCCGCCGGCTCGTTGGATCGCGGCGACCATTTCTTCGCTTTCTTTAAGCTCGACGACAAAATCCTTCCCGCCATGAAACGCCCAAATAGGAAGCGTCGCGAGTTGGTCAGCCCATTCGGTCTTGCCGCCACCGCAAATCGGAATGGCCGCGGCAAACCGTTCAGGATGAGTCGCTGCCAAACGCCATGTCCCAAAACCGCCCATGCTCAACCCGGACAAGTAAACGCGAGACGTATCGATCGAAAGATGTTCTTCCACGTGATCAAGCAAAGCCATCAGTTCGTCAACTTTCCACGACTCGACCACGTCCGCGCGATCCTTACCCGGCTTCGGACTTTGAGGTGACACGATCACGAACGGAAACTCCTTTCCTTCCTTCGCGACTCGTTTGGGTGGCCCGTGAACGGCCAGTTGCTTGAAATTTCCATCACCGCTTTCGCCCAACCCATGCAAAAACAACAGCATCGGAACCTTCTGCCCGGCTTGGTAGTTGCTCGGTGTGTAAAGCAAGAACGGAAGCTTCTCCGGCCGACCTTCAGCGGGTTCAGGAATGACAAAGAAATTTTCAGACTGCTGGCCCGGCTCCACCTGAATTTGCGACGCAGATTCAACATCCGATGACGCAGAATCCTGTGCCGACAAGTCGTTGCTGGAGGGACAATTCATGGCAACGATCGTCGAAGCAAAGATCAGGACAAAGGAAGCGTGGGGACTGCGTTTCATGGTTTGCCTATCAAAAGTAGCTGATGCAGATGGGAATAGTTAGAGGCGACGCATAGCGATCCGCCTCCGCATCCTGCGATGGAACGTCATCGCATTGCAGCATAATCCATGGATAGCGGCAGTTTGTCCGCTGTCACGAATCGAAACAAAACAGCGATGACGGCCGCATTGTATCATCGACACCTGCACCCGGACTTTCCCGGAGACCAATGGTCGATTGCAACGTTCATTCTGTCTCGATGAACGAGTTACGATCGGTTCTCAACACCCACGCCCG
Organism: Rhodopirellula baltica SH 1; assembly: GCF_000196115.1. Taxonomy (NCBI): domain Bacteria; kingdom Pseudomonadati; phylum Planctomycetota; class Planctomycetia; order Pirellulales; family Pirellulaceae; genus Rhodopirellula; species Rhodopirellula baltica. The sequence goes on from NC_005027.1 coordinate 5,131,269, forward strand.
TTTTCTCGCGCCCCGAAAGATTCGCGATGATGCATCGCCTTTTGCTCGCTTCGATGATTTGGATTTTGTTGGCCGCGCCGTCAACTTTCGCGGACTCACCGCCGACACCATCGGGGCCGAACGTCCTGTTCATCGCAATGGACGACTTGAATGACTGGATAGGTTGCTTGGGGGGCCATCCGCAAACCATCACACCCAATTTGGACCGATTGGCGGCCAGCGGTATTCTCTTCACCAACGCTCATTGCCCCGCACCCGCTTGCAACCCTTGCCGCTCGGCTGTCTTCACCGGAAGAGCTCCCAACCAATCGGGCCTGTATGACAATCGCCAACAAATGCGTGAGGTCATGCCGGACGATGTCATCTTGCCTCAATACATGAGGAACCATGGTTACCACGCTTCGGGATCGGGCAAACTGCTGCATTACTTCATCGATGCCGCATCCTGGGATGAATATTTCCCCAAAGCGGAATCCGAGAATCCTTTCCCACAAACTTTCTATCCTTCACAACGCCCCGTCAACCTGAAACGCGGCGGACCATGGCAATACGTCGAAACGGACTGGGCGGCACTCGACGTGACAGATGAAGAGTTCGGTGGCGACTGGGCGGTCAGCCAATGGATCGGCGAACAACTACAACAAAAGCATGATCAACCGTTCTTCCTCGGTTGCGGAATCTATCGGCCACATGAACCTTGGTTCGTACCGAAGAAATACTTCGAACCTTTTCCTCTCGACTCGATCCAGCTCCCACCGGGATACCTCGAGAATGACTTGGATGACGTCCCTCCGATTGGACAGCGTGCTGCACGCAATCGCTACTTTGCCCACATCCAAAAGCAGGACCAATGGAAACAGGGCATCCAAGGCTATCTCGCTTCCATCCACTTTGCCGATGCGATGCTCGGTCGCCTGTTAGATGCATTGGAGTCTGGACCGAATGCCGACAACACCATCGTCGTGCTTTGGTCGGATCACGGTTGGCAACTGGGTGAAAAAGAGCATTGGCAAAAGTACACGCCGTGGCGAGGTGTTACTCGTGTCCCATTGATGATTCGAGTTCCAAAAACATCCAGTCCGTCGCTCCCGAACGGCACGCCGATTGGAGCCCGTTGTGATGCTCCGGTGAATCTACTCAGCCTCTTTCCGACTGTGCTCGACCTTTGTCAATTACCCTCCAATCCGGTCAATGATGGGCCAAGTCTTCTGCCTTTGCTGAAGGAACCAAAGACCGACACTTGGAAACACAACTCGGTCACCTACCTGTCTCACCCCGGTGCCTACGCCGTGAGCGGTCGGACTCATCGATACATTCACTATCAAGACGGGAGCGAAGAGCTCTACAACATCGAAGCCGATCCCTACGAATGGAACAATTTGGCAACGAAACCAGAGTCGTCTGAACAACTCGCCCAGTTCCGTTCAACATCACCGACAAAATTCGCGAAACGTATCGAACCGTCGGTGAAGTCACTCGCGAAACTAACCTTTCGTACGATCCCCGAGGGAGGCATCCCCGCGTCCAAGCCCGACGGAAACCCGTTTCCGGTGCACTTCATCAACCAACAGCGTGGTCCAGTCGAATTATGCTGGATCGATGCCAAATCAAAGTCAAAGTCTTATGGTCTGATTCAGCCAGGGCAAACGAAAACCCAATCGACCCGCCCGGGCGCCATTTGGATGGTAAAAGAATCCGATGGAGACAAACAACTTGGTTACTTCCAAATTGGCGACCGGACGGCTCAAGCGGTCATTCCCGCCAGCAAACCCAATGTGGTCGTCATCCTCACCGACGATCAAGGCTGGGCCGATCTGAGTTGTCAGAACGAGGTCGACGATATTCAGACACCACACATTGATGGCTTGGCCGCACGCGGAGTTCGCTGCACCAACGCCTATGTGACCGCCCCCCAGTGCAGCCCATCGCGTGCCGGATTGATCACTGGCCGGTACCAACAACGTCTCGGCATTGACACCATCCCGGACATGCCACTGCCGACCAATGCGGTGACCATCGCCGAACACTTGCAACCCAAAGGCTACAAAACCGGCTTCGTCGGCAAATGGCACTTGGAACCCAACGTCACCTGTATCGATTGGATGCGTCGCGAATTGCCGGCGATGGCTGGTAAACCCAGACGCAAGGTCCGGATTCCATGGAATAAAATCGAACCCTATTCACCATCGCAACAAGGTTTTGACGAATATTACTGGGGCGAGCGAACAAACTATCGCACCAACTTTGACCTCACCTCGGGTGAGTTGCTCGCAGAAATGAAACCGATTCGTGACGAGCGTTTTCGCATTGATGTCCAAACCAATGCGGCGGTCAAGTTCATTCAACGCAATCATGATCAGCCGTTCTACTTGCAGCTGAATTACTACGGTCCGCACACGCCCTTAGAAGCAACTCAAAAATACCTCGATCGTTTTCCCGGACCGATGCCGGAGCGACGTCGCTACGCGTTGGCGATGATCTCAGCGATTGACGACGGCGTGGGTCAAATCGTCGACCAGTTGAAAGCCGAAGGAGTGCTCGACAACACATTGATCGTCATGACCAGCGACAACGGCGCACCGCTGAAAATGACAAAGACCGACTCACCCATCAACGGCGACGCTGGTGGTTGGGACGGATCACTCAACGATCCTTGGGTCGGCGAAAAAGGAATGCTTTCCGAAGGCGGCATCCGCGTGCCAATGATTTGGAGCCTGCCCACTCAATTGCCCAGCGGAATCACCTACGACTGGCCGGTCAGTGCATTGGACATCGCACCGAGTGTTTTGAAACTCGCCGGCGGAGAACTCCCGTCCGGTGACGCAGCCTTCGACGGCATCGATCTGATTCCTCGATTGAACGACATCCAAAATCCACCCACCCGAACGTTGTATTTCCGGTTCTGGGATCAAGCCGCGATTCGCCGTGGCAAGTGGAAATACATCTTCGCTGGCGATGGTCGTCGCTTCCTTTTCGATCTGGAAAGCGATCAACACGAACATCGCAATCTCGCGGAAGAATATCCAGAACTCGCTAACAAACTTCACGCCAGCTTGGCATCCTGGACATCCGAATTATCGCCCAAAGGCATGCCAATCGGAAAGAAGATGCGAGAACGAGCGTGGTACGACTTCTACTTTGAAGAGGTTGATCCAACACTGGAACCCTCGAACTGACCAGGCGAGACGCGTCCACTCGGTGCAGAAGTCCGGGCAACCAACTCATTGCCGATCCGCGTCGAAACGACCAAGCAAGATCTCTCCTGCATGTCAGCTGCTGGGGTGACCTTATCCAGCTAACAGCCACTCGCAGACGTTGGTGCGACGAAGTCATGCCACTTCACGCCGTCCGGTAGAATCCTCGATTCGGCAAATTCCAAATGCAGAATTCGCCGGTGCCGCCGCGTGCCCGGCTGGGATGAGCCGCTGCAATGGCTGAGCAAGGGTCTCATTGCCAACACATCGCCCGCCTTCGCGAAAATTGACATGGCGGCACTGACATCTTCCCCATCGCTGTCGCTTGAATGGTGCGAACGGGGAATCACTCGCAGTGGGCCATTCTCATCCGTCACTTCGTCCAGATGAATCCGAAGTGTCAGCATCCGTCGCAACACGTCGTCCGCTGCGATGAAGTGAGGGACTCCTGCCTTGACGGTCGGACGAGAGAAACAATCGGAATCCACTGCGTTATCTTCAACCGCAACGGATGTGTCTTTGTGCCATGGCAACGCCCAGGTCCGATCGGGCGGCTTGTCGAAAAACAAAGCTCGCACCAATCCCAACTCATCACCGAGTTGCTTCTTCAAAAAGTCAATCAACGGTTCGCATTGCCAAACCGTCGTCACCTCGGGAATGCTGCCGATCAAATTGCGAGCCGCGTACACATGACCGCGACTGGATCGAGCCCGAACGGACTCTGACTCCTGAATCAAAGTCTGCGTGCAAACATCCAGCAGATGCTTAACCATCGACCTCGGCACCGCGCCGCGAAGAATCTGGAATCCATCTCGATCCAGCTCGTCGCTGCTCATTGAATTGGTCGCCTGTCGGTATGCCTTGCCTGAATCGAATCGTCAAACAAGATTCTGTCTTAGCAAGAAGCCTTGTCTGCGGTCAACTCCCGCAAACCTTCGATTCCGATTGGCGGGTCAAGTTGCCAGGGAATGATCACCGCTTGCTTCGCGTGCTGAGTGAATACCTCACGCAGGTAAGGCTCTTCGTTTTGTTGACGCCCAACCAGAATCCGATCCTTGACAACCAACGGACTAAGCGATTGATTGACCACCCAAGCAAACGGCTCGATCTCCGCTCGCCGCAAATCCTGTTGCAACCGCTGAGCTTCATGTACCGGGGTCGACTCGGGCAGCGTCACCACCAACACCCGCGTGAAATCTGAATCTCGCAAGCGTGGCAACAATTCCCGAACGCTTTCAGGCACCTCGTTGGTCTGCCGCGAAACTTCGCGATGATATGCAAGTGCCGAATCCAACAGGAGAATCGTGTGACCGGTGGGCGCGGTGTCGAGAACGACAAAGCCATCCTCGCCTTCCGCCACGGCATCGGCGAACGCTCGAAACACGGCGATCTCTTCCGTGCAGGGAGAACGAAGATCCTCTTCCAACAACGCTCGCCCTTGCTCATCCAAACCATCTCCCGCGGTCCGCAAGACTTCTTGTCGATAAGCCTCGGTCACTTCGGCGGGATCAATCCGACTGATTGTCAAACCGCTCAACTCTTCAGCGGCCAAGGTCGCGCTCACGTGTGCGGCCGGATCGGTGGTCGACAAATGAACCTTCAAGCCGCGTTCGGCAAGTGCCACCGCAACCGCAGCAGCGATGGTTGTTTTACCGACGCCACCTTTGCCCATCGTCAGAATCACGCCGTGTTGCTGAGTCGCCAACTGATCGATCAAAGCGGATGCGGGCAATGCCTCCAAGATCGAAACGCGTTCTTCACCGGCAATCTCGTTCCTGGCCATCTCCCCGTTCGGTTCAGTTCTCCCGAGCAGACGTAGAGCGTCAATACCAACCAAGCCATGAGGTGCCAAAGGCACAACCGTGCGTTGCAGTTGAGCGAGCCCGCTGGGCATCGCCATCAACGCTTCTTTGCACCGTTGTTCCATCGCGTTGGCAATCGGATCTGATTTGTCTCTTGCCTCGAAGGTTCCGTTGATCACCAAGGCTTGGTTTTCAACGCCGAGCTCCCTCAGTTCGTCGCTGGTTCGATCAGCCTCCCGAAGCGTGGACGCTTCCGGTCGAGTCACCAACACCAACGTTGTGCGAGATGAATCGCCAAGGGACTCCACCGTCGAATGGTAGATCGCTTGCTGCTTTTGCAAACCTGCCAGCGGTCCCAGACACGATGTTCCGGACGTGTTTTCATCCATGAATCCCGACCAAGCTGATGGCAACGTCAACAACCGCAACGTGTGTCCGGTCGGCGCGGTGTCAAAAACGATGTGATCAAAGTCTGCCGTCGCGTTTTCGTCGCCCAACAGTCTGGCGAATTCGTCGAAAGCAGCGATCTCCACCGTGCACGATCCCGAGAACTGTTCTTCCATGCTCTGAACAGCAGCCTCGGGCAAAACATCTCGATACGGCCCCACCATTCGCTCGCGATACTCCGCCGCCGCCTGCTCCGGATCAATGTTCATCGCCGAAAGGTTGTCCACCGCCGGAACGGATGTCGGCTTGTTACTGAGCGTCACGCCGAGGACTTCGTCCAAGTTTGACGCGGGGTCGGTCGACACGAGCAGAACGCGCCGGCCTCGATCCGCCAAACGAACCGCGGTGGCACAAGCCATGGACGTTTTGCCAACGCCTCCTTTGCCCGTGAAGAACAAATTGCGAGTGGGTGATTCGAGATAGTGCATGACTGTGGACCGCTAAAAGAAGGAATTGATCGGCCATCGGTTCGATGGATCGTCAGACAAGATCAGCAGCAACTCGAACCGCCGCAGCATCCACCATCCGCCGTTGGCAGCATGGGCTTCATTTGCGTCTTCGTTGCCGTCCACAACGCCAGATTCTCTCGCGAAGGATAGTCACTGCGACTGACGATTCGGCCATCAACCAGAACCAAAGGCAAACACTCGACACCTTCTTCGCTCAACATCTGCTGCACGGTCGCGTTGCCAGCAAACTCGGCTGGTTCCTGCGCTAAATTGAATCGATCAACACGATGACCTTGTTGTTTCAGCCAATCCAAATCGGCTGCGAACCTTGGCAACGTTTCATCCACCTGAGGCCCGCAAACGCCGGTGCTGCAACACATCGCTCGGTCATAAATTTGAACGTGACTCATTGTTTCTTCCTCTGCAGATCGCCAATCGCCGCTAGACGATACAAATAGATAAATAGAAGGACGAAGGAACGGGCGAATCAGTCAACTCGCCCTTTCGTATCGCCGATCTACGATTAACGATATCGGTCATTCCCATGGTCGTCAACACAAAAAGTGCCGCAACTTCTCGCGTGAATGCCTTCACCGGCATTTCCACCGACACGATCCGCCTCTCATTGATAGTCGAACATCGCCGTCGCGGTCGTGTCGGAATCGCTGACGACACGTGCCCAGCAGGCAGAGAAACCAACCGGAAACTCGTGCCGGACCGTGCTTCCGACAGGCACAACCAATTCCTTCACCGGGATCCACCGACCTTCGCCGTCCAAGTCCACTTCCACGGTCATCGTTACCGGAGTCGTGTCGGTGTGCGACAGTGTCAGCACTTTCTTGTCGTAGCCCCGCATCAGATAGGCATCCGACGGTTTCCCCGCCCGGACGTCGGTGTTTTTCCAGGGGCCCCCGTGTCCGACCGGTTTGCCAAACTTCCAAAGGTCGTCCACTCCACCAAACCACAGTCCCATGCCTGATGCCGAATCACGAAACACATGCTCGCTCGCCGCTGCGTCTTGCTTGATACCACTCAGCACCAACAATCCGTTCCAGGAACAATAGTCCGAGATCCGCTTTCCATGACTCGACACCGGGCGGATCAAATTCCAAGCCGGCGGAGCACCATTGATCACCAATGGCACTTCATAAAACGTCCCATGAATATTCGCGATCGTGCGTTCTGACTCCACTTCTCGTAGCGCTCGAGGCCAACCCGATTCAAAGGGCTTGTCATAGATCGCGTCGCCCTTGGGCAGTCGATAATTTCTTCCCTGATTTCGAACGATGACGGAAGCCTCATCCACCGTGAACTCCGGTTCCACTTGCAGCTTCTCGGCCAACTTTGAATCAAATTCATCCGACTCAAATTGGAAGCCGTCCTTTGTGAATTCAAATGCCTTTCCATCAGCCGTCAGCAACCGCAAATCACGACTGCGTTGAGCGGGATAGACCAATGCTTCAATGGCTTGCGAATCATCCACGTCGGCCAATCCAGCAAACAGTTCCTCGTGACGCTGCTGATTTGGATAGGCGGATGTTTGATGCAAGAACACCGTCGCCATGCAATCACGATCCGTTTTGAACCGTACCCAAACAGCTTCCAACTCTTCGGGAAGCAACTCCACCGCGCTGTCTCCACCAGCCACCGAAAATTCGCGAAAATCAACCCACTCGTTCGTTCCATTGGGATCGATTTGCATGGTGAGCTGAACCGACGAATCTGCAGGCACTGCGAATTTCTTGGATTGCCGCGAAGCTTGCGGTTCGTTCAACGTCGCTCCTTCACCTCGAATCGTTTTCACCGTCGCGTTGCCTTCGACGAACGCAGTGTGCGGCATCCCAAACGATCCGGGTGTGTGCTCGGTTTCATTCGCAGGAATGGAGATTTTCCCTGCTGGGAACGAACGTTTGTAAACGCGATCATGGTGCCCGTTGCCCCACCGGACTTCCATCTGCGTCAACTGCCATTCCGATGACATGGGCGGGTCACCTCGATGATCCACGGCCAAGTAAACCGTGACGGGCTGATCGACTTCAAAGGCATATCCTTTTGCCGGCCGAGTCCAGTTGCCACGTCGCACCGTGACGTTCGGAAGCACGCTTAGCTTCTCGGGCATCGATGTGATCGCTTGCTGATCCGTCGCTCGCAAGGCGACCACCGGCTTCGATTTCAACTGGCCAACCGCCAGATACAACGTTCGCGTTTGAAAACCGTCGACGAGGAATGGATCCGACCACTGATCCGCGTTCACTTCATCATCAATCCAGGGGCCACCGTAAGCTGACGCGGGCCCCCAAGTCTTCAGATCCTGGTAGTCACCAAACCACAAATTGCTCTGTGGTTGGCCCGCCAAGGGATTGCCTTGAACACTGGTTTCATCCGTTGCCAGCACCAACCGATCGTTCCAAGCACAAAAATCAGGAACGTAGCGGAGATGGCTTCCGATGGGGCGCAAGCCTTTGGAATTGGTCGCCGAAAACCCCTTCGGAAAATCAAAGAACATGCCGTGCATGTCCATCATCCAACGTCCGTCTGTGATCTCGCGGATTCGCGGCCATTCGGTGTACCAACCATGACTGGCATCATTGCAATAGGCAGCCTTGGGCAGCAGATAAGTGTGCCACGTTCCGTTCTCCAACAACTTCAAACGAACGCTCCGTCGATCCCAGCCCATCGACCAAATCGGCTCATTTCCATCACTGCCGCCCGTGATGCCCTTGGGGCCAGTGACTTCGGTGTATTGCCGACGCTCAACGATCCGCCATGTCTCGCCATCCCACTCCGCCAACACCCCACGCTCTTCTTCGTCCGTGGCTTCGCCACCAACCAAAACATCTTTGTAATCACCAACGTGCAATTCCCCGTTGTTGGAAATCACCAAACGTCCTTGCGAGGTGTAGCCGCCCTTTCCATGCCAACCCGGAACGGGCTTTTTGAACAACCGCTTGACCTCCAACGAATGCACGTTGGCCTCCCAAATGGATCCCTCCATGTCGATGTAGTACACCATGTTCTCGGGATCTTTCAGATGCCGCGTGATCGCCGTCACTCGCATTGGCATGTCGCCGGGAGAAATGGTTCGCACCTTGCCTTTGGCATCGATCAAGTGGTGCCCAATCAGCAACTGCTGCGACTCTTCGTGAATCATCCGCCCCGCTGGTGTTCCACCGACGCTTTCGGGATGCACATTCAGGGGCTTGGTCAGATCCGATTCGACGGAGAACAATTTGTGTTCGCTGCCGCGCGGCATGTGAGGCGCGTAATTGACCATCCAAAGCCTCCCGGCCCACGGCACAATCGCTCCGATCCCACACTCATTGTGTCCCGACTTCAGATGCGCCCCGTTTTGGCTGTAGATGCCATACGTCGTCAGGTGCGGCCGAACGCCACTGATGACCAGATCCGTCCGAATCGGTGGCTGCTGGCCGCCAGCAAACTTTGCATTCGTGACGATCAACAAGAACCAACAGCATAAAATGAGACGCCGCAGAGATTGCATGGGGGAACCCAAAGGGTTTCGGTGTGAGAATCGTTCCAAGGTGGCTGAACTGCCTTGAAATAGCGGAACACGGAAACATTGGACATGAATTATCGACCATTTTGAGATTGCCCCCACATTTTTGTCCAAAAAGGCGTCCCATCGGCTGTCTTCTTTTGCATGACAAGACACCGTCCGAACCGCGATTGATCAACGGCATGAACCCATCTCACGAAACTCCCGAACACGATGCATCGATCACCGGTCCCATCGATCACACCGAAGAGTTTGTGCGGTTGCTCGGGCAAACCCGTCGTCATCGGTTTGCCTACCTGATGAGCCTGATGAATGACCGCAACGATGTGGAGGAGGTCTTGCAAGAGACCGATTTGGTTCTGTGGCGAAAATTCGATGACTTCGAATGGGGCACCAATTTCACCGCGTGGTCCTGTCGCGTCGCATTCAATCAAATGAGAGCGTGGCGGCAAAAGCAACAACGCAGCCGTCTGCAATTTTCAGATGAGTTCTTGACCGCGGTGGCAACCCAACTGGACACACAAACGGACCGCTACGATCAACGTCTCGAAAATCTCCGTGCCTGTGTCAGATCGTTGCCCGAGCGACACCGGCAACTGATCGACCAGCGGTACACCGAGGGTGAAAAGATCGAATCCATCGCCACTCGCACCGGCCGATCCCTCGATGCCGTTTATCGCATGCTCAGTCGCATTCGGGATTCGTTGCGAGACTGTGTGACTCGAAAAATGAACGCAGGAGTGACGTCATGACCAACGTCGAAAAACGCTACCTCGAGTTACGAGACGCTGCTTTGGATGGCCGCGCAACCCAAGCAGAAATTCAAGAACTCGAATCCATCGCGATGGCTTCTCCAGAAAGAATCCGAGACTTCGCCGAAGCCGCGGGTTTGCATGGCGACCTGTGCTTGCTGGGCATCGAAGCTCGTGATCAACGGCCAGCCGAGAAGTTGGAGACTCGCGAAAAATCAAAGCTTGGACCGTGGCAACTCATTCCGTGGGCCATCGGATTGGCCGCATCCATTCTTTTGATCGTGACGTTTTGGAATCGCAATCCAAGCGAGTCACCATCCACCGAAACGTTCGCGGTGCTCGAACAAACTGTCGAGTGTTTGTGGCAGACCTCGACCATGCCGCTCGCCGAAGGACAACGACTGGGCACCGGACGCTTGCGGTTGGCCAGCGGATTCGCCTCCTTGCGTTTTGACAATCAAACGCAGTTGAACTTGGAAGGTCCTGCGGAGCTGCAGATTTTGGATCCAATGCACTGCCGCCTTGTCAGCGGGACCGCTGTGATCACCGTTCGCGATGGCTTGCGAGGCTTTGTCGTCGACACCCCCAACGGCCGCCTGATTGATCAAGGGACCAGCTTTGGTGTGTCTGTGAAATCCGGTGGAGCGTCGGTGGTCGAGGTGTTCGATGGACAAGTCGACATCGAAGTGGCCGCAACGGGAGAAACCCGCAGCATGACCGAACAAACATCCGCTTGGTTGCTGCCTCAGCAAATTGTGGCCGCTAGCGAATACCGAGTGCCGCTCGAACAGAACTCCGGACAACTCACCCAAATCATCGCGGCGCAAGGGAACGGTGGAGACATCTGGGTCCAAAGGAATCCCAACATCCGCAAGGGGCCCGAGGACCTGCTGCTGGTCAAGAAATCCAGCGAACAAATCGGATTCGATCGCCAAATCCGCTTGCGTTTTGACCTGCGAAACCTCTCCGAGCAACCGATCCAGCGAACCTCGTTGCAACTGACCGCCGTCCCGTCCGGGATCGGTTTCGCTTCCAGAACCCCGGACGCCACCTTCTCAATTTACGGACGCCCCATTCCTCCTGGAACCGCTCGACTCTCACTCGAATCAACCCAGTGGCTGGATCTGCAAACCGAAACGGCTGATTGGTCGTTGCTGGATCGATTTGTGATCCCCAAGGGGATTCAATCGGGGGCCCACAACATCGAGTCCACTCGACTCGATGAACTTTTGAACCAACACCGCAATGGAGTCATCGAGTTGGTGATCATACGGGACACACCTGAAACCATGGGCGGCGGTTTGGTCCATGCGTTTGCCAGTTCGCGACATGAATCCATCCCCGGTCCTACTCTGCGTGTTTGGCAGTGAAGGCCGCGTCGTTCAGCGTGAATGCACGTGCTGGCCAAGGAACCGTCGCATGTGATTCGCGATCACCTCACCATCTTCTTCCAATGCGAAGTGTCCGGTGTCGAGCAAGTGCAACTCCGCGTTTTTCAAATCGCGTTGATAGGGGTATGCACCTTCAGCAGGGAAGATCGCATCGTTCTTTCCCCACACGATCAATGTCGGCGGTTGATGCTTGCGAAGGTAAGCTTGCCACTGGGGATACAACGCTGGATTGCTGCCATAGCTGTGGAACAACTCGAGTTGAATCTCATCGTTCCCAGGACGATCGAGCAGTGGCTGCACATGTCCCCAGTTGTCCGGACTGATCGTCGCGGCGTTGCGAACGCCGTTGGTGAATTGCCACTTGGTCGCATCCAGCGTCAACATCGAACGAAGCGCGTCCCGGTTCTCAGATGACCGTTCATTCCAAAACGCTTTCACGGGCACCCAAAACTGGTTGTCGATGCCTTCTTCGTAGGCGTTTCCGTTCTGAATGATCAGCGTTTGAACTCGTTCAGGATGTGCCGTCGCCAAGCGGAATCCGATCGGGGCGCCGTAGTCCATCACGTACAGCGAGTATTGGTCCAGCTTCAGTCTTTCAGTGAAAACCTGAATCTCACGAGCCAGGTTATCAAACGAGTACTCAAACTCGTCGACCGACGGAGCCGAACTGAACCCGAACCCGGGATAGTCCGGTGCGACCACGTGATAGCGATCCGCCAAAGCAGGAATCAAATTTCGAAACATGTGGGAAGAAGTCGGAAACCCGTGCAACAGCAACAATGTCGGTGCATCTTTCGGCCCCGCTTCCCGGTAAAAGATCTCCAGGTCATCGATCTGGATCGTGCGATGCATGACCTGTGAATCAGCAGTGACATGCCCGCGGTCATCTGCGCGGGCGGTCTTTGTGATGGGTCCAACGAAAGCCACAGCAATGGCAGCTCCGATGACCAACTGGGTGATTGATTGAGTTTTCATAGTTCGATATTTCGAGTTGGTTGGTTAATGGGATGTTCAATCGTCTGCTACGCCGCCAAAACGCCCTCGCGGAAGCGGAGTTCACGCGAGGGCAAGTGATCGGCCGCTTCATTTCACGAGCTCTTGCAAGCCAGGGTCGTCCAATGGTCGGGCACCCAACGGCCAATGAAACTTTCGCTCCGAGACATCGATCGCATGGTCGTTGATGCTGGCCTCACGTCGCCGCATCAAACCATCGGGATCAAACTCCCAGTTTTCATTGCCATAGGCACGAAACCAACTTCCGGCCTCGGTTTGGTACTCGTACTGGAACCGAACGGCGATTCGATTTTCAGAGAACGCCCACAATTGTTTCGCGAGGCGATACTCCTGTTCCGACTTCCACTTACCAGACAAGAAGTGGACGATCTGATCGCGTCCCCGCAGGAACGTATCTCGGTTGCGCCATTCGCTGTCGATGGAATACGCCAGCGAGACTCGCTGCGGATCCCGCGAGTTCCAGGCGTCTTCCGCCGCTCGCACTTTTTGAATGGCGGACTCACTCGTGAAAGGCGGCCGGATGTCAGTTGGGCTTGCCATGTTGATTCTCCAATGTTTCTAGCGCAACGTTTGGTTACTTCGCATCGCGTCAAGCGACGCTGCACGCTTCCGTGTGGCAACCGCACGAATCCATTGTCGAATCGTCCGACAACTTTTCGGCAGCCGGGAAGTCCACTTCGGTTTGAGCGACATGGTTGAGGTAGTTGGTCAAGATGTTGAGAGAAACGTTGGCGACCGTTTCTGCGATCTCCGCATCCGTCACCCCTGCTTCGCGAGCGGTTGTGACATCGGCGTCCGAGACCAACCCACGCTTCGCGACAACTTGATTTGCGAACGCCAGGATGGCTCCGGCCTTGGCGTCGTCCGCTTTGCCACGACGAGCATCAAGAATTTCAGACGCGGTCAGGCCCGACATTTTGCCAAGTGCGGTGTGGGCACTGAGGCAGTAGTCACACGAGTTCGCTTGGCCCACTGCCAAGGCAATGCGTTCGCGTTGTTTGGCAGTCAGTGCACCGACCGCGAGAGCGCCACTGAACTTCAAATACGCATCCAAGACAGCCGGTGAATTGGCCATCACACGCATCAGGTTGGGCGTCATCCCAAGCTTGGCTTGCACAGCGTCGAGCAACTCTTTGGCTTTACCGGTCGCGAGAGCTGGGTTCACGGTTTCGATTCGGGACATGATTGGACTCCATTGGGATCCGAGAGAGTTGAAAAGCACCGAATTCGATCATCGGTGTCGAGTCTCCCTTAGGCACGAACTGTGCCAATCCTCACAACTGCCCTGTAAGTCTCACACTATCAACCACTTACAAAAACACGTGCAATCAAACAATGAGCACGAAATTTCGTGACCCAACGATTTTTCGTTGCAACACAACGACATCTCGTGCATCCTGTCACCCATGATCGAACACCGAATTCCCCTGATCCGTGACCACAAGAAACTGTTGCTGGCGATGCCTCAACAGCGGAGCGTCGCCGACGTTTTGCGATTGGTCGTTGATCATTTGGCCAGCTCTCATGCGGTGGCCTTGGCTCGCATCTGGCTGATCCAACCGGGCGAAGGTTGTCCCACGTGCCCGATGCGATCGGAGTGCCCCGACCAAACCGAATGCCTTCACTTAGTGGCTAGTGCAGGAACATCGGTCGTGGATCCCAATACGGACCTCAGCCGCATTGACGGTTCTTTTCGTCGGTTCCCACTTGGCGTGCGGAAAGTCGGACGCATCGCTGCCACCGGGACTCCTTTGGAAGTTCCCAACATCGATGGCGATCCCGATTGGTTGGTGCATCGCGATTGGGCCTTGCAAGAAAGTATTCTTGGATTTGGAGGACAACCGCTGATTCACCGCGGCAAGGTGCTGGGTGTACTCAGTGTCTTCGCTCGCACCACGATCGGTGACGCTTGCTTCGATTGGTTGCGAATGATTGCCGACCACGTGGCGTCTGCCATCGCCAACGCGCAGGCTTGGGAAGAAATCGAAAGCCTGCGAGGACGTTTGGAACTCGAAAACGATTATCTCCAAGAAGAGCTTCGTGGAGAAGCATTCGGTGAGATGATCGGGCAAAGCGATGCGTTGCAAACCGTCACACAGCAAATTCGCTTGGTCGCACCGACCGACTCGACCGTGTTGGTGATGGGCGAAAGCGGCACTGGCAAGGAACTGGTCGCACGCGAGATTCATGCTCGCTCCTCTCGTCATGAACACCCGTTGATCAAAGTCAACTGCGCGGCGATTCCTCGTGAGCTTTATGAGAGCGAGTTCTTTGGACACACCAAGGGCAGCTTCACCGGCGCTCTACGTGATCGCATTGGCCGCTTTGAACTGGCCGATGGTGGCACTTTGTTTCTTGACGAAATTGGCGAAATCCCCTTGGACCTGCAAAGCAAACTTCTGCGGGTTCTGCAGGAAGGCGAACTGGAACGCGTCGGCGAAGAACGGACTCGCATGGTGGACGTTCGAATCATCGCCGCCACCAACCGTGATTTGAAGGCCGAAGCGGAAGCCGGCAAATTCCGACTCGATCTCTACTACCGACTCAGTGTGTTCCCAATCGATTTGCCACCGCTTCGAAATCGAAAAGACGATCTCCCGCTGCTGGCCGATCACTTGCTCACGAGCCTTTCCCGACGGCTTGGCAAGCCAACACCGAGACTCACGCGAGCCAACGCCAACGAACTTCAGCGTTATGACTGGCCCGGCAACATTCGCGAATTGCAACACGTGCTCGAACGAGCGTTGATCACATCTCCTCCCGGTAAACTGAAACTGAATCTCGCGTCACAACCCGACATCGATTCGCAAAACATCGTCCCCGTTCACTCGCACGAACCCGACGAGATCATGACCGCCGCTGAACTCCGCTTGTTCGAGGCAAACAACATTCGCAAAGCACTGCAAGCGTGTGGAGGCAAAGTGTACGGCGAGACGGGTGCCGCCGCTCTACTCGGAATGAAACCGACCACCCTTGCATCACGAATCAAATCACTCGGCATCGCATCATCGTGATCTGCCTCCACAGAGGTCTGGAACGCCTGCCGGAAAGAATCATGTCACCTCGGGACCAGTGGATGCATTAAGTTGGTTTTGATTCGCATCCCACCTTGCCACTCCCACCCGGCGGTCCCACCGAATGTCGATGAAATATCTCACCTCCATTTTTCTACTCTGCCTTTTTGCATTGCCCACCAACGACGCCCGCTCGCAAACTCAATCGTCTTGGGCGTCCAACGACAAAGCCTCATTCACTCCCCAGATCCATCACCCCAACATCAAATCGGTGACGTTGTTCGCTCAGAACCCGGATCTGGTGACACCGGTTGGTGTCGCGGTGTCCCCGGATGGACGAGTCTTTGTGCAAGAAAACCACACTCACAAACGAGAATCCAACTACTCGGGTCCGAAGACCGATCGCATTCTCGTCTTCGAAGACACCAATGGAGATGGTGTCGCCGACAAACGTAGCGTCTTCTATGAAGGCCATACCTTCAGCACTGATTTGCTGTTTGGTCCCGATGGTCATTTGTACGTCAGCACGCGTTGGTTCATTGGGCGATTTCTCAATGCGTCCAGCAAACAATCCGCGGATGGTGAACCGGAAAAACTGGTCGTCTGCGAGACCGAAGGAGACTACCCGCACAACGGCATAGGCGGACTGGCCATCGACCCAGCGGATCCAGACTCGCTCGCGTTTGGGTTCGGTGAAAATCTCGGCGTCGACTACACCTTCGTTGGCTCCGACGGCACCAAACTATCCGGTGGTGGCGAAGGCGGATCGACCTACCGCTGCCGAACCGATGGAGCGGAACTCACTCGACTTTCCACTGGACACTGGAACGCCTTCGGGATGACGTATGATCTGGCCGGAAACCTCTTTTCGACCGACAACGATCCTGACGCGACACCACCCAATCGCTTGCTTCACGTTATCCCCGGCGCAGACTTTGGTTACGAGTTTCGGTATGGTCGATCAGGACGGCACCCGCTGGTTTGCTGGAATGGTGAAAATCCTGGAACGCTCGGCATGGCCGGGGTGTTGAACGAGGCAGCTTGCGGTGTGATCCCGTTTGGTGTCAACCATTTGCTCACCGCGTCATGGACTGACAACCGAGTCGACTTGCACAAGCTGACGCCCAAGGGAGCTTCGCTGGAAGCCACGCGAGAACAATTCTTGAGCGGACCAGATGACTTCCGCCCAGTCCACTTTTCTTATTCAACCGACGGAAGGTTCCTTTACATCAGCGATTGGGTCAAGATTTCCTATCCGGTTCACGGGCACGGGCGAATTTGGCGAGTTGAGTTCAAACAACCTGTCTCGCTCACGCCGCTACCACGCACCAATGAGATTGCCGAACCAACGATCGACAAGGCAATTGAGCTACTTGGCAGCCCAGATCCGTACGTACGAACCGCGGCAATGAACACTCTGGTTCAACATCCAAAAGAGATCGAAGACCTCGACTGGAAAACAATGAATGAGGTCGCCCGCGTCCACTACGCAGTCACTCTCAAACGAATCGACCAACGAAAGGGCTCCTCCGGCCAATTCGTCGATCGAATCCCAGATTTGCTACTCGACAAGTCCTCCGACGTTCGTTTCGTCGCCATCAAATGGATCGCCGACGAAACACTGGAACATCATCGCGTCTCACTCGAACAACTTCTCAAACGAGATGATTTGAGTCGCCGTGACCTGAAAGCCGTGGTGGCGTCCCTCGCCAAAATCAGCAGCCCAACGACGCGAGAATTCTCGCCCGATGACACCTTGTTGAAACTAACCCTCGATGACAGCAATCCGATACAACTTCGCAGGATTGCCCTGCAATCCCTCAACGTCGATCACCCCCGACTGACCATCGGTGTCCTTGAATCGCTCCTTGATTTAAACGATGCAACCATCCAGCGAGAAGCGGTGCACATCCTTGCCATTCATCCCGATGCCAACAAAGCATCAGCACTGAACAAGGTCGCTGGCGATGAGTCCCTCGATGCGAATCTTCGCGCCGATGCAATCGCAGGGTTGGCCTCGTTGGCGACTGAGAACTCCGACGTGTTGCAAGAGTTGGCGAATCACCATCACCCGATCATCGCAAACGAAGCGAGACGTACACTCGTCTCGGCTGGCCTGCTGAAACGCAAACTGCCTGCCAAGCCATCGGTGGACCAACTCTCGGACTGGAACACATTGATCGACGAAGTCGAAGGTGAACCAGACCCGAATATTGGACGCCGTCTCTTCTTCCACAACAACTTGGCAGGCTGCTACAAGTGCCATGCCGTAAACGGTCGCGGCAACGAGGTGGGTCCTGACCTGACAACTATCCACAAACAAACTGGAATTACCCAAACTTGGTTGCTAAAGCACATCGTCCATCCTAGCGCGGAGATGGCACCCTACTACCGCCCGCAACAACTACTGACATTTGACGGCCAGGTCCTGAACGGACTAATCATCGCTCGCGAGGGTCAACGCGAGGGCTACATAGGATCGGATGGCAAGGTTTTTTACGTCGACAAAAATGATGTCGAAGGACGCCAAGAACTCACCAACTCGATCATGCCAACCGGGCTTCTCGATCCGTTGACTGCTACCGAAATCCGGGACCTTCTCGCTTACTTGTTGCTGCACGAAGAATGACGTGGCGTCTGACAACCAAACAGAATGACCGTTGTTATGTTCCGTTGATTGCTTGCCATCGCCCAATACCGCTAGCAGTGCATCACGCAACCACCATCCACGTTGATGGTTTGGCCAGTCACTTCTTTGGCTCGTTCTGACGAAAGAAACACAATCATTGCGGCGACGTCTTCGCTCGTTTGCCAACGTGCGAGCGGGATCACGTTTTTAATCTTCTGCTCCGTCCAGTCTTCGTAGGAAAGTTGGTCCCGAGGATCGGTGCGTTCGTACCAAGCCTGCCACACCGATCGGTTCAGCGGTGTCTTCACCATCCCCGGGCAAACCGTATTGACCCGCACATTGTGCGGTGCCAAGTCCTTTGCCATACACTGCGCAAAGTTGATGTTGGCTGCTTTGCTGGCACTGTAAGGCGGATCGGTCTGCGACCCCATCTGTCCCGCGATGGAGGCGAGGAACACAAACGATCCAGACCGCTGCTCAACCAACGGCGGAGCCAGTGCTGCAGCGATGTTCGCCATCCCGATGACGTTAACCTCCAGAGTTCGCTTCCAATCGCTTGGGGCAACGTGGGTGAACGGAAACCCAAACTTCCCCGACCCAATCGCCGCGCAGTGCACCACATGGTCGAGACGTCCGTGTTCATCCATGCAGGAACCGACCGCTTGCTTGACCTGTTCTTCATCGACAATGTCGACGATCTGGGTGCCGACTTTCACGCCCTGCTCTCGCAACTCGCTCGCCGCTTCTTCGACTTGGGGCGAAACATCCCAAAGCTGAAGCGAGCAACCCTCTTCCGCAAACATTCGCGCGGTCGCCAACCCGATCCCACTCGCACCGCCGGTGATCAAAGCCACGTTGCCGCCTAATTTCAAATCCATCTCTGTTGTCCTGGGAATGGTCGGTAGAAGAGTGCGGTGTTCAGGAAAGTGGAAGGATTCGTTGCCTCATCCACTACAGTTGCAACCGAAAGCGTCGCCGAGATACGAACATCGCCCGCATGCAACCTAAATCCATGCGATGACAAAACTCATGGAGATGCACCCCAAGAAAACATCGGTCACGACGCTTCCACCGCTTTGCGATTTTCGCGTTCCTGCAGTAGTTGCAATGCGTGAGCTTCGCCCCACTTCTTCAGTGTCAGCAGCACGGGCGTGAGCGACTCGCCCTCTTCCGTCAATTCGTATTCGACCCGCGGTGGCACCTCGGCGTAGACGATCCGATTGACCAACCCGCTGTCCTCCAATTCGCGAAGCTGCTTGGTCAGCATTCTCTGCGTGACACAGCCGACTTTGCGTTTGAGAACGCTGAATCGGAGGCGTCCATCGACCATCAAGTAATAAAGCACGATGCCTTTCCACTTGCCGCCGATCAATTCCAGCGTTGCTTCCACGGGACAAGCCGGCAGTTCGTAGTTCGTGTGCCGGGATTTTCCATTAGTATCCATTTTGTGCCTATAGGCTTGAAAAGTGCGTTCTTGCCGGGTTGGCATCTACCTCTATTATCACACCGTACTGACAAACAAACAGTCAGGCGACCGCGAAAACAACGAAATATCTCTTTCGCGTCTGATCCAATCTCGATTCAAAGGAAACCACTCATGAAAGCCATGCTGATCAAGAACTACGGTGAGAACGCCCCCTTCGAGGCTTCCGAGGTCGATCAACCCGAAGTCAAACCGGGGCACGTCCTGGTCAAGATTGCCGCCTCGAGCGTCAACACGGTCGACACGATGATTCGCAAGATGGGAAAGGACCTGCCTCTCTCACCTGATGCACCCGCTCTCCTTGGAATGGACTTTGCCGGCACTGTCGAAGCCGTTGGCGAAGGTGTGCAGAACTACTCCGTCGGCGACGAAGTCTATGGGTGCGCTGGCGGGCTGGCGGATCTACCGGGCACGTTAGCCGAGTACATCGTTGCCGATGCCGACTTGATCGCGCACAAGGCAAAGAACCTGTCGATGAAGGAAGCCGCCGCCTTGCCACTCGTCGCAATCACCGCCTACGAAGGTCTGGTTCGCGCAGGCATCCAAGCCGGCCAGAAAGTCCTCGTGCATGGTGGATCAGGCGGCGTAGGACACGTCGCGTTGCAATTGGCAAAACACTTCGGAGCCGACGTCTATTCCACTGGCGGCGGTGACAAACAACTTGCTCTGATCGAAAAGTTGGGTGCGACAGGCATCAACTACAAAACCGAATCGGTCGAGCAATACGTTGCCAAGCACACCGGTGGGGCGGGATTCGATGTGGTGTTTGATTCCGTCGGCGGAGCCAACCTGACCAACTCATTCGAAGCCGCTGCACTCAACGGGCAAGTCGCAACCACGGTTTCGATGTGCGAGTTGGATCTCACACCGGCTCACTTCAAGGGATTGTCGCTGCATGTCGTCTTCATGCTGATTCCCATGTTGCACAACCACAAAAGATCCGAGCATGGCGACATTCTTCGCAAGCTGACCGAGATCGCTGAATCGGGTGCCCTCACGCCCATCCTTGATGAAACCAACTTCTCTTTGGAAGAAGCTGGCGAAGCCTACGCACGACTTGAAAGCGGCAAAGCCATGGGCAAAGTCGTCATCGAGAACTGATGCGTCATGTTGACTGACGTCAACCGGATGGATCATCGCGAACCGACGGCTTTCCATTCCTCTTGATCGATCGAAAGTGAGATGTCCTCCGCAACCACTCCCGAAACCGTTGAATTCCAATCCATCAACCGTGGGTACAACAGCGTGTTCCATGCGAACCGACTGAGCCTCGGATTGGTGGTTCCGATTGAAAACTACAGTGATGGACCTGTCCCGGAAATGCACCGACACATCGAACGTGTGCAGCTTGCCGAAGCATTGGGTTTCTCGGCGGTCTGGTTGCGTGATGTCCCATTCAATGTCCCGGCTTTTGGAGATGCCGGCCAGACTTATGACCCATTCGTGTATCTCGGAATGTTGTCGGGGATGACCGAACGGATCGCGTTGGGTGTTGCCAGCATCATTTTGCCTTTGCGACATCCCGCTCACGTTGCCAAAGCCGCCGCCACGGCGGACGTGCTGTCTGGAGGCAGACAGATCCTTGGCGTGGCTTCCGGGGACCGTCCAGAAGAGTCCCCCGCAATCAATGCCCCATTTGTTGATCGAGGTGCGAGTTTTCGCGAGTCCTACCGATACATCCGCAAGATGAGTGATCCATGGCCACGCTTCGACAACCAACGCGGGCGAGTCACGGGCGAAATGGACATGCTACCCAAGCCGGTCTCCGGCAGGCTTCCATTGCTGATCACGGGCAGCAGTCAACAGAGTCCTGAGTGGTTGGCGGCTCACGGTGATGGCTGGATGACTTACCCGCGACCAGCCGAATCGCAAGCACGTGTCATTCAGGATTGGCGCCAGCGAATGCGAACCATCGGGCGTCCCAACCAACCTGTCTTGCAACCGCTCTACATCGACCTCACCGAGTCCCCCGACACCCCGCCCACACCCATTCATCTGGGATTGCGAATCGGCATCAATCCGCTTCGCGAGTACCTGCGGTCGCGGCAGGAAATGGGTGTCAATCACATCGCCTTGAACCTGCGATTCAACCGAGCCGACATTGAGACGACTTTGAAACAAATCGCCGACGAACTACTCCCCGAATTCCAACACGAAGAAAGAACATAATGAAACGCATTTTGATCACTGGTGCCACCGATGGCATTGGCCTAGAAACCGCCAAGGCATTGGTCTCACGAGGTCACCATGTCTTGATTCACGGCCGCAATGCGGACAAGCTCAAACAAGTCGAGCAGTCTCTAAACTCGCTGTCGAGCGAGGCATCGATCGAATCGCACCTCGCGGATCTGTCGGACATCAATGAAGTCGAGTCGCTTGCCGGTTCAGTCGCCGCGAAACATGACCACCTCGACGCGCTGATCAACAACGCTGGTGTGCTGTCCACATCCGATCCGATGACTCCTGACGGTCTTGATGTTCGATTCGTCGTCAACACAATCGCACCCTACGTGCTGGCAAAGCGACTTCGATCGCGGATGGATTCATCCGGACGGATCGTCAACGTTTCCTCTGCCGCTCAAAAGCCTGTCGACATGGCTGCGTTCCGCGGTGAACTTCAATTGGACGACCTGGAGGCCTACTCCCAAAGCAAGCTTGCACTCACCATGTGGTCCCGAGGGTTAGCTGATAAGCTTGGCACCGATGGCCCAGCGATCATCGCCGTGAATCCGGGCTCTCTGCTTTCCAGCAAGATGGTCCATCAGGCGTTCGGCGTTCCAGGAAAAGACATCACGATCGGGGCCAACATCCTTGTCCGTGCAGCTCTGGACGAAGAGTTCGCCGATGCCTCAGGCCAATACTTCAACAACGACGCCGGAGAATTCGGCACGCCACACGCCGATGCACTGGATGCAGAAAAAAATGCCGCGATCATCGATCATTTGGAATCGGTACTTGCGACGGTCTGAGTCCGCATCGCACCAAATGGCTTCCGCGTCTCCCGTTCAGAAACTCACAAAAGGAATTGATACATGGCGGTGAGCGTCAAAGCGTGGCAAACCTTGACCTGGTCCACGCTCGAAAGCTGGACCGGAAGCCGAACGATTCAGCGCGGCGAAGATTATCAAAAACAGGGTCGAGTTCGCAAACTGGTTCTCTGCGGTGATGGGTCGATCATCGCCACCGTACAAGGAACCGAGTCCTACATCACTCGGGTCTCGCTCAACACCAAAAAGCGTTCTGGTGTGCAACTGAGTTCCTATTGCTCTTGCCCGGTTGGGTACGACTGCAAGCATGGCGTTGCGACGGTGTTGAAAATGATCGCCGATTGTGAAGCAGGCAAACGCCCACCGAGCATCTCTGACACCGACGTTCGGTTTGAACACTTGCAAGACGACAACACGACGCCCGCTCCGAAACCATCCTCCGGGGCGTCCAAGAAACAACGCACAACCGACAAACAGATCCGCGAATATTTGGCCGATGAATCCAAAGAGAACTTGATCGACCGATTGATGAAATGCTGTTCCGCCGAACCCTCCATCCGACGAACGCTAGCAGATGAAGTCACCATCGCCAGTGGCCACTTCGATAAATTGCTCGCGGAAGCCTACAAAGAAATGCGAAAGTTAACCGCAGAAGAGGCGTGGTATGACGCTTGGGATGGTGAGGGTGAACTGCCTGACTACAGCGGACTCCAAAAACGAATGACGACATTGCTCGCTGCCGGGCATGCGGACGAGCTGGTCAAACTTGGAAAGGAGCTGATGACTCGCGGGACGGACCAAGTCAACAGAGGCCATGACGATGGATCTGTCTGCGGTCAACTGTGCGAGTGTATGGAAACGGTCGCCAAAGCGATTCGAAAGTCTTCACTCACCGACGAGCAGAGATTGCTTGTAGCGTTCGATCTCAGTCTCGATGACGACTACGATCTGGCCGCCTCCGTCGCAGAGTTGTTCCAAAGCAAATGGCCGAAGTCGGCTTGGTCATCGGCTGCCGACGAACTGATCGTTCGCTTGCATTCTCTGCCCGCCAAAACCGATCCGCATGGTTTCGTCAGTCCAAACCGCCAACGCGAACAAACGGGAAGCATGGCGATTCACGCCCTGCGTGCCTGTGGTCGAGATGAAGAAGCTCGTGAAATCAGTGTCGCTGAAGCGCTGACATGTGGAAGCTTCATGAGAGCGGTCAAAGAATTGATGGACGATGGCTTCGACGCCGAAGCAGAAGAACTCGCCTTTCGGGGTCTTCGCGAAACGGACCTTCAATTCCGTGGGATCATTCATCACCTTCAAGAATTGATTGGTGAACTCGCATCGAAGCGGAAAGAATGGAAAATCCCCGCGGCGATCGCTGCCGAAGACTTTTTCGAATCACCATCGGTCGACGGGTTTGAAAAGCTGCTCCAAGCATCCAACAAAGCAAAATGCAAAGCAGTCACTGAAACCGCGGCTCGCCGGTTCTTGGAAACGGGCAAACGACCGGACTTGGACCGCAACCAAATGCGACGAACAAAAGCGACGAAGGCTTGGCCCTTGCCGCGAGCACCACTCGGACAGGACGCCGACCAACCTGTCAGCGAAACGAGGCACGACCGCGGCCCACACTACGATGTACTGATCGGTCTTTCGATCAAAAACAGTTCGCCAGATGAAACGTTGCGGTTGTACGATACCGCGAATGCAAATTCATCGGACTCGCGGTTCCATTCCGCTCGCATTGATCGCTTGTCGGTGGCGAAGTCGGTTGAAAAATCTCATCCCGAACGCGCGATCGAGATCTATCTGCGTGAAGCGTTGTCCGTCGCTGCGCAGACCAACACCAAAACATATCCGTTGGTCGGAAATCATCTCAAGAAGGTCAAGACGCTCTTGTTTCAAAACAACCGGCAAGCGGAATGGGAAAACATCCTGGCCGATTTCAAAACAAAACATGGCCGAAAGCCACGACTCATGGAAGTCATTGATCGCATCGACCGGGACCGCATCGCAAGCAGCATGAGCAAACGATAGGCAAGCCACACTCCGGATCCACAGCCAACCTTTCACTCATCATCCGAACGTTTCGCGAAATGCGTCCAAGTTCGCTTTGCTCTGCCGTCCGGTACCGGGAATGGCGAAAACAATCTCGCTGATATCGCCACCATCCGATGCAATTGCGGACTTCGCGGTGCGTGACGCCATCAACGGGTCACCTCCGAACGCTCCACATCCCCACGCCCCCAGAAGAAGACACTTCACGTTCTGATCCCTTGCAATTCGAAGAACGTTCCGCCACCTCCGCAGGAAGGTACTCTCCAACTCCTCGGTCGCATTGGGATTGCCACGCAGGAAAGGTCTGCTATTCGGAGCCGGTACTGTGATCACGGACGCGAAGAAAGGAACCTCTAGCAGATCGCCGGTGCCCCTGGTTCGAAAGAACGGAACCTTGGGACTGAAGATGGCATGATCGGTGTACAACAGCGACGATTGATTTCGATTTGCTTCGTAGTATTCCATGTGTTCGATCAAACAGGGATACAAACCACTGCATCGACACAGGTCTTCTTCCTGTGCTTTTGCACCGTTCAAAAAACCGCCACCCGGATTGCGTGCGGAAGCGAAGTTCAACAACGCTAGTTCACCTGCACCTGACAATTGCTGAGCAACCACCTGAGTCGTTCCATCAACTACATGGACAACTTGCCTCACTTTCGCGGGTTCCGCTCGCAGAGACTCGAGCTCATCCGGTCGATACAACCGGGTCGATTGCACCGCTCGATTTTGTTGTTCGGCAAATCGCACGACCGTCTCGTCGACTCGATACTCACCAGCATCGATCAGGTCGAGGACTTCTTGCGCGAGCTGTTTGAGTGTCATGCTGTTCTCCTAACGACGCGACATATTCCGACATCAAGAGACACATCATGACATGAACAGATTCATCATGTTGGCGTTTCCAATCTTCACCGAACCTTCGACCGCTCGACTCTTTCCACCACCTACAATCAAGCCCTCCTGTTTTTACCGCATCAGTCGAATTCGATGAATCTCCCCAAGCACTCTTCGCTGATCCATTCACCGGGCACGCAGGTTGTCGCTCAAAAAGATGTGATGACAACGAATGATCGAATCGCTCATCCCGCCGGTGCGGTTGGCGTGATCGTGCGGTCGCCGGTCGATCGCACCCACGCGTATCGCGTCAAGTTCAGCGACGGGTTCGAAGCCGCGATTCATCACGACCAGCTCGTTCGATTGTCCGAGTTCAAAAATCAATTCATCCGAAATACCACCGCACCGCTGATGGACTCGGGACTGTATGAGCGTGTCATTTACCGCTGTGTGATCGGTTCACGAGCCTACGGGCTGGACGACGAAGATTCCGACACAGATCGACGAGGCATCTACCTTCCGCCAGCCGAACTTCATTGGTCGCTCTATGGTGTCCCGGAACAACTTGAGAACGACCAAACCCAGGAAGTTTACTGGGAACTGCAGAAGTTCATTGTGCTGGCTTTGAAAGCGAACCCGAACGTTCTGGAATGCCTCTATTCGCCAATTGTCGAAAAGGTCACACCGCTCGGCAAAGACTTGCTGGCGATGCGCGACGCCTTTCTGTCCAAGCTCGTTTTCCAAACGTTCTCAGGCTACGTCGCCTCGCAATTCAAAAAGATGCAAACGGACATCCGCAATCAAGGCCGTGTGAAGTGGAAACATGTCATGCACCTGATTCGGTTGCTGCTGTCGGGAACGCACGTTCTGCAAAACGGCGAGATAATCGTTGATGTCGGACAGCACCGAGACCGCTTGCTGACGATCAAACATGGCGACATGCCATTCCACGCGGCAGATGAATGGCGACAAGAACTGCAACGAGAATTCGAATCCGCTTTCCAAACCACCCCACTGCCCGACCGTCCTGACTACGAACGAGCCAATGCGTTCCTGATCGATGCTCGCCGCAAAGCCATTCAAGAGGACCTTCCATGATCGATGCCCGAATTATTGACTACGACAAGATGTTGCCGCACATCCGTGCTGCACCCCATCCGCTGTTGTTCGCCACCATCAGTGGAGCTCACCTGTACGGTTTCCCATCCGCCAACTCCGACTTTGATCTTCGCGGCGTGCACTTGCTGCCACTGCAAACGGTTGTCGGTTTGGAGGATGGCGAACTGACCATTGAGAAAGAAGGGGTTTACGACGGCCTTGAGATTGACCTGGTCACACACGACGTTGGCAAGTTCTTTGGACTGATGTTGCGACGAAACGGTTACGTGCTCGAACAAGTCTTCTCACCGCTGGTCGTTCGCACCACGCCGGAACACGACGAACTGAAATCGATCGCGGAGAACTGCATCACCCGGCATCACGCTCACCACTACCTCGGTTTCGCAGCGACTCAGTGGAAACTGTTCTCCAAGGAAACACCGCCGCGGGTCAAACCGCTGCTCTACGTGTACCGCGTGCTGTTGACTGGTATTCATTTGATGCGGGCGGGCGTCGTCGAGTCCAACCTCGTGACACTCAATCAAACCGCGAGACTGTCGTACATCGATGAGCTGATCGATCGCAAGCTAACTGGGCCGGAGAAAGGAACGCTCGATGCCGCCGACCTTGACTTTCATGCCGGCGAATTTGAGCGATTGGTTCGTCAACTGGAGGAGGCTCACGAACAGTCCCATTTGCCCGAGGTTCCAACCGCTCGCCCGGCTCTCAACGATCTGCTGGTGCGACTCCGGTTGAACGGTTGCGATGTTTCCGACGCGGTCGATCCTGTGCCTCGCGAAAATTAGTTCCCAACGGCGCTCCGCAATTGGCTATGCTGAAGGTCCCTCCCCAGACCCCACCCACCTCCCGCCCGCCATGTCTGATCGCCTTTCCCCAAGGTTATCGCCCATTCACGTCGCCATAGCAGCGATGTTGTTGGGGGTCATCTGCCAATGCTTTGTCGGTCTCGACCGAGCCTTCGCGGATCCGACATTGCCGGCGACTGCGTCCAACCAGACGTTGCCAAGCGGCTCGCAATCACCTGTCGTCGTTGAAACGCCGGTCAGTTTCGAATTGGACGTCCAGCCCATCCTGGCTGCTCACGGCTGCAACGCGGGTGCCTGCCACGGCAAACAACGCGGCCAGAATGGGTTCCAACTTTCGTTGCTGGGATTTGATTCCAACTTCGATTACGACGCGATTGTTCGACAGGCCCGCGGGCGACGGCTCACCATCCGGTCTCCCGAGTCCAGCCTGTTGGTTCAAAAGGCAACGGCCGAATTGCCCCATGGCGGTGGTCGAAAAATCGAAGTGGGATCGAAGGCCTACGCCACCCTGACCGCCTGGATTCGTCAAGGCGCGCCGCGTCGACTGGCAGACGAACCCTCGGTGACATCCGTTGAAATCGCTCAGACCGAGTTCCTGCTCAAACCATCCGAAACGGCTCAGCTCGCGGTGGTGGCTCACTACAGCGATGGCAGCCAGAGAGATGTCACATCTTTGACTGGGTATCTGTCCAACGACGATGCGATCACATCGGTCAACGCCACGGGAAAACTCGTTGCCGGACCGATTCCAGGCGAGACCGCGGTGATGGCTCGCTACATGAATCACATTTGTGTGGCCAATGTCAGCATCCCGCGAACGACCGCGTTGACCGAAGAATTCTACGAGCAACAAGCCCGTGCGAATTTCATCGACGACTTGGTCTATGAAAAACTGAACCAACTTCAAATCCAAGTTTCGGATCCTGCCAGTGAGTCAACGTTCTTGCGACGCGTTTACACCGATGTGATCGGACGGCCGCCGACGATGGAGGAGGCTCGCGAATTTCTGGATTCGCAAGATTCCGACAAGCGTGAACAGTTGGTCGATCGTCTTCTCGATCAACCCGAATACATCGATCACTGGGCCAACCAATGGGCTGACCTGCTGCGTCCCAATCCCTATCGCGTCGGAATCAAGGCGGTCCTGAACTATGACAACTGGATTCGCCAGCAGTTTCGAGAGAACGTTCCCTACGACGAATTTGCACGACGTCTGATCACAGCCAAAGGCAGCACTTGGCACAACGGAGCGGTGACGCTGTTCCGTGATCGACGCAGCCCCGATGAAGTTGCCACGTTGGTCAGCCAATTGTTTCTCGGCGTCCGATTGGAATGCGCCAAGTGTCACCATCATCCGTTTGAAAAGTGGAGCCAGCACGACTTCTATTCCTTCGCCGCCTACTTTGGCAAAGTCGGTCGCAAAGGCAAAGGTTTGTCCCCGCCAATCTCCGGCGGCGAAGAGATCGTTTACGCTTTGACCAAGGGCGACGTCAAACATCCGGTGACCGACGAAGTGCTGCCTCCATCGCCCCTGTTCGGAACGGCCGACGTGCCCGAGGGTTCGGACCCACGGGACGCACTCGCGGAATGGATGACCTCCCCGGACAACGACTACTTCGCCCAGGTTCACGTCAATCGCGTGTGGGCACAGTTGATGGGCCGAGGCATCGTCGATCCCGTCGACGATCTTCGCAGCACCAACCCGCCCAGCAACCCGGCACTGCTGGATGCCTTGGCCGAGCACTTTCAACAATCCGGTTTCGATCAAAAGAACTTGATCAAGACCATCGTGCTCTCCAACGTCTACTCGCTCAGTTCCGTTCCCAACGAAACCAACGCAGCCGACCGATTGAACTACTCGCGTCACTACCGGCATCGATTGCGAGCCGAGGTGCTGGCCCAAGCGGTCGCGGATGTGACGGAAACGTCTG
Source organism: Rhodopirellula baltica SH 1 (assembly GCF_000196115.1). Taxonomy (NCBI): domain Bacteria; kingdom Pseudomonadati; phylum Planctomycetota; class Planctomycetia; order Pirellulales; family Pirellulaceae; genus Rhodopirellula; species Rhodopirellula baltica. The sequence continues at coordinate 5,160,690 of NC_005027.1, forward strand.
AATCGTTTTCTGCGTTGGCTCCCGAATCGCGAGCCAACCAAGTCTGGACGCACCGGATCGATTCGACGTTTTTGGACACGTTTGGCAGACCCGACGAGAACAAGGATCCGCCCTGCGAACGCATCCCCGATTCGTCGGTCACCCAGACGCTGCACTTGATGAACGCACGAGAACTGGACACACGCATCCGAAGTGATTCGGGACGTGCCGCAAGACTGGCCAAAAGTGACTCATCACCCGCGGACATCGTCACGGATTTGTACTTGGCCATCTTTTCGCGAAAACCAAACGCCGACGAACAAAGCTTTGCCGAAACACTGATTCGCGAAGCCAGCGAAAGCGACGAAGCGAATCCAAGCAGCGATGCGAAGGACGACGTCGCCACCGAAGAGAACCGGCGACGCGTCATTGAAGATTTGATCTGGGCGATGACGAATTCGCCTGAGTTTATTATTCAAAACTGATGAACCATGTCGAACACTTGGACAAACTGTGAAGGACTGACGCGCCGCGACGGTCTGAAATTGGGTCTTGGCGGACTGATCGGCGGAGGCCTCTCGGGGGCGCTCAGTGCACAAGCACGCGCGTCGGAGGGTTCAGGTTCTCGCCGCAAAACCGCTCAGGCCGATGCATGCATCTTGGTCTGGATGGATGGTGGCCCCAGTCACTACGAGACGTTTGACCCGAAGCCTGATGCACCCGTCGAAATTCGCGGTTCTTACCAGCCAATCGCGACCCAGACGCCTGGGATCCAGTTCGCCCAACCGATGCAAAAGATGGCGGCGATCAGCGACGACCTGGCCATTGTTCGATCGATTCGACACGACCAAGGCAACCACGGTGCCGGCAATCACTACATGATGACCGGGGCCCCGCCTCGCATCCCTGTTGGCTGTGGTGCGTTTGTCAGTTTCCATCCCAGCCTGGGCAGTGTGGTCTCCAAAGAGATCGGCGCACCACATGGGATCCCCGCTTACTTTTCGCTGCCCCGGATGTCGCGATCGGGCGGGCCGAACTTCTTGGGCAGCAAGTACGCACCGTTTGTGGTTCCCGACGATCCCAACCGTTCCAGCTTTCGCGTGCGTGATGTCACGATTCCCACGGGACTGACCGATGGCCGCTTCAGTTCGCGACAACAAATCCGTCAACGCATCGACACGATGATGCGTTTCAATGACGCCAGCGTCGCCGACCCAACCTTGGCGGTCGATGAGTTCTATCAACAGAGCCTGCAAATCATCAGCAGCAAAGAAGCTCAGGCCGCTTTCGACATCCACCAAGAATCCGACGCAATTCGCGATGCCTACGGGCGGAACCCGTTTGGCCAACAAGCCCTGTTGGCGAGACGACTGGTCGGTGCGGGCGTTCCCTTCGTGACGCTTTACAGCGGAGGCTGGGATCATCACGTCGACATCTTCAATGCGCTGGATAAGAAACTGCCGCCGTTTGAAGCCACCGTCGCGGCGTTGATTTCCGACCTCAAAGAACAAGGCATGCTGGAACGCACTTTGGTGGTTGTCTTGGGTGAGTTCGGACGGACGCCCAAAATCAACGAACGCGGTGGTCGCGACCACTGGTCCAATGCCATGAGCGTCGTGTTTGCCGGCGGCCAGACGCCGGGCGGGCAAGTCATCGGTGCGACCGACCGACAAGGTTACGCGGCCGTCGAACGAGTCCTCTCGCCAGAGAACTTTGTGTCGACGATCTATGAAAAAATGGGCATCGATCCGGGCCAAATGATGTACACCGGCGAGGGACGTCCCACTCACTTGGTCAGCGACGCAACTCCGATCACCGAGTTGATGAGCTAGTGCGTCACTCCTTGAATTCAATCAACTGCAAGTGCGGCGACAAAAGCATTCTTCGTTCACGCGATGCGGGTTGCTCCGTGGTCTTTGCCGGACTCAGTCACCGACTGGCCTGGATGCTGGTTCTGTGCTGCTTCACCTCGCAATTGGCTCACGCACAAATCAAGCTGGATCGCGTGTTCCCGCCGGCGGTTGCCGTTGGTGCCGAGACAGCGGTCACTGCAGAAGGCACCTTTCCAAATTGGCCGCCCAACATCGATTGCGATGTCAACCAGGTTTCCGTCTCGGCTGGCGAAGAGTCCGGAAAGCTAACGATCAAAGTTGCCGACGATGCCTCGGTGGGAGTCGCGTGGATCCGATTCCACGATGACCAGTCCATGACCGGATTGGTTCCTCTGGTTCTCTCCACCGCCGACGTGTTCTCTGAAACAGAGCCCAATGACAAACGTTCGCAGGCCAACCCCATCGAGCTTCCCACTTTGGTTGCGGGACGTTTGGCCAAGGGCGGAGACAGTGATGCTTACCGCGTGTCACTGAAAGCGGGCCAGACGTTGGTCGTGTCCGCGACCGCCAACCAAGTGTTGAAGTCACCGATGGATGCGGTACTTCAATTGACCGATCTCCGCGGGAACGTGCTCTACCATTCCGACGATGTCCGTGGATTGGACCCACAAATCGTCTACCCAACCGTCTCGGATCAAGATCTGCTGATTCGAATTTTCGCGTTTCCCGAAACGCCCAACAGCACGATCGGCTACGCGGGATCCCCCTCGTTCCTTTACACGTTGGACGTGACCACGGGTCCCTTTGTCGATCATGTTGCTGCCAACGAAAAGAGAGCCATCGCGTTTGGCTACAACCTCGAAGATCAAACCGCGACTGTTTCCGACATCGCCGAAAACCTCTCGCCTCCCATCGCGACCATTCCTGGTGCCTTGGGTTGGTCTTGGGTCCCGCCAGTTTATGAAGCGGTCCATCGAGTTTTGCCCGGGGACGAGTTCGAGGGGACACTGCCCGCTTTGCTGTTCGGCCATTTCACGAAGGCAGATGAAACGCATCGCTACTCATTCACTGCCAACAAAGGCAAAAAGTACCGTGCCGAAGTTCGGTCCAAAGCCGATGGATTCTTGCTCGATTCCAAGCTCACAATCACAGATCCAAAGTCCGGCAAAACACTGGCCAGCAACGACGATGTTTCCTCCGGAGGCTATGACGCGGGAGTCGACTTCACCGCGGCCGAGGACGGTCCCATCGACGTCGCGATCTCCGAAATGCTGGGTGAGTTTGGACCACGACACTTCTATCAATTGTCCATTCGCGAATCGAAACCCGAATGTCAACTTTCGATTGCGGAAGATCACTTCGTGATCACTCAGGCCAAACCGCTCGAACTCAGCGTGTCAGTCAATCGCAAGTCCGGTTTCCAATCCAAAATCCGAGTCGCCGCAACCGATTTACCGGAAGGTATCCAGGCAGAACCCGTGGTTTCAGAACCCAAGGGCGACACCGCCAAAACAATCAAACTGAAAGTCACCGCGTCTGACAATGCGATTGGTCACGGTCGCTTTCGAATTTTGGGGACCATTCTGGACGCGGATGACCAACCAACGAAAGAGACCATCCAGGCCACCTACAACCTGCGACCGTCCGTTCCACTGACGGAGTTCTGGCTCACCGTTCCACCTGTCCCAGCCAAAGAAGCATCGCCATGATCCGTCCAGCCACGAAGACGCTGCTCGTTGTGCTGGCACTGAGTTTTGAGTGGAGCGTCGGACTTGATTCGCTCATCGGCAGGACCAACCAAGCGATAGCAGACACGCTCCCAATCGACGAATTGCCGGACGACCGCGAGGTCCTGTTCAGCCGCGATGTGGCACCGGTATTGAAAAAGAACTGCGTCGCCTGCCACAACAGCAGCGACGACGAGGGCGGTGTGAACTTGGAGTCGGGAGAACAGATTCGAACATCCGAATTGGATGATCTTGTGCTTCCCGGCAAACCCGAATCGAGCCGACTGTTTCTGCTCGCCTCTCATGCGGACGATCCTGTGATGCCCCCGGAGGACAATGATGTCTCGGCATCCATTTTGACTCCGATGGAACTGGCCCTGCTAAAACGTTGGATCCAGTCCGGTGCCGTCGTCGACCAAGCCCCCAGCACACCGATCAAGCGAGAGTGGCAACCGCTTCCATCGTCGCTGCAGACCGTCTACGGATCATCCATGACCGACGATGGAAGACTGTCCGCGATCAGCTTTGGAAATGAGATTCGTCTGTTCGGTGCCAAGTCCGCTCAGCCCATCGAGACGCTTGCAATCGTCGAAGGTGAAGTCACCAAACCAGCTCACGATGACTTCGTCCAAGACCTGCACATCGATTCAACCGGTCGTCAAATCATCTCGGCAGGTTATCGCAATGTCAAACTTTGGGAGATGTCGCCATTCGAATCAGCCACGATTCCCGCCATCAACCTGGATGACACCCTGGCAATCGCAATGAACGCTAGCGGCAGTCACTTCGCCGTGCTTTCACGCCGCGGAGAATTGAGTGTGGCGGAAGTCGGCAAAGATCGCTGGCTGTGGATGAAAAGCTTTGACCTGCCCGATCATCTGAAAACCGAGGGCCTGAAGACCGACAATCCGACCAAGATTCGGATCGCTTTGGACAACGCGGCTCAACAAGCCGCGATTCAGTGGGACAGTGCGATTCGCATCGTTCGAATCGATCGCAAAGACGTCGAAACCTTCGATGCTGCCAACACGCTCACTTCGATGCAGTGGATCGAAGAGGATCACTTAGCGACCGCGACCGACAAGGGACAAGTCTTGTTTTGGAAGCGAGACGAAGAGGTTTGGACCAAGACAGAGCACAACGTTTTTGAACAAGCTGTCCTTGCGATCCACTCGGCGTCCGAGTCTCCGGGACGGTTGATCGCGATGGATGCAGCAGGCAACCTTGCCAACTGGAATCCAACCGATCAATCATTCGAAGCAACCGGCCAATTGCCCTCGCCCGCCGTGTCTGCATCGCTTTCGTCCAACGGTGCCACGCTGTGGATCAGCACCGAATCAGGAGCCTTGGGACGATACAACATCGCCGATCAAAGCTATCTCGAAATCGCGAAGAAGGATCCCGTCGCAGCAGCTCAATTAGCAAACGACAATTGGCAAACGTTGGTCACCGAGACACTGGTCGCGGCTCAAGAGAAGGACGCCAAACAGGCCGAAGACGACGTGATGGCCGAACAGAAAAACTTGGAGTCGATCGCCAAAGACATCGAAACCAAAACCAAACTGCGTGACGAGAAACAGGCCCGTGTTGAGGAAGCCAAGCAAGCCGCCGAGTCAGCAGCCAAGAAGCTTGCCGAAGCCGAACAAGCCCTCGCGACCAAAGAAAGCGAACTGGATGCTGCAGTGACAGCCCTCGGTCAAGCCGAGAAAATCAAGGTCAGTGGAGAGACGCGACTGAAGGAACTGGAGGCGGAGCGTGAGCGTCATCAGCAAATTCTCGCGAAACTCAAACAAGATCACGAATCCAGAAAGGCCACGGCCACCGCGTCCCAATCACGTCACGATTCATCTCGTGCGACCGACGCCACATTCGCGGTCATGCTCTCAGGCTCTCGCATTCTCACCCATGCCGCCAACACGGACGACGCATCGGAAGACTCATGGAGTCTGTGGGCCGAATCCGGCGACTGGTTGGCCGAATTGCCCGAACTGCCGACCGACGGACAACTGATCGCGAGCGGAGATCGTTGCGTTCTGATCCAAGGGACCAACGGCCAGACACAGGCGTTCGTCGCTCGGCCCCGTTTATGGAGTCTTCGCCAAACCATCGGTGCGACAACCGGGCCGAGCCCATTCGCGGATCGCGTGTTGAGCATCGACGTTCATCCCTCGGGCAAATTGCTCGCCACCGGTGGCGGCGAGCCTTCTCGGACAGGCGAATGGATGCTTTGGAAAGTCTCCGACGGGTCCTTGATTCGAAAGATCCCCAACCCGCATGGCGACACCGTTTTCTGTGTTCGATTTTCACCGGATGGGCAAACGTTGGCCACCGGAGGCGCCGACCAGATGATCAAACTGTGGGACGTCGAATCCGGCAAGCTGATCAAAACACTCGAAGGCCACACCCACCATGTCACGTCGATTGCCTGGAACGCGAATCTTCGTGAGCTCGCGACGGGTTCCGCCGACGCGACGGTCAAAGTTTGGAACATTGAAACCGGGCAGGCCACACGCACGATAACTGGATTCAAAACCGAAGTGACGAAACTGGTTTTCGTCGGCCGCGAAAATCGACTCGGAGTGACGAGCGGAGACAGTGTTTTCCGGGTCTATCGCACCGACAACGGAGCGAGAGAAACCAATACCAAGGTCGCCGGAGATTACCTGTACGCATTGGATTCCGATCGCGACGGCAGCCAGTTCATCGTGGGTGGTGCGAGCGGCACGGCCACACTGATCGACAAATCAGGCAAACAAAGCTTGGAGTATTCATTGGGCGAAGAATGAACGTGCGTCGCCGCGGTACGGACGACAACACTTGCTCTCAGCAACGGTACAATGCTTCCCGCGTTCATCGCTTCCCGCATTCATCCAATCAACCCGGCGTTCGAACAGTTGAGAGCAAGGTATGTTTCGCATCGCAATTGGACTCATTCCGTCATTGCTATTCTGCCTCGTCTTTGCAACCGCCCAGGACAAACTCCCGAGCGTTGAACGAGTTTGGAAGGATTCCACCGGTCGCTTTCAGGTCTCCGCGAAATTGATCGAAAAGGTCGGCGAGAAGGTCGTTCTGCAAACAAGTGCTGGACGCAAGATTGAGATCGCAAGCGTTCGACTCAGTGAAGCCGATCAAACGTATCTGAAGAGTCTGGAATCCGTTCCACAAACTCCGGCCCCGCGTTCTCCATCTTCGCGTTCATCTGATACGGGCCGACCAAAACCAATCGCGGTTTCAAACGACCCTGAAGCGGAACTCGGCGCCGCTCCACGCTTGGATTTTTCGAACACCGTTTGGAACGTGAAGGTCTCCGAGCCGCAACCGCCCGAGTTTGAACCCAGTGCGGTCGCTTTGCCGAAACCGCAAGGCCGCCGGCAACCTCATGCTGCGAACAGCCTGCTGATGAAAGCGGCCGTCAGCGACATCAGCGGCAGCGGACCTACGGCCCAAACGCATCTGATGATTGGTAACTTTCGCACCGGTCAATTGACCGAGCTGCCTGCGGTCTCCGGAACCGCCATGCACCCGATCGCCATCCTCGGCGATGGCGGCACGATCGTGATGATCGGGACAGACAAGGATGGAACCACCACCAACGAGGACTTGCAATCTTGGGACATTCGCGATGGAAAGGTACAACGCGACGACGCATGGAAACCCTACGCGGGTCAATCCAACCGCGGCATCCGATTCGCGACCGCCGGCCCAGACAACCGTTTGATCACCTGCAGCAAAGCTGGGCACATCGTGGCTTGGCAAATGCCACAACGACGTGCACTTTGGCAAATCGAAATGGGATCGCCACCCTATTGGCACACCAATGCTGATCTGAGCCAATTGGCGATCGCCTCGGCAAAGCAACTGGTGATGGTCGATCTGTTGGAAGGGAAGATCACCGGGTCGCAACCGCTGAGCGATCTCGGACGCATCTACTATCCCAAACTCTCCTTCAATCCCAGCGAAGACAAACTTTATTTGTCATCCATTGGTCGCGTTTTGATTCTGGATCTTCGCAGCAACGAGTGGATTCAAGACACAGAGATCGGCGGCGTTGGAACAAGCAAGGGTGCCATCTTTTGCGATGACGACTATGTCCTGATCGATGGCAGCACACTGGTCGATTGGAAGTCCGGAACCAAGGTTGACCGTTACAGCGGACTGGGTGCTCCCATTCCAATGGGTCACTTCTCGTGCGTCGTCTCGAATTCGGAACTGCGTGCCCTCGATCTACCGCTCAATCCAGTGGTTGCCAAAGAAGACGATCCACCGGCAACGATGGCAAACAATTCTGCGAAACAACCCCAAGCTGCCGAACCCGAAAAGCCAGCTTCACAGGTCGTCGGCAACTGGCGTTTTGAAGTGAAGGAATCCTACGCCAGCGGGAACACGGGAATCAATCGAAGCACCTATCGCTTCGACGCCGACGGCACGTACGAGACCTATTCCACGCTGATGATGCTTGCCGGAAACTCGAACGAACAACTGTACAGTGTGACCAGCCTCGAACAAGGAACCTGGACCCACAAAGCCAAGCAGCTGTGCATGACAGAAGACAAAAGCGAATTGGTCAAATTCGAAAGTGCGGTCGCCACCGTCACTCGAGAAACCTTCGAAACAGCGATTGCCGAGAAATCACCCCCTATCTGCTACACACTTGTTATCAAATCAAACGACTCGATCGAACTACACGATTCGCAAGGCCGCGGTGCCATGCCGCTTCAGCGAATTTCTATGGAGATCAAAATTCGGTGACGCACATGTTCGTTGAAGTGCCTGTCCGACTCACCGGACAGTGCCTTGCAGCTTGTTCATGACGACCACTACAATCACCGACGACCATCCCCGCCCCCACTCATCCCATCCGTGGCCTTCTTGGCACCTCGTGTCGTCTGTTCTCTATGGTTATTGGCAACCATCAATACACCTTGATGACCAGCGCAACTGGTCTTGTCGGACAGTACCTGCTTCGCAACGCCATGATGAGCGGCAAACGCATCGCGGTGATCGCGAGAAGCACCAAGAAGAAAACCGCTCACGAACGAGTGGAAGCGATTCTGCAACGGTTTGAAACCGAACTGGGCCGTGAATTGCCTCGCCCGGTTTGCTTGGAAGGGGACATCGTCCATCCAAATCTTGGTCTCAGTGCTGGTGCGACCGAATGGGTGCGGCAAAATTGCGACCGGATGATTCACGGGGCCGCGGTGCTGAAATTCCAAGGCTCCGACCGAACCGGCGACCCTTGGAAAACCAACCTGGGTGGCACCCAGAATGTTTTGGCGTTCTGTCGCGAAACTGACATCCGAGACTTCCATTATCTCTCCACCGCCTACGTTTGCGGCAATCGGACCGACTTGGTTCGTGAATTGGATTTGGATGTCGGACAGAACTTTCGGAACGACTACGAGCAGAGTAAGTTTGAAGCGGAACAAGCCGTTCGAGCAGCATCGTTCTTGGATCAACTGACCGTTTACCGGCCGGCGGTGATCTCCGGCGATTCTCAGACCGGACACACGACCAGCTACCACGGTCTGCACACTTACCTGCGACTGATGGCATTGTTGGTGCCAATGGTGGAACCGGACCAAAACGGCGTACGTCACACCCCCATTCGGCTTCCGATGACCGGGGAAGAACGCCGCAATGTTGTTCCCATCGATTGGGTTGCCGACGTGGTATCGCGGCTTCTTGATACGCCCGAAGCCCATGGTCAAACCTTTCATTTGACTCCTCGGGTCCACCTGACGCCGCGAAAGATCATTGATTGCTGTTGCTCGTACTTCAACTCAACCGGGGTTCAATATTGCGGTGACATCGACGTTCCTCATGAAGAGCTGAACGGATTTGAACGCAACTATTTCTCTGGCGTTTCGCTTTACGAATCCTACAACTCAACCGATCCAACTTTCGACAATTCGAACCTGCTTGCGTTCACCTCGGACCTTTCGTGTCCCGAAATTGATGAAACAGTGATCCATCGCTACCTTGCATTTGGTTTGGCTGATCGATGGGGCAAGCGTCGCGACCCTCGAGTGGAGCCCATCAATCACTTGGTTGACTACTTGCGGGATGCAACCGTCGCATCCATGCAACACAAAGAGGAGGAGCAGGCGGAGACGCAGCCTCAAACATTGCTCGGGCTGAACATTTTGGGCCCCGGTGGTGGACAATGGCGAGTGGTCAGTCGTCAGGGTGCGACCAGATTGGAAGTTGCCCACGGACTGCCCTGCCCCAAAACTTTGACCATCCGCGCCAGTTCACGCGTGTTGTCCAAGCTGATGACCAACCAAGATCTTTGCCCGACCGAACTGGGACACTACGTCGATGGCAATTCGACTGCCACGAAGATCCCTCGAGAAGCGATCGACACCTGTCGGCTGCTGTTCTCGAAAGTCACCTGTGCTTAGCAGGCTGTTGATTTATTGAGCCGCACCGCGTTAGCGGCTGTTGATTAGACGCCAACCGGGGCTAACGCCCAACGGCTAATGATTGACATTCGGTATGCGACTAAATCAACAGCCTGTTAGGCTTCGCCTGAAGACGACTCTGGATCACTCGTACCGCAACGCATCGATTGGATTCAATCGCGATGCTGTTCGAGCGGGGTAGTAACCGAAAACGATTCCCACCGTCGCGGCAACCGTCACGGCAACGATCGGAGCCCAGATCGACATCGCGGTCGGCCAACCGATCACTCGGCCAACCAACACAGACCACATGTGGCCGGCGAAGATGCCAATGAATCCGCCCACCACGCACAACACCGTCGCTTCGATTAGAAATTGACGAAGGATCGCACTGCGGTTGGCTCCGACCGCCATCCGCAATCCGATTTCTCGCGTCCGCTCGGTGACCGAGACTAACATGATGTTCATGATTCCCACGCCGCCGACCATCAGTGAGACGCCGGCAATCACCAAACCCAATGCCGATACACCACCGACGACTTGTCCAACCACTTTGGATACTTCGGTGATGTCATTGATGCGATAAGCCCCCGCCGGTTCGACGTTGTGACGACGGGAAAGCACCTGAGTGATTTGTTGCCGAGCCAACTCCACGTGATCCGGCGACTCGGCCTCCACATAGATTTGGTGAATCTCTTCTCGCTGCGTCGAGCGTCTGGTTGATGCCAATTGCATCGGCGGCATCTGATCCGCGAACGTGCTGAACTGAGCCGTCGCGCCGGTGCTGCTGTTGACTCGAAGTTTGAACGTCGTCCACGGTCCGATGATGATGTCGTCTTGATCGTTCCCGATCACATCCCCGCCCTTTTCGGTAAGGACGCCGACCACGCGAAGCGGAACCCCGTTGACGCGAATTTCTTCGCCGATCGGGTACTCCGAGTCAAACAATTCGTGAGCAACGGTTTTGCCCAAGATGCAAACCTTCGCCGCATCGAGAACTTGTTCCTGCGTGAACGGTGTGCCCAGTTCCAACTGATCCCAGTTCCTTGCCGCCAAGTATTGCGACGTTGTACCGAGAGCAAGATTGGGGCTCCAGCGGCGATTCTGGCGGACCAACTGGACCTGCGAATACACAAGCGGAGCGGCAACCTTGACGGCCGAACATTGCTCGGCGACCGCAACGACGTCATCAGGAATGATCTGGATCGGTCGTTGACGTCCACTGGTACTGGACGCTTTCCCCGGACTGATCGTCAGCATGCTGGCGCCCATGCTCGCGACGGTTTCTTCAATCGCGGTGGATGCCCCCGCACTGAGCTCCATCGTCGAAATCACCGAGGCAACACCGATGATCACCCCCAGCATCGTCAGCACGGTCCGCAACGCGTTGCGACGGAGTGCCAAAACAGCCACAACAATCGCATTCCAAGTCGCGGGCAGCGACCAGGCGGACGCCGGCTCACGCAGCGGCTCAGCTCTGGAATTCGCAAGGCGAGACCGATCAACGGTCGAAGCACGTTGACGTACATCCTCAGCGACCAAACCGTCTTTCATGCGCACGACACGGTCCGCTTCATGAGCGACCTCCGCATCGTGCGTGACGACCACCAACGTGATGCCGTGTTCTTGATTGAGCTGACGAAACAACGCCAGAATTTCTTGTTCGGTGACCGTGTCCAGGTTCCCGGTTGGCTCGTCGGCCAGCAACAATTTGGGGCGGTTCATCAACGCTCGAGCGATCGCGATTCGCTGTCGTTCGCCACCGGACAATTGATTGGGCATGTGGTCCAACCGACCTCCCAAACCGACGGACTCCAGCAACTTCGTCGCGTCTTCGATGCACTCCCGCCTGGACCTTCCGTCGGAGGCATAGATCGTCGGCAGCATCACGTTGTCGAGTGCCGTCGCCCGTGGCAGCAGGTTGAAGTTCTGAAAGACAAACCCGATGTGCTGGCTTCGAAACGCGGCCAACTCCAACGGAGTCAAACTTGAAACATCAATCCCGGCCAAGTGGTAGTCACCATCGGTCGGATGATCCAAACTCCCCAACAAGTTCATCAGGGTTGTCTTCCCAGACCCCGACGATCCCATCAACGCAACATATTCCCCCGCTTCGATGTTCAGCGTGATGCCCTTGAGCACCGGCAGATCGTGGTCACCGACCCGATAATCTTTGCGAAGGCCATACAGTTGGATCACGCTGCGTCCCTGTGAATGACGTGCAACGAATCAGCCGCTTTCTGGGTCGCATCAGTCAACCGACCATCGACGACCATCAACACTCGCGTGGCAACGGAGAAATAGCGGTCATCATGCGTGATCGCGACGACGGTTTTCCCGATCCGTCGAAGCTCTGGCAGGATCTGTTGGTAGAAGATGTCCTTGAATCCTGGGTCTTGTTCGGCGGCCCATTCATCGAAAACAAAGATCGGGCGATCGTCGAGCGCCGCAACCAACAACGCCAAACGTTTGTGCTGGCCCCGAGAGAGTTCCTGGGTCAACAGTCGACCGGTTTGCACATCGACCTTTTCTTCCATCCCCAGCAGAGAGATCCAATGCTCCAACTTGCCGGGCGTGACATCAACTCCCAACAAACGATCGAACAGATGGCCTTCCACAAAGACCGTCGAAAACAGTTGACGGTAATCTGCTCGAACCTTGCTGGTCACATCTCGACCGTTCCAGCACAACTGACCGGTGTCGGGAACGTAAAGTCCCGTCAACAATTTCGCGAGCGTTGTTTTCCCACTGCCGTTGCCACCCGCGATGAACAAAATCTCACCGGGCGAGAGCGTTAAATCGACGGGGCCCAGTGCAAAGCACTCATCGTCCGTGGAATCGTACCGATAAGTCACGTTTCGCATCTCAAGCGAATCAAACTTGGTCGGCGCAACGTGGGAGGTCTGCTGTTCAGGCTGATCGATCATCAAACCCAGCTTCTCAATCTTGGCCACCGCAATCGAGGCACCATTCATCGCCGGCAACCAACCCAAGATCCCATCCAAGGGATAAGTCAGATACAAAATCGTCAGAACGTATCCGGTCAACGTCGCCGTCGACACCGTCGCGATTTGCGGCCAAGCAAACAGCAACAGCCCGATGCCGATGAACAGGAACAACCGTCCCCAACTGTGCGCAAACCCCTGTATGTTTGAACCGATGATCAGGCTGTGACGCATCTTGGTGTCGGCTGGCAACAACACGTCATAGACAAAGTCCAGACAACGCATGTTGTTGCCTTTGAGCTCTTTGATGCCATCGATCATGGCACGCAATTGCTTGACCACTTCGTCTTGGTCTTCTCGGGCCTGTCGAAGATGCCGGTTGGCAAACCTCAGCCCCGTCATGAACGTGAACACACCGATGCCCGCCATCACAATCGTCCCGCCCGCCAATGGAACGGACAGTGTCGCCAAATACACCAATCCACAAACCAACACCATCGCGTTGGCACATGCCCCAGGAAATGCGGACAAGGCCGATGTGATTGCGTTGACGTCGTTGATCAATGCAGCCAACAACCGATGCGAGCCAACGGATTCCAAGGTCGGCAAGGGAGCCGAAATGATCTTGGTGCACAGCTCGTATCGCAGTCGTGCCGCGGTTGCCTGAGACAATTGCACAAGCAAGCACTTGGCCGTCACTTGCGTGACCAGGACCAACACGCACGCACCGGCAAACAAATACGGCAACGAACCCGCCTCGGACGGATCCCCCGTCAAAGCGTGGTGGATCAGCATGATCAAGCCGAGATTTGCCACACCGCTGAACGCTCCCAAAAGTCCGGAAACCAGACCAGAAATCCAGGATGATCGAAGCAGGATCAGAAGCAGTTTCATCGACGTAGCATGTTGGGTGACTCAGGCAGGATGCGGAAAACACGAGTTTTCCGGCCGCGTGGGTGAAGACGCTGCGGCTCGATATAGCAGGGAACCAACCCCGGTCGCAATTGAGATCCGACCGGCGATCACCCCGTAAAAGCCGATGAATCTCACTCCATCGAGCACCATTCTTCGGCCCACTGCGGCCCAACACTACGAGCGTGGATCGCCCAACCATGCGGCAACGCGATCCCAATGCCCGCTGCCACGTCGCTGAATCCAAGACTTCAACTTGTAGTAGCCTCGCCAATTCCGATCCCAGCGTTCGGTCTTCCACCAGGTTCCATAGAACAGGTGAATCGCGAACGCGTCAGAAAGATCGACGCCCACATGCCCCGCGAGCCGGTACTGAGCCGCCTGGTGCATCGTCAACGGATACAAGAACCGAGAAGGAAGCACCGTGACAGATTCGGGTGTCTCCAAATCGGCCAAGACACGGGTCATCATGATCGGGCCCGTGCTGCTGAGAATCGGCTCGTTGTTCTCGACGTGATGAACGAACTCGGGCAGCCGCCGGATCACTCGCTCGAAGAAAGGATGCCCGGGTGCCGCCGCCATCAGCGCATTGCACAACAGATTGGGAACTCGATGATGCCGACAATGCTGCGGCGGCTCCATCCCCACAACGCATGCTCGCCCATCCAACAATGGATCGAGGGACTTCAGACAAATGAAGTCCAGATCCACGTACATGCCTCCAAACCGGTGAAGAATGAAGTACCGAATTGCATCGGCGCGTTGAATGGCCGTCGGATAGCCGTCGTACGTCTCCAAGAACCAAGCGTACTCTTCCGCGATCAATTGGCGGTTGTCTCGATCGGTCCACAATCGAACTTGCCAATCCGGATGATGGGTCCTCCACGACTGGACACATTCAGAAAAGTCATCCGGAACGTGTTCGTCTTTCCACGTTTGATGCAGGATCTTCGGAATGCTCATCAGCTTGCGATCATGACTCGCCTCAGCCTGCCAACCGAGAGGCAGAGCTTTCCGCGACGAGTTCGTATTGCTCCCACATCGCTTCGGCAACGCGTTGCCAATCAAACAATTCCGACCGAGCAATCGCTTTTCGAGACCGTTCTTCGCGAAGATCAGGTCGTGTGACCAACTCAACGAAACAATCGCAGATCTGTTCAATGTCGTTGGGATCAGCCGCCCAACCGGCGCCCGCAACAACTTCAGCCACCGCGGTCCCGGAACCGTAAATCACGGGCACACCACAATTCATCGATTCAAGCGGGGGCAAACCAAATCCTTCGTAATGCGAGACATACGACAGTGCTTCCGCTTGAGAATATATCAGTGGCAAATCCTCATCCGGAACGCTTCCGAGCCAGTGGATCCGGTCGCAATCTTTCGCGGCGTCGTACACGTCATCGAGATCGCCCCAACCGTATTTCCCGACGATGACCAGCTCGATCGGAGTCTGCGGGTTCGTTTCCAACAATCGGCGGTAGGCTCGCACCGTCCCTAACAAATTTTTTCGCGGTTCCAACGTTCCAACTGAAAGCAAAAACGGAGCGTCGGGCATCGAATACTTCCGCCTGACAGCGTCTTTCGCTTCTTGCGAATACCGCGAATGGAAAATCGATCGATCGCAACCGGCACCGGTGACAGCGATGTTCGACAGACCACAACGGGTGATCATTTCCTGGCGGATGAAATCCGTGTCCGTGCTGTACCAAGCGTTTCGTTCCGTAGCATCGAGCAGCCCGCGTTCCAAGCTTTCGCTGTTCACAGCGGCCTGCCACTGAGGGCATGCCAAATGGGAAAGGTCATGAACCGTGACCAAGCGACCGCCTCGGAAACGCCGAAACGTGTGAAAGGTATTTGGCATGGTTAGATGCACGACATCGTACCGCGACGTCCGCACATGATGCTGCAAACGAATCAGGTCCAACGTCCCTCGAAAAAACTGCCCTGCCCCAGCCGGTTGCGGTTCAGGCAGCGTCAGCCACGAGTCAATCTCAGCGAGCGGGATGATGCGTGCACCGACATGAACATCCACGGCCCACTCAGGATGCTGATCCGCAACCGCTCTCATCGCACCAAGAAGTCCCGAAACATACCGGCGGATCCCATCGGACACCGAATCGGCCAATTTGGTTCCGTCGATCAAGACTCTTCGTTGGGGATGCTGGTTCACTTGTGCAGTCACGAGGTAAATGATTGAAAAATGTTTGGGAGCAATTGAAAACTTGACGAGACGCTTTCTCGAACAACCTGGCGATGAATCGCGAAGAGAGACGGATCAGATCTTCAGATTTTGGTAAACATCGCTGCTGCGAAAATCGTCCAGGAAAGTCGACGTTGAAAGCTTCTTCCGCATCGGACATTGCATCAGATACTCGTGAGTTGCCGCGACCAGGTCCAAGTCCTGAGCCTTACGAGCGGCCTCGTCCAATGACTCAAAGTAGAACGGGTAGTCCACGCCCAAGTATTCTTCGACGGGCGCAATGCGATTGATCAGCAACGGGGTCGCACGTGCAATGCACTCGACCACGGCATTGTTAGCGGACGCATCGTAAAGGTCGAGAAACACGATGCTCTTGGAAAGCAACTCGTCGTAGTCAGCGTTGTTGTGCCGAGACAATGCGAACGTGTTGTCACGATAGGCCGGCAAGAGTGGTTGTCGAAGAGCCATCGACTGTCGCACAAACTCTTGCTTCAACAAACTCGCGTGTTCCAACTCGGTGCATGGATTACTGATCAGTCGATACTTTCGAAACCCGCTGTCGTGATCCAGGGGAAGAAAATAGATCGCCGCCAATTTCCGAAGCCACCAACCGACCATCACAACTTTCTTTTCCGCTTCGCTTGCAAATGCATCCATGCAAAACAACCGATCGGGAATTTCCGTTGGATGTCTCAGCGTCGAGGTGAGCAGCCCGGTTTCCTTCGTAAGAAAATCGGACAAGTAATCCGATAGAGTGAAAAGCCCTCGGCATGCCGGCATGCTTTCGCGAAACGCGGCGGTCGCAATCAGACGTTGAGGAGCCCCCGAGGAACTGTGCCAACCTTTTACACCAGGCGGGTTGTGAAAGACGCCCGTCCATGGCTGAGTCACCGGCAAAGTCGGTCCTGTTTCATGCGGCCAATGAGGATCGAAAAGGCGATCCAAAAAACCATCAAAGATCACGCCGTTCTCATTGTGCTCCGGAATCAACGCATCCATCGCGCCGGTCCATCCACTGCGATGCATCGTGAACGTTGTCTGCGGCGCCAGTCGAATTCGCCCCTCTGGATTGGATGGGATTTCGTAGCGGTCAGTTTGAATCCCGGTTGAATCCGTTGATCCCGGCACGACTCCAACAGAACGTTGGTTGGACATCAATTCTCTTTCAGTGAAATAGTCGGTCGGATTCAACAAGTGGAGATGCGGCGGGTGAACGTTGGCACTGCTGCGTTTTTCACGACTCAGTGCCACCACTTTTTCGTGGCCGGAAGCAAACCGCTTTCAACGGAAGCCCAAGATGCCGCTTTTCGTCTTCCGGCACATCTCGAAAACTGCCACATCGAAATGTGAGACGCTGCTGCGGCGCGGAGCCAAACATATCACGCTGAATTGAAAACCGCAAAACACGATTGCGATTCCCCACCGGCGTGACCAAGCAACCGTTTCGGTTGAAATCAACTCTCAATTCCGATGCCAAATCGGAACCCCAATCACGCCACGGAAACACGTGAACATCAACATCGTATTGACCAGGTGGAAGCGTCACGACCAGCGATGATTCACCACTCGTCCAACGGAATGTTCGATGTCCCGACCGTTCGACTTCATGGCAACCGATGATTTCGTCATCCGGGAGAGTGCTAACGACAAAGCGTCGAATCTTTCCAATGGATGGAACGGCCGCTTTCACCCGAGACGCGGTTTGCAGCATTCCAAGTTTGGTGAATTCCCACCATCGACCACCGTAGTTCTGGCTGATGTTGTGTTGCAAACAGTGGTACTTAGCAAGTGAACCAGGGCGTCCTTCCCGATACCATGCAAAAGCGTGCTCGGGGAACGTCTGCCAAAAAGTATGTTGCCCTGCGAGTCCGCGTTGGCCCGCAACTCGGTACTCCAAGCGATCGGCCAGTGACATCTTGCTCTCATCCAGGTCTGCCAAGGCCTCGTCTGGAATCGGCAGATCCAGGTTCTCGTTCAGCCATTGCAGACTTCGACGAACCTGCAACACGGCGTTGCATTCCCTCGCCTGCGCGGCGAGTCGCAACCAATCCATCTCGGTTCCTGCTGCTCGAATGATTTGAAAGGCATCCGCCAGCCAACGAAACGGCGGGGTTTCGTTGTATCGAACACCATGCTCACAGGTGTGCAACAGTTGATCCGCGGGACACAAAACTCGACTGCTGGCAGGCCCAATCTTCACTGGCAAACTGGCGTCCCAAAGCGTTTGCTGCTGATCAGGCGACAGCGACCGACTGTGAAAGAAGTCCCAATGAAGATCAATCTCGGTGCCGTCGGCCAAACTGAAGTTGGTGCCATGCCCGAAACGAAACGATTCATCCAAGACAATCTTCGGAGGTGCGGCGTCCGCTTCGTTCAGCAGTTGAACCGCCCGCGGAGCATCTTCGCGGCGAACCGCCACGTCGAGGTCGTTCATCGCCCGAAACCCAGTCCGGTACACCGTCGCGTTCAGTGCGGCTCCTTTGAGCAACAGCGTTGGAATTTGGGCGTTCTCAAAAAGCTGAAGAATCGCAATCGCTTGCCGCTGTCGCAACTCGGTTTGAACCCAGTAGTACCGTGCGACTCCCGCCAACCGGCCTTGATCCTTGGATGTCAGACCGAGGCGACGCAAACGATCATGCAGCAACAACAACAATCGATGCGAGCCGAAATCGATGAAGTCCCAAGGGATCAACGCTTCCCATTTCTGCCAAGCACGTGTGGCGGCGGCATCGTCCTCAAGCAAACAAGCTTGCAGCAACAACCGTTGTGCCTCGTTTGGCCAACAGCCGCGCGGCCAAGGCTGGTCACCGTCCATCCAACGCGCCAAGAACGTCACAGAGCGCGTCTCCGGTCCAACACCGTTTTCAGCATGTGAACGTATTTCAAACGGTTCTGGTTCTGAGTGGACCAATTGTTTGCATGGCGGCGTCGATAGAGGACGACCTCTTCGACGCTGGCCTTGAGAATGCCTTGGTCGTCGGCACGGGCAAACCAGTCGAGCACCTCGATCGTGTCGGGATCGATCGAAAACGGACCGACATCATCGAAGACGCTTCGGCGGCACGTCACCGTTCCGGTCACGCATGGGGTCAGCACGCGTCCCGTGCCCTTTTCATGATGTTCCACCGGGTCTTCGCCATCCTGGAAAATCAGTTGATGCCCAAAAACGATGCCAACTTCCGGGCGAGCTTCGAACAGCTCCATTTGCAATCGAAGTCGATTCGGGACCATTCGATCATCCGCATCCAGCATCGCGATGTAGTCACCCGTCGCAGCGGCAAGCCCCGCATTGCGAGCAACACCCGCACCGCTTCTTTCCAATGGCACCAGCGTCACCGAGTCCGCGAACGAGCGTGCGACTTCTGCTGTGCGGTCCGTCGACCCATCATCGATCACGATGATCTGATTGGGTTGCCGCGTTTGGGCCAGGCAACTTTCAATCGCCTCCGCGAGAAACGGCTCGGCGTTGTACGCCGGGATCACAACACTGATGGTTTCTGTCATCGCGAGACCTCTGCTTCCGTCTCAAGTCCGTCCAATACCCGACGAATGACGGGAGCAATTCCGCTGCGATCCGATCCCAAATTCAAACGATAGACCGGAACACGTTTGATGATCTCCACAATCGACTGAATGTTCTCGGGGCGAGTTCCACCCAACAACGTCAGCGTGACGGGCACAATCGCGTGCCACGCTTCCGCTTGAGTCGCCGAAACAAGACTGGTCTGAGTTTCGCCACTGACTCGCGGCAACAGGATCGCCTTTAGCGGTCGCTGCATGGCCAACTTTTCCGCGAATTTCGGAAACAAAAAGTAGGTCTCCTTCTCTGGATTGCGCGGCAGGGTCGGATTGACCGACAGCGACAGATCGTTGAAACGGAGAAGGTTATCCGGCAGCAATTTTGCAGAGTTGTAAAGGCTGTTGACCACGGGCTGCGGATCATTGGTGAGCATGACGAGGTCATCGCCTAAATGATAAAGATCCGGCTCGGCAAGACAGGTCAGCGCGGTACTGGATTTTCCCGACCCGCCCACTCCCGCCAGTAGAACCGCCGTTTGATCGTTTCCCACTGCGGCACCATGAACCACGCTGCCACGAGGCGCAAACCATGCATTCAATAAAGATCGCAACGGGACCGCAGATTCCCAAACCGGCAACTCGTTACCATCTCGACAGCAGACAAACGCATTCCCATCCTGCGTCAGCCGACTGAATAAACCAATGCCCGGTTCAATCAAGGTCCAGCATGTATCGTCGCCCGGGCGAATGACCGACTGCAAACCGGTCCACTCCGCCAACGAGTACTCCACCGGCGGAGTGGCGCTGTCCCAAAAGTGAATGGTCAGTTCGGCCGGGCCACTGCCTTCAGGGTGGTGTCCCAAAGCCGGCATCAATCGACGCAGCAACGGCTGACCAGCGAACTTCAAACAAACCTGGCGTCCACCAATCGACAATCGCTTTTCGACCAAGCCATCAGTTTCAGCAACACGATCAAACTGCTGCATCAAAGCAGCCTGAGAATCATCGCGGGTTGTGGTTGTCGTCATGTCATCTCTCGCGATGATCGTGACCAATCACCACTGTCCTAAGGTTAGCGGGGGCCAGGAGCAGTCTGGTCGTCTTGGACCATCTGAGGCCAACCATCCTTGTCGGTGTCGTGGATGACGTCCCCGAGCAACATGTTTTTCATATCGTCGAAGACTTCCATCGTCGGTGTCCGCCAGGCCCCAAGGCTCTCCACCGTTTCGGAGCTGGAACGATCCTGTGATTCACAGATGAGATCATTCGCCAACAGTTGTTTTAAAAAGCTCTCCACTTCGGCAGCCGCCTCCGGAGGTGCTCCCTCAGTCGCGTCGACGATTGCCGAGACCGTCAACGGCTGCTTCTCAAGACGTTGCCAGATCGCTTCGGCCATCTCACGCAAACTGAAGTAGTTCCCAGTCGCGAAATGAATGACGATGGTTTCATCGTCAAAAGCATTGTGCGAGAGAGCTGGCGAATTGATCGCGTAATACATGACTCCGTCCATTTTCAGTCAGAAAGGTTGCGGGTTTTGGTCGTCACCCAATGCGTTTGCCGAGTCTAACGGAGCAGCGTTTGTCTGAGAAGCATCTGCGTCAGGCGGTTGCTATTCGTGAGGACACCCAACGGGTAGAACGGATCGCAAAGCGTTTGAGTGAGTCCGCAGAGTCTCCGCAGCGACCACGAACGCTCCGCAAGCAAGATTGGCAGATTCGGTGTTCAGCAAGCTATTTGAAAAGATCGGCACTTTGATCGGCCGAGATCCCAATGAACCGCATCGCCCATTCAGCCTGCAGGAAGTTCAACAAATCCTTCATCAGCATCATGACGCGTTGCTGGAGTTGTACGGTGTCCCGATCGAGGAACTTCGAGCTCGCCAGCTTCGGCAAAGGATCCTCGAAGACACTTCCTCGGCGGGCAACTCGCTATGCAATCCCCACACAACCGAGCGTGTATTCGCTGGTGACTGGGCGATCTTCACCCCGCTTCCGCCAACCGCCTCTGGCATCGCGGATTATGCCGCCGAACTGGCTCCGTCACTGGCTTCCCGACTGAACGCCATCTACATCATTGCCGACGATGCACCGACTCCGGAGCATTTCGGTTTCCCGTTCGAGCGACTCAGCGAATGGAAGTCCAATCAGGAACGCGACCGTGCGACACCTCGCCTGTACCATCTCGGCAACAGCCACATTCACGAATACATCCTTCAAGAGGCCATGCAGCAGCCAGGTGTGGTCGTGCTGCACGACTGGGTCCTGCACCATCTCTTCGAACAGACAATGCTTCGGCGAAGCGATTCAGACACCTTTCGAAAACTCGCTGTCGAACACCACGGGCCGCTGGGCGAAGTGATCGCCGATCTCGCCGAGCGTGAATTGTCAGGCGATGCCTTTCGGTTCGGCTTGCCGATGACGGCCCCCGCCCTGCAGAACGCGAAAGCCGTGATCGTGCATTCCTTCGAATCGATGTACCGAGTCCGAGACCTGCTACCCGATATTCCCGTTCAAAGAATCCCACTGCAATATTCGCGTTCAACTGATTGCGAAGAAACGAACGCGAGCGACGTTCGCAAGCGACTTGGAATGCACCCTGATCGACTGATCTTCGTCGCGCTGGGATTGGCAACCGTCCAGAAGCGATTGGACAGTCTCATCTCCACACTCGCTGCCATCAAAGAGCAAATTCCGCCGTTTGAATTGTGGGTGGTCGGCGAGCTGCCTGATTCACTCGGCCTGAGGGAGCTCACCATCGAATCCGGACTGGCGAACCACATGCACGTAACCGGCCGAGTCGATATGAACACCTTCCAAGCTTTCATCGACCACAGTGACGTTGTGGTGAACCTCCGCTTCCCTTCTGCTGGCGAATCATCGGCAACGCTGATCAGAGCGATGGGTGCGGGCAAGCCCTGTGTCGTCTTCGATTCCGGATCTGCGTTGGACTACCCGGGTGACTCGCTGGTGAGGATCCCCATCGAGATTTCTTCCCATGCAGGACTCGCGAACGCCCTTCGCTCGCTCGCCTGTGATGAAAATGCTCGCCAGCAAACAGGCTCGGCAGCAGCCAATCACATTGCCAAATGGCACGCCGTCGATCAATGCGCCGATGCCTACGCGAATTTCATGTTGTCTGTCACAACCGAACGCGACGAACCAAGTCGTTGAAACACGACAGTGAAATCCTTACCCCGTCTGTTTGTTCAGGCGACTGGGGTTGTCTGGCTCAACGGACCCCTTGCGGAATTGCCGAGGCTCAATCACGTGCGTGGCCAATCCGAGTCGTTTAAGAACACGAATTTGAAGATAGGTTGCATCAAATTCCCACCATTTGTGCTGGACCGATGCACTCGCGGGATCATGGTGGTGGTTGTTGTGCCAGCCTTCGCCGTTGCTCACGATGGCAACCAACCAATTGTTTCGACTTTGGTCCGATGTCTTGTGGTTTTGATAGCCGAAGCAATGGGTTAGCGAATTGACCGACCATGAAAAGTGCCAAATCATGACAGTTCGCAGAACAACGCACCAAAGCACGAGCCCCGCACCTTGCCAAACCGCTGATACAAAACTGTTATCAACCAAAAAAAGTGCTGAGGCAAGCAACCAAATCACACCTGCGTGAAGGATGTAGATTCCCGCCGGCAGATCGGGGTACTTTTCCATGAGTGCGTAGAACGGATCAGCGATGATATCCGCGCAGTAGCGATCATCCGTTCGGAATTCATGCTGCCCTTTTCGCTTCCAAAGCAACCAACCAACGTGTGACCACCAAAAGCTAGCAGTTGGTGAATGCGGGTCATCCGGCTCGTCCGAATGACTGTGGTGGCGTCGATGCGTTGAAACCCACTTGGCCGGCGACTCCTGCAGGCAACACAACGCGAGCCCGACGTAGCCGTATTCCAACCACTTGGGAACTCGCAGGCTTTTGTGCGTCAACAAGCGATGGTAGCCAAGCGTGATTCCGTTGCTGAAGACGACCAAGCTGATCATCAGCAACAACACGTTGGTTCCGGTGATGAATTCAGGAATGAATGCAAACAATGCCAGCACATGCATGGCGATGATCGGCATCGCGATTTCCGTGAACTCGTAGGGCTCCACCTCGCTGACAGCGTCCCTCGCCTGCGACTCGGCTTCCGGCGATGCCGCAGGTGCGACCGATTGATCGGTGTGGGTCATCCGATAAGCCCAATAGGGAGGTGTATTGAGTCGTACGCTTCAGCATGAACGAATTGACCAGCGGAAGAGAGCCCCCAACGTGAATCCATTCAACAGAAAGCGGATTGTAGGGCGATCCGACGAGACAAGACAGAGCGACGGAATCACAAAGCACGTTCTGCATCGCGCACATCTCCCTGGTTGTTTTGGGAACAGCCGGGAAACAAGTGTCACTTCGCCTTCGCGGATTCTCTCATTCGCCGAACCAATCCACCTAGCAACTCGCCGGCGGCTTCGTGGGAAACCGCTCGTGGATCGTGGTGCAGCGTGATCGTCATTTGATTTGCATACCAACTGACGCCCAGAGCCGCATTCAGGTGTCTCGCGATCGGCGGGATTGCTTCGACGGAAAGCAGCACCACATCCCCGCATTGCAGCCGACCGTCGATGCGAGGCAAAGGTGATCTCGCGAAAACGCGACTGAGGTTGGTGAAGACGACCGTTGTCTGACAGCGTTTCGGTCTCGCGGTCCGCTGCAATCCTTGCGGCAACATCCTTTGTGCCCACAGGGAATACAGGAACAGATGATTGAGTTGCCGATGCTTGATCAGACTCATCTCTTCGCTGAGGTCTTGAAGCAGGTGCTCCGGTTCCTCCATGTCAATCGCCCGTCGGTCCAGGAACACGGAACTGACGATGTTAGCAGCGGGTGCTTGGTATTGATGCTTCCGTCTCATACTGACCGGAATCATCAATCGCAACCAGGCGGTTGGATCGTGAACACCGTGCGATCGACGAAACTCCTCCAACGCCAGAAACAGATCGCGGATCAACAGGTCATTCTGGGTCACTTTCGCGAGTTTGGCCGCTCGTCTCACGCCAGCTGAAACATCCGGCTGAAAGTGATGGGCAATCACCGACGGGAAACTCGGCGGGGCAGGTTCATCTCGCTGGGGCACTCGATGCGGCAACAATTGCGACGGTTTCCGCGTCAAAAACTGCCAGACCCCACGAAGACCGACGGCCTGGCGGGAGGCAAGCCGCAGAAAGCTGCCCCTCGTCAATCCAATCGAACCACGGTTCTGAAGCAAACTCAGGTCGATCTCCGGTAGCGAAACGCCCGCCTTTTCATCGACCTGCATCGCGTAGGCCAACAGCAATTCATGCACCACCTGAAAGATCGCGAGGCCGTCGCAACAAGCATGATGAAACTGGACCATCAACTCGGATTCGTGCTCATGCAAACAAACCGCGAATTTCAATCCGTGTTCCGATTCGAGGTCCAATCGGCGAAACGCGGGTTGTTCGTCGTTGGCTTGATCGCACCAAGTGATGCTGGGATTGGGTTCATCGACGTGCCAGTGATACCGTCCACGATGTCGCTGCACCCGGGCGTGTAGCAACGGGTGTCGCGCAACCGCTGTGAGTGCCGCCGTGCGAAACCCGGTCTCATCGAGACACCCGCGGAACCGCATCCGAACAAAACAGTTCGTCGGAAAAGCGTTGCTGTCTTGATGCAGCATCAGCTCTTCAAAATGGGTCAGCGGGTAGGTGAGTGACATCAGCGATGCGTCGTTGAATCAAGAAAGAAAGTCAAACGAGGTGTGTTCATGCTGGGTGTTTGGCATTGGAACAACACCCGGTGATCCATCGCGTCATTCGTTTTGATAGCTTCTCTCGCAGCGATCGTTCCCCACGGAGAAACCTCGTCATTTTGCGTTGCCCAGGCTTTCCCCAATACGGGGTGATGTTGAGATCAATGATGTAAAAGTTTCCTTCATTGTCCTCGACCACATCGAGTGCACCAAAGTCGAGCTGGATCCCAACCAAGAACGAGGCGACGACGGATTTCAAGCGAGCCGGCAGGCCATCGTCTGAATTGGATGCACCAACAAGTTGGGTGTAGTCCTCGTACAGGAAGTTGCGTCTTGCTTTCGCACCTTCAATTCGCTGGATGGGATGGTCGGGATTCGGTGGCACAAAGCGAGAAATCACCAATCGACCCTCAATCGCGTAGGCTCGATAGTAGATGCCTCGGGAGTTTTCGATCAACCGTTCCACAACGAGCCCCGGATCATCCCACTGGTCGGTCAATTCCGAACGCTTCATGACGGGGTAATCCAGGCTGCCATCAATCAATGTCGATTCAGGTGGCAATCCAAGACGACGGCGAGTCTCCAGATCGAGCCGTCGTTCGTTTCGGCCACCGTGGTTGCAATCGGATTTCAAAATCAACTTCTCGTCCGGATCTCCGTCCCGGGTCGCTGCGGTGGTCGGAAGCCCGAGTCGCTGACACTCACCTTGGACAAATCGCTTGGTCATGTCGTCGACGTTGGCGTTCCACGTGCGAATCCCTTGCTTCTGAAGTGTCTCGAAAAGCTCGCTGCGTTGCCTTGGAAACAACGCTTGCCGACTGAGGTTGATTTGCACCAAGAAATCGGAGGTGTCCGGTGGCAAACGATCCAGCACGTCCTGCACTTCGTCATCCGGATGAGCCTTGATTCGGTACGCATCGGGTCGCCATTCGCAAATCGAAAACAGCTCCCACGCATTCCATTCGTAAACCGCGAGGCGGCCATTGTTCATCTCGGTGCTTTCGAAGACTCGGTCCTTGGTGATTGCGTTTGCCGACAATGTATCGGCAAAGGAGGCGACTGCCGACGCCACCGGATGAGATGTTGCGGCTTTGAATCATGACATCCAGCCCATTTCTTGGTGCCGATCCCACAACTGTGCCATTGAGTGCGAAATTGGTATCGTGCCCCCTACGCAGCGTCTTCTTCCGTGCCACCTTTGAACACTACTTCGCGGCCTTCTGCAACATGGCGAACGAAAGCGAAGTCGGTGCAAAATCAGCTCGCGATTCACGACCGTGCATCAGCGTTGTGATCCCCGCCTTCAACAATGCGACATTCATCGAACAAGCTTTGCAGAGCGTGTTCGATCAGAACGTCGGCAACACCGAGATCATCGTGGTCGATGATGGATCGACCGACAACACTGCCGAAGTGCTGGCGAGATTCTCAGATCGCATTCAGGTCATCCGGCAATCCAACTCGGGATCGGCTGTCGCACGGAACGTCGGTTTACGCGAAACCACCGGAGACTACGTGGCCTTTTTGGATGCCGACGATTGGTTCCTGCCCGGAAAGTTTGTTCACCAATCCGAGATTCTCGATGCCAATCCCGATTTGGGTGCGGTGCACAGTGGTTGGAACATCACGGACGAAAACGGCGCCGTGACCAAGGTGATCGAACCTTGGATCGATGCTCCCGAACTCGATCTGAACACTTGGTTGGTACACAAACCCGCCAAGCTCGGCTCGATGCTATTTCGTCGCGATTGGCTCGAAAGAGTGGGCGGGTTCGATCCTGAACTGCTTCAGTCGCAAGATGTCGATTTGCTGCTCCGACTGTCTCTGGCCGGCTGCACCTTTCAATGGCAGAAAGCGTCCACGCTGTGTTACCGACGGCACAGCTTCAGCACCATTCGCCGCAACGGTTTGGACCAGGTCAAATATGCCACGATCGTGCTAGACAAGTTCTACCGCAATCCGCTGGTTCCTACTGCGATCCAACGGAACAAACGGTCCGTCCGATACTACTCCAGCATGTGGCTGGCTTGGCACTTGTTCCACATCGAAAACACCGAAGCAGCCGCTCAGCAACTTCAGCGAACTCGTTCGTATTCCAGAAACGATGGCCGACGAATCGCTCACGATTGCTTGTATCACTTCGCAAGCTGGACGGAAGCGGCAGGCTCAGATCCCGAAGAAGTCCGAAAGATGATCGGTGCGTTTGGAACGCTTGGTGATGAGAGTCAATCGGACTCCAACGAGCTGACCGCTTCGCTGCATTGGTGGATTTCCGTTTGGCGACATTACCTTTCTGAAAAGAGTCCAAACGCCAAGTCGCAGCTCCATAACTCTCCGCCTCTTGATCTGGGTCCGCTCCTCGTACAAGTCGGTTTCTATCTGCGAACCAGCACGGTCCCCACGCCAGTCCAAACGGTCGATCGGTTTTGGAAAGATGCAATGTCGACCGGACGACCCCAATCAACCGAACAGCATCGAGCCGCTGAACTGTATATGACATTGTGTGGTCGTGCGGTGTATTCCGGCGACTGGCGAATCGCTTCGCGAGCGTTGCTGCGAACCATCCAGTTCGGTTGGCATCCCAAAGCGTGGCCGGGCATCGTTCGCACGATCAAGTCGCTTCTGGTTGAGCTTCAAAACTCGAAATGACGCGAATTTCAAAGGGACACGTTGGCTGGCTCAAGTGACGCCGTCATCACCCCGTCGCTTAGCAGATGAACTTCGCTGGGCCCGTGCACTTCATAGGTGACACCTCGCCAAATCACCCGTCTGAGAAGCGTAGCGCAAATCATGGCAGAGACGTGAACGACAACGGCCAACAGCATCGCAAGGGGTAGCTTCAACAATTGGACGCCAAGGATGCTGGGAACGGGCTCGCCCTGTGCCCGAATGATTCGGCGAGCAGCCACGTCCAACAAAAACCAGAGCGTCATGACCGCCCCGCTGTAGATAGCAGCCCCGGCCGCAAACCAAAACGCTTCCACGTGGTATCCGATCAGCACGCAACCGATGGCCAGCACCAACGTGGCCATGTAAATGCCAAGCACACCCAACGTGTAAACCAGCATGATCGGCCATTGGCTGCTCATGTACGTCTGCGTCCATTTCAATTGCCGTGTGAGAAAACTGTGAGCGAACCGCAGATCACAGTCTTCTCGGTTGGCCATCAACAATGATGGGACAAACTGAAGCCTCAACCCTTGCTTCTTGAGCGCCACTCGAACGGGACCATCGTCGACAATTGATCGGGTCAGTGTCTCACGCAGCCCACTCTCCTTCACCACCGATGCCCGGATCGCCAGAGAACCTCCCCAGGGAATTTGTCCCAGATGCATCGTGACGACGCCGATTGCATTGCAAACTTGACGCACGAGTGATCCCATCCAACCACGGCTCGGAAGGAACCATCGGTTGCCAAAGGAGGCACCGACGCGCGGGTCGGCTAGCGGAGCCACCAATTCACGCAGCCAAGTGGAATGGCTTTCGAGATCGGAATCGGCAAGCACAACCACCTCGAACGAATCATCGATCTGATCCAAAAGCTGCACCAGCGAACTGCACTTCAGACTGCAAGTCTCCAGTCGCTGGCGAAGCGTCGAGACGTGAACCTGACAGGCGGTGGATTTGCCTTCCGCGTTGTCGGCGCTCTGTTTCACGACTCCCCACGCCGGATCGGTATCGGAATCGATCACGATGAAGACTTCGTAATCAGGGTACTGCTGTTTCATCAGTCTCCGCAGCCCGCCCGCCAAATTGGGATCGGCTCCTCGTAGACACAGCAAAACAGCGACCCGAGGCAGATTGTCGTCGTCGGGTGTTTCACGACGGTGGCGGAACAATGCCACCAGCGAGAACGTGGTGCACAGTGCGTTGACCGCAGCAAATCCGATCAGTACCCAGAACGCAAACGTCGCGAAGTGAAGAAGAGTCATGCGAACATGGTGAAGCGAGGCCGCGAAAAGCGAATCAGGAGGAACGGACCGGCAGCAAACTACGCAAACACGGTGATGAGGTCAACTTTGGCCACGAGCGAACCAACAACTCGAAGTCCACTCTCGCCGCTTAAATCATTCCGATTCTTCATCGCACCGCCATCTGATCCCCCGACTGCTATTGGTTCGCCGAGCGGGCTTTGCTAAACGGAAGAACGTTGATGACGTGCGTCCAAACAAGAACGATCGATCATCGATGTCTGGGCTCGATCATTGAGCTGTCGAACAAAAACCAAACTTCTTTGCCGCGGATCGTGCGGTGAAACTCGTTGACGGACGCATGAATGTCATGTCGAGGCAAGGAACGACCGCTTGAGTCACCACGCTAAAAATCGCTCGCTGCCTTCCCGTCTTTTGATTGGCATGTCCGCCGTTGGCTGCTTGTTTGTGGCGGCAATCGGATTGCGTCTGTTCAGCCAACGCAACGACCTGCCGGAACTACGCACCGTCAACGTCGAGCAGCGAGACCTCGTGATCACCGTTGGCACCACGGGAACGATCGAACCCGACGAAGTCGTTCAAGTGGGCCCCGATGTGGCCGGGAAGATCGTCCGCTTTGGCATCGATTCTCGCGATCCAAACAAACCGATCGGCGTTGGTTCACGCGTCACCAAAGGCACCGTGCTCTTCCAACTGGACACTCAGCAGTACGAGATCGCTTTGGAAAAGGCCACTGCCGCCTACCGGTTGGCTGCGGCTGACTTGGTTCGCTTGGAGGCCCAGTCCCAACAATCGCAACGCAACCTTGATCGAGCCAATCAGCTGCGATCAACCAACTCACAGAGCGTCTACGATGAGATCGTGACCGCCCATGAAATGGCAACCGCGATGCTCGCGGTGGGACAAGCCAAATTGGAAGAAGCCGAAGCGGAGGTTCATCACGCCAAGGTCAGTCTGGAAAACACAAACATTCGCTCCCCGATCGATGGCATCGTGATCGATCGACGAGCCAACCTGGGTCAGTATGTCAGCGTCGGTCATCCGGGGCTCTTTTTGCTGGCCAAAGACCTCGACCAAATGCAGATTCGGGCGTCCGTGAGCGAGAGCGATATCGGCAAGGTGCAACGAGGGCAACCTGTTACGTTCACCGTGGATGCCCATCGCGATCAAGTGATGACAGGTCATGTCAAAGAGATCTTGCTCAACGCCAGGATGCACGGCAACTTTGTGACTTACGACGTGATGGTGGCGATCGACCAAACCGATTTGAAACTCTTGCCACACATGACCACGGATGTCGAATTCGAAATCACCAAGCGTGAGCAAGCGTGTCTGGTTCCGACCGGTGCTCTTCAGTGGTGGCCGGAATCCGAATTGATGGAACAATCCATCGCCACCGACTTGATCTCTCCTCGAGAGGATTCCAACGGCCCCGGCAAAGGTGACACCGCCTACGTTTGGGTCCCCTCACAAGACGGAAAAGTTCGCCCGATCTCAGTGCTTGTCGGTATCGACGACGGCGTGCAAACCGAAGTGATCGGAACCGGCCTGGACCCAAATTCACCGGTCGTGGTTGGCGAAGTCAAACGCACCACGCTAGCCAGAATCATTCCGAAAGTGAAAACGCTTCGGTAAGTGCCAGCGATTATGTGAGCCGTTTGGCGTTCGCCACGGTTCCCTCATGCAACCGGGGCTCACGTGGTTGTCTCCGATCCTCCCCGCACCGGCTTAGACGGATCGCTGGATCACAAACGTCCGCCACACGTGTTAACGAAACGTTCCCGGTTGCGGCATTGCTTTTCGCTGCGACGCGGATGGGCTGGCGATTCGAGTACCAGTCACATTGTTGTCGAGGTTTTCAGGTCGGGCAAACACCGAAGCCGAGTTCAAAGCGAATCGACACTCGTCGTATGTTGGCTGGGCAAATCCTACCCCCATCGCTTGCATCAAAGTGCCACGAGCATGGTGGACTTTGATGAAGGCGAGGTTGTAGTCGACGACACTGCGTTGAAATTCGGTTTCCGCTTTCGTCGCTCGGATCTGAGCTTCCAACACATCTTCCACTTGGATGTCACCCGCGGCATGCCGTTGTGATTGAGCAGCCAACCGAACCAGTGACGCTTCACGACTCTTTGCCATCGAGTTCATGGTGCCATACGCGCGATCCAGACCGATGAACGTGGTGCGAAGTTGTGCCGAGATCTGTCGACGCTGTTCCTCTGCGATTGCTCGCTCACGCTGCAACTGAAGCTGAGCGTGTCGAACCGCTGCGTTCTCTCGTCGGTTCGCCACCGGCCGGCTGTAGTCCACACCCACCTGCCAACCTTGCAACGCACTGTCAAACAGTTCAGTGTCATTGGTTGGATCATCTGCCAGTCGTCGATACTGCCCGATGAAATCCAACTGGGGACGTTGCAGGTTCTTCGCCGCCTTGATTTCGAGAACACGCTTGGCGATGACCGCCTGTTGTTTCCGAAGCTCGATTCGGCTGCCTTGTGCCAACGCATCACTTTCATGCCAATCAAACCGGATCGGTGCCTGCAGCGGAGGCCCGATGGGTTGAATCAAACGGTCGTCGCACGCAGGAAGCCCCAGCAACGTCCGCAGTTGGAGCTCAACGTTGTAGACGCCCGTTTTGCCAGGAACCGTGCCGCAGATTGCGTTACGAACAGCCGCCTCAGCAGAATAAAACTGCTGCCTCGCCACCGCTTCCACGTCGGGCGGGCTGACTCTTTGTTCAACGCGTTGCTGCTCCAATTGCCACGCTTGGCGAGTGTTTTCCATCGCTGTTCGTTTGGCTTCCAAATCTTGGTAGGCGAAGAACAACTCCCAATAGACGATCGAGACATCTCGCACCAATTCAGAAACAGCCTGCTCCACTTCCAGAGTGACCTGCTGATGATCGATCTGGGCAATCCGGATGCCTCGGTACACACCGGGTTTGGCCTGCGGTCCGGCGATCTCGTTGATTTCGGTTCCCGATCCTCGCATCAGCGGATGCCGAACCTCCGCTCCATAAGCCGCATACAGTCCACCAGCCAATTCCTCGTCGTAGCCACCGATGCCGCCGATCGACACCTGAGTTCCTGAATGCAGGATGCGGCCGACACCCAACCTCGCCAGCGTTTCGGGTTGGGAAAAGACGCCAAACTGGCCGTTTGAAAAAGCTGAATTGACAGAGTTACCATCGCCGTTCCAAACAAAACTCGATTGAAACTGGGTATCAAAAGCCGACAGGCTCGCATCAAGTCCCAAATTCGGATCGTTGCGAAGCATCGCTGGATCCAATGTCGTTCGCACCATGTCCGGGTACGACAACACTCGGCCGCCTTGGTCACGAATGACCTGGCTGTTTCCGAGTGCCAACTGGATTGCTTCGTCCAATGACAATTGCCAAGGCGTCAATTGATCGAACTCGTCGGCTGTTGGTGGCGATCGCTGCCCCAAAGATTCAAAATGCGAAACCGTCACGATTTCAGATGGCTGGTTGGGCTGCCCGGCGACAAGTTCTCCAACGGGCTTCTCAAGCGAGATCGCGGCCCAATCTGACGCGGTCATCCCGGGTCGCTGTGGCGCACGCGGGATCCACGTCCGGCATCCCGGGAAACTGGTGGCCACCAATGCGACCAGCATCAAAGCCATCGCACGGTGAGTCAATTCGAATGATCGCGAAGTACGCATTCGTGGTTCGCTGAGTCCTCGGATGCATGCCTTGAGGTTGTTGGACCTTAACGTTTATCGGAGTCGCAGGACGGGCCTGACAGCAATACCGTTACCTCCCAAGCAAACCACCTAACCCGCAAAGTCATCCAGTCCTAAAGAGGGCTGCAGGAATGACCGGGTAGAACCTCACGTAGGCGAGTTTCTCTGAGACTCGCAAATGAAAGCGTCTCGGAGAGACGCCGCTACGTGATCAACCCCAATGACTCCCGCTCATGTGCTTAATAGAGAATCTCTATCAAGGAATCACAGCGATCGAGTTTTAGGCGTGGGTTGGGAATAAACGGTGTGCGGCCCACGTTGAATCTTGTCGCCACGAATGTGATAGACGATGCCACGCCACTTCACGCTCTTCGTCAAGAAACACTTGCAAAACCAAAACGGCGAGACGATCTGGCTGACAACGATCCAAAACGGCAGTTTCACGAGTGACGCCACGGGCAACCCATTCGTTGCGGTTTCGCTAAGGCCCCCGCTTCGATGAAAACTGGTTTCACACATCAACACCAGCACGACATTCGAAATTTCGAAGGCCAAAAACGCGAAAAACGCGACCCGCACCGATTCCATATCAGATTGCATCCAACCCACAATCGCGACGACCGCCGCGAGAAACGGAATGGCCGACGAGATGATGCCGTAGCCGACCGTCGCCGGCCAACTCGAATGATAAAGCTTCGCGGTCAACAACTGCCGAGGCACCCAGTTCATCAAATCAGAGAAGGTGCACGTTTCCCGGTTCACGACCATCACGTTGGGAACGAAGACCTGCCGATACCCGTGGCGACGCACCACTCGGTCGAGCATCGTGTCTTCGCAAAATGCACGCGACCATTTCTTGAGCAAACCGGCTTCGTCGATGACCTGACGACGAATGAGCAGGCTTCCACCCCAAGCGATTCGGAAGACGATCATGTTGATCGCTGCGGGAATGTTCCAGAGATATCGAACCAACGATGCCCCGGTTGGATCTTGAGGTTGGTACCAACGATTGCCGGTGGTGACCGCCACCGTTGGGTCGTGAAGTGGTGCCGCAAGCTCGGCCAACCACGTTCGGTGGGGAACCGTGTCGGCATCACACAGTGCGATGACCTCAAACGATGGATCCAGTTCTCGAATCACTTGAACAATCGAGCCGCACTTCAGGCTGCATGTCTCCGGCGGATCATGCAAGACGCTGACCCGCACCCGATCGTCCGATTCAAAGTCGCGCAGAATGGCTCGCGAAGGATCTTCTTGGCTATCCACCACCACATGCAATTGAAACTCCGGGTAATCCTGATCGAGCAAGTGCTGAAGGCACTGCCTCAAAAATGGATCCGCACCGCGGAGACACAGGATGACCGCGGCTTTGGGTGTGAAGCTCGGTTCAGACAACCGGGCTCGTCGTGACATCCACACGACAAACATCAGCGAAAAAGCAGCCTGAATCGCCACGATGACGAACACACCCCAACTAAAAGCGATGGCGATCGTCACGCGGGAGCATTCCTGAAAAATCGTTGTGGTTGAAAGACAGAGGGAGACGCCCCCAACATCGCCTCCCAGTCTCTCTCGCGGAAGGTCAGTCGATCAACCGCATGTCATGGTCCGGATGTCGTTGCGGTTGAACAACGGCACCGCTTCTGCATTTCGCGGAAGACAGCCTATCGCTTTTCTGGCATTCCCGCGCCGGTTGCCTCCAGCCATTCCATCAACCGACCCTTCAACTCCTGAGCAACGTCCGGGTGGACCGCGGCCAGGTCGCTTGTCTCGCTCAGATCGTTCTGCAAGTCGTACAGTTCGACCGAATCGTCGTCATGACGAAGAATCAACTTGTATTGACCGCTGCGAATCACGGAACCAGGGCGATTGTCTTTGTGAAACGCAAAGTGCGGGTAGTGAAAGTACAAGGCGTCGCGTTCCAATTTGCCACCGCTGAACAACGGCCGCAATGATTCGCCATCGAGGGATTCACCGTTGGCGAGACTCACCCCCGCGGCGTCCAAGATCGTTGCTGTCAGATCCATGCTGACCACAGGGGTTTCGTTCACCGTCGCCGCTTCGGTCACACCTGGCCAACGAACGATCAACGGCACCCGCAAACCACCCTCGAACAAAAAACCCTTGCCTTCCCGAAGCGGTCGATTGTCCGTCGCACCCGACCAACCGCCATTATCACTGGTGAACACCACTAAAGTCTCGTCCGCGATCCCGAGCGAATCCAACTCACGCAGCACACGTCCGACGCCGCGATCAGTGGCTTCGATCTGGCCACCATAGATCGGATTCTTCAGACCGGTACCTTCTTTGCCTTTGTAATGCTCGATCAGGTCCTCCGGTGCCTCAAATGGATAGTGAGGGTTGTAAGTCCACAGGCACACGAACATCGGCTTGTCTTTTTCACGGCGCATGAACGCAATCGTTTCATCCGCCAAACGATCGGTCAGATATTCGCCTTCCTTGCGAGGTGGCAAGGCGGGAATGCGATAAGGATCAAAGTAAGTCGGTGGTCCACCCAGCCCGCAACCACCAACGTTCACATCAAAACCGTGCTCGGTTGGCCAGTACTTTTTGTCGCCGCCCAGATGCCATTTGCCAAAGAAACCGGTGGTGTACCCTGCCGCTTTCAATCGCTCCGCCATCGTGGTGGTCTCGTGCGGCAGTTCATGATTGGTCGGCGGAGGTTGAATCAGACGATCATCCGGCCAGAAAGATTTGCTATCCGCCCCATGTTGGGTGATGTGCAATCTCGCGGGTGCCAGCCCCGTCATCAAAGACGCTCGTGTCGGAGTGCAAACCGTGGATCCGGCATAGGCATTGTCGAAACGCACCCCCGCTTCTGCCAACGCATCGATGTTTGGTGTCCGCAACACGTCGTTGCCCTGGCAGTGTAAATCCTTCCATCCCATGTCATCGGCCATGATGAACAGGATGTGTGGTTGCTCCGCTGCCTCGGCGGAAACCAGGCAGGCGTTCCAGCAAAACGTCAACAACAACCCCACCCACAAACGAATTGTTCGAGTCTCATTCATGTTTGTCGTTCTCATGATCAGGGTTTCCCGGCAGTGATTGGCCAATCATCGGTTCGAAACGAGGAAGCCGGCAGGCCATCTTGATTTGACAAATTGGGCGTGTCGCCGCTGCCCCAGCCATATCGCACGGCAACCGGCTTCGCGACCGCATCGCTATGAACCACGATGCTGTCCCCGTCGATCTCAGCGTCGGCTGCGACGAACGTTTGGTCGGCCCCGGCGATGACAAAATGACTCGGTGCCTTCCCGTCCGTCGTACTCAACCCGCCACCAACATGTTTGAAGTGCAGACGAATCGATGCACCTTCAACTTCAGAACGCTGAAAGAGCGGTCCTGAATCCACCAAATCTTGACGCCCGTAGTCACGTGCCAGCGCCAATCCAGCCAGTCGCTCCCCGACTGGCTTCTTGTTCTTCGGATGGATGTTGTTCGGGTCACCAATGTCCATCGTGACAACCATCCCGGTGTTGGGTTCCGACAACGACATCAATTGTGCTTCCCGCAAGTAAGCCGCACTGATCGGTTCTTGCTTGTAAGCGAAAGGAGCGATTTGCACAAAGTAGAACGGAAAATCGCCGGCACCCCAACGACTTCGCCAGTCACGAATCAACGCTGGAAACAGAGTGCGATATTGTTCGGGCTGTTTGACATTGGATTCGCCCTGGTACCAGATCACCCCACGAAAAGAGAACGGAATCAACGGCCGAATCATGCTGTTGTACAAAACGCTTGGGTTGCGTTGATTCAGACCCCGCGGTGTTTTCTGACCACGTCCAAACGTGATCCCGACTTCGTCCGCCAACTTGGCATTGGTCGCGAACAGTTCATCGAACTCGGGAAAGTGTTCCTTCAATACTTCAGGACTGACCCACGCCTCGGCCGATGATCCGCCCCAATTGGTCGAGATCAATCCAATGGGCACGTCGAGCTCTTGGTGCAAACGCGAACCAAAGAAATAGCCCACCGCACTGAAGTTCAGAACGGTCTGCGGGCTGCAAGTGGTCCACTTCGCTTGGACATCGTCTTGTCCTTCCAAAGCCAACATCTGAGGCACATCACAGAAACGAATCTGCGGGTACTTGGCTCGGACAACATCCTCTTTGAAATGATCCACACCAAAGCCACGCATCTTCCACTGCATGTTTGACTGGCCGGAACAAATCCACACTTCTCCCACCAACACATCGTTCAGTTGCAGCGTTTGATCACCACTGGTGATGCGAACCTGAAACGGGCCGCCCGCTGACGGTGTTTTGATTTTGGCTTTCCACTTCCCCTGGGAATCAGCGATGACCTGAACCGTTTCGTTCGACCACGACGGGGTCACCGAAACGATCGCTTCAGGATCTGCCGTTCCCCAAATCGGAGCGTTGGATTGTCTTTGAAACACCATTTGGTCCGCGAACATCCCTGACAACCGAAGGGTTGTTTGCGGGGCCGTTTCCACTTCGGTCGCAAGCACAGAGCAAGCAAGAAGCATCCACAATGGCGTGACAACACGAAGAATACGATTCATATCAAATGAGCAATCAGCGTTTAGGTCAGTTAATTTTGTTCGAACCACTCTTGGAATCCGCAGGCTCTTAGGAACCGTCGAAAAATAAGTGTCAGCAATCCTTTGCCGGAACGGCCCATTGGGTGCTTCGCACAAAAGGTACCCGAGACCCTTTCCCGTTCATTACTTGGCCGGGACAAGCCCCAGCACTCATGCGATAGCGAGTGTTGGGGATCACCACACATCCAGCTCACATTTGCTGTTCACGTCACAGTGGATCTCGAGAACCGCAGCGAACGCCGACTCGCTCATCTTAACTGCCGCAATCTGCGTCCTTGTGTCGCAAACAGAAATTCACGCACAGCGTCCAATGATCTCCCTGAGCCGGATGTTAACGTATCGACAAACATCATTCCGCTAGCGATCGATGTGATCACCAACCCCTCTTGCGAACATACACGGCCAACGAAAAATGCCCACGAATATGGATCTCGAGATCGCGTTCCCTGCACTTCATGTGATTCTCGCCTCAAAGCGATAGCCAACGCTCCACCACTCTCCCTGCTTGAATCGAAAGCGACTCGGCGGCTCGCATTCTGACACCTGGCACGGTGAGCGTTCACTCCCACAACTGTTAGACTGAGCGACCAGCAAACTCTGCGACTATCCGATCCGGGATGGTCATGACCTTATTCGCGGCACGGCAAACCTTTGATTCAACGCAGCGTCTACATTGGCACCAACGGCAACGCGACCGGTAAACGCATGGTCGCCCTGGGGATGATGGAATTGGCGGCTCGGCGATTCGGTCGGGTGGCTTTCTTTCGCCCGGTCGTCCATGTCGGCCCCAACGAAGACCAAAGCATCCGCATGATGCGATCCCGGTATGGGATCGTCACTCCCGCCGATGAGATGTTCGGTGTCACACGGGCACAAGCCCGACAAATGTTGGCGGATGACCGATACAGCAACCTCATTCAGCTCATTCAACAACGCTTCAAGTCATTGGAAGCGAAGGCCGACTTTGTTGTCGTCGAAGGCACCAGCTACCAAGGCCTCGCACCGGAGTTGGAGTTTGAACTGAATGCGGACATCGCCGCCAACATCGGTTCGCGAGTTCTCTCTGTTTACGCAATGGGCGATCGCTCAGTCGATGAATGCGTTCAATCCGTGCTGATTGGAAACGAGAGTTTTGTGGATCGAGGCGCCCAGTTGATCGCGACGATCATCAACAAAGTCCCCGACGATCAATCGACTGCTCTGAACGCGGCGATCAAGACATCAAAATTGGATTCCAAAGCACCTCTGTACTTTCTTCCCGATGAGCCGTTGCTTCGCCAACCAACGGTCCGTGAAATTCAATCCGGCATCGGTGCCAAACTGGTTTCTGGCGATGAGTCCTCCCTGGATCGTGAAGTCGCGGTTCGCAAAGTCGCGGCGATGCAACTGCCTGGCTTTTTGGAACGGTTGTCCAACGCGGCCTTGGTGATGACACCCGGTGACCGCAGCGACATCCTGGTCGGCTGCGTGCTGGCTTGTTCGCAACCCGACGGACCATCGCCGGCTGCGGTCGTACTGACCGGCGGAATCCTGCCACCTCCATCCATCCGGCGTTTAGTGGAAAACGCGAACGCATTGCCGATTTTGGTTGCTATTGAAGACACTTACACGGTCGCCTCCAAGGCCGCTGAGGTTCGCGCCGAAATCGGAGATCACTCCCCGAGAAAGATTGAATCTGCGATCGGAGTCTTCGAACGTCACGTCGACACGGACTCGCTGGCCGATCGACTGCAAGCTCCCATCGTTCCGCGAATCACGCCGATGCTGTTTGAACACTCGTTGATCCAGCGGGCAAGACAACAACGCGTCAAAATCGTATTGCCCGAAGCAACCGAACCGCGAATCCTGCAAGCCGTCGATGTGTTGCGGCGTCGCGATGTGACCGATGTGGTACTGCTCGGCGATCCCAATCTGATTGCCGCCGCGGCGGCGCGGGCGGGCGTCATGCTTCCCAACGACGGGCTCGAGATCATTGATCCCGCGACCAGTCCACTCAGGAACTCGTTCGCTAGTGAGTACTATCAGCTTCGTAAACACAAAGGCGTCACCACCGACATCGCTCATGACCGAATGATCGATGTCACGTATTTTGGCACGATGCTCGTGCATCGCGGTTTGGCGGGCGGTTTGGTTTCCGGCGCGGTTCACACCACCGCCAATACCATCCGTCCCGCGTTTGAATTCATTCGCACGCGACCTGATGTCAACGTGGTCAGCAGTGTATTTCTGATGTGTTTGAAGAATGGGGTGCTGGTGTACGGTGACTGCGCAGTGATCCCCAATCCGACCGCCGAGCAACTGACTGAAATTGCAATCAGCAGTGCTGAAACAGCCGTGCAGTTTGGCATTGAACCGCGAATTGCCATGCTGTCTTATTCCACCGGCGAAAGTGGCCATGGAGAAGATGTTGACAAGGTGCGCGAGGCGACGGCGATGGTTCGCAAACGACGGCCTGATTTGCTGGTCGAAGGCCCCCTGCAATACGACGCCGCCGTCGATCCCGACGTCGCCGCAACGAAGATGCCGGGCAACCCCGTCGCGGGACAAGCCACCGTGTTGGTCTTCCCCGACCTGAACACCGGCAACAACTTGTACAAAGCCGTCCAGCGATCCGCGGGTGCCATCGCAATTGGTCCCGTCCTGCAAGGATTGAACAAACCGGTCAACGATCTCTCTCGCGGATGCACAGTGACGGACATCGTCAACACCGTCGCGATCACGGCCATCCAAGCACAAACGGTGGCTTCATGAATGTCTTGGTTTTCAATGTCGGCAGCACAACGCTGAAGTACGCGTGCATTGACGCCGAAACCGAAGAAGTCATCTCATCGGGATTGGTCGACCGAATTGGACAACCCGGCGGAGACGCCATCAACCACATTGTGGCTGCCAAGATTGCGATCGACGAAGTCGGGCTGAACAACGTTTGCGTGATCGGGCACCGAATCGTGCAAGGCGGCGACCTGTTTCTGGAACCCACCGTCGTTACGCCTGACGTTCTGAAGCGTCTGCGCACGCTGGACACACTGGCTCCTCTGCACAATCCAGCCGCCCGCTCGGTAGTGGAAGGCTTGGTCGGAATTGGAACGCCCCAAACCCTGGTCTTTGACACGTCTTACTTCGCAACGCTTTCACCAGCCGCGTATCGCTACGCCGTTCCCGAAGACTGGTATCAGAAACATGCCGTTCGTCGTTACGGTTTTCACGGAACGTCGCACCAGTACGTCACTCAGAAAGCGATCCGGTTCATCGGTGGCAACGATGAATCTCGCATCATCTCACTGCATCTCGGTGGCGGTGCCAGTGCAACCGCATCGATCGGCGGTCACGCCGTGGACACATCGATGGGAATGACGCCGCTGGAAGGACTGGTGATGGCAACTCGCTCGGGCGATTTGGATCCAGCAATTGTGCTTCATATGACCGAACACGCCGGGTTCGAACCGAGCGATGTACGAAACTCGCTGAATCGAAAAAGCGGACTGCTTGGGCTGTGCGGCGACCAAGACATGCGGACAGTACTCAAACGCCGGCAGGCTGGCGATCCAGCCGCAACGCTCGCGATTGACATATACGTTCGCCGAATCATCAAAACGGTCGGCAGCTACATCGCCATCCTGGGCGGTTTAGATGCGTTGGTCTTCACCGCCGGCGTCGGACAACATTCATCTGAAATCCGCGGGTTGGTTTGCGATTCACTCCAGCATTTTGGAATTTCGTTGTCAGAGGAAAAGAACCAATCCTGCTGCGACGACCCAGCCGATATTTCCGCACCAGACGCTCGTGTCCGCACTCTGGTGGTCGACACCAATGAAGAACTGGCCATCGCAAGACTTGTCCGCAACCGAGCAACTTGATGAGCTCACCCGCCATCGTTGTCACGGAAATCCACTCTTCGTGAGAATGTGGCATGTTTGCTCGGCACAACTGGCTGCAAATTCTTCCGTCAATCACACCCTGCCAACCTTCACTGACCAACACGGCAGAACCTATCTAGGTGAAAGCATTCGGCTACTTCCAACCCGAACTCTCAACGCATCAAATCATGGAAACAAGACGACTCGGTCGAACCGACCTTCAAACCAGCGTCCTATCAATCGGCGGGCTCTACACCTCTTCGCTTGCAGGCGGCGTGGCCGAATCCAAACGGATCATGCAACGAGCGATGGACCTGGGCGTCAACGCACTCGACACCGCACCTGCTTATGCTGACAGTGAAGCAACCGTGGGCGAAGCGATTGCGGGGATCGATGCACCGCTAATCGTGACCACCAAACTAGGCGGTCGACCTCAGCCGTTTGATCCTCAGGACATCAACGGACTTCGTCACTCGGTTGACGAAAGCCTTCGCCTTCTCGGTCGTGATCACATTGACGTATTGATGGTGCACGAACCCGACCGACCGCAACAATATCCTTGGTGGTCCAGCTACGAACCGTTGGAAGGTCCGGCATTGGATCTGATGGATGAACTCAAAGCGGCCGGAAAGATTCGCTACACCGGACTGGCCGGCACCACCGTCACTGAGTTGACGTCATTGGTCAAAAGCAATCGGTTCGACGTCGTGTTGACCGCTTTCAACTACAACGTGCTCTTCCGTGAAGCAGCCGACTCGGTGATCCCTGCCGCAGTCGAAAACGACATGGGCATCGTTCTGGGGTCGGCGTACGGGCAAGGCTTCTTGACTCGTCGTGCTGACAACGAAGTCCTCGCGAAACCGATTTGGTTGGCTGAGGCTCGTCAACAACAACTGCTTGCTTACTACGAGCTGCTCGACCAAGCAGCCATGCCCGCGTTTGAATTGTGCCTCCGCTTCGTGCTGTCGAACCCATCGATTTCGACCATTCCCATCGGTTGCAAGACAGCGGATCATTTGGATACCAGCGTCAAGGCAGCCGCGAAAGGTCCGCTGCCGCCAGACATCCTCCACCGACTCGACGAGATCGCTTCCATGGTGCCATTCCGTCCTTGGGAAGAACCCATGATTCTGCCATTCGGAAAGTCTTACTTTGGCCCGGGCATCGCCAATATGGGTGCGGCGGTCCAGGTGGGAAAACTAAAACCCGAGGAAAATTGAATGCTCGATCGTCCGCGGTGAGCAAACAATGCATTGAATTGACCAATCAGTCGTCGTTCGCATCGCGACGTCGAGCACGTTCCCAAACGTTGCCCGGCATCGCGGGAGTTTCCGTAGCTTGAGACGCTCGCTTGCCCTTCCGTTCGTCATAGCTGATTGAGTCCAGGTACAGCCGTTCGACCTTGGCCCGAGCCCATTCTGTCTTTCGAAGAAACTTCAGACTGCTGTTGATGCTTGGGTCGTACGTGAAGCAGTCGATGCGAATTCGTTCCCCCAACCGCTCCCAGCCATACTCGTCGACCAAGTATTCCACCATCGCTTTTAGCGTCACGCCGTGCAGCGGATCGTTGGGCTGCGAGCCACTGGGCTGCGTCCCTTTCGACACAGGCGCACTGTCAGACTCGGCCGAACGGTTGGAATCGAGCGAACCATTTGACTCGGGCGGATTGGGCTGGGGATCACTCATGGTCCCCAAAAGATATCGGAGAAACCGCTGCCCGCAATGACCGCCGGTCCTTTTGTCGGCTCGGTCGATCCTCCGTATCCCCTCTTGGCTACGGCGAAGCAAACACATGAAATGGCTTCGAAACGCTGCCATTTCCCGCGTTGATTCAATCGGTTCGCGTCCGTCAGCCGATCCGCACAGAGGTCATCGTGATGGATCCCGCAACTGCTTTGTCGTTGAAAATCGTGGCTTCCTCGTTTGCATCCTGCAAAGCCAATGCGTAGAGCAACGGATAGTAATGATCAGGTGTCGGAATCGCGAGTTTTGCTGACTTGCCGAGCGATCGATAGTCGCAAAGCTTGCCATGATCACGATTCAAAATCAGTTGCTTGATCGTCTCATCGATTTCAATTGCCCAATCAAATCCTCGTTCGAAGTTTTGAAAGTTCATCAATCCCAAATTGTGAACAATGTTGCCGCTGCCGATGATCAACACACCTCGACGGCGAAGACTCATCAGCTCCTTCGCCAATCCATAGTGCCACGCTCCCGGTTTCGCAATGTCGATGCTGACTTGCACCACAGGGATGTCTGC
The DNA here is from genome assembly GCF_000196115.1 of Rhodopirellula baltica SH 1. NCBI lineage: Bacteria > Pseudomonadati > Planctomycetota > Planctomycetia > Pirellulales > Pirellulaceae > Rhodopirellula > Rhodopirellula baltica. Next base: position 5,204,299 of record NC_005027.1, read on the forward strand.
CATTGGGAAAACAGGCTTGAGCACCGACCAAGTACCGTGATCCAGTCCCCAACCTTGATCCAAACCAACGGGCGTGCCTTTCACCGTGTCGCTGACCAGCCCGGCCAATTTAGGATCACCCGGTGCCGCGTACTGAGCTTCCGAAAGTTCGCGAGGGAATCCACCAAAATCATGAATCGTTTTCGGTCGGTCCATTGCAGTGACCCACGTTCCACGCGTTAGCCAGTGAGCAGAAACACAAAGGATCGCTTTAGGCTTGGGCACGTCCTCCATCGCCGCTTTCCAACCGCGAGTGAACTCGTTGTCTCCCAGCGCGTTCATAGGGCTACCGTGGCCGATGAAGAAAGCGGGCATCACGTTGCCATCTTCGGGCAATGTCTCTGCCATCGCTTGCAGCGAGGCTCCTATCGTCACAGCTCCACTTGCCATTGCGATCGTCTTCAAGAAATTTTGGCGTAACATTTCAACCCTCCTTGGGAACAACACACTTCGACGGATCCTGATCAGGCCTTCATGAATCGCTGACAGAATGCGTCGTCCTGTCGGCGGCCGCTGCGATCGACATCTGCCCAATGCAGCGTGACGCGGGGCGGAGATACCAAGACGCCATTCCGATTGCCAGGATGATCAACGGCACGATCGGCTCGGGCATCGCATCTTTGACAAACAAGTGAGCCGCAGTGGCTCCCGTCAGATCGAAGAAGAAGCCTGCGTAAGCCCACTCCTTCAACCGCCCGAACCCTGGCAGCAAAAGAGCGACCACTCCAGCAATTTTCCAAAAGCCCAAGATGGTCGCCACATAGCTTGGAAATCCCAGTCTTGTCATCGACTCCATGATGGCTGCGTTCTGTGTCAAATCCGCAAATCCGCCGCCTGCCATCGCAAGACAGAACAACGCCAACGTGACCCAGTAACCAATTCGTTTCGCTTTCATCACTCGCTCGCCTTCATGGTGCAATCGTTCTTGATCCAAAACATGTGCCCATATTACGACCGGTCAGATGGACTTTAAATATCCAAATCACCATACTTCTAGTCCGATCGTCCAAAGTTAGGCGATGTGAGCAACTCAGCCATTCCCAAGCGAGGGGCGAAGCCAATGGACGTTCTTGCTGATTTCTTGAGTGTTGCTGGGATGGTTGCCCACCTCGAAGAATCACTGAGCGGAGGAAAGACGTGGGTCCATCAGGTTGCATCCATCCCCCGATCCTCCCCCACAGTGGCAGTAGCAGCACAGCGGCTGTCCTTCTACGCGGTTGTCAGCGGACAAATCCGTTTCACGTCCGCCGCCGCTGAGCATTCGCTGAACAGCGGCGATACGATCTTCGCCATCGAAGGTCAGGAGCACCGACTCGAATCGCGTTCCGAAGACACGCGAGTCACGACTGGCCAAATTGAGTTCACTTCGGGTTCCATCGGCCTCTCAGTACTTAACTTGGCTTCGACGATCATCGTTCGGTCGAATGATGAATCACTTTCAAGCGAACTGGTTCGTCGCTTAGGAACAGAAATCGAGGAACAGCGAGGTGGCTGGAAGTCGGTGAGCTTGGGCATCGTCAATGCATTGTTCATTGCCGCTCTCAGATCGGGAGGAAACTGTTCCAAGTCAAACAGCGAAAGCAATGGTTGGCTTCGCGCCATGGCAGACGACGAAATTGGGGCGGCGTTGAAATTGATGCACGAACGTCCCGAGCATCGCTGGACAGTCGCCGAATTGGCAAATGAGTTGTCCGTCTCTCGATCAGCTTTTGCTGCACGATTCAAAACGATCACGGGACGACCGCCCCTCGAGTATCTGACTTGGTGGCGTTTGCAGCGAGCCGCCGCGAGACTTCGCACCGGTGATGTAACCTTGACCGAAGTCACTCGAAATTCTGGCTACCAATCCGAAGCCGCATTCGGAAAAGCGTTTCGACGCGAGTTCGGAATTTCGCCCGGGCAACTTCGTCGACAAGCAAAAGCGAAATCGCACACGTCTTCCCAACTGCAGTTGGAACTCAAGAAACGCGATCCCTTCACCGTTCCTGAACAAGAGGCTGGACTCAATCTGATCAAAACCGCGGAATGGATGCAGGAACCATTCATCTCGTTGCTGAATCAACACGGACTATTCGGTTCGCTCTACAACATCTTGCGAATCCTGCGCGGGAAAGGCATTCCTCAGGCACAGGACGAACTCTTGAACCAATTGCTTCTTCCGGAAGATGATATTCAATCGCTTGTCGACCAATTGGTTTCAGCACAACTGGTTTCTGTCTCCCACCCGAACCGCATGCTGTCGATCACGGAAGCCGGCACACAACTCCTCTCCAAACTCGACAGCCCCATCCTGGCCCTGCATCGTCGACAACTCTCTCACTTTTCCGAAGGCGAACTTGCTGAGTTCAACCGCCTGCTTGTCAAAGCCCGCAATCCCGCCGGCTAAGCAGCCGAAAAACGGCGACCTGGCCACGGCCTTGATGAGGCTTCGCGATTGATAGTCTGCTACAAGCTCAGAGAGGTTTTCAGCATAAGTCTCACGATTCCGCGCTCCACCGCCGCAACGACGGGATCTTTCTAGGGAGTCACTTCGATTCTCGATCCTGGAGCACCTCGTCTCGTGAACGCTCAATCCCCCGGCCATCGTATGCAATCGACACGATTGCCTTTGATCGCGCCCGTCGTCGTTCTGGCCTCCGCCTTCCTTTGGTCTGCCGTCGCACAGGCTGGCTACACCGTGCTCGGCGGGGTGCCCGTCACGCAGGGGCAGATGCGAGTCGGCGAAAACGATTTCGAACAACTCAAAGCCAAACTGCCGGCGCCCAACCCAAGCTTCACGCTGAAAGAGACTCGGGTGGAAACTGAGATCTCAGGGGTGCTGGCTCGTGTCCGTGTCTCGCAAGTGTTCCAAAACCCGCATCCTGAACGGCTGGAAGCGTTGTACGTGTTCCCGCTGCCTGAGAACTGCGCCGTCGACGCTTACTCGTTTCAAATCGGCGAACGAGTGATCGTCGGCGAAGTGAAACGCAAAGAGGAAGCCCGCCAAGAATACGAACAAGCTCGCGACGAGGGTCGCAAAGCGGCACTGTTGGAACAAGAGCGAGCCAACGTGTTCTCTCAATCCGTCGCCAACATTCCAGCGAACAGCGAAGTGACCGTCCACATTGAGTACGTGCACCCGCTGGAGATCGACGAAGATCGCTACGTCTTCCGTTTCCCCATGGTTGTTGGCCCGCGATACATCCCAGGAACTCCAGTCACTCGTCCCAACGTGGGACGCGGTTGGGCGGCCGACACCGACCAAGTCCCCGACGCCTCGCGGATCACGCCCGATGCCCTTCCCGAAGGCATGCGAAACGGCAACGACGTGTTCGTGTCAGTGAAGATTGACGCTGCGATGCCGATCCAGCAAATCGTGCCAGTCACTCATGAGCTGGACATTCAACAAACCTCCGATACCCACGCTGCGATCACACTGAAGAACCAATCCACCGTCGCAGACAAGGACTTCATCATTGAATATCGCTTGGCTGGTGATGACAGCACTCTGGCTTCACTAACCCATCGCGAATCCGACGCAGAAGATGGTTACGTGATGTTGGCGTTGCAGCCCAAGTGGTCGATCGAGCCCACGGAAATCACACCTCGCGAAGTGATCTTGGTGTTGGACACCAGCGGATCGATGAACGGGCCCGCGATCAGCCAACTGCGTTTGTTCGCGGATCATGTGCTGGATCACTTGAACCCCAACGACGAATTCCGAGTCATCGCCTTCAGCAACCGTACGACCGCGTTCCAACCCAATGCCGTCTCGGCAACCGACGCGAACATCCAATCCGCCAAACAATTTGTTCGCGGCCTGCGTGCCAGCGGTGGAACCAACCTGTTGCCCGCACTCAAGTTGGCACTCGGCGGCGAGGCAGACGAATCCGCGCGTCCTCGCTACATGATCCTGATGACCGATGCACTCGTCGGCAACGACCACTCGATCCTTCGCTACTTGCGACAGCCTGAGTTCCAAGACGCTCGCGTGTTCCCCATCGCATTCGGAGCCGCACCCAATGATTACTTGATCAGCCGCGCGGCCGAAATGGGACGCGGGTTTTCAATGCAAGTCACCAACCAAGACAACACGCCGGAGATCGCTCGCCGATTCCATGAACTGACCAGCCAACCCTACATGACCGATTTGCAAATCGATTGGGGAGGACTGGGAGTGAAAGACCAAGTGCCCTCGCGGCTTCCCGATCTGTACGCGGGCAAACCTCTGATCGTCCTAGGCCGTTACGACACACCAGCAACCGGCACCATCACCTTGAAAGGCAACGTCTCAGGACAACCTGTTCAGATGGGAATGGAGCTCGAACTTCCCGAACAAGAAGCCGAGCATGACTCGATCGGTCCGGTCTGGGCTCGCCAACGAATACGGCAAATTTGGAACCGTGACGTGGGAGCTGAAACGCCTGCGGGCCGCGCCGAGATCACTGAGTTGGGACTGAAGCATCAACTGATGACCCAGTACACCTCGTTCATCGCCGTCGAAAAAGAACTTTCCGAACCACCGCAAGGACAACTGGTCACCGAAGCCGTCCCAGTCATGACACCTGAAGGCATGACCCAAAAATCAGCCGGCCGATCGGTCGCCGCTGCGAAGCCAGCACCTCGACATCAGGCATCCACGAACTCACCACCCGCTGTGCCAGCCGCCTCTGCACCGGCAACCGTCTCAACGCCAACACCGGCCTCAGCACCCTCACCGGCCCCAAGATCGAGCGGTGGCAACTACGGGGGCGGCGGTGGAGGAGGCGGCGGACCGATCGGCCCGATCACTGGGATCGTTTCCCTCGGCGGTGCGGCGGCCGCGATGATGCGTCGACGCAAGTCTCGAAGCAACCATCAGGATGTGGTCCGATGAGTGCTGGTGAAACACTGATCGCAACGCTTCCCAAGACCAACGGCACATCGATCCCATCGTTGTGCCGTCAGGGAAGCGTCTGGCTCCGACAGATTCCAGTGACGCTGCTGATGTCAGTCATCGCCATCGCAGCGTACGCCTTCCCCAGCCTAACCGCTGGGTTGCAGCTCGACTTCGCCGCCGTTTCCTCCGGGCAGTGGTGGCGGCTTCTGTCCGGTCACCTCACCCACTTTGGCGGCGGCCACTTGTTTTGGGACGTGCTGATGTTCGCGGTCTTGGGTGGCGTTTGCGAACGACAAAGCCCTCGGCTCTATCCCGTCGCACTCATCGCGATGTCAGTTGGTATCTCTGCGACCATCTTGCTCACGTGCCAAGACGTCACGACCTATCGAGGCCTGAGCGGCATCGACACGGGATTGTTTGTTTGGTTCCTCGTCATCCAAATCCGCCAATCTCTCGCAGACCGAGACCGCACGTTCACGTGTTGCTGGACCGCCGCTGGAATCTTGCTCCTCGCAAAACTCGCCTACGAATTCACCACCGGAGAAATCCTCTTCGTCAACGCCGAAGGTTTTCAACCGCTGGTCGAGTCCCACCTGTCGGGTGCCGTGCTCGGAGCGATCGCAGCGGGTGTAGCTGACCGAGGCCTCTCGGTCAGCATCCATCCCCCGACCGACTGAGAGGCCTCAGTCGGTTACATCCTTGCACGCAGCCAAATGCGGAGTGGAGACCAAGAACTCTTCAATGCCCACCCTCGCGGTGTCCCTGAACGATCAAACCAGCGCTGGGAACCAGCGGCAATCTCAGTGTGATGTTCGACCAACGGAGCAAGCGACCACGTAGCTGACCGAGGCCCTCGGTCAGCATCCATCCCCAACCGACTGAGAGGCCTCAGTCGGTTACATCATTGCATGCAGCCAAATCTCGCGTGGAGACAATGAGCTCGTCCATGCCCACCCTCGCGGTGTCCCTGAACGATCAAACCAACGCTGGCAACCAGCGGCAGTCTCAGGGTGATGTTCGACCGACGGAGCAAGCGACCACGTAGCTGACCGAGGCCTCTCGGTCAGCATCCATCCTCGACCGACTGAGAGGCCTCAGTCGGTTACGAAGTGGGCGTTTTGGAGGTTTGGAAGATACAATCTGAACTCGCTTTCTTTCAGCCTTGATTTGACAGGGTTGTTCTGGATGTACTTCCGGAACCTTTGAAAGTGGTCTCCATCACGCACGAGGTGATCGAAACTCTCGGGTTGCCACAACCGACCTTTGTTTCCAAGCAAGGAGTTGATCTGGCACGACTGGTAGTGCTTCCAATTTCGACACTGCTCCTTCAACGTCACGTTGCGATCCAGGCATACCAACACGTGCACATGATTTGGCATCACAACGAATCCACCCGGGCTGTACCGCATGCCGTCAAAGTGCAGGAGGTTCTCAGCGACCACGTTGGAAACATTCGGGTATCGCAACGCACACGCGCCGTGCAATTCATCCAGACTGGCTTCCAGGATCGTTGCGAATTGGCGAGCGAACTGGCGTCGGACTCCCCAGTCCAAACGACCGAATGCCGACGTCCAGTTGGGATCGTCTGGATCAATTTCCAACCGCCGCAGTGCATCGGCTCGTTGTCGCTTCCACAATTCGAACGCGGCTTGCGGGATCGAATCGTGAGTTCGATACGTGATGAAGTAGGTCGCACCGGGTTGTTCCCAATGAGGAAGAACACCGTGCGTGACCGAATACTCCTGCTTCGGATCAAAGAACCCAAACTGAAGGCGAACGTTCGACATGCATTCAATGTAACCTCCAACCACCCACCACGTAGCCGACTGAGGCCTCTCAGTCGGCCCAGCACTGAACTTCAGCAGCGAAGACAGGGATGGGTCTCCGACTGAGAGGCCTCAGTCGGTTACGGGTGGCGGGGGTTGGGTAGATGGAACCCCTTCGAACAACGCGCGTTCTCGATCGCGTTCCATCCCCCCGAGGTGTTCCGGCACATCGGAGGAGAAATAGACCAAAACAGGCGGTAGATTCGCGAAACGCTCCCCTACCTCGGATTCTGCGGCGTCGCTTGAAGACGGTTCGCTGAGGTGACTAAGCTGGTGCGGTCTCGCCTCGATCTCACCTGGGTTTTCACAACCATGAAACGCCTCCGCTTGCCCGTTCTAGCCGTCCTCTTTCTCGCGATCTCACCTGTCCAAGGGGGTGAGATCCAGATACCAGTCATCAAGGATGGCGAAGCGCAAGTCATCAAAGAACTGGAAGATTCGGACTACTGGATCCGTCACGATCTTTGGGTCGAAACCGAGTTCGATTTGGACGGCGATGGCAAGCTCGATCGGATGCACGTCAGTGTCACCCGGCCAACGCAAACCGACACGCAGTCGCTGAAGCTCCCTGTGATCTACAACTCAAGTCCCTACTTCGCGGGAACAACGGGTGGTGATGAATCCTATTTCTGGGACGCCCGACAAGAACTCGGCGATGAGCCACCCAAACGATCCGCTGCTCCTGCGATTGAGCGTGAGGGCACGCGTCCGATCATCTCCAAACGACATGTCAAAGACTGGCTTCCGCGTGGGTTCGTCGTCGTTCATTCCAGTGCCCCAGGCACCGGTCTCTCGCAAGGTTGCCCAACGGTCGGTGACGATCCCGAAGCGTTGGCTCCCAAAGCCGTGATCGATTGGTTGTGCGGGCGCGCCAAAGGATTCACGGAACCCTTCGGTGGTGAACCCGTGGAAGCGTATTGGTCGTCAGGCAAAGTCGGCATGACAGGGACCAGCTACAACGGAACGATCCCGTTGGCAGCCGCCACGACTGGCGTCGAGGGACTGGAAGTCATCATCCCCGTGGCTCCCAACACGTCTTACTACCACTACTACCGATCCAATGGATTGGTGCGCCATCCAGGCGGCTACCTCGGGGAAGACATCGACATCCTGTACGACTTCATTCACAGCGGTGGCGACGAAGAAACTCGAGCGTACTGCGATTGCCACATCCGTGACGAACAGATGATGGCCAACCAAGACCGAGCCACAGGGGACTACAACGATTTCTGGTACTCGCGTGACTACTTGAACCGAGTCGACGGAGTGAAAGCGGCAGTGCTGATGGCGCACGCGTTCAATGATTGGAATGTCGTTCCTGAACACAGCATCCGTATTTACGAAGCGTTGAAAAAGAACGGTGTCGAAACCCAACTGTTCATGCACCAAGGCGGACACGGCGGGCCTCCACCAATCAGCATGATGAATCGGTGGTTCACTCACTATCTCTATGGCGAAGACAACGGCGTAGAAAAAGGTTCGAAGTCTTGGATTGTTCGCGAAAAAGATGAGCGGACCAAACCGACCGAGTACCCGCAATACCCGCACCCAGAAGCCAAAGACGTGGTGGTCTATCCGGTTCCTGGAGCTCCCCAACGCGGGCGTTTGCAAACAGCGCCCCTCACCGAACCCATCACGGAAACGTTGGTGGACAATTTTTCATTCGCTGGTGAAACGTTGGCACAAGCCGAATACACCGAACATCGCTTGATCTACACCACGCCGGAATTGAGCGAAGCAGTTCATCTGTCGGGAACCCCGCGAATCAAACTGCGACTTGCGTGTGATCGTCCCGCTGCCAACTTGAGCGTCTGGCTGGTCTCGCTGCCTTGGAACACACAGAAGAATTCCAAGATCACCGACAACATCATCACGCGAGGATGGGCCGACCCACAGAACATCGAGTCCATGCGTGAGAGCAAACCGTTGGTCCCGGGCCAGTTCTATGACATCGAGTTCGACCTGCAACCCGACGATCAAGTCATCGCCAAAGGGCAGCAAATCGGATTGATGGTCTTTTCCAGCGATCGCGACTACACGCTGCATCCCACCCCGGGCACCAAGCTCACGATCGATCTTCAGCATACTCAACTGAGTTTGCCCGTTGTCGGAGGAACGATTCCGTTGGAATCACAGGACTGATCTGCGAGCTCGCTAAATGAAGAGGACTTTCTCGCGGAAGTCGTCTTGGTTTTAAAGCGACAAGCGAAGATCAAAGACCATTCGGGTATCGAACCAGTCGTCATCGGCGGCGGTGATGCCCGTCGCGAATCCGAATTCCCACAAACCCATGTCGTTCTCGGGTCCCAGTACAAAGCGGGCACCGGGGTAGAATTCGATCGCGGTTTCACCATCGATTGCCTGCAGCGTGCCTGCAGAATCGTGGTAGCCGCCAAACAGAAACGACAACGTTCGCACTTCGAAGGTCGGCAAGAACGCGAACACATCGCTTTCCGCTGCGATCGTGCTGATTCCCCAACCAGTGGTCAATACATCTCCAGCGACGCCAGCGGTCCCTTTGATGGGAGTCCAATATTTGACTTCGCCAAAGACGTAAGTTTCTGGACGAAGGCAGCGTCGTCCGAGCAAACCAAATTCCAACGATGTGTGCCCGGTCCCCAGGCCTCGGTCGGCAGGTCCGCTGGCCAAATAGGTTCGAAAGATCGTGGCAACCTTCGTCCGGTCACCATCAACCAAGAGGGCTTGGGCCCCCAGAACAATGTCGCCGAAACCAGTCGTGTTGCCGTTCACCTCCGGGTCCACCGACCGCATCGTGTACTGAGTCAACGCCATCAACCGCTCCGTCCCCGCAGCGAGTCGAAAGATCAGGTCTTGCGAGTTCACGCCCGATTCGTTGTCTGGCGGATCACCCCAGTAGTATTCCGCTCGATCCGGGGTACGCAGCCCATGGTCGACTTGGTATCGAATGCCCACGTGTGCCGGAACGATGGCGGTGTCCAGCACGTTGGGAGCAAACATCACTCGTTCGTAGCCGATACCACGATCGCGCGAGCGGTTTTGACGAAAGTGAGCTCCTGGACTGAGACGCTCCAACGCTTCGTGGATGTTTGGAAACGAGAGATCCTGCCAAGGCGTCCACTGGCTGGAAACCAATTCCCGGCATTGATTGCAACCGCAGCCCACATCGCAACCCGACTCGCATTGGCAAGTCGACTGACAACCACAACTGGAGCCAACGGGGTTGCCACCACCAATCGCCAACCAGTCCGCGGATTCGCCGACAATGGGCTCGGGATAGATGCTCGGTGAGCCAATCGAAATCGATTCTATTTCGCCAGGATGGGCGGGAAGCGGTTCGAATAGCGGTGCTTCGATCAAACCTTCCGCGTGCAGCGGTGCATCCGAGAGCGAGTCATGGCGCAGCAGCGGAGCACCGAGGTCGTTCCACACCACCGGATCTTGAGCCGAGAGCGGAAACGCCAACAGGGCGTGCGAAAGCAGCAAAGCAATGTGGACGGGTTTGATCACACTTCGTCGCGGGGCCTGGATGATGCGGCAGTTCACTTCGCGAGTCAAAGTGAAGTCACGACAACCGTGAAAGCATGTCGTGAAACTAAGAGTGGCTGTCTGTATCGGTAATATCGTCTGGAAGTGTGCACGTGAATTAGCTAATCTCCGGCCACATACCAAGATTGGGGCTTGCTAGAGTCAAATGGATTTGACGGCACCCAGCCAACGTTCGGAAAGGAATCCGATGCAGAATCTTGCGGTCCATTGGCACGAGGGACTGTTCCTCCGACCACACCATCTCCAGGCATGGGATCGCCATTGGCAGGAAAGCCAAGCGGCGGCTTCGCGCTGGCAGAACCCCTACAGCTATGGACTGGCGAGCATCTCAATCAACGCCGATGCGCTCGCGTTGGGCTTTTTCCAACTCGACGGCGTCCGAGCCAAAATGCCTGAGGGCACGTTGGTGGAATTGGCTGTGGGAGAAACAACCGAACGAGTCGACCTGCGGGCTGGATTTGCCGTTTCCGGTGCCACTTCCTCGACTTCGGCAACACCGGACGCTGCTCACGAAACCATTCCGGTTGGCGGCGGCGACAGCGTCGACGTGTTCCTTGCCGTTCCTCGGTTGCAGCTTGGTGTTTCCAACGTGGCCGAAGGCGATCAAGCCGAAGGAGCCCGTTTTCGACAACTTCAAATTCATGTTCCTGACGAAACCGATGGTGCCAGCGTTGAGCCCGTACTGTTTCGCCGCGTCAACGCCGTCCTCAAACTTTCGACCGAAGATCTGACCGGCTACGACGTCTTGCGGATCGCCCGCGTTAAACGAGGCACGGTTGGCGGAGCGATCGCAGAATTGGATGAACGATACGTCCCACCGTTGATGGACTGTGCCGCATGGTCGCAAATGAGACAGCGATTTCTGCGGCCGATCCACGACATGATGATGCTCAAGATCGAACTGTTGTCGCAGCTCGTCAATGATCGCAGCGTTCGAATGGACGCCGAACAACCCGGTGATCTTCAACGCATCTTGATGCTTCAAACGCTCAACCAAGCTGCCGCGGTTCTGGGTGTTCTGAATCAATCCAGCGGCGTCCATCCGTGGAACGCTTACGTGGAACTCAGTCGTGTCGCCGGCGGATTGGATCTGTTTGGTGAAACACGATCTTTGCAGGCGATCGCCGCTTACGATCACGATGCAATCGGCCCGCTGTTCCAAGAATTGCGACGAAGAATTGAATCGCGAATCGCGTCGGTCGGCCAGAACGCCTACCAACAACGCTTCTTCATCGGAGCAGGTTTGGGCATGCAGGTCAGCCTGGACCCGCAATGGTTGACAAGCGATTGGCAGTGCGTTTTGGGCGTGCGTCGTGGCAAACTCTCCGCCGCGGGACTCGACAAGCTGCTCTCGCCTGGTTTCCTCGATTGGAAAATGGGCAGTGCCCGACAAGTCGAAACGCTGTACAGCAAACGCGCGATGGGATTGGAACTGAAACCATTGCGAGAAGTCCCGCGAGTCTTGCCGTCTCAATCGGACTGGAGCTTCTTCGAAATCAGCGGCCGCGGTCCGGCCTGGACCGACGTGTTGGACACCGGCACGATCGCACTTCGAATTCGCGAGCAATTGATTGATGATCCGCAACAACTGGCGGGCAATCAAACCTTGAAGGTTCGCATGGACGCCCACACCGCATCACTGCAGTTCGCAATTTTTGCGACCAAGCGATCGGATTCAGTGTGATGAATGAATCACTCGAACAATTTGCCGACGACTACACCGAATGTGTGCTGGAACTGATCGACCGACTGCACGCCGACGAGCCCTTGGATCCCGTTGCCATTCACCAGTCCTTGTCGCAGCGTTTGACGGAGGCAAGGCAAAGTCATCATCACGATGATCGCTGGGAAGAGGCCATGTACGCGTTGGTCTCTCTGACCGACGAGTTGTTGCTGGAAATGCCATGGTCCGGTCGATCATGGTGGAACGATCACGTGTTGGAAGCCAGCCTGTTTGGTTCGCGTGATTGCAGCGAACGCTTCTATCAAATGGCCGCGGTCGCCAGTCGTGACTCTTCGACCGGCGTTTTGCGAGTCTTCCATGACTGCGTCCTGCTGGGATTCCGTGGTGTGTACTCGATTCCGGGATTGTCAGAAGCCACGACGAAAGAGCTGGGCATTCCGGCAACGTTGGAACTGTGGCTGGAAAAGACACAGCATCAACTCAGCAGCGACGCTGCCGAGGTGGATATTCCGGCGCGTCTGCACCGATCCCTGAGCGGAGCGGCACCGAACACGACACGACGAAGCATCGTTTGGTGGACGGTCGCGGCGGCAACAATGTTGATCGCCAACATCACGATGTACACGCTTTCGGCGGGAAAGTAATGCCAATCCCATACAACTCGACGAGAACGATCGATGTCCGATGACGCGACGCCCAGTCTGAAAGATCGCCTGAAATCGCGACTGAACGTGTCGTTAGCAGCCATGGTTGCCGCGTTGGTGGGAGTCGGTCTGCTCGTCTTGGCCGCGGCAGCTTGGTTGGTTTACTCCATCGACCCAACGCGAATTGCCTGGGGCGACTACATGACGCTTCAGCGTGGTGTGTGGTTGCTGGTTCTTTGGGCACTTTCCTGCGTGGTCACTTATGTGACGGTACGCATTTGGATGGCCGACATGCCTCTCGGCGACGCTCGAGTTCGCGCCGGCTGGAAATCGGGCATGCAATTGCTGTCGCAGCATAGCGTGGGACTCAATCAAATCCCTTGCTTCTTGGTGTTGGGTTGTGAAACACGTCACCAACAAGAAGCGTGGCTCGGATCCGAAGGGGCTCCCGTCTCTCAATCGACGTCCGAAGGGTCCCCCGCGATCGACTGGCATTTGTCCAAAGATCGCTTGCTGATCTTTTGCCGAGACATTGGTGTGTATGGAACACTCTTGCGAAGCGGAACGTCGGACGAACACGCCGAGCAGCCAAAATCGATTCCCGACCATGTCGCCGAAGCATCCGCATTGACATCTGATGCAAACACCAGCGAGAAACCGGCAAGCGACAACGACGAATCATCCCCCGCTGATTCACCTGGCGATGACGCAGCAAACGAAAGTGCTGCTGAACCACTTGCCACCGGAGGAAACCCCGCGGCCGTTGCCGTGGCTCAGCCTCAAACTCAGACTGCAAAGGCACAAGCCACGTCGGTCACTCACGCCATGCAATCGCTCGAACGAGCCGATCGCTTGGTCCAGGACGCTCAATCCATCCGGCCGATGGCTCAGCCCACTCGCGCCATCCCTGATTCGCTGTCCTCCGTTCGCACCACGCAATCACAGCAAGAGTTGTCTGATCTTTGCGCACGACTGAGAGCCGAACGATTTCCACATGCCCCCATCAACGGCACGCTTGTGATGGTGGATTCGCGAATGATCGCCGAAAGCGGTTCTTCGCCTGGTGAATCCGGCCGAAAAATCGGACGAGCGATCCGTCGCGATCTCGATCAGATGCAATCCGAATTGGGAATCGCCAGCCCAGTCACGATGATGATCGCCGAGAACGACCATCCCGACGACTACAAGGAATTGCAACGACGTCTGCGGATGGTGGAACAACAATCGTCCGTGGCGTTGGGCAAACCATTTGTCTCGGAAGAAATCCCCACGGGCGAAGCAATGAATCAATTGGCGAATGACACGATTCGAGAGATCGAAAATCGTGTCAAGCAGGTTTTCCAAGTCCCTCGTTCGTTGACCCAACCTCAAAATCACCGCTTGGTTCGCGTTCTAATCCAATGTCGTCGTTGGCGATCCTCGCTGCGAAGCCTGATGGTCGAAAGCTGCGCAGCCAATCCGGTCGACATGTCGTCTTCGCATTCCGGAGGCGTTTCGGAAGTGAACGCACCGATCGTCAGCGGCCTGTTTGTCGCGTCACCAGGCGATCGTTCGTCCAAGAGTAACGGTTCGAAGGGATACTTCTTCGAGTCCGTCGTCGCACACATGATCGATCAACAAAACCATCTGACTTGGACATCGGAAGAACGCCAAGCCTGGCGACGTCACCAACGATTCGCGACGTCTCTGATGGTGGTCACCGGAATCTTGATTGCACTGTTTCTCAGCCAGCTTTGGATGTTGCTGCGTCCCATCGTTTTGGCTTGATTCCGCTTCGCGCGATTGGATCATTCCACGCATTTCTTGAAAAAGAGATCAAAGTGACTCAGGGTTGAGAACCGAAAAGTCGATTCAATCGCTACAGGCAAAAATTCAGATAGTGATGAGTGTCCGCCAAACCAAGACCCGACATCGTTCATGACCATTGCCGACCTCTCAACGCTAACCGCCCCCGTGTCTCCGGACTCGCCTTCGGGCGTGAGTCTTGAGTACGACGCACGGTTTGTTGAGATGACCCGGTTGGCAGAAGGCACTCGAGAACAGCAGTACGGAAAGACCGTCATTGCGGCTCAACCACCGGATTGGCGAGCCATTCACCAACTAGCGATCGAGATGGCGAGCGAAACTCGCGATCTCCGGTTGGCGGTTCTCTTGGTCGAAAGCCTGACGCATCTGAAGGGTCTCGACGGTCTGACTGAGGCGATGACGCTTCTCCGCGATTGGGTTCGCGACCATTGGGACGACGTTCATCCACAACTGGATCCCGAAGACAACAACGATCCATTCATACGAATCAATGCCCTGGGTCGTCTTTGTGAGCCAGAGCGATTGCCATCGATGATCGGGCGGATGACGCTGGTCGAGTCGCTGCCTCATGTGGTGGTGACACTCAACGATGTGCGTCGATCGCGTGGCGAGTCCAATGCGACCTCGTCCGCGGATTCTCCCACACCGATGGAAGTGGAAGCCGCCTTTTTGGCGATGCCCGTTGCCGAACTTCGACATCGCTACGAAATCTGCCAACAAGCAGAAAACGCACTGCGAGAGACGGTGGACTTCCTGGAACAGCATCTGGGCACCGGGATTTGGGAAACCAAAGAATTATCATCCTGCCTTTCCGCGTGCGGCCAATTGTTCAAGACACATCTGCGACAGCGTTTGTCCGTTTCGGATGCCGCGGTCAAAGATGTCAGCGGCGATGAATGCGAGCCAGCCGCTTCTCACGACACTTCCAATGAGTGGGACTCTGAAGACGTTGACGAGTCGATCGTCAGCCTCAGTCGCATTCGGGTTCAATCTCGCGAAGAAGCTGCCCAGGCACTCGACGCGGCGACGAGGTACTTCGAGTTGCATGAACCGTCCAGCCCCGTGCCGCTCTTGCTGCGTCGGGCTCGCCGGATGATCAACCAAGACTTCGTTGACATCATTCGAGAACTTGCACCTGACGCACTCTCGCAAGCAATCAATTTAGCGGGTCAGTTTGAAGACTAATGCCCCAGTCATCAAACCTGACCAATCACAAATTCACCCTATCGCCGCTGTTCTGAAAAGGAAAGTTGATGTCCGAAAGCAGCCAAAAATTCATTGCTCGTAACCGTCCACCTCGCGTTCAAATCGAATACGACGTGGAAACTTACGGTTCCGAGAAAAAGGTTCAGCTTCCTTTCGTGATGGGAGTGCTTGCTGACTTGTCGGGCAATCCGTCCGAGCCACTCGAAGACGTCGCCGATCGGAAGTTCCTCGAAACCGACATCGACAATTTCGACGACCGTTTGAAATCGATGAAGCCACGCGCTGCGTTTCAGGTGGACAACACGCTGACCGGCGAAGGCAGCCTGAACATCGACTTGACCTTCGAATCCATGGACGACTTCACCCCCGGCCAAATTGCCAAACGTGTTGAACCACTCAACAAGTTGCTCAACGCACGAACGCAATTGGCTCAGTTGGTGACCTACATGGACGGCAAAGCCGGCGCCGAGGAATTGGTGTCCCGATTGATCAATGATCCTGAACTGTTGAAAGAGCTCGCTGAAAAGCCGCTCGAAATTGACGAATCCGATTCGGCCGCAGAAGCCGCCTGATCGAATCGTCACACCAACAACCACCACCAATCTCGAAGGACTCAAGGATGAGCGAAACACAATCGGAAACCACGGAAGCCGCTCCCGATATCACCGACACAATCACACTCGACACATTGTCGGAATTGTTGGAAGCCGAATTCAAGCCACGCACCGATGACGCCGGGTTGGCTGTCACACGGGCAGTCAACACGCTAGCAGCTCAACTTGTGACCAGTGAGATGGTTGCCGAGAGCGACGTGATCAAGACGATCGAAGCCTTGGTGGCCGAAATCGACAGCAAGATCTCGGAGCAAATGAATGAAATTCTGCACCACGATGACTTCCAACAACTCGAAGGTGCATGGCGTGGTTTCGCGCACTTGGTGAACAACACCGAGACCGACGAGATGCTGAAAATTCGCGTCCTGAATATCTCCAAGAAAGATCTTCACAAGACGCTGAAGAAGTTCAAAGGAACCGCTTGGGATCAAAGCCCGATCTTCAAGAAGTTGTATGAAGAAGAGTACGGCCAATTCGGTGGTGAACCCTACGGTGCATTGATCGGCGACTACTACTTCGATCACTCGCCCGTCGACGTCGAATTGCTGGGCGAAATCGCGAAGATTTCCGCCGCCGCACACGCCCCATTCATCACCGCGGCTGCGCCCGCTTTGATGCACATGGATTCGTGGCAAGAGCTCGGCAATCCTCGCGATTTGACCAAGATCTTCCAAACCGTCGAATACGCATCGTGGCGTTCGCTTCGCGACGACGAAGATTCGCGTTACATCGGTTTGACGATGCCGCGTTTCCTGTCACGTCAGCCTTACGGTGCCGCGACCAACCCCGTGGAAGAATTCGCGTTCGAAGAAGAAACCGCGGGTCCAGACCACAGCCGATACGTTTGGTCCAACAGTGCCTACGCTTTCGCTGTGAACATCAACCGCTCGTTCAAAATGCACGGCTGGTGCTCACGGATTCGCGGTGTGGAATCGGGCGGAGCAGTTGAAAAATTGCCCGTTCACGTCTTCCCAACCGATGACGGCGGCGTGGACATGAAATGTCCCACCGAAATCTCGATCAGCGATCGTCGCGAAGCCGAATTGGCAAAGAACGGACTGATGCCATTGGTGTTCCGCAAGAACAGCGATTTGGCTGCGTTCATCGGTGCTCAGTCGCTCAACAACCCAAGCTTGTTCGAAGACGACGACGCAACCGCCAACGCTCGTTTGTCGGGCCGTTTGCCGTATCTGTTTGCCGTCTGCCGCTTTGCTCACTACTTGAAGTGCATCGTTCGCGACAAAGTGGGTTCGTTCAAAGAACGTGCCGACATGCAAATCTGGCTCAACAACTGGATCAGCCAGTACGTCGACACAAACCCAGCCACCGCATCGGAATTGGACAAAGCTCGTCGTCCTTTGGCGGGTGCCGAAGTGGTCGTCGAAGAGATCCCGGGCAACCCTGGATACTACACCGCCAAATTCTTCTTGCGTCCTCACTTCCAACTGGAAGGTTTGACCGTGTCATTGCGACTCGTTAGCAAGCTGCCGTCCGCCAAGGCCGCTTGATCATTCGGCTTTGAGACGACCCCAAACAACATTCATTCCAGGAAACTGAAACCATGATTTTTTTGAAGTTCACGACTGAGATCAAGGGCGACGCAACGGTTGCTGGCTACGAAGACCAGATCAAGTTGACCTCGGTCTCTTTCGGTGCCAATCGTACCGTCGCAAGCGTTGCCGGCAGCTCGGCTCGTGAAACCGGCTCGCCCGCGTTCACCGAACTGCAATGTGCAAAGGACTTCGACATCGCGTCGACCGAGTTGTTCATGCAAAGTGTCTCAGGTGCTTCGCTGCAAGGCGCAACCCTGACTTACTTGCAAACCGACAACGAAGGTAACCCACAGGTTTACTTGACCGTGACATTGGTCGACCCAATCGTCACCAGCTACTCACAGTCGAGCATGGGCGACAGCAAGCCTTGCGAAAACTTCACGCTCAACTTCACCGAGATCAAAATGGCGTACACCAAGTACGACGGCGACTCGGCGAAGAAAGCGACCGAGAAGGGCTGGAACCTGTCGGAACAGAAAGCCGCCTAGGCTGAGCTGTCATGGCATCCAACGAACCGATCGAACAACCGTCATCCTCGCTCCTGGATCGATTGATCCGTGGCGAGAGCGGTGGCGGTGGCGACGTTCGTGTGATGCCAAATTCTCGATCGCCAGGCGGTGTTTCACGCCAGCAACGTCGCCAACACATGGCGATTTTGAGTTCGCAAATCGAACGCGATCTGTTGGCGTTGTTTGGAACACGCCGCATGTCTGAGGACACCGATCTGTCGGCTTGGCCATTGGTTCAAAAAAGCGTGTTGAACTATGGCGTTCCCGATCTGACGGGAATGACCAGCAGCGGATTGGACCTGCGACATCTTCAACGAGAGTTCACCGAAGCGATTCGGCGTTTTGAACCTCGGCTGCGACCGGACACTCTGGATGTGACCTGCCGGTTGAATGAGTACGTGCGTGGCGACGTGATCGTGCAAATCCGGGCCCTCTTTGGCCCCTCCGATGCGTTGGAATCCTTTGCGATGGGCATCTCGATCTGCTTGGGCAACGGCCAATGTCAGAAGGTGGTGCCGGGACACGGTCAACGCCGAGCGGCGTAGCTGGTTTGTGGTCTGCGAATTACCTCTTGGGTCGCGAAGCCCAATTGTGCTATTGAGCAAGAACCGTGATGAGTGTCACGGTCAAAATGACCACAGCCCACGAGTGAGCACAGGAAAGATGGCTTTGCCAAACATCCCGCACACTCAACTCCTTTGTTCACCTCGGTTGGATTTGACGCATGGAAGCTCAGTTCCTCGATCATTACAACCGAGAACTCGGCTACCTGAGAGAACTGGGGGCGGAGTTCGCACAAGAATACCCTGCGGTCGCCGGTCGACTGGGCATGGACGAATTCGCGTGCGCGGATCCTTTCGTCGAACGTCTGCTAGAAGGATTCGCGTTTTTGGCGGCGCGAGTCCATCGCCGTCTGGATTCCGAGTTTCCACAACTCACCCGCGGATTGTTGCAATCGATTTACCCGCACTACACGCGGCCGATCCCATCCGCAGCGATCGTTCAAATTCATCCCGATCCTGACGAGGGATCGCTGGCCAGCGGCTACCGTTTGCCCAGAGGTTCTCGTTTGCAGGGACCGTCCAGCCAAACCTGTCCAACGCCGTGTCGATTCGAAACAACCGCTCCGGTTGATTTGTGGCCGATCCAATTGATGGACGTGGAGTGGGTGGAACGTGGCACCGCGACCCGTCGACCGATGCCTTCCATCATGAAGGGCATGCCTTGTCGTGCGGCACTGCGAATCACGCTGCAAACCACGGCCGGCTTGCCCATGTCGGCACTTGAACTGGACAGCCTACCGATTCATCTTCGCGGTGGCGAAACCGCTCATCAGTTGCTTGAGTTGCTCATCGCACATCAGAACGCCATCGTTGTCGGCGACGCAGCGTCGGATCAATGGCAACGACTGGATTCGGCTTCGCTTGTCGCTGGTGGATTTGATGATGCAGAAGCTTTGTTGCCCGGCGAGCCTCGGTCGTTCAGTGGATACCGATTGCTGCAAGAGTATTTCTTGCTGCCTGAAAAGTTCCTGTTCGTAACGCTGAAGGGGTTGTCCCAAGCGGTTTCAATGGCAAAGGGCAACCAACTTGAAATCATCATCGGCGTTGACCAATCGCAGAAGGATTTGGTGGGACGTCTTAACCGTGAACACTTGGCGTTGCACTGTGTTCCGGCAGTCAACTTGTTCAAGCAACGGGCCGATCGTGTCCCGATTTCGGAAACCAAATCCGAACACCAACTGTTGGTCGACCGCAGCCGACCCATGGACTTTGAAATTTGGTCGGTCGAACAATTGCTCGGTCACGGAACATCGGCTCAGCAAGAAATTGAGTTCCTGCCGCTGTACGCACCGCCAACCAACATGGCCGCTCGCCAGCAGCACGCGGCCTACTACACACTCGATCGTCGTCCGCGACAACCTTCGACGAACCAACGTGAGTACGGTCATCGCTCGCCATACTTGGGGACCGAAGTCTTTGTGACGCTGACCGATTCAAGTCAACGACCTTCACGGCATCCGATTCGCCAACTGTCATCGACGGTCTATTGCACCAACCGCGACCTCGCGCTGCTGAAACCGAAAGCCGGTTGGCGGGACGCGTTCACGTTGGATGGACCGGGACCAGTTGCTTCCATCAGTTGTCTGTCCGGTCCCACCACACCGCGTGCACCGCTCACCACCGAAGATGGAGAGACATGTTGGCGACTGGTCAATCACTTGACGTCCAACTTCCTATCGCTGTGCGATCGCGAAAAATCGGCGGATCCCAACTCGAATCATGCGGCCGCGTTGCTGCGGCAAACCCTGTATCTGTATTGCCCCGAAGACTTGCCCGCGACACGACGTCAGGTGGACGGGATTCTGGCAGTGACCAATCAAGCTGTCACGCGGCAAATTCCAATGCCCGGCCCCATCGTTCACGGTCGCGGAGTGCACCTGGAATTGGAGTTGGACGAGTCGGCGTTCGAAGGCGGAGGTGCCTTCTTGCTCGCCGGAGTGCTGGATCGTTTCATGGCACGCTTTGTGTCATTGAACAGCTTCACACAAACGTCGCTCCGCACGCCCTCACGTGGTCCGGTGCATCGATGGCCGGTTCGCACCGGGACGACCGCACTGATCTAGCCCACTGCATCGATCGATCGCCTTCTTTGGGTAACGACCCTCACGCCGAAACATTGAATTGCCGTTCCCGTTCCGACTGACAAGTCCATGACCACTTCAGACTCCACCGCCAATTGGGAACAGCGTCTTACGGGAGAACTCGGGAAACCGGTTCAGTCGCTCGATTTCTTTCAAGCGATGCGACGAATTGAAGCCGAGTCACCGACGATGCCTCGCGTTGGTCACGCCAGACAAACGAGCCAAGAGGCCGTCCGGATCCGACAAACCACGGCACTGGACTTTGCACCCGCAACGATTGACCGGATCGATTCGGGGCACGATGAGCGTGCACACATCAGCCAACGGTTCTTTGGTCTGCTCGGGCCGGGAGGTCCGTTGCCGCTGCACATGACCGAAACGGTCCGGCATGAAACCAGGCACAACGCCGACCCCGCGTTGGAATCGTTTCTCAACCTATTCCATCACCGCATGGCCACGCTGTTTTATCGAGCGTGGAGCAGCAGTCGCGGCGCGGTCCAGCGTGATCGCCCAGAAACGGACCGCTTCGCAGCGTACGTGGGCTCCATCTCCGGCACGCTGAATCCTGGTGCAGAATCCGACGCCGATCAAACCTCTGCTGACAACTCGGGACTGTACTTCAGCGGCCGTTTCGGGTCCACACATCGCAACGCCGAAGGTCTCGCGGCGGTGGTTTCTGCAACCGTTCACGCGGATGCGAATGTCAAGACATTTCAGTTGAGGAAACTCCGTTTGGAACCAGAAGACCGAACGCTGCTCTCTCCATCGGAACGGCCATCTGGTCGCGGAGAATCCGCGGGCCGCGGTGGTCGCTTGGGACAAAGCGTTGTGCTCGGACGCAGTGTCCCAGATCGTTGCTCGATGGTCGATTTGGACATTGGGCCGATCCCGTTTGATTTGTTTCAAGAACTACTGCCTGGCGGTGAATCGCACGACACCCTTCATGATTTGATTCGAGGCTATGTCGATCCCGGATTGGATTGCCGCGTTCGTCTGATCTTGGATCGCAACACGATCCCACGGTTGTCACTGGGACGCGTCGGTGCTCTTGGCCGAAGTGCTTGGGTTCACGGAAAAGCTCCCCGCGCCGATGTCGGCGACTGCCAATTCATTCTCTAGCGTTGCACAGCATTTCATCGTCATGACTCTGACCCAAGCCAACCGTCCGATCGCCGTCAGCACACCGTTGGATGACGATGCGCTCGTGTTGACCGGTGTGTCTTGGACAGAACAACTCGGGCGACCCTTTGGCGGGACGTTGGATTTGGTCAGCTCTGAAGGCGATATCGATCCGCTCGATCTGCTCAAACAACCTGTCTCGATTCGCATCGGCGATGCAGACGATTCGCCTGAGTACTTGCACGGTTATGTCACTCGGTTCGGTCAAGTTGGCACCAACGCTGGCTTGTACCAATACCACGCAACGCTTGCTCCCTGGATGGGATTGCTACGGCATGTCGGAGGGTCGCAAGTCTTTCAACAGCAGACCGTGGTCGAAATCGCCAAGGCGGTGATCGAGGCTCGAGGGTTCACCGGCGAACTGGAAGATCGACTCACGCAAACGTATCGCCAACGCGCCTACTGCGTGCAATATGGCGAATCGGACTTTCAATTCCTCAGCCGACTGTTTGAAGAGGAAGGCATTTACTACTTCTTCGAATACACCCAGGACCAACACACGATGGTGCTGTGCGATGACGTCAGTGCCCATCAAGCGTCGACGTCTTTTGATTCACTGCCTTATCACGCGGTGGAACAACCGGGCACTGAAACGTGTCTGTCGCAGTGGACCTATGAGCGAGACTTCAACACGGCGTCATACGTGTTGCGAGACTACGATTTCCAAAAACCCCGCGCCGAAATGACCGTTCGCCAGAACGCGTCTGACACGGCAAGCGACTGGGAGTGGTACGAGTTCCCGGGTCAGTTCTTTGAGACCGACGACGGCCAACACTACGCTCGCGTTTTGACCGAAGCCGCCACATCAGACCAACACGCCGCCGCCGTGGATGTCTCGACACCCTCGGTGATCGCAGGCAACCTTTTGACGATGACGTCGCATCCCGTCGATGATCTCAACCAAGAATACCTGATCGTCGGCCGACATCTGATGATGACAGCCGGTGATGTTTCGGCCGGCGGCGGAGGTGCCCATTCCTTTCATCTGAGCAATCGACTGCAGTTGCTTCCTTCGTCTATTCCCTACCGCAGCCGACAAACGACCGCACGCCCGGTCATGCGAGGCCCTCAAATCGCAACGGTTGTCGGCCCTGATGGTGAAGAAATCTGGACCGACGCGTATGGCCGCATCAAAGTGCAATTCGCTTGGGATTTAGTCGGAACCGGTGACGACAGCAGTTCCTGTTGGATTCGCGTGACCCAGCCTTGGACCGGCAAGGGATGGGGTGCGGTCTCGATTCCGCGAGTGGGCGAAGAAGTGATCGTGGCGTTCTTAGACGGCAACGTGGATCGACCGATCGTGACCGGTCGGGTCTTCAATGCCGATCGCATGCCCCCGGAAGACCTGGCCGATGGTCAAGCCAAAACGATCTTTCGCACACGAAGCACCAAAGAAGGAGACACGAACTGTTTTCACGAACTGACGTTTGATGACACGAAAGATGCCGAGCAAATTTATTTGCACAGCGAACGTGATTTTGTTCGAGTCGTCGAAAACGATGATTCCTTGAAAGTCGGTTTCGACAAATCAGACAGCGGCGACCAAACGATCGAAATCTACAACGATCAAAACGTCCAAATCGGTGTCGGCAGCGGATCGGGAAGCCAGACGACTGAGATCGGCCAAGACCGCACGACGACGATCGATGCGGGCGACGACAACCTGACGATTAAACAAGGCGATCAAAATGTGTCGGTGGAAAGCGGCGCAATCACGATTGAAGCGGCCACGTCGATCACGTTGAAGTGCGGTCAATCTTCCATTGAGTTGACACCATCGGGCATCAACATCCAAGCAACCGAAATCGCCATCAAGGGCGATGCAAAAATCAGCATGGCCGCTCCCGAAATTGAAGCCGCCGCTGATGCATCGATGACACTCAAAGGCAGCGCAACAGCAGAACTCAGTTCAGGCGGCTCGCTCACGGTCAAAGGAGCCATCGTCCAAATCAACTGAAATTCCTCAAAAAGGGGTCTGACCCCTTTTTTGCAGAATTGGCTTCGCGTTTGTCCGTTTCTTCCTAATCTTTCGATTCACCATGCCACTTTTACTCACCGCTCATCCCGCTGACGACATCGATGTGCGGTTGATCTTGCGCGTCGGTCAAGAAGCACGCGTGGGCAGTAGCGAGTGGGTGGAAATGAGCCTTCCTGATGACGCCGCTTTGTCGCCGGAACACTTTGTCGTTCGCTGCGGAACCAACGCGGTGATCGAAGTCCTCGATGGTCAGAATGCACTGATCGTCGCCGGAGACTCATGCGATCGGCTCACGCTGTCTGAGACAGGCCAGTGCGAGACCGAATTCGTTGCCGGTCAAACCGCTTTCTCGGTTCGTTGGTCACCCGATGTGACGACTGTGACCACCGAAGCGAAGTCAAAACAACAAGCCACATCCGACGAAATCCTCGACGATCATGCAACCATCGCTCGTCTTGCGAAAATGATGTCGATGTCCGAAGCATCCATCGCGTTGATCCAGTCACCCGATCAAACGATGGACTTCCTTCAGCGTTTGATCGATTCATCCTTGAACGACGACGCGATCCGGTTTCTCGCTGGTGCGTTGCCGATTCGCACCGCAATCGGTTGGGCGATCGATGCATCGGGTTTTGTCGATCGCGCCAGCAGTACGCTCTACCAAAGCATTCTCGCTTGGCAAACCTCGGGTGACGAAACCGACCGCCGCAAAGTTCGCGATCAACTGCCCGTCCATTCTCCTGACAACGTCACTCGTTGGATCGCTCAGGCGATCATTTTTAGCGGTGGCAGTCTGGGACCGGACGATCAACCGCCCATCCCACCGCCCGCGCACTTGAGCGGCGTCGCAATCATGACCGCGCATCGTTGGTCCGTTTCGGCAGAGGCTGATCGAGACAGCGCGATGCAGCAATGGTTGCAGTCCGGCAGCGTGTTGCTGCAACGTGAACAAGACACCAAGCAAGGGAACCAGTGATGCCGCCTGCTGCACGAATCATGGACGAACACAGCTGCCCGATGGTCACCGGTGTCGTCCCACATGTCGGAGGCCCGATCATCGGTCCGGGAGAACCAACAGTGCTGATCGGTGGCATGCCCGCCGCAGTTTTGGGCGATGAGGCCGAATGCACCGGGCCACCCGACACTCTTTCCAAAGGTTCCGCCACCGTCATGATCGGTGGCAAACCCGCGGTTCGAATGGGTGACCCGACTGCCCACGGTGGATCGATCGCAACCGGTGAACCCACCGTTCAGGTCGGCGGCTAGAACATGAGCAAAACCAACAACAGCCCGCATGTCAAAGAATCACGACTGCGAGATTGGCGAAACCAGCCGACCTCATCGGGATCGCGGACGCGCATCAAGGTTGCGCTGACCATGGTGCTCGCTTCCTTGCTTGGGATTTTTGTGGTCTCCGTTTGGCGTCCCCTTGAATCACCTCGGTTGTTGATTCAATCAATCGGGCCGGTGCCGCCCAAAAAGCCCCAACCTGCTCCGGTGGTTCCGGCCCAGGCGGTTGCTCTTGCATCGCTGGATGCACTCGCGCAGTTCGGTCAGGCAATGCCGACGGCCCGCGTGACTCCAACACGATCACTCTCAGCCGCAAACCAATTCACGCAACCAGACTTCTCCGAAGGCACACGGCTCGTTCACCTTGCCGGTACCACGCTGGTGGTCGACGGCCATGCCATTTTGTTGTCGTTGAATTCAGAGTCGACGTTACAAACATCGCCACTGGACGTTTCCGAGTTCCTTCGAAACCTTAGCAAAACTCAAACCCCGGTGATCGTGTTGATCGACGCGATCGAAAGCGTCGGCGATTCGATCGGACGCTTGCCCGAGATGAACGCGTGGCAGTTCGCTCAGTGCCTCGATCGCGAGGTCTCGGCACTGAGCCATTCGAATGTTTTGGTCGTCGCGCATCACAGCCAAATCAATCATGACCTGATCGATCCAGCCCAACACGTCACGCCGCTCACACGAGCCGCGATGAACGGCTTGGAAGTACCCGCAGACATCAACGCCGACGGTGTCATCTCGGTGGCCGAATGGTTGGATGTGGTCAGCCCCGAACGTCCCGACGGTGACGACCAAGCAGTGCCGCATTCCTTTTCCAGCATCCCGCGAGGACAGTGGAAACGTTATCTGTTGGCACCGGTTCAACCCGCTCCGGATCCGGAAGTCGACACCACACCCGCGGCGTCTGCCCAAGCGATTGCGACGCCATCGACAACTGTCGACCACCCCACTGCCGACTCGGAACAAGTCAAGCATCACACGATCGATGTGACCGCACCCACGCTGGCGGTGGCGATTCAAATGCATGCCGATGGCATTCATACCAATCGCAGCGATCAGTGCAGCGAATTGTTTGACGGACTGCAAACGCTGCTCAACGCGGATGCCACCGAAGCCGCCGCGAAGACTTGGATGGACTCGCCCATTCCGTCCAGTGCGACGTGGGACGAAGTGGTGTGGGCCAGATCCGTGCTGCAGCAAAACGCACCTTGGGCACTCAAGCAATCACTGATCAGGTGCCGTGTCCTCGCCAACCAAGTCGCGATGAACCCGACGGTTCGCACATGGTTTGAACCCGAGTTGGCAGAAACACAATGGGTGCGACTGGATGCCGAACGGAGTCTGCTCAGCCCGGTGCGATCTGACTATCTGGCTCATGTGCATGACCAGACCGAGAAAGCGATTCGCACATTCACGAGACTGAAAAACGACGCGGTGGCGATCGATCGAGCCAGTGAATTACGAGATGAAGTCATCGATCACTTGAACGCATTCGTGGCGATGCCCATTCGAGCCAAATCACTGATGGATGATTCGGTTTGCCAGTTGCTGTTGGAAACGATCTCACTGCAACGATGGCTGGACACTGCCAACAGCGATTCGATGCATCAGGGCGACGCGATGATCCAGTCCATCGAACATCGCTTGTCTGGTTTGCTTGCTGAACTTCAATCGCAACAGGACCAGTCATCGTCGACCATCCAAACGGTCGCCGTTTCGCGATCCAGCGAAGGATTTGTCGAAAGCACGCGAACGCGAATTCAACGTTCGACCTTGGCCGCCCAACTCGAACTAGCTGGGACGGAAAGCAAACCGGGCACCCTGGATCGGTTGCAACAAGCCGCCCAAACCGCAAGCCAAACGCTGCTGAACGCATCCACATCCGAAGACGAAATGGTCACCGCCGTCGACCGTTACAAAGAACTCGTGCGGGCACTGAAATCGGACATCCAATCACCAGCCAAGCAAGGCATGGTGACAACAGACTTGGATGCGGTGATGCAGCGTTGGTCGCAGATTTTGCCCACGCTTGTCGCGGACACGTTTGCCTGTGCCGTGGATGCAACCCAAGACGAACGGGAACGCTACGCGATCTCAAACAGCCGCTACCAACGCCTCGCCGCTTGGGCTGGGTTGCCCGCACTTCCCCGAGTCGAATCCAACACCAATGTTGACGTGACCGTTCAAGGCTCGCTGGCGATGTCAGATCGCGTGGTGCTGGACATCGCCGTTCAATCACCCTCGCAATCGATGGGTTCAGGGATTTTGGAAATCGAAACGGACGGTGGTTGGTTGCAGATCGACACCTTGGCCGATTCAGCGATCACGCCTGTCCAACGCGTCTCGGGCGCCACCGACTATCGCTCGATCGTCACTCAAAGAGCCACATCCACCTCAACCGCGTCTGAAAAACTTGGTTTGCCAGCGAAGCAAACGACCGCTTCGATCGAGATCCGCCGTGCATCCCAGACAGGGAACGTGAAGACGCCGGAAAAGTCCGCGATCAACCTTCGCTGGATCACTCAGAACAATATCTTTCGAACCAGTGTGCCTTTGGAATTGCCGCTGTCCGATTTCGCGACCGCCCGATCCAGTGCTGGCAACTCATGGGTCATGCATGCCAACCGAGACCTCTTTGCGCCGCTTTGGATCCAGCCAACGGACTCGTCATCGCAGTTCGTTCAGGTGCGTCTGCTGGGCTGGTCCGCCCCCGGGCGTACTTGCCCACCGACAATGAAGTCCGCGCAAGCCCAGCGATGGCTCGCCACCCAAACGCCTCCGACCGAATTGGCGATCCAGCCCAAACTGGCAACCACGTTGGGGCAATGGACCAAGGTCATGTTCCCCGCTGCCAAACTGGAACCGGATGCACCGCCCGTCGCCGTCGCATCACTTTGGTGCGAAGTCACCGACACCGAAAACGATCGCGTGCAATGGATCGACTTGAGTCCTCGGGTGTATCGCCCCGACTCGCTGATTCAACCGGTGGTGGCCTATGACCACAACGCTCGCAAAGTCGATGTGTCGATCAGCGCACTCGCTGGCGTCGATGGATCGACACATGTTCGCATCGAACTGGTTGACCTGCTGACTCATCAGACCGTGGCCCATGGCGAACAAATGATCGCCCCTGATTCTCGCGTCACCAAGTCCTTCTCGTCGGCCGCTTGCAATGGACATCCCATCGGCGTTCGAGTGCTGAGCGATCAGTGGCCGAGTGCGTTTGTGTTTCAGTTGGCAGGCAATCGCAGCGAGCAATTGCTCACCCCAACCGATGATCACGCGGCCGTCATCATCGGGGCTCCTTTGTTGCCCGATGCGCCACCCTCCCGAGACGTTCCACCGGTGATCGTTTCCAAAGACGCTGAAACTGTCTCTGCCGATGTCTGGGTCGACCTCAGCGACAAGCTGTTCCACTACAGCAACGACGTTGTGACATTGGGATTGGATCTGAATGGCGATCGCTACTTGCAAAACGAACCAACCGTTTCGGTCACCACGCCGGCCGCGATCGAATTCACATGGGCCGGTGTGGATCCACTTGGCCAACCAGGACTGCAAAGTCATGTTCGTCCGCATCAACTCAGTGTGCCGGTCGGCGTGGTGCGAAACCAGCGTGCTCCGCTGATCGCCAGCCTGCAACGAGGCGAGCAACTGATTTGGAGCAACCCGATCACGGCCGTGTTTGACACGTTGCCACCCAAGCTGAAGGACGTTCAGATCCGATCACCGTTGCCTGCGATCTTGGGCGGGCCAGTGGAAGTTCGTGTCACCGTTGATGACGCGGGACTCAGTGAAGCGGCTTCCATCCAAGCGGCTTGGGCGACGGCCGGTCAACAGGAGTTCACGCCCGATGTGAAACCCGTTCCTGGGCAACGACTCGGCGATGGAAGCTGGGTCGTGATTCTTCCGACGGACAAGCTGGCATCGGGAACCCACACGTTATTGATGCAAGCAACCGACGCAGCACAAAACCCAGGTCTGATCAAAACACTCGCGATCGAATTGCTCACCGAGGCGGAGTTGCAAGCTCGCCGCGAAGCCGAAGTCACCGTGTTGCAAGGCAAAATCGCCTACGTGACTGTGCCGGTCGCAGGCATGAAAGTCGCGTTGAAAGCGTTGCCAAAAGAAAAGCCTGACAATCCTGACGAAAAAAGCGTGGAACAACCCTCCCAAGCGTCGAATTTACCCCAAGAGGCACTGACCGATGCGAGCGGTCATTTCGTGTTTCCCGCCGTGAAGGCAGGCCAATACGAATTGACATTGGAAGGTCTCTATCGCGGGGATCGCTATCGCAAAAGTGTGGAGGTCGCCGTGAAACCGCCTCAGCCAACTGACCTCCCCACCATCCGCATCGATTGAAGACGAACGCCTCAACATGAATTCCAGACGGTCAACAACGAACGGCATGACGGGAGCCACGCATGCGTGGCCGGTGCTGTTTGCGTGTGGCTGTCTGGTTCTCGCGTCCGGCTGCACGTCGTTGAATGTCTTGGAGCGTCAGGCCACCACGCCCGTCTTGATCGGCCCCGATGGAGTCGCGACTCCACCGGCTCCGGTTCCGATGACGCTGCCGCGGTTCTTGGGGATCGATACCATCGGTCGTCGTTGCATTCGCAAGACGGTGCTGCTGGGGCAAATCACTTATGAAAAAGCAGCGACCGCGGTTCCCGCATTGCAGCCGCCGCCGATGAGTCTGCCGTCTTCGCATCCAGCCAACGCGGCTTCGCCTTCGCCCGCCGTCGCCGGTGCACTCAAGGCCAAAGAAGCGAAGGTCGCCACAGCCGCCAAGGTGAAAGCCCTCGGCGTTTTGGCTGGCGAAGACTGCTCCGTCAATCCACATGTGGAAGAAGGCATTCTTGCAGGACTGGACGATGTTTCGGCAGACGTCCGCATCGCGGCGATCGAAGCGGTCATCGCTTCGCGGCGTGGATGCGATCCCGGTTGCGGAGGATGTTGCAGCATCCCCATCCGTCAAAAACTAACACGAATGGTGTTTGAGAAAACCGGACCTTGCAGCTGGTTTGAACCCAGTTCCAAAGCCCGACGATTGGCCCGCTTGGCACTCGATGCCTGCGGAGGCCCAGTCGAACCTGACTCCTGCGGCTGCGAACTCCAAACGGACTATCCCATCGAAGGCCCACCGCCCGAACTGATCCAACAGATCCTTTCGGAATAAGTCAGCCACCTCGCTGTGACTTCAAAAGCGTCGACTTCACAAACGCCTCGAACCACGATGGTTCATCAGCGTCCTTCTTCGAGGTCGTGCAGTTTCTGGTGCTGCGTTTTGACGGGTGTCTGCATTTGGGAACCTCTCCCGAAACGAAGTTTTGGGGGAGCAACAGCGATATACTAGGTCGAGCCACGCCGTTCAGGCGTACGCGAGGAAGGGGCCGAGCATGGCAAGCGGCTTGAAATGATTCCCTCGAAGCCAGACGTAAGCCAATAACGTCGAACGGCAATCGCCTATCGTCGACTCGTTGCTCCCAGCGTCGCAACACTTGGGAACATCGAACCGTCAACTGGCTGGAGCGTGCGAACCGATTGACGCTTCATTTCCGCGATCGATTGCAATTCGATCTGCACCTCTGCGGTCGGGTCGGTTTGCCGGAAAACGTGAAAGCTTCGCTGGCCGCTGTCGTCGTACCAATGGTCTTGCGAGCCAGCATCCTCAACATGAACGATCAACATCGAATCGTGATCAGGGGCCTGCGAGGTAGGATACTCCAACCCAACCGAAACCTCGTCCCCTTGGCGACTCAGATGAACCTTCACGCCAGGATAATTCGCCAACGTCTTGGTCTGTTTCGGTTGTGATCCCGCAGCGACGGACATGGTTTCGCTTGCCAAACGCTTGGCAGAACACCACGTGTTGATCTGATAACCCACCGCATCGCTTGGCCAACCCAAGCATTCGAATTCAGCGACCGGGCACGGCTTGCCCGCCAACCATTCAAACGCACCATTTCGATAAGCCACTTCAGGCGATTGCTTCTGGCCAGAGTTACCTTGTCGCACCGGGTGAACCTCCACCCACATCGAAAGTGGACGGTCAGAAACCTGAGCGTCGGTTCGTTGCATCGACAATTGAAAACGACATCGATTCTCTTGAATTGTCGGCGTGTGCACTCCCATCCGAACCGTAGTGGCATGCCCTTCCGGCGTCGCGAGCACGCTGAATTGAGGAGCCCCATTGAGATATGACAAGGTTGCCAGTGGGTGCTCCATCTGATTGGCGATCAAGTCCAACTGATCACCGGGCGACACCGCGAGGACCGTTGATTTGTCACCAACGGTCGCGGTCACGGACGTGTTAACGGACTGAACTCCGGGCAGCGTGATCGTGTCCCCAAACGTGCCAACGTGTTTGGTTCCATCAGCCAATTGCAATTCGAATGATTCGGAAGACGACAACTCTTCCAATCGCTTGAGCAACTCCGTCGCTTCTTTGATATCCGTGATCGATTGACCGCCGGTGCCGCTCGCGAGAGCCTCGAACTCAATCGCTGCGGCCGCGGCCTCGTGGCTAGCCAGTCCATACCCAATGACATGAACTTGGACGCCCAGTGTCTTCGCCTGAGTCACCAACTGACCAATCGAGAAGATCGCTTCGGGGGTTGGATTGAATTGGTAGTTGCGACCGTCAGAGATCACCACGACGTCTTTGCGAACACCATCGCCGGTTCGACTGATGTCCTCCATCGCCTTCCAAATCGAAAGATAGAGCGGCGTCTGCCCCCACGGAACGGCTGCATCAAAGTGTTGACGGGCGAGCTCCAATTCCGCTGTGTCAAAACGTCCCGTCGGCAAAGCAACCTCGACATCTTCAAACGGTTGAATTGTCGGCGGGAAAGGGAATCGCTTGTGATAGCGTTTCTGCAACAGAGTTGTTTGACCACTTCCATCGCCTGAATCTTTTGCTGGATCACCCGCACGAATCGCCATCCGATGACCATACAGAACCAAACCAACCTGTGATGGCCCTGGCTGCAACCGCCGCATCATTTCGTAGACCGCCGATCGTGCGGCTTCAAACTTACTCGCTCGTTGTGCTCCCAGTGCGGAACGCCC
This sequence comes from Rhodopirellula baltica SH 1, assembly GCF_000196115.1. Classification (NCBI taxonomy): domain Bacteria; kingdom Pseudomonadati; phylum Planctomycetota; class Planctomycetia; order Pirellulales; family Pirellulaceae; genus Rhodopirellula; species Rhodopirellula baltica. The sequence goes on from NC_005027.1 coordinate 5,236,737, forward strand.
CATCTCTTCGCCCAACGGATCGTTCATCGATGCCGAACAATCCATCACAAACGTGATCGCACGCCCCGCATCCATCGCGTCACGAATCGTGATTTCGGCTCCATCTTGGACCGTTTGACCGCGACTGGTCACGCCAAACGCCGTGCCCGACGACATGACGGAGGATTGATAGCGGTTGCCTCGAAAGTTCACCTCCGCCAACGAAGGCCGCTTTTGATCGACGGCAAGCGTCAGTTCCACGTTGGTCGGTGCATCGGTCGCGTGAATCGACACCGCTTGCTGAGCATCGGATGTTTTGATGCCATCACGATGAATCGACATCACCGCGATTCCCTCCGGAAGATCACCCTGGCCGTCGGCCGTATCAAGCTTCACTGAAACCGACTGGGTCTGTTGATCCAAGAACGATGGCTGCGAAGTCGCACGGACAATCAATCCCTTGGTCGACGCCGTCCGGCGAGCCTCCATCTTGGCCGTCACGGATCGCTCAATCGATTTCCAATCCGGCGTCTCATTGTCTTCGGGTTTGGCCAACTTCAACAACGTTTGAGCGGTTGCGTCAAAGTAGGCTGTGCCATTGCTTGTCGGTGCGTACCAGAAATCACCCAGCACCTCGTCGATTCGACAAGCCAACCGCCACTGCCGTGACGTTCTTTGATGATCCGCAATCACTTGCGAAAACGCTTCGTCCACGACGATCGAAACCACATGCCGCCACGCATGGTCGTGATCAACCGAGGTCAATGAACGCAAACGCCGGCGAACATCCGATGGGCTGGTCTCATCTGGATCCAATCCCAACAAAACCGCCAGGAAATCGTCGCTGATGTGTTTGTCCGATCCGTGTTGGTGGTCGTCCTCGTGATCATGTCCCGCCGACTGATGCAATGGTTCGAAGGGCTTCATCGCCAGCTTTTCATCCGTCTCACGAAGCTGTTTCTCCACCCGCATCGCCTGATAGGGATCAGAAGTCAGCAACATCGACGCCGTCGACGTTTGAAATGATCCGCCCATGTGTTCCAAGAACTCATCCGCCCGTTTGGCAGCAATCACGATCTGATCATGAGTCTCTGTGGACCAAACCTGCTTGCCATCGATGAACTCGTTCAGCAGCTTGTCCAGCGTGATGACATCGTTCAGGTTTGCTTCATTCACGCCGTGTTTTTCATGCGTTACCAATGCCGTTGCTTCTTCGTCGATCGATTGAAACAGATACGGCAATTCCGAAAACGCTCGATCTCGAGTCTGCCACGCATCGACCAAACCCGCCAAAATGTCTCGGCGTTCTTTGACGACTCGTTCGAAATCCGACAACGCCGACGTGACTGAATCGTGTGCGTCCCCATCGTGTCCAGGCTTGATCGGATTGACATCCGACGACACGGTCGACGCCAAAATTGTGTCCGCCAGATGTCGCCGACTTTGCTGCACGTCCAACGTGATTTGATCAACGGCAGGAAAGATCGCGTCGGGGAGACGACGCACCACGTGCAACCATTCGGTTTGCGCCTTGGCGGTGCGTTGGATCCAATCGGGATGTCTCCAAAAACTCAATTCGGAAGTGTTCGGATCGGTTCGTGATTGCTCGCCCGCCTGATAAATCGCGTACAGCATCGGCACCGGCATCACTTTGTCGTCGTCCAAATCATCCAGCAGTTCGGCGGTGGTTTCTCGCGTCGGTTGCTTTGCGATCGTGGACCAAACTCGCTCCGCTTCGCGGTCCATTTCGACGTCCGCAAAGTGAGATGACTCGCTCGCCCGATTCGCGATTTCTTGGCGGAGTCCCTGCAGTTGCCGATCGAGTCGACTGTACCATCTAGCACTCGATGCCTTTGCTGCTTCTCCACCATAAACCGATTGAGTGATCGCGTGCATCGTGCGCTGGATCTGTGACCATGCGTGTGCGTCGACCGAACTTGGGTCGTGTTTCCCGAGAACGACGACCGAATCAATCGCCGCTTTCAATCGATCGGTTTCATCCTTGGACGGTGGAGGCGTTTTGACGTATGACGCTCCAAAACGCCCGCGGCTGGCGCGTGCGACGGTGACCGGATTGGACGACGCGGTTCGATGCAGTGTCGGTGTTTGGGCCACGCCGCGATGCTGCTGCGACCATCCGCCAACTTGCTGGCGGACGAAGCGATGCAGTTCTTCGGTATCGACCAAACCGTCCGCCCGACTCGTTGTCCCATAGCCATCCGCGGCACCCGCCAATCCTTCGGCAACGTATCGGGTGAATACATCCCCATCGCCACGTCGCGAATAGAAACTACGTTGTCCACGTGCCGTCGACGAAAGAATGGTGACGTTGGATTCGGGATAGTTGCGAGCGTGTTGTGCCAGTGTCTCGGTCAACCGATCATCAAAGTCGTTATCGGCAATTCCGGCAGGCCAGTGCGACCGCAGCCGACCGCATTCGAGCAGCAACAACATCGGCCGAACGTCAACACGAGACTGAATCTGCGCGACTCGATCCAAAAAATCATTGATCGGAAACCACGTGGAACCATCCACGACAGATCCGTTGGGTGGCACCCAGCACGCTTGCCCGTCGTCATTCACAACGCCGTGCAAATTGACATAGAAAACCAGAGGGCGTTCACTCGGGCATGAAGCGAGCGCCGCTCGAATGGAGTCATCGGCCTGATCCCAAAATCCACCCGCCAACTCGCCAGCACCGGGCAAGGCCTGGACCGAGTACGTGCTTTGGCCCAACTCCCGTATCCAATTCAAATCTTCGGCGACCCAAGCGTTCACATCCCACTCAGGACCATACACCCCCGTCAGGGTGAAGATCGGTGTTCGGGCCGAGCGTGACAGCACCGACGCGACGAATCCCCCGCTGACCAAGACCATTGCAATCAAGCAAAGCCCCAGCAACAACGGTTTGCGGCCCGCAGATCCTTTGATCGCAAACATGGACGGTTTGGCGGTGGCGGGGCTGCGATTACTCGTCATGCAACAACACTCATCAGCGAATCGAACTGGACGCCTCCCAATCAGTGGCAGTGCCAAAACGGACAACCACTCGTTCGAATCATCGGAATGCTCGCAGACGACATTTCGCTTGCAACGCGAAAAATCGGAATGCCCCCAACCACGGCCCGCATAATCGATACAACTCAACGAACCCGACCAGCAGGCGTCCGGCCACCTGCGGGGATCGCGTTTCATGACGAAAGCAACACGCGTTTCTTTGAGTCGCAAACGATGCCATCGCCGCGAACGGTCGCCGCCGACCCGACGAGTTTCACGCGGTTCAGTGCTTCGCTCGATCCGAGCAAAACCCATTCAATCGCGTCACTGCTGAGATCAATTCAGTTCGTGGATCGTGTTGTGAATCACGCGATGAATCGGTTCTCCATCCGCCCCCCGCAGCTCCATCTGAATCTCCATGCACCAGGTTGGCTTCAGCTCCGGCAGTTCCAGCACGATCTCGCGTTGCTGTTCATCCCACTTGGCAGAAGTCACTTCGGTTGCCTGGGTGTCAAAGTGTTTGGAACCGTAATTCCTCGATCGTTTGATATTCCAACGGCTGATTGAAAAGCTTTCAGGAGTGACCGACTCCGGGTCGACATCGTCGCTCAATCCAATTCGCACCGTCGTTCCGCGACATTGCAGACTCAGCGGCACGTGGATCGGTTTGCCGGTGTAGCGAACCCGGTAGAAACCACCGTCGGCTTGCTGGGTTCCCGCCCACGAATACATCCCGGTCACGTACAAGTCGCCATCGCCGGGATGGAATCGTCCACGCATGATCCCGGTCGGGAATTGAGGCAGCGGCAATTCGCACATCCCACCCTGCATCTGATCGCCGACGGTCTCATGAGGGACCACGTACAACTTGCCATAGCCGTAGGACGTGTTCAGCAAAGAACCTTTCAGCGGCCCCCACTTGTCGCTGGTCACCCACAACAACTCGGCCGGTGACCGGTCGAAGGAATTGGTGATCCAACACATCGGTGGCTCCATCGCCGAGTCACTTGGGTCGGTCACATCGTGGTAACCAAACATGTTGCCATAAAACCGCCCCGGACGAACCCAGTTGATTCTGTTCTTTGGATTCCAATGTCCCTCTTGGTCCGTGACGAAGAACGTTCCGTCGTCGTTGAAACAGACGCCGTTGGCGGCACGAAAACCATTCGCGAGAATCTCGGTCGACGATCCGTCCGCGGAAACCTTCAGCAACGTCCCGTGATGCGGAACGATCGCGGGCAACGCGTGACAAGCTGACTTGGCGTAGTAAAAGTTGCCATCGTCATCGCATTGCAATCCCATCGCGAATTCGTGAAAGTGATCGGTGACGAAGTGATCGTGGTTGAAACTCTCGTAGTAGTCCGTTTCACCGTCGGCGTTGAAATCATGCAAACGGCAGATTTGATCGCGACAAGTCACAAAGATCTCGCCGTCGCGAATTTTGATCCCGAGTGGCTGAAACAAACCCGATGCGATCCGCTGCCAAGTCACTTCCGGTTGATGCAATCCGGTGACTTTCCAGACGTTCCCATCCCAATCACTCAGCACGGCGGATTCGCCATCGTCGAGAAAGTCGACACCGGTCAATCGCATCCGGCAAAACCACGGATTGTTGACGGGGTATTGAATCGTATCGACCGCGAAAGGTCCACCAGCGTCCGCGGTGGTGATCTTCGTGGTGACGATTTGCGGCCAACGCTTGCTGTTCTCTTTTGCAACGTTCGCCCAGTCCTTTGCTGAACGCGCGGCGGGATCGAGCCCTTCGATGAGTTGGTCAATGGTTTGCTTTGCGTCTGATTTGTTATCCGTTCGAAAGGCATGAACCACAAAGTTTCTTGCATTCGCGTTCGGCATCAGTGCCAGTCGAATTTGGTCATCGGCGAACTGCCATTCCAGTTGGCTGATATCGCCCGTGACCACAAACGCCATCGTTGCAGAGTCATCCGTGGAACTTGACCAAACCGCTTTCGCGTGATCATCGTCCAGCAACACTTCGCCTCTTTCACGATCAGCCACTCGCATCGTCAACCGGCTCTCATTGGCACCCACCGACAGCGTCCGTTGAAAAATGGATCTCTCACCCAGTTGATCAAGTGCTGGCCGCTCGTGAACATCGATTCCCCCGACGCGATAGTGCAGGATCGTTTCCATCCCGCTGACGTAAGTCCCCTGGTAGTCAATCCAGGCTTTGGGCAGTGGTCCATAAAAACGACCATCACGTCCCGGTTCACGGACCTCGTCAAAGGAATCGTTTTCGGGGTTGGCCCATCCAGGACCGTTTGCGTTTTCAAACACCACATCCCCGACGATGCGCGGGTGTCTCCGGTGGACGCCGTTGAAGTTGATACCGTTGTAGTCAATGAACTCATCGCCCAACCAAGCCGCAGCCACTCGCATCGTGTCTTGCTCATAAACAACGCGGTGTTCTCCCCGTGTGATTCCACCTGGGCCCTGGTCAAGACGAATCGCATGCCCCTTGTAAGCAAAGTTTTTCGCGTCGTCGCCGATCTCAACCGTCGCCATCAAATTTGGACCGTAGTCCATTTCCCGCCAAGCTTCGATGAGCGACGGTTCCGGACCGCGTGTGTCGCCCTTGGGCAAACTCGCCAAATACTCTTCGTCCACCCGAGCAAACTGAGTCGGGTTGTGATCCTTCAAGTACGCCTGCCGGATGTAGTGAATCACGTCGTACTTCTGCTGCGGCACCAGGTTTCGCTGCGGCAGCATCAAACCAAAACCATTCGTGATGGTTTGGTACATGCTGTGTGGATCAAATCCATTCTTGAATTTGCCAGACGCAAAACGCAACGACGTCGGCAAGGAACCAGGTTCATCGACCGTGCCGTGACAATTCACGCACGTTCGGTTGTAGATCGCTTCGCCACGTTTCATCGCCTGTTGATCCAACGAAGCGAGAATCCCGGCGTGGTCGATGTGCGATTCGTATTCCGGCAATGGCTCGGCCGTTGGCATGACCTTCGGCTGCAACTCGGCTGCCCGAGCCGCACCACCATCGCGAATTTCAATCAGGTATCGAACCAAATCCAAAAACGCTTGGCGGCTCTCGATTTGTCCCGCGACACCCTCGGGCATGACGGACAATTCGCTCATCGCGACGTCTTCTATTTCTTCCCCGCTGACTTCGATCGTTTTGCCAGTCGATGGATCGCGCAACTGGACCGACTCATCGGACTCAGCAACAAGAACACCGGTCAGCACTTTTCCGTCCACCGTCAAAACTTGGATGGTCTTGAAACCCTTTGCGATGCTCTTGGACGGATGAAGAATCGCATCGACGATTTCTACATTCGACAAATTAGGATTGGGCGAGGCAAGATTTGGCCCCACGTTGGCCTGCGACGTCTCCATCGGTACACCGACCGCATGACAGCTTGCGCACGACATCGAGGGGGTGAAGAACACCACCGCTCCTCGCACCGCGTCACCACCCGACACGGCGTCCGCGGCTAGTTTCTCCGGCGACTCAAACATCAACGTCTGCAAGATCGCTCGGTCATTCTGTGCCGTCGCAGTGGATCCCATGCTGAGCAACAGCAGCATTCCGAAAATGGTGATTCGATTCACAAATCGTTTTCCCTTGGAGGCCAGGCAAAGCATCGCTGCCCGAAACAGTCGGCTACAGAATAGTCGTCGCAGAGATTTCCATCTTCCGCTTTTTGCAGCAATCGCACCAGGAGAACGCCGCTGGCGAGTGGGAATTCCAACCCGCCATCGAGCCGCTAAGATATCGCGACCGCCCAATCCGCTTTTGAAGTAGCGTTTTTGTTTTTTGGTAACCCGAGGCATGACGGCTTGTTGATTTACTCGAGACCACAACCCGACGCGTGAGTTTTGAAGTTGCGCTTTCTGCATTCGGTTTTGTTGGCCAACGGCCTTCGTCATCGTAGCCTGGGGCATCGCCCCAGGGATCGAGAATGAAGTGAAATTGGTTGGCCAACGGCCAACATCAACCCACACGTTTTGAATTGAGTTTGGCCCTTGGCCAAAATGGGTCCGTGTTTTTCTGCTCCAGGGGCGATGCCCCTGGCTATGTTGAACGAGGCCGTTGGCCATTCGAGGAAAGACGCAAATTCAAAACTCACGCGTCGGGTCACCAACAAAACGCCACTTCAAAACGTTCAGCTCGGGATCTCCAGCCTACTCTCTGAGACGCCATGAAAGCCGCCACGATCAGCCAGTTGAAAAAAGAACTCGCCAAGCTGGATGAGGATGAGTTGCTCGACGTTTGCGTTCGGATGGCCAAGTTCAAAGTCGAGAGCAAAGAGCTGCTGACGTACTTGCTGATGAAAGCGGACGATGAACCAGCGTACGCGGATGAACTGTGCGACGAGATCGATGAGCATCTCAGCGTCTCTGGCAAGATTCACAAAAAAACGCTTCGCAAAGTCGTCCGTTGGATGGACAAATCGCTGAGGTTCTCCGGCGACAAAGAAACCGAACTGCAAGTCCGAATTCACTTCTGCCAGCGGATCAAAGAAAAACGAATCAGCTTCGGCGGCTGCCGCGTCAGCCAAAACATGTACGCGACACAGCTCAAAAAAATCGACAAGGCGATCGAGAAAGTGCATCCCGATCTGCAGTTCGATTTCAACCGGCAACTCTCGGGACTGTGAATTTCTTTCGACTGAACCACGCTCCCGCCAGCAGAGCGACAACCACAATTCCAATCAGAATCAGGAATGAACGACTGCGCGATCGAGTGTACTGAAAGTCCAACGTGCCCTCGGCCAATGTGATGTCCGAAATGCTTTCCAGCAACTCCGCTCGAGTCACTTGGTCGGTCGCAAACTCGGGTTTCTCGGAGCACGCATAAACCGTCAGGTGATACTGCTTCACTCCCGGTCCCTTCGATTTCATCGGGTCGTATCCTGCGTGGCCTTTGTCGTTGATTCCCACCGTCCCAATCCCACTCGCGTTTTGTGGCAGACTGGTGACATCCGCGGGAATATCGTGAACCAACCAATACGACTTCACATCACCTGGCCCAGGCGTGTGCCAAAGGTTGAGTGCATAACACTGCGTCCCCTTCGGCCCTTTCGTCCAAGCGATCGGCGGCGACACGCCCGCACCGTCACCGGTGAACTCAGTCGGCAATTCATCGCCTGCCGCAAACGCGGGACTGGTGACTTTCAATCGAGACGTTTGATCGGCGTTGAGACCGTCGCCTGCTCCTGAGATATCAGCTTGCGGAAGAAACGGCTTGCCCATGCGACTGCGATAGGTCTCGCTTCGCGATTCACCTGTTGGATCCTGAAACGTGAAATCGACCGTGCTATCATCCTTGACGACATAGGTCACCGATCCCTGTCGTCCTTCCACGTCGTACACCAACTCGAATCGATTGCCCGTCTTGCTGAATCCGGTGATCACGGCGCCGCGTAGCGGTCGCAGATCAGGGCGAATCGGTTCAGCGCGTGGTTGCGGGTCCACCTGACCACCACGCTGGGTCACTTCACCGTAAAAGCCACCATTCAAATACGGGTAGGTCTTCTGTGCGTGGTAGTGATAGTTGCCCGACGCGTCCTTGTGCCCGCCAAGTTCATCGAGCGGTGCAAAATCGCTCGCCTTCGGATTTTGATAACCAAAGATAGGATAGCCGTCCAACGCATATCCAATCGGTTGGCCTTTCCCGGTTGTTTCTTCCAGATGAACCGGAGCAATGTGGTAGTGATAGTCGTCCCCTCGACCGCAATGCCCACCGTATTCGTCCAGCTCACCAAACAAGTAGGCATCATCGCCGCGATTGTTCAGCGGGTTAAAAATCGGCACGCCATTGACGGCCAAAGCAATCGCACCACGTAGAAAATCGTTCCTGGTCGACATGGGATTCTTTGCCGGAACGGGGTGCAAAGGAATTTGCCATGCATTGTTGCCAAGGTATTTCTGTGGGATCGGAACTTGTTGTTGCCACGAACGAATGCCAATCATCATCGGATGCTCTGGCAATCCATTGGAACCCACGTAAAGAAAGTCTTTGTCCCAACGAAGCCGCAACAGTTTCTCAAACGGTTCGAAGTGCGCCCCGATCGCTGGCATCGTCTCATTCGTCGCCGCGTTCTTTGAGCTGGCTTGCACCGGTTGGTTCACCGCCACGAGCCGGATCGCATGCTGACGATTGAGATTTTGGATCGCTTCGATTCTTTCCTGGACCCAGGTTTGGTCGGCAGCGACCAGACGCTCGATCGGGACGTCCGTGAGTGTCCCATCCTCTCGACGGATTTGAACCTTGCCATCCTTTGCCGAAACAAATGATCCGTGCAGATGCGATCCATCTGCTGCGATGTTCCAAGTTCTCGATGGAGCGGACGAGTGGGAATGCCCATGATGCCCGCCTTCATGTGCGGCGACGTGGGTGGTCGCTACCAAACAAAGCAGGCTCGCAACCGCCGGGATGAGTGAGCGTGAGTTCATAGAGATGGTCTTCTTTTCAATGACGGTTCGAAAGGAGTTCACCGAGGTCTTCGTCGAGGCCCACTTGGAACGATGTCGTTCAGATTGGAAAAGTCAGGGCGAGCTTTTCCGTCTGGCGGTGTGGCCACGACATGCCGAAAAATGACGGTGTTGTCGAGTTCAACATCCTCCGTCCAAATGAAACGCGCACCTTCAAAGTCGTGCTCGAAGAACGGTTCCTTGGGGCCGATCTGCGACTGGGTGTACTCCGTCGCTTGACCCCATGATTCATCGTCAAAATCGACCGTGTACCAGTCTTCTGGGATGGTTGTGTTCTCAACCCGCGGGTTCTTGGTGTCTCGATCGATGGGACCACGAGAAAAGGCTTTGGCTTTCCAGTTGGCATTGGTCACCGTGCCATCGCCAAATTTCAAAATGAATCCGCCATCGCCGATACTGGTATTGGCGTATTCCATTCCCGTCTTTGCATCCGCGTTGTCCTTGGCCATCACAGCGATCGTCATCGGATAGTCCGGCAGGATGTCGACCGACACGACGTTGTGTGGCATGAACTGGATCGAGTCGACCGCGACGAGTTCGCCATTGAGATACAGGATGAACCAGTTGTCGGCGTACATGTTCGCCTGCACCGTGTCACTGATTCGTGGCTTGCCAACCCCGCCGCGATTCTCGCCTTGGCTGTAGCCCACCTGCATCCAAACAAAACTGGTGATGGCGGCCACGCAAACGAGAGCGACCAAACCCAAGGCGGGTTTTAGAATTCGTGTCCTGTTCATCTATTCAAACTCCACGATACGTTTCGGGTCGTGATGGGATTCATGATCAAAATGGTCCGCAGCAAACGGCTGCTCCTCAATCAACGTCATTTTCAACGTGACGATGTTCCGTCCGTATGGCATGTCGATGAATCGCATCTGACGAATCTGGCCACTGGCTGCGGTGTAGAGAATCTCGATTCGTTCCGGCCCTCGGAAGCCTGGTTTCTTCGTCGCCACCATCTGCCGGGTGGCTTCCGTGTCGGATTCGACATCCCGGCCCTGGACTTCGCCTTCGATTCTTTCCACCGACAACAATTCCAAGTTGTAAGCGGTCTGCAATGCGTCCAACCCGTCCTCGATGTTATTGATCGGCAACGATCGTTCGTGCCCGGGCAAGTCTCGATTGAACCGCGTCAGGTCGTCGCTCATTCGAACCGGTCCGTCCGGACGAACCGCCCAACTGCTCGTTCCGTTGCTTCCCGTAATGAAAAAAACACCGGGTTCCACTTCCCGCTTCAACACGAACTGATTCGAACCTCGAACATCCAAAATTGCGTTGTCCAAAGAAGGCTTGGGCGGCCGTCGATGCTCCGGTGAATCACGTCTGGCATCTTCCTGGACCACGCTCTCTTCCACCGAAATCAAGAACGTCCGATCCAACGATTGCCGATTGGCCGCGATGATGCGATTGAGTTCCATCACCGCGGCGGAAGCCGACGTGCTCCCCAAGCCATTCCAAAGAAACGCCAGGCTGATCAGCACCAAGCACGCCGTCGTCGCCATGGCAATCACGGATCGCGTCCAAGTGTTTCCGATTGAACCGCCCAGCGTGACCACATTGGGTCGCTCGTGCGCTCGGGACAAGGTTGGATCGTTGACCGTGGACTGCTCGGCCGTCGATCGTTGATCCATCAACTCATTCGTCACGAATTCATTGCGGAGTCGGTCATGCAACAACAACTCCGAGGCAAACCTCTGGGCGTGAAGCGGATCGGATTTGATCCACTGATTCAGTTGCTGAAATTGCTCCCGCGACAGCGATTCGTCGAAGTAGCCGTCCATCAAATCTTCGACTGAAGAGCTCATGACATCGCCTCCACACTCTTGCGTTCGACACAGTTCCGAACACGATCTCGAATCCTTTGCAGTGCTTTGGCGACAGAATTCGCCGACATGTCCACTCGTTCGGCAATGGCGGCCGGTTTCATGTTCTTCTGATATCGCAACTCGAAAAGACGACGAGCACGGTTCTCTAAACCACCCAGGCATTCCGTGACAAAATCCAGTTTCGCTGAATCTTGCTGAGCCACGGTTGGAATCGCGACTGCCAAGCAAGCGATTGCATCGTCGTCGAACACCAGCAGGTCTTTCCGCCGGTTCCGCATGTACAAATTCACCTGATTCCGAGCGACGCCGATCGCCCAAGGCACAAACGGAAGCTCCGGATCATAGGAGTCATACGACTCAATCACAGCGACCGCGACCTCCTGCAGCACATCATCGCGATCACCGAAGTCACGCACCATCGATGTCACAAACGCCGACACAGCGGGCTGTGCCAGTGTCCATTGCCGAGTTGCTTGTCGTGCGGTTTCGTCCATTTGATCCTCCGTCCAAAGAAGTCCTCACACCGTTACTTAACAAGACGGCCCCGTTTATGACCGAGAAAATGTCTGAAATGTTCGAAAACGCCAATCGCTTGAGAACGGCCGGGAAACAAAACCACCTCGGCTCGACTATCTTGGTGGCCCCCTCCAACTCTCCCCAGATCATTCTCTCCCACATCGACGATTTGATATGACATTCGCGATTCACCGCTGCGTCCATTCACGACGCCCTCAATCCTTCACGGCGTTCGTTGCCGGGTCCAGTGCACAGATTCTGTTCGCCTTGCTCTTGCTGCCCGCGATGGTGACGCCTGCCCAAGAGAGCTACCCGGTTCACCCCGACACCGTGGCCAAGGACGGCGTCCCTCGAGGCGTGGTGACAGCCCACCGCTTCACCGACAGCACGATCTACCCAGGCACGGAGCGTGACTACTTCGTCTACGTCCCAGCCCAGTACGACCAGTCCTCTCCGGCGGCGCTGATGGTTTTTCAGGACGGTGCCAAGTACGTCCGCGAAAACGGCGAGTATCGAATTCACCATGTCTTCGACAACCTGATCCATCGCGGCGAAATGCCGGTGACGATTGCCGTCTGCATCAACCCCGGCGTCGTTCCCGGTGGCGAGGGGGCTCAAGATCGTTTCAATCGCAGCTTTGAATACGACACCGTGAGCGATCGCTACGCTTCGTTTCTGATCGACGAGTTGCTTCCTGAGGTCCGCAAATCGTATGCGATCACGGAAGATCCCAATCTGCGAGCCATCGGTGGCAGCAGCAGCGGTGCGATCGCCGCGTTCGGCGTTGCTTGGCACCGGAGCGATCAGTTCCGCCGAGTCTTCAGCACCGTTGGCACCTACGTCGGCCTACGAGGCGGTGACGAGTACCCGGTCCTGGTTCGCAAACACGAACCCAAACCCCTGCGGGTCTTTTTGCAGGACGGTAGCAATGACCTGAACATCTACGGCGGCAGTTGGTGGAACGCCAATCAAACCATGTTGTCATCGCTGCAGTGGGCGGGTTACCAAGTCAAAAACATCTGGGGCGAAGGCGGCCACAATGGCAAACACGGCGCCGCGATCTTTGCCGACGCAATGAAGTGGCTGTGGAAGAACTTTGATCAACCCATCGAAACCAACGTTTCAGAACATCCGGAAATCAAAGACCGCTTGATCGAAGGCGAATCGTGGAAACTGGTCAGTGAAGGTCACAAGTACACCGAAGGCCCCGCGGTCGCACCCAATGGCGACGTGTACTTCATCGATGGACCACGAGGCGAAATTTGGAAGATCGCTGCAGGCACTGAAAAAGCGACCAAGTTTGCCGACGACATGCCCGGCGTCAGCGCGTTGATGTTCGATGCTGTCGGTCGTCTCTACTGCGCACGAAACAAAGCCCTGACGGTGACGCGAATCGATCCCGATGGCAGTCGCACCGATCTGTGCTCGGGCGTTTCCTGCAACGACTTGGTGGTGCTCGAACACGGCATCTACTTCACCGGCCCCACGGAACAAGTGGTGTGGTATCTGCCAATCGACGCCGATGGCAATCCTCGTGGTGACGGCAAGCCGATCCAAGCTGGCAAAGGTCCTAAGAAACCAAACGGATTGATCGTCACTCCCGATCGACGTTTCCTGATGGTCGTCGATGCAGAAGGCCGTTACGTGTGGTCGTACAAAATCAACTCGGCAACAGGAGAACTGCTGTTTGGCCAGCCCTACAGTTACGTCCACACGCCGCAAGACGACATGATCGGCGGTGCCGACGGCGTCACGATGACGAAAGACGGATCGCTCTTGGTCGCTACGAAACTGGGCATTCAAATCATCGATCCGCCTGGCCGAGTCCACCTGATCCTCACCCGTCCCAGCTTGTCGGGCAAACTTTCCAACTGTGTGCTGGCGGGCAACAACATGTCGACTCTGTACGTCACTTGTGGCAGCAAAGTGTTTTCAAGAGAGACCAAACTCGACGGCATCGTCCCTTGGCAACCCGCCGTTCAACCACCCAAGCCCAGACTGTAGCTTGGGAGATGTGTGACTCTTCTCATTGGCCACCGGCGTTCTTCAACTTCGCATTGAACAACGCCCAAGAATCCATTCCAGGTCACCCGACACATAACAACCAGTTGATTGAGTCGCCTTTCAATGTCTCCAATGAGCCGCCTGGGCGTTAGCCCCGGTTCCTTCTGCTAGAACCGAGGCGGACGCCGACAAGGCTAGGCAGGTCGGCAGGAATGATTGGGTAGAACCTCACGTAGGCGAGTCGCTCTGAGGCTCGCAAATGACAGCGTCTCGGAGAGACGCCGCTACGTGATCAAGCCCAATGACTCGCGCTCACGTGCTTAAGTAGTAAAACAAGTGGCATAGGCTTCCAGTCTGTGATTGCGCTGAACACAGGCTGGAAGCCTATGCCACTTATTCATTGTTGAACGACGCAACTACAAAACTCACTGAGGGGCAACAGTTGACGAAACGAGAGATGGATCAAAAGGCGGCGATCATGACTGTGATCGAGCACCTCGGGAACATTCCACCAGGCACGAAGTGTTCGGCGGTGCTGTTTGACACCGAAAGAATCCGCCGCGAAAAAGAGTTCTACGCGAAGCTCTACAGCGAGAATGGCGTGCACGACCTGGAGATCCTGCAAGCGATGGTGGCCGCGAATGTGCCCGACGATCCCTACTGGTTGGTCTCTTTAAAAACCAGCGACGGAGCGATGGGAGACATCACCCAACTGCACCGAGTCGACGACCGCACCGGAAAGATCATCCCCGACCCGGTCTAGCAGGCTGTTGATTTATTGAGCCGCACCGCGTTAGCGGCGGTTGATTAGACGCCAACCGGGGCTAACGCCCAACGGCTAATGATTGTCATTCGGTATGCGACTAAATCAACAGCCTGCTAGCCATTCCAAGAACATCCAACCGTCAAACCATCCCGAACATCCATCTTCGACTCATACCCGCAATGCGGCCCGAACCAAGCAGCAACACCATGCCGCTCCGGCAACACATGCTGCGGGTGCCTGCCAACGCTCGGCTCAGTAGACATCGAAATCTGTTTGCTCCGCGTTTTCCCATTCCCGTTGAACATACTCCGCAGCTTCTTGGGGGACCTTCAAGTCAAAGTTTGGATCACGGTCATCGTTCACCGTTTCATACTCGCTTCTGAGCACATTGGGACGAAACAACAGGTCTTCCCCGGCAACGATCCGAAACCCAAGGCTCGCGAGTTCCCGATCCGTCATGTCGGTCGTCCCTCTCCACATCACCGTCGCTGTTTCTCCCGAGAACAGCTTGGACACCGAGTCGATGATCATTTGTTGCCAGTCACGCAACGACGAGTGGATGGCGACACGGTGAATGAAAGCCATACCAAACACGGGATGATCGATCCCTAGTTCCTTCCGATACTCGGCGAATGGAGCGGTTGGCTCAAGTATTGCCGAGCAGACACTGTACCACCCCTGCGAATCCGCATCACAGACTTCCCAGACATTCATCCCCTCGTCCTCGGCCCGCGAGATATCGAGGTAATCAACCGCCAACCGAGCTGCGACCACCTCACCATTCTCACTCTCGCTTGACTGACAGATCACCGAGAGTTCGTGCGGGCGAAGGTAACCGTCCGGATCGACCGGCTTCGGGTAGAAGATTGAACGCAACTCGATTTTCATGAGATCCCTTTCCTGCAAATTGTAAACAGACACCCCATCATTCACGATCAGCCCACTCAGCACCACGCGAGATCGCCGCACTCGCTGGCGTAGCATGGATTCAGTGAATCATTTGGCAGAATACAGAACCCCGTCAAACAAAAGCGTCAACTTAGATTCCGAGGGTAAATGGTAGGCATCGGTCAGCGACTGAAGTAGGCCGGACCAAGGAGCAACGCGACGCCGTTCCGGCAATCCACCACAACGAACCGCTCTGAAATGCCGGAAAAGCGCTCCGCTAGGTCCGGCCTACTTTGGCCAGCACCATCAAGCAACAGCTATCACCAACGCAACCCTCGATCGACTATCATCGTAGCCTTGCTGGGGATCGTCCCGACGTATGGCTGCTCGTTTCGGAAACCTGTGATGACCGTCCCCTCTCCGCATCCGGATTTCGAGAATCTTGATGAGCGGGAAACTGCCGACGAAAACCAAGTGGCCGGTGGCGACTCGGGGTTTTCAGTAGCCGACAAAGACCCTTCACCGTTGTCTTCAATCTCCGCTGAACTCATCACTCATCCACGCTACGAAGTGCTCGAGGCAATCGGGCAAGGTGGAATGGGCAGCGTCTACAAAGCACGACATCGCTTGATGGATCGCCTGGTGGCAATCAAAGTCATCAAACCTGAATTGATTCGAAATGCAAAGGCGATCCAACGTTTCCAACGTGAAGTCAAAGCCGCCGCTCGATTGGTGCATCCCAACATTGTCACAGCCTTCGACGCCGAACAGGTCGGGGAGTTGCACCTATTGGTCATGGAGCATGTTGACGGGATCGATTTGGCCGAACTGGTTAAGCAGCGGGGTCGGCTATCGGTTCCTGTTGCCTGCGAATACATCGCACAGGTTGCCGCTGGTTTGCAGCATGCCTTTGAAAACGGCATGGTACATCGCGATATCAAACCTCCGAACCTGATGATGTCCACCTCTCACGAGAGCTCAGGCAACAATGCCTCCAAATTGTCGGGCGTCACGATCAAGATTCTCGATTTCGGTTTGGCTTCTTTTGCCGTGCCGGATGATTCGGATGAAAACCTTCAAACCGCGAGCCACAGCATCACCGCAATCGGAACGTTCATTGGAACACCGGCTTACGTGGCCCCTGAACAAGCTCAAGATGCACGCCAAGCAGATATTCGTAGCGACATCTATTCGCTTGGAGCCACGCTGCATTTTCTATTGTTTGGTCGACCGCCAAATGCACCGAAGAAGGCGGACGGGCGCGACACCAATCAAGCCAATACAGAATCATCCGAAGGCTTGATCGATGAGGACAAAATCCCGGACAGTTTGCGAGACATTATCGATCGGATGATGTCTCCTGACCCGAAGGATCGCTTTCAAACACCAGACAATGTGATCCAAGCTTTGACGCCGTTCATTGCTGTCGCACGGGTTCCTTTATCGAGGAGCAAGGACAGTGGTCCTACTGCGATCTCGCAACGTTCAGCGAATTGGTGGCGAATAGCAGGCGCTGCTTTGCTGGCATATTGCGTTATTGGATTTCCCCTTCTCATGACCACGTGGCTTTTCGATGCAACGCCGACTGGGGCGTCGGTCTCCAATCCGAGGCAAACCAGCAAGACACCTTCGCCAGCAATACTAGCAACCGATCAACGACAGCGAAGTGTCGACGCAGTAGATCGGTTGGATGTGGTCCGGGACAGCATCATTGGTCAGTGGAAGATCGAGGCGGATCGATTGCTGACGCCAGATTACGAACAAGGGCTTCGCGCCGTGCTGGAACTACCGCTTGAGGTCCCCATTCAATACGATTTGAGACTTGTGGTTACACGTCGTAGTGACGCCAACAAACTCTATGGCGGTTTGAATGTCGCTTTGCCATTCGGTGATTCGAAAGGGATGCTCGCCGTTGGCACCCACCGCGACGTTGGTGGTTGCTTTATCGAACGCATCGACGGAATCACTCGGCATGAATCGCTACCGACTTGGACGGAAGGTTTCTTCTTTGAGCTGAACGAATCTCGTACCGTAGAACTGAGTGTCCGCGAACACGAGATCGTGGTTCTGATCGATGACATCGAAGCGATTCGATGGAGTGGCGATCCGAATCAGATTGAAATGCCACCGGGATGGGAGATCCCCGACCGAAGGTCCATCTTCCTTGGTGCGACCGGCGAATTCGCCATCGACAGAATTCAATTCACGCCGGTTCTTGATTCGCCGTAGAGATTTTCATTCTTCGATGAGAACCTGCCAGAAGTAGGCCGGACCAAGGAGCAACGCGACGCCGTTCCGGCAACACACCACAACGAACCGCTCTGAAATGCCGGAACAGCGCTCCGCTTGGTCCGGCCTACTCCTGCGAGCACCGTCGCACTAGCCCTTCGTGGTTCAGAACAACCAGGTCAACGGGTTCCAATCGATGTATCGCTCGCCTCCGCCAATTCTTTGAATCAATTGCTTCGCGGCGCAGCGGGTCACTCGTGTACCTTGATGCACCATGCGCGAGACACCTGCCTGAGAAGCCCACCAGAACTCCTCGTTTCAAGACGACAGCGATGAACCTCTACAAGACGCTTGTCCGGCCGCTGCTCTTTTCACTCGACGCCGAAACAGCCCATCACTTGGCAGTGGAAGGGTGCCGGTGGATGGGTGTCTTGCCAGGGGTTACCAATGTCATGCAACGGTGTCTGGAGTCTCACGATCCCATGCTGAAGACCGACGTTGCCGGGCTGCAATTCGACAATCCAATCGGACTGGCGGCCGGGTGGGACAAGAATGGACGTGCGTTACGAATGTTGGACGCCTTGGGATTCGGGTTTGTCGAGATCGGTTCCGTCTCGGCGAGAGAGTCGAAAGGGAACCCCAAGCCACGACTGTTTCGGCTACCACAGGACAGCGCCGTGATCGTGAACTATGGCCTGCCCAACGATGGTGCCGAAATCGTTTCCACACGACTGGGTTCGCATCGAGGTCGTCTTCCGCTTGGCGTCAACATTGTCAAAACCAACGACGGTGCAAACGCACCAGCCTGCAGCGATGAGCAGATCCTGAGCGACTACGAATTCAGCACGCGGCAACTTCATCCTCACGCGGATTACCTGATGTTCAATCTCAGCTGCCCGAACGCCCAAGGCGGCAAGAGCTTCTTCTCCGAACCGGCCAATGTCGGACGTTTGCTCGAACGCTTGGCTCCGCTGCCAATTCAATCCCCAGTCTTTCTCAAGATAGCCCCCAACAATGATCCCGGTCATCTGGAGAATTTGCTCACTCAGTGTGAACGCTTTGAGTTTGTACGTGGTTTCTGTTTCAACCTGCCCTCGAAAAAACCGATGCTCTCGATTGCACCGGAACACCTGATCGACAAACCTGGCGCCGTGGCGGGCCGTCCCGTCGCCGCATTGATCAACGATTGCATCTCAGAGTTGTACCGCCGGATGGATCGCGATCGATACATTGTCATCGGAGCCGGAGGTGTCTTCACCGCGCAAGACGCGTACGAAAAAATACGTCTCGGTGCTTCGCTGGTTCAGGTTTACACCTCCATGATCTACGAAGGCCCCAGCGTCGTGAAACATATTTGCACCGGCTTGGCGGATTTACTCAAACGAGATGGATTCCAGCATGTGAGCGAGGCCGTCGGGAGCGCACACAGTTAAACAGCACTCTGCTCGATCACCTATCATCTAGATCTGCGGCGTCGCCACAAATCGCATCACTTGGAGCAACCTTCGAAATGACGAACCAACCCAACCGACCCGCAAACGAACGGGCACATGCGTCCCGCAGAAGATTCATCAAGACGACTTCCGGACTCGTGGCCGCCGGTGCTGCGGTATCGCCAACTCATGGATGGTCCGATGAACCTGCTGATGGTTCCACGCGAGTGCTGATCATCGTCGGCCCCAGCAGCCATCCGCCGGGTACTCACGAAGTCGAGGCCGGAGGTCGGCTGATGAAACACGCTCTCGAACAGATGGAAAATCTGTCTGGGATCCAGGCGGACGTGGTCGAGGGCTGGCCCGATCAGTCGCTTCGCGACGCCGCATCAACGGTTGTTTTCATCGGGGATCTGTTCCCGCCCAACCGCCTTCCCAACCCGCAGCAGAACCTCGCCGACCTGGACGAAATGATGCAGCGTGGCGTGGGCATCGCATGCATTCACTATGCGACGGGCTTGCTAGGCGAGGATGTCACGTCCGATGGCGACCACCCGCTGTTGCGATGGATGGGCGGTTACTTCGCCAACCGATCCTGCCCGCACCACGAATCATTTGCCCGCGTTTTCCCCGAAGCAACCATCACTCCCGCGGAGACCGATCATCCGGTCACACGAGGCTGGAAAGAATTCACCCTTCGTGACGAGCCTTACTTCAACAACTACTTCGGTACGGAAGGAAACCAACTTGCCCCGAAGGCAACCGTGCTGGCGACCTCGATGTTGCCACCGGAAGCTCCCAAAGGAGAAACGGTCGCGTGGTGCATCGAAAGAGAGGACACCGGCCGGGGATTCGGCGTCGTGATGCCGCACTACTACAAAAACTGGCGAGACGAAGACCTGCGACGACTGATCCTCAACGGAATCGTCTGGAGTGCCAAGGTCGAGGTTCCGGCGGAAGGCGTGAAAACCAAGTCGCCAAACTTAGCCGACTTCAACCCGAAATCGGTTTAGAAGAGTCGGCTTTCATCTCGTGAGCAACAAGTCACGATGTTAGCGGTGTGGCGCAAGCCGCCCGGTGAGGAACCGGAGGGCTCGCGTTCTTCCGCTACGTCACTTGTTTTCAGCTCCGTTCTAAGCCGTTTGTGCGTGAAAACCATGTTTGCCACTAGCCTGCGGAACGTTTGATCTTGCAGGGCGCATTCGTTTGCACGGTGTTTGAGTGCTATGCCAGTAGCGTCTTGAAAACCCCGCCCGCGCAGGAGGTCGTGCAGTTTAGTGAGACGGAATTCCTTCGGATTTCCACACGACGCACCTCTCCTGAAACAAAGTTTTGGGAGAGGTCGAGCGACGCCGTTCAGACGTACGCGAGGGTGAGGGCCGAGCATGGGAAACGGCACGAACTGCCCGCCCATTTCAACTTGTCGATTGAGCCGTCATCAATATATCTACGTAAGTAGATTGGGCACTCTTGCCTTTCTATACATCACATCTCGAAACACCAAAGATTAGTGTCCGATCAGAGTGGATTAGTGTTCCGCCAGAGCGGCCAAGGGAACGCTACTCTCCGCTGATCGAACACGAATGGTTCTTGGACAAGGGATGTTTGGCTTCAAAACGCCTGTATTCCCTACGCAAGCGGCTCCCACAAGATGTGGGGTACAAGAAGGCACTCTTGCCCGTCAGAGTGGTGGATGTCAGCCCAGAGCGGCATCACGCTGAGCTTGCAGACGAGCTCGCGTTTTCAAACAACTCGCTTTCGCGATCGTCGACTTCTTCTACTTCACGTTCGCTGTGGAGTGTGGTTTTATCCGAACCTCTTGGACCGCATGCATCTTTCCATCGATGTGAAGCTGAGCTTCCATCCAGCCGGTTCCTTTGGCCAGCCGAACATCCGTCAACTCGACCTGGCTGGGGACGTTGTCCAGTTCCTTGACGATCGTCTTGTCCGTCCAAATGAACTTCACCGTGGCGGCCTGCTTGCGGTGTCGTCGATGCGGAACGATCGAGATATCGAAGCGTTCGATCAGCCCTGGGTTGCTCATTCGCCATCGACCATAGTTGTTGGGTCGCCATCCGGTCTTGTCGCCCCACCAGTCTTGCCAGGTGAACCGGAAGTCTCGTTTCTGTTCCGGATTCAGTTCGGTGGGATACGGCACGCCGTTGTCACGCCGCAGTTGAGTCGTCACATCGTCGAACCAAGCCTCATACTCTCGAACGAACGCTTTCACGATCTCCGGATGCTTGTCGGCCAAGTCCCGCGTTTCGCCAGGATCCTGTTCGATGTTGTAAAGCTCAAAACCGGTTGGTTCGCCTCCATCGCCGACCACTTTCCACGGTCCACGACGCGCCATGCAGTTTTCGTACTTCGGAGGAACATTCGCGCGGTTGTGCTGCATGAATAGGTAACGCTGCTGGAATCCCTGCGTTTCCCCATGCAGCAGACCAAGAATGCTTTTGCCGTCCACTTGCAAATCGGCGGGCAAGCCGATTCCGCAGGCATCTGCCAGCGTCGGAAGCAAGTCGATGTGCATCGCTGGCGTGTCGAACTTCCTCCCGCCCTGCAGAGTTTTGGGCCACTGAATCACAAACGGAGAGCGGATACCGTTTTCATAAACGCTCCCCTTTTTTGCCCGCAATCCGGCAGTGAAGTAGGTCGAGTTCGGACCGTTGTCGCTCATGAATAGGATGATCGTGTTCTCACGCTGGCCCATGTCCTCCACCGCTTCAAGCAGGCGTCCGAAGGCACCGTCGAACTGAGTGATCATCCCGTAGATCGGCGCGACCCATTTTCGCCCATCGGGATCCGCAAGGTTTTGGTTGTCGTAGTCGGCACGAAACTCATCCGCGACATCGAATGGCGAGTGAGGAACGTTGAGCGGCAGGTAGCAGAAGAACGGCTGTTCGCCGGAATCCTTCATGAACTGAATGGATTCATCGATGAAGACATCAGTGCAGTAGCCTTTGGCTTTCTTAAACGAGTCGTTGTACTGCAGCGTCGGATCCCAATACGTGTTGCCGGGGTAGTCGGCAAATTGCCCAATGCCGCCTCCGCCGTGAACGACAACTTTTTGAAAGCCTTGGTCCTCGGCCCGCATGGGGAAGTTTTCGCCGAGGTGCCATTTGCCAAAAATACCAGTGCGGTAACCCGCGCCGGCGAAAACTTCCGCGATCGTCGTTTCCTCCGGGTTCATGTTGGAACGGCCGATGTACGTGTCGTGCGCTCCGGTACGAAAGTGGTATCGCCCGGTCATGAGCGACGAACGCGTCGGCGTGCACATCGGCGAAACATAGAAGTTCGTCAGTTCCGTTCCCTCGGCAGCAAACCGATCAAGGTTGGGAGTTTTCAAGACCTCATTTCCATGGAAGCCAACTTCCGCCCAACCCTGGTCGTCAGTCATCACCAGAATGACGTTCGGCCTGGGTTCAGCGGCCACGGCCACTGTCACACTCGACAGACAGACGACGATCCAGACGATGCTCTTGATGCTCATGTTGGTCTCAGGTTCCCACTCATCTTGGAAGTTGCGATGCCGGCTCGCTGCCAGACCACTCAACGCATTCTATTCAGGTTGCGTCCGATCGTGCCGCTCCGCTGACGGACTTCATCGGAAAACACTCGGACCAATGCTTCGCGATCTCCTCTGGACAGCAAGGCCCAGTGTGTCCCAGCACCGACCGGCACCGCCGGTCAAAGTTTGATCGGGAACATAGCGGAGACGAAGATCATCAGCGTTGGCGTCACGCGGATGTTGTAGCCCTTCGCGATGTCGATGGTTTCGTAGCGAACATCATTAGGCATCGAACGCTTTTGCAGCTCGTACGGTTGGCATCCCGCCAACGTGGCGAGAACTAATCGCGTCGACGACTGCCAAAGGGGAATCGCATCATCAGGCAGTTCGCTTTCGACTTCGGCGACTTCGCCGCGAACGAATGAGCGAACGGCTGCGGCGTTCATCGCACCCGTCGGCACAACAGAGACTCGGCGAATCGTCCGGTCCCGACAGCCCCGGGGCCGGATCTGACCGAGGGAATCGGACCTTAGGTTCACAAGCAGAATGCCGAGACCCGCAAACGAACGCAAAAAATCACGTCGGCAAGGCCAACGACTGGCACCACTCAGCGACGCACAGCTGATGCCACAGCGACTCGCTCTGGATTGCCGGAACCGCGTTTCGCTTGGTCCGGCCTACTTTGGGCAGCACCATCGCCTGCAAGCGGAATGGCATCGTCGGGCTTTCTCGAGTCACCAACCGAGACCGGACTCAACTGCGAACGGGACCGCGGTCCCATTGGCGGTCCCATTCCTGCTCGTACTCAGGCATCTGCAGCCGACGGCGCACAAAAAAACCTGGGATATCTTGGTCAGTACGACTCAAAATGCCCAAGCAATGTTGCTTCAGCTCCCCGGACAGGAATAGCACGTCCACCGAGAACACGGGTAAAAGGGATGTTTCCGAAGCGGTGGGTGCAGTCTTGGGTGCAGCAAATGAAAGCGACGATTTGCTTCGCGAATTGATCGCAATTTGGTGCCGCGTCTCACCCGAGGTTCGGCAAGCCATTCTTGTAATCGCACGGCAAAGCAGGAAGGTCTAGCGTCCTTCCTTGTTTCAAACTCTTAGTTGGGCTTGGGCCAAGTCCACTCCGATCGCGGCAGACAGCGTTCGGCAACCCATGTCCTAATTTCTTCGGCTCCCCAGCGTTTTGCCCGCCCGATACGAATTGGCCGCGGCATTGCCTCTTTCCGATCCCTTTCATAAACAGTTTTTCTGAGACGTTCAGCAATTCCGCGACTTCCCGTGTGTCGATCAATAGCCCAGCATCTTCAGGTAGTTGCTGTCCGCGAAACAGAGCATGTCTTGATGCTGCAAGTCGACGTGCTCTCGCGGCGTCATCTGGAGTCGACTGGTCAAGCAACTCTATAATTCGTTCGGCCAGCCGTTGTATAGAGTCGTCGTCAACTGTGGCTCTAAGCACAATTTCGGTCTCGTCTTGCATTGTCAATTCTCGATTGCAATCGGAAGAAGCGTTTTACACGATTCATAGAGTTGGAGGCCGTTCAGGGTGGGCTTGGTCCGAAGCGAAACAATGAGGCTGTACCTCGCATTATCATCGAAACGATTTAGATGTTTGCGAGTTTTCCACCACCCAAGTACCGGAAACACCGCGATTTGTCCGCAGGTGGCAAGCTCTGCACCGGTTCCCGTCCACTCATCCTGGATCAGGCATCCACGATTGCGTTTCTTTGTTCCGAGCGTCCATCGTTTTGAATCAGAGACAACCGAAGGCTTCTTTTTTGGGTTCGGCCAAGTGGCACTTGTCACGCGATGCTTAAAACCAATGTCAGTCTCATCAGGATGTTGAAGATGAAATCGAAGTCCGTGTGATGGGTAGCGAAACCGATCCGCCCATCCAAGCCTTCCGGGACTCGGCTCGATGAAGTATGAGAGAGTGATACGAACGGAGACATCCTGGCTTCCAAGGCTTTGCAACAAAGAGGTCGGCCAGGGTAAGCGATGAAAATTCACCTCGTTGTACTCAATGTCGCTTTTGACTTTTTGATACGGTCTAAGTGAATCCTCTATGACTAATGTTGCACGATTCTCTGCACTTGCGATGAGATTTTCCTCAGTGGGAGTCCCCCAGCCAAAACAACCCAGCAAACGGTTTTTCTTCAGTTTTCCGTCGACTGTCGATTCAGTTTTCATCTGATCGGTCCATCGAGCAGCATGAGTCATCAACCCTCTTATCGTTTCAGGCCAATATGCTGGATAGCGTGCCATGGTGCGAGCAGCCAGTCTCGCAGCTTCTGCGGCAGCGGCACTTGTCATTCCGAATGTAGTCAACAGCCTTCCGCTAGGATGCGTCATCGTTGACAGCAGAGCAACATCGTCGATTAGGTCGGGCTCGTCACCGGGTTTCTGTACCGCCCCGTTACCGCCTTCAAGCACGATATCTGGCTTGAACGGGTGCCCATCCCAATTCCACGGGAGTGCTGTACGACTCCAAGGACTCAACCCATCGGGAACGCCAACTGATTTCCAACCCCGGTAGTGCTTTGTTGTTGGATGGCCAATTTCTGTCATCGCCCCAACCGTTAGAGCATTCCACGCTTGCGCGGGTTCTTGAATGCCGCCACGCTTTTTCAAGTTGCCGCCTTTGGCCGTTGCAGCATTTCCAGCTGAGATGACAAATAAAACGCGATCAGAAGCCAGCACCCCAGCTGCGCGGGCGTCAATTGCTCCTGACCAGGATGACGGTGCACCAAGGTCTGCGTCGGTGTCCGCTGTCAAAGCAAGGCACACGACACGCTGCCGGTTCGGGGCAGCTAGAGCTGCCCGCCGTACAGCCACGTTTGTAAGCGCACCCCAGTTCCTGCGATCGTGTGGTTTATCTGGCCGGTAAAGTCGAGTTGATTCCAACCGGTGGCGAAGCTCAACTTGATCGTTTCTTTCAAAGACGTTTGAAAGGCAGCCAAAGACCGCCAACCCGGCCATCGCTGTACCATGCTGCTGGGGATCTTTATCGGCCTTTGACCATGCGCTGTACACCGCGTGCCAATCAGTTTTAGCAAGTGAATCAACCAAGAGCGGGTGTTCGCGATTGACACCACTGTCGATTAGCAAGACAGAAGGAGCGGACTTTGGGGCGACAGCGAGCCTGGAAAGCAAGTCGTCGATCCATTCACGCTGATCAACCGCAGGAAGAGTCACCATCTCAGTCGCAAGTGTTCGGCCGCGACGCAATTCAGCAAGCTGAGTCAGGAGGACATTCGAGCGAGCCCAGTCAGCAACAGAACAACGCACCATAAAGACGGCACGCTCAGGGAAGAACGTCAATTCAGATCGAACTGAGAATCCAAGTTGTTTTGCACGATCGACGAAATTATCAACGTCTTGTTTTGCTTCATCGAAAACAGCTGAAGTTCGCAGCCAGACTTCCCACCAGACCAGTCTTGCTTCATCCGACGGGAAACGATTTGGAGCATCCGTGAATAACGCTCTTGCGGCCGCACGCCGAATTCCTGAGATGCTCTCAACCAGCTTTTTGTTTTTGATCTTTTCCGGATCGTTGGGGTCGACTTGAAGGTATTCCGTAACCCGCTTTTCAAACTCTTTCAGCTTCCCGTCTGGAACGAAAACGTTCGCGATTTGCTTCGCACCAACTTGTGCAACACTGAGGAGCTGAATGTCTGAGCCACGAAGGTCAAGGCTTTTTAGCCTCAATCCGAAATTGTCTTCGCTCTCGAACGTTAACGTCAGGCCATTCGGCGGCGGTTCGCTGATCTCAGTTTCAGGCAGCTTTTTTGCAGCCTCAATATCTAACTGAAGCTTGGAACCATGTGCTGCTTGATCGGGCCGTGGCGGCAGGTCAAACTCTGAGTCTCTGCCAACATCGGTTGGTTTGTGCCGCTGCGGCACGGCACCTGATTGATCAAACAGGTGGTCTAAATCTGGCATTTCGTTGCCCCCTATGTGAGTAAGAGGGTAAGGATATGACAAGATTTGGAATGTATCTAGCTACCCGCTAGCTTCCGTGCGTGACTGTCACGCCAGTTGATAATTTCTCGCGTTAGCACTGAAGGCAATTCGCGTTGCTCAAGATTGTTCAACAGCATTTGCTTGGCAGCTTCCTCGCACGCGCGAGTGACATCTGCATGACTTAGCCCATCCGAGGCGCTGACCGCCTCAGAAAGCTCCAACGTTTTGCTCGAACAAAACGTTGAAAGGCGGTTTCGTATCAGTTGTTCACGCAATTTGTCGTCCGGAACATCATATGTAATGACGTCATCGAATCGCCGAAAAAGGGCCGGATCTAGAATAGAGACAAGGTTAGTCGCCGCGACAAAAAGGCTATCAGACTGATCTTGCTCCAAAAATGTTAGGAATGCATTTAGAACTCGACGCATTTCCCCAACGTCACCACTGTCCGATCGACCAGCACCAATCGCATCAAATTCATCGAAGAAGTAGACTCCCGGCCGATCTACCGCGGATTCAAAAACAGAATACAACTTGAGCGCTGTGTCACCGAGATACTTCGTGATGATGCTATGCAGCTGAACTGTCATCAGCGGGAGGTGCAGTTCACCTGCGATTGCTGACGCTGTCATTGTTTTGCCGCATCCTGGCGGTCCAACTAGCAGCAACTTCCGTCTTGGCTGTAATCCGCTTGCCTGCAAGCGTTCTGATTGACGCTGCTCTTCAATAAGTCGTTCAAGGCTGGCGGTGATGGTTGGACTCAAGACCATGTCGGAAAGTCGAACGGCTGGAAACGATGCTGCGATCAGTCCGGCCAGTTCTCCCGTTGGAGCTGCAATGGGAACTGGACGGCGGTTGGGCCGTTCAAACTCTCGAGACGCTTTCGCATCGGCCAGAAGGGTCCTAAGATCCGTTGCAACTTTGTGGTTTCCTGCCTTCTCAGCTTTCGCGATTATCTGCATAGCCACCGCGTAAAAGCGATCTTCATCGCTCTCAGCAAAGCTTTCAATTAGTGATCGTAGTTGAGCTGCCGTAGCCAAATTTGGTCTCCCTGTCACGAAATGCTAGCAAATCGAGCGGCTGTTTGGGTTGGTGGTAGTTGCCAGAGCATCATCTTTAGCGTAGTTGACACCTCTGGTCTGCGGTTGGATTTCCCTTCTGCAAATCTGGGCGAGTTGCTTCTAATGTGTGCCTGTTTTGGCCCGGCCGCGTCTACACCAGTCTTTGTAGAACCAAAGAATCGAGGGCATTGTCGTGAGTCCGCCATCCGTATCTGGTCCTTTGGGACAATGTGTGTGCTGTCGATCCAACTTTAGTTCAAGGAGGGCTTCGCCGGGGTCAGACTTGGTCTTCGGCTTTCATCCAGTGAAGATGGAGGCGATTCAACGCTCCGCCAGCTAGCCACGATGCCACGTCTGCCCCGACTGGAGAACGAAAGCGCCATCTATTATGTGGTCACCCGTGGTGACGGGCGTCGCCGGTTATTTCACGACTGCCACGGGCGTCGCGACGGATGAAAGCACGCTTGGTATAGGAAGCCAAACCCAAAAACGCTTTCCTGGACACTGAAGTCTTTACGAAATTCGGGCTTGGGCTTTTCGAGGTCCAACATCTCGGCGACCAGCCCTACCGATTGTTCGAGCACTACCTCGGCGGGAAACGCTTTGATTCATCAAGTAAGATGGCCATGATCGGCTCCGCCGCCGACCGGATCAACTCCACCAACTCGTCGTCCATGAACCGGTAGTCGTCCGGGATGTCCAGCACATGCATCGGCTTGAACTTGGCTTCCCCAGGAAAGTCGGCCAAGATCCGTTGTCGATGTTTATCTTCCATCACCAGAATCACGTTTGCCCAAGCGATATCGCTCGCCCGAATCGTCTGCACCGCCGTCTTCGCCGTGCCACGCGATCGAACGGACACCCGATCGTCGCGTCGATAGATCGCCTCGGCCGTCGGACTCCGCCATTGGTTCTTGCTGCACACGAAAAGAACGTCGATCGTCTTCACAACGCGATTTTTCTCGATTTGGAAAGAAGCCGGCACAAGACATCCGCGATGTTCCATGCATCGTCATCACCTCGGTGATGCGTCCCCTCCATCGTCATCCCCAGTTTGTTGTAGGCACCGTCCAAGCCGACCTCGTGATTCAACCCAAGCGAAACCGCGAACAGGGTCTTCACGTTCAGATGCGTCAGCCCAAACGGATACCCAACGCCGGCCGACTGGCACACCCGTTCAAATTGTCGCCGGTCGTAGTCGCCCCAACTCGCCCACAGCCGATCCTTTGACGCGAACTCTTTCTTGAGTCGCTTGACCGCGTCAGCCAGAGTACCAGCGTCCGTGAACATCTCCGGCGTCAGCGTTGTCAGTTCAGTGCAGAACTCGCTGATCGTCGACCGCTCTGGCTTCACCAAAATGCTGTGCTTGCCGATTCGCTTCTGAGAGGCAACATCGACCAGGCACAAACCAATCTCGATGATCTCGCTCTCCTCGCCCTCGGGCGGTTCACCGTCCCAACACGTCGACTCGACATCAACAACGAGAATCTGATCCAATTTGCGTGCCATCGCGGCGGTCCATTCAATCTCGAAAAACAACAAACGTCATGACTTGGCTGACAGAGCTTACCGGAATCGAGGAAGAATCGCCTGAACAGGTTCGCCGAGAACTATCGATCGAAAGCGATCAGATCGTTTGCCCCGACGGAAAACGATTTGCGTTCGGTCGTTTGGAAACACCGAAGTTATCGGAACTTCGCCAAACCGTTTCGCAACTCAACGTTCAGACGCATCCATCGACGATTCGCGAACACGTTGGCGACGTTCGCCAGTTGCACGCGGACTCGGCCAACGCGGGCGCTCTGTTCCAAGTCGCGTCACAATTCAATCTATTAGAAATGACCGGCCCATCGGTCACTCCTGAACGCGGCGTCGGCATCTACGAGAACGACCCAACACAAGGCCCGGCGTGCGCGATCGCGTGCGGAGTCGGCACGATCTATCGCAACTACTTTGCACCGGTCGGCGACCGCATCGGCCAATCCGCCGACCATCAAATCGACTGCTCCGCCGATCTGGGAAGCAAACTCGGCAATCAAGACGGCCAGCTTTGGCAAATGCAGAACGGCTATCTTTTCCCGTCCGACGATGGCCTTCGGCGCATCACCAATCGTCTGCAATCGGCAAGCGAATCAGACTTGGACGAACTTCGCAGCGAGTTGCGAATCGGCCTGCAATTGCAAGCCGACGTGACGCTTCCCGGTATTGAACATCGCGTCAGCCAAGCGTATTGCTCCGCACTGCCGGTTGCCTACGGTCGCCAGCCCGCCGAATTGTGGACAGACTTCGCCAAGCTGATTCTCGACGCCGCCTATGAAGCCACCTTCCTTGCCGCCGCTATCAACGCGTCACACACCGGCATCAACGTCGTCTACCTCACGCTGCTCGGCGGAGGCGTGTTTGGCAATGACGACGTCTGGATCACCAGCGCGATCGAGAGAGCGTTCTTGAAAACAAAGTCGCACGGTCTCGATGTAAGAATCGTCTCGTATCGGCAATCCAAACCTGCGGTCTCGCAGTTCTGCAGTCGCATCGAATGACAACCTCAGTTCATTTGCGCTTCGTACCGTGACGCCAACCAAGCTTTCACGTCAACCGGCTTTGCGAACAGCCGATGGCAGATTCAGCGATTGAAGTAGGCCGGACCAAGGAGCCACGCGACGCCGTTCCAGCAATTGCACAGATGTTGCCGCGACGAACCGCTCTGGATTGCCGGAACATCGCTTCGCTTGGTCCGGCCTACTCTAGGCAGCACCATCGCTTGCAAGCGTAATGGCATCATCGGGCTTTCTCGAGTCACCAACCGAGACCGGACTCAACTGCGAACGGGACCGCGGTCCCATTGGCGGTCCCATTCCTGCTCGTACTCGGGCATCTGCAGCCGACGGCGCACAAAAAAACCTGGGAGATTTTGGTCAGTACGACTCAAAATGCCCAGGCAATGTTGCTTCAGCTCCCCCGACAGGACTCGAACCTGTGACAAGGCGGTTAACAGCCGCCTGCTCTACCAACTGAGCTACAGGGGATTGCGAGCCGTTTCCGACTCGTGTGGGGCGAATGTTAGCTGGTGCTCGGCGGCGATTCAAGGCGGGTTTTCTCTGGATTTTCATTCCGGAGGGATTCGTTTTGACGCCGCCCGCCTATCCGGACCCGCAAAACTGCTAACGTGGACAAACGTTCGCTCCTGAACTTGCCCTCCCAACGGTTCGCTCCCGCTTCCCACGGCTCGGCCATGCGTTCTGACGCGCCACCCAACCCCGACCACTCGCGTGGCTCCAGCACCTCTCCGGACGCGGACAAACGGCCTGACCGGCGGTGGCGGCGACTTGAGCACCTGATCCCGGACCTGGCTCGGCAATTCACGCCAGAGTCATTCCACTCGCTCTGCCGCGATCTCGGTTTGCCCGCCCAGCCTGTGCTGGCCCCGGTCTGCAGTCGGTTGGGACACAGTCCGACCCGGCACCGCGAAATGGCTCGGCAACTGGCCGCTTCGATGCTGGACGCTCGCGAGCGACGCATACACGTGGTCACCGTTGAGAAGTCGGCCGCGGAGCCTTGGGTCACTCAGGCAGCCAAAACGTTCGACGTTCCACTGGTTCGCTGGACTTGCAGCCAGTTGCCATCCCCAGACGCCTTGCGTTCCGAAAAACCGCGGTTCGCCATCAACCGGGATGAGTGGATTATCGCGGTGGCCGACCGCATTGATGTGTTGCAATCTCGCCGCGGCGGGAAGATCGAACAAGCCGTGCTGCGACGATTGGAAGTCGATCCGTTTGGAGTGCGGGTTGGCATGGATGATCCCAAGGCGGCCGAACGTTTGTTGAAAGCCGGAGCGTTGGGAAGGTTCCTGTCACGCTCGTGTGATGTGATCTCGGACATTCATGCGGAACGAAGCCAACCCGGTACCGCAAAGAAATCAACGGATTCAAACGTATTGGAACAAGACGAATGGCTGGTTCATTGCACTCGTCGTTGCGACGGTCCTTGGCCGGGCCAGTCATGGACTCAGTACCGAGACGAGATGTTGCTGGGGTCCGACGAAGCTGCCGCGCGAGAATCGCTGCATTCGCTGCGTCGCATCGTGCGGATGCGGCGTTTGATAGCCGGGGCGACCACATCCAAAAAAGATCACCGCGTGGTTTGTCTCTCCGCCGTGCCGTTGCCGGATCTGTTGCGGCGCCGAACGTTTCGGTCACACGTCTCGCGATGGGACTACGAACCGTTTGGGATCGCGATTCGACGATCGGCCGCGTCCAAGGTTGGGTTGCGGCCGGTCATCTATGGTCCGGCGTCCGTGCGTGATGGTTTGCCCGCCGACGAACGTTATCTCTATCAGGCCGAAGGTCGCGACCAGGACTGGACCGCCGAAAAGGAATGGCGGTCACTCGGCGACGTGGACCTGGATTCGCTGGACGTCGACGACGTCTGCGTGTTTGTGCCCAGCGAGACTGACGGGCAAGTCATCGCTGAAGTGAACCATCGCGGCTGGCCGATTTGCCATGCCGAGCGGTGGCTTGCACCTTCCGCTCAGTAAGCCAACGTGGGTTGTTGGCCGTTGACCGATCGCGTGCGGTAGATCTGGCGTGCCGGTGAGTTGCGACGGTTCTGAGCGGTGCGAGCTGCCACGGTTGAGGTGTGCCCATGACCGCTGTCGCTGATGATCGTTTCGCCTTCGTGAAGGATCACGCCATCGGAGGAATGACCATACGATCCTCCGGAGCAAGAGTCACAGCCGCCGGAGCAGGAATCGCAACCGGTCGAGCAGGAGTCGCAGCCACCACAACCATCGCAGCCACCGAGATCGGCGACTGGGAACAGTGGCCGGCCGCCTGCACAGGTGTCACAGCCGGTGCCGCAACCGTCGCGTTTGTAGCCCCAAATGCTCTTGATGCCGGTGAAGACGGCTCGACACTTGCCGCAAGATTGGCCGTTGTAGTTGCCGCACGAGTCACATGGGTCGTAGCAATCGGCGGGTTCGTTGATCCATGGGTCGATGTACAGTTCGCCGCACCCGTCGCAGGAATCGCAACCGCCGCACGAATCACCACAGGCGCCGCTGTCGCAACCGACGCCAGGACCACACGGGCCGCAAGCGTTCCACATAGGACCGACACATCCGGTCGACATCAGCAAACAGACCAGCGTCAACACGACAGCACAGGAGGATTTCATCGGGACGATCCGTGTCTCGAACAGGTGGGAGGACAAATGGACGACGCATTCGACTTGAATGAATCGCCTTGTTTCGTCATCGGCACCTCAGCCGGCAAACTCCACCCAAATTGAAATTGAGACGGGTAAGAATTCGAAAGTGCTGGGAAAAAGAGATCAAGTTGGTAGGGCGTGGCTTTGTTGACGCGGCGAACAACTGTCGTCGCTCCGCGACTTGAGGCGCGTGTGTGGTAGGCGGATGACCTTGGGTTGAAAACCCAAGGCTCTCGGCTGCCGTCGCTCCGCGACTGGTCGTTAGCGTCGGCGAGATCCAACAACCGCGGAGCGGTGACAGTTGCCAGCCTCGGGTTTTCAACCCGAGGTCTCGGTTGCAAAACCGCGTCCTCCAAGCCGCGGAGCGGCGACAGGTGCGGTCCGAATTCTTGGCGAATCCGGCTACGGATGAAGAAGATGTCAGTCTTCTGAGTCGCGTGATGACGACGATTTGCGGGGGCACGGAGGAGGACGGGGCTCGACGGAACATTTGAGACAAATGTTCTACTCTGGTCGTGCTGACGCGGCGGGTTGAGACGAAATGGAAAACGGCGATCACATATCGCTGCATCCATTAGCCGACGGCCGTTAGGCCCGGTTCTTGCTTAGCGAATCAGGATGATGTCGACGGAAGGCGACCAACTGTCGTCGCTCCGCGACTTGAGGCGCGGGTGTGGTAGGCGGATGACCTTGGGTTGAAAACCCAAGGCTCTCGGCCGCCGTCGCTCCGCGACTGGTTGTGCGCGTCGGCGGGATCCAACAACCGCGGAGCGGTGACATTTGTCAGCCTCGGGTTTTCAACCCGAGGTCTCGGTTGCAAAACCGCGTCCTCCAAGCCGCGGAGCGGCGACGGGTGCGGTCCGAATTCTTGGCGAATCCGGCTACGGATGAGGGAGGGGTCCGTCTTCTGAGTCGCGTGGTGAAGGGGAAACAACGGGGCACGGAGGAGGACGGGGCTCGACGGAACATTTGAAACAAATGTTCTACTCTGGTCGTGCTGACGCGGCGGGTTGAGACGAAATGGAAAACGGCGATCACATATCGCTGCATCCATTAGCCGACGGCCGTTAGGCCCGGTTCTCGCTTAGCGAATCATGATGATGTCGACGGAAGGCGACCAACTGTCGTCACTCCGTGACTTGAGGCGCGTGTGTGGTAGCGGATGACCTTGGGTTGAAAACCCAAGGCTCTCGGCTGCCGTCGCTCCGCGACTGGTCGTGCGCGTCGGCGGGTTCCAACAACCGCGGAGCGGTGACAGTTGTCAGCCTCGGGTTTTCAACCCGAGGTCTCGGTTGCAAACCCGCGCCCTCCAAGCCGCGGAGCGGCGACGGGTGAAGTCCGAATTCTTGGCGAATCCGGCTACGAATGAAGGGGATGTAAGTCTTCTGAGTCGCGTGATGACGACGAATTGCGGGGGCACGGAGGAGGGCGTGGCTCGACGGAACATTTGAGACAAATGTTCTACTCTGGTCGTGCGACAGAAACGCCTTGCAGTCCGAATTCTGGCGAATCCGGCTACGTTGGTGGTCGTTGGGAGGGGCGGGACTCAGCCTGGTGGCCAGGTCATTTTGCGGCCGCCGAGCAAGTGAAAGTGCACGTGTGGGACTTCTTGTCCGCCGTCGGATCCGGTGTTCACAACCAAGCGAAAGCCGTCGCCCAGTCCTTCGTCCGCCGCGACTTTAGATGCCACGACAACGCAGCGTCCCATGACCGCTTGATCCTCGTCTGTCAAATCCGCCAGCGACACGATCTCGCGTTTGGGAATGACCAGGATGTGCGTGGGGGCTTTTGGGGCGATGTCCCGAAATGCCAGGCACAGGTCGTCTTCGTAGACGATGTCCGCCGGGATCTCTTTGGCGATGATTTTCGAAAAGATGGATGACATGTTGCGATGGAAACGAAGGTCGTGGGCGCGTCAATTTGATACCTCACAAAAGGCATCGATCGATTTAAGGTATCTTCGCTGTGTTTGGATATCTAGATGATCGCGGATGAAGAGTTGTCCCATGAGCGATGCCCGACGTCGACGTTTGCAAGCGTTGTTGTATCCGTTGGCCTATCACGATCGATTCTTGCAAAGCCAATTGCCGGATTTGGTCGAGGAACCTCAAGCGGCCTTTGTCACGCGAACCATCAATGCTGTGGTTCGAGCCGGTGTGCTGGAACGCTTTCATTCTGACGACGAACTTCATTACACATGGACATCTCGTGATCCGATCGATTTGATCGACCGCTGGATCCAAGATCAAATTCATGGCGATCAAGTCAAAGAGCGTCCGGAAGAAGAACGACCTCGAGAACGTTTGCTTCGAGACGGTGCGGCGTCACTGTCCAACGCAGACCTGTTGGCGATCCTGATACGCGTCGGTGTGGTCGGTGAATCAGCCACGACGGGAGGCACGAAGCTGGCCAACCATTTTGACGAGGTACTGGATGCGATTCGCGAACAGAGCGTTTCGGAGTTGCGACACATCACCAAAGCGGTGACGAAAGCCAGCTACTGCCAGATCATGGCGGGCATTGAACTGGGTCGCCGCGCAACCGAAGCGGCTCGCGAACGCCCGGTGCCGATCGTCAAAATCACAAGCACCACGGAAGCGACCGAGTACTGCGCGCAGAAGTTCGCTTACCTGGCTGGTGATGCGGTGCAGGAAGAGTTCCATATCGTGACGCTCGACACCAAGCACAAACCGATTCGCACGCATCGCATCACGGTTGGAACGCTGGACAGTTCGCTGGTGCATCCTCGCGAAGTGTTTCGGCCGGCGATCCGGGACGCGGCCGCAGCGGTGTTGTTGGTGCACAACCATCCGTCCGGTGATCCCACACCAAGCCGCGAAGATCATGCGGTGACGGAGCGTCTGACCGAGGCCGGCAAGCTGATCGGCATCACCGTGTTGGATCACATCGTGGTGGCAAAACAACGGTGCTTGAGTTTGAGAGAATGCTGATCGTAGCCGGATTCGCCAGAATTCGGTCGGTGTGATGCGGGTCGCTGCCCCAGTTAGCCGATGGCCGTTAGGCCCGGTTCTGTGGCGGTAAAACCGAGGCGAACGCCTAAACGGCTCAATCAATCAAAAGCTCATAACGCCGCGGGTTGCGATGACGATCGAACTTGGTCGGAACCAGACGGCAACGTGGACATCTGAAATCTGGCGATTCCAGCTACGGTGATGTGGGTCGCTACCCCAGTTAGCCGATGGCCGTTAGGCCCGGTTCTGTGACGGTAAAACCGAGGCTAACGCCTAAACGGCTCAATCAATCAAAAGCACACAACACCGCGGGTTGCGATGACGATCGAACTTGGTCGGAACCAGGCGGCAACGTGGAAATCTGAAATCTGGCGATTCCAGCTACGGTGATGCGGGTCGCTACCCCAGTTAGCCGATGGCCGTTAGGCCCGGTTCTATGGCGGCGGAACCGAGGCGAACGCCTAAACGGCTCAATCAATCAAAGCACACAACACCGCGGGTTGTGATGACGATCGAACTTGGTCGGAACCAGACGGCAACGTGGAAATCTGAAATCTGGCGATTCCAGCTACGGTGATGCGAGGCGCTACCCCAGTTAGCCGACGGCCGTTAGGCCCGGTTCTGTGGCGGTGGAACCGAGGCTAACGCCTAAACGGCTCAATCAATCAAAAGCACATAACGCCGCGGGTTGTGATGCGAATTTGCTCCGTTCAGATGAACGACGCGACCGGCATGACCAGGATCTTGCCGTCGCCGATGCGGCCGGTGCGAGTGACCGCGACGATCTTGTCGAGGACCTCTTCAAGACGCAGGTCATCGACCCAGAGCGTGATCTCGACCTTCGGCACAAAGGCTTCTGAGTACTCGGTGTCTTGGTACTGATCGAGGTAGCTTTTTTGGCGGCCATAACCTTTGACCTCCATGACACTCAACCCTTCCAGCGGAGCTCGACGCAAGGCGGCGAGAACGTTCTCGGCCAGATGCGGTGAAACGACGGTGACGACTTGTTTCATGATCGCATCCGGCATTCAGAAGGGTTTGACACGATAGCTCAGCTCATCATCCGACGGCGGGCTGATGTTTCTTGGCCAACAGTTCGGCGATTTGAACCGCGTTGGTCGCGGCACCTTTGCGAAGGTTGTCACTGACGCACCAGAACGCGATTCCGTTTTCGGAACTGATGTCTTGGCGGATTCGGCCGACGAAGACATCGTCCTTGCCGTCGCAATCACGTGGCATGGGATAGGACTTGGCATTCAAGTCATCCACCACGGTGACACCGTCGGCTACTTCCCAAAGCTCACGAGCTTTTTCGGCAGTGATCGGTTCGCGGGTTTCGACCAAGATCGATTCGCTGTGTCCAATTGCAACAGGCACACGAACGGCAGTTGGGCAGACTTGGATGGAATCGTCGCCGAGGATCTTTTGGGTCTCGTGCACCATCTTCATCTCTTCGCTGGTGTAGCCGAGATGCTTTTCCGAACCGATCTGCGGGATCAGGTTGAACCCGATCGGATGCTGGAATGTTTCTGGTGAATGAGCCTGCCCGTCAAGGCTGGCACGTGTGCTGGATTCCAGTTCGACGTTGCCAGCCAACCCAGCACCGCTGGTTGCTTGATAGGTGCTGACGATGACGCGGCGAATGCCAACGGCTTTGTGCAGCGGGGCCAGTGCAACGACCATTTGAGTCGTGCTGCAGTTGGGGCTGGCGATGACGCCTTGGTGACCATCAACCGCTTCGGGATTCACTTCGGGAACGATCAACGGAACAGTCGGGTCCATCCGCCAATAAGCACTCTCGTCGACCACGATCGCGCCGGCTTTGACCGCCCAAGGCGTGAACTCAGCGGAGACTTCGTCGGGAGTGCTGGCGATGACCAGATCGACACCTTCGAAAGCGGATGGTTCCAGCAGTTCGACGGTCAGCATTTCGTCGCCATAACGAACTTCGGTGCCGGCGCTGCGAGCCGAGGCAAGCAAACGCAGTTTCCGCATGGGGAACTTGCGAGCGTGGAGCTGATCCAAAACGATTCGGCCGACGGCACCGGTGGCACCGACGAGTGCAACGCAATCAAACATGAGTTGTCAGGAGACGGAGAAACAAAAGTGGGAAGGAAAACGGGGGGTTTAGTTTGGTCTTTCCAGACGCAAACGCAACGGGAAACACTGCATCGCCTCTTGAAAAATTCGGAACAGAAGCCCGGACGTTGCCAATCGCCCAGGGCGTCCGCCTGGGTTGCTAGATGATAGTGTTGTCGGCCCGAAAGCGGATGAAACTCTTCTTCCTGGGCAGCACCGGAGGTTGTGCAGTTTTTTGAGCGTCGTGCTCGCAATGCCCTGAGAACCCCGCCCGCGAGAGAGATTGTGCAGTTTTACTTCACCCTTCCTTTTGGAGAGTGGGCCCGCTTCGGGCCGGGGAGGGTTACGCGCTGGATCCAATGCTGAGCCCTCCCCTCGCTTCGCTCGACCCTCCCAGGGGGGAGGGAGATGACATTCGCTCTCCCCAAACTTCGTTTCGGGAGAGGTGCGACATTTGGAAACGCAAATCCATCACCCGAGATGTGTTGACGACGGACTTGGAAATCCATCGTACGAGCTCGGTTTTGGTTTAGCGGCGAGCCATTCGGCGTGCGATCGCTTCTCGTGACAGAGGCATGATCTTGGCAGCTCCGCCGGTGTTGTAGAGCAAATCGTCGCGGCTGGGTTTGGATTCCGCATCGTCGTACTGAACCAGGAACGCACCGACTTGGACGCCTGCTTCGTGATAGACGGGTGGCCAAAACTCTTCGCCGCGAATTGCCAATGTTTTGGCCAACAAGCGAGTGGCTCGACCGGAGAAACCGCTGAGCACCATGTCCAAGCGACCGAGGGCTTCATGGAACAGGTAGAACACCAACGCGGTGTCTTTGCCTTGTCCGCCCGCGTACTCCCACGTGCCGTCGTCTTTTTCGTAGTAGAAGCCCGGCTCAGGAGCGTCCATGTTTTTGCTCAAACGCATCCCAGCCGAAGCGGCACCCGGTTTTGGGTCGCTGTCACGATAGCGAAGGAAGAACGGGCAACTGCGGGCCGATACGTCATCAACGTCGTCTTCGGTCACGAACGGTGTGCAACCAAAGGCATCGGAGAACAACAGCTCGACGGCTGGGTTGCTCTTCACGCTGCCGATGCAAACCATTCCGCGGTCGCCTTGTGCTTCGGTGAATCCTTCGAAGACTTCGGTCGCACGAGCGCGAGCGTCTTCCAAAGAAACCTGACCGGGGCTCCACACCAACGATTGTTGAATGCGATCGGGCATCGGCACCGATGTCGTTGCGTTTGACTCGGGGCCTTCGCCGATGTGTTTGGCCACACCACCCAGCGTCGAGATGCCATTGAGCAATTCGCCAACCAACACCGAGTCGCTGGCCACGACCATCGCGTTCTCAGGTGAGTTGTTGCCTTCGCCTTGACGTACACCGACGACGATTTCGATGTCACTGCGGCGAGCCAACTGCTCCCAAAAGTTTTCTGCGTTAACAGCGAACAAGGCACCGGGCAGTTGATCCGCAGTCGCGTGACCTTGATCGATCAGGTAATCGCACAAACGCGACAGGGCATCCAACGGGATGTACTTGGCTTCGTTCTTGAGTAGCGAAGCAACCTGGTGTCGATCCAATCCGGTGTGTTCGACGATCGCTTTGATCGTACCGGGGCGTTTGCGCCGATCAGGGGTGTGCCCAAGCAGTTCTGCGAGCCGAAAAGCGTATCTCATGGCCGATTTGGAATAGGTGGAAAAGGTTGAGGTTGAAATCCGTGCCGCGTCAGACTGAAAACGGTGTCAATCTCACGAATCGCCGACTGTATCTTGCCCCAACGCGGCAGGATCGGAAAGTCGACTGAAAGCGGCCGGCAGCAAATCTAAAGATCTTCGGCCAGAAAACCGCCCGTCGATCCACGTCTGTGTTAGGTCCCCCAATATGTTCACAACGAGCAATCACCGAAAACAACTCTCCAGCGAATCTGTCGTTTGTACCCAAACTGATGCCCGCGAAATCGTTGTAAACGAACAAAGCCACCCCGATTGGAGCGATTCAGGTCACCCAACCAAGGCCGGTGCACCGAACTTTCTTCTTGCGAATAACATACAGCGCCCGACAGAACAAATGTTTCGCCTGATCCAGAAGATGCTTCCAAGGTGACCGGATCGCCGATCAAATAGAATAGTAACGTTGAGAAACAGTAACGTTGTCCTCGCCGGGAACGTTATGGTCGCCATCGGCAGGTTCCGGCGTTTGATTGATTCGTTTTTGGATAGACCGCTTGTCCGTCGCTTCGTCCCCCCGCAGCTCCGTTTCGCAAACATCGCCGTCCGGCACCGAATCTCGGTCACCCTCGGGCACAGCGAAACCGGCCTACGACACATTGATCCAAACCCGGATTGATGCCGCTCGGTCCGCGCTTTGGCGAGCCGAACTGACACGTCAAATGCTTCGTGGGGTCCTGGTGGCCATGGCCGCGATGCTGGCCTGGGTGGTGATGGACCAATGGATTTGGTCACCGGGCATTGCCGGTCGGTTGGCCTTTGCTTCGATCGCCATCGTCGCAGCGACGGTTCACATCGTCCGTTCGGTTTGGCCAGTGATGCGTTCATCAGTTCGTGCGGACTACGCCGCGCGTGCCCTGGAGCGAGACCATCCCGAACTGGGACATGCTCTTTCCAGCTACATCACGTTGACCGCGCAAGACTCCGGCGATGCGACTTCCAAAGGTCACCTGTCCAAACGAGTCGTCCAGTCAATCGGTGCGACCACCGCTGCGAAACTGCGATCGATTGATGCGTTGCCCGAAGAAGCCACCGGGTTGCTGCGATGGTGGATCGCAACGATCGCTTTGATGTCCGTTCTGATGATCTACGTGATCGCATCCCCCAAGAACACATTGCAATCGGCGGCGCGGGTGATGGCTCCCACGGCCAACATTCGACCTGCCAACCGAGTCCAGATCACGGACGTTCAACCCGGTGATGCGGAGATTCTGGCTGGGCGAACGGTGGTGGTTTCTGCGAACATCCGGGGCTTGCGAGAAGAAGAATCCGTCGAGTTCCGTTGGCTGAATTCGAACGTGAAAGAATCATCCCGTTCTTCGAGTAACGCCTTCGCCGACGGCCGATCCACCGAGATGCAGATCGACGAGTCAACCAGCACCTCGGCGACCATCGCTTACACCGCATCCATTGATGTCTCTCACCAAGCCAGGGGTGTCCAACGTTACGAGATCGTTGCCGGCGATGCGGTCGCGGGACCGTTTGAATGGACCATACGTGACACGCCTGTCGTCAGTGTTACCGAAGTTGAATATCAACCACCGTCGTACACCGGAGAATCATCTCGCATTCGACGCAGCGGTTCCATTCGAGGCGTCGATGGAACACGTGTAACTTTGAGAGCACGAGTCAATCGACCGGTGGCTCGTGCGGTGGTCGAATTCAATCCCAAACCGATGGGCCAAGAAGTTCGCGCGACAGCGGGTGTCCGAGAGATGACGCTGAGCGACGATGGCAGGTCGCTGGAGTTGCCGTTTGATCTGCGCAGTGGTGAAGTCGCGACGCGTGCGGTTGAACTGGAAAGCTATCGCATTCGAGTCTGGGACCAAGCTGAACAAACCAATTCCGACCCGATCGTTTATCCGATTCAAGTGATTCGTGATCTACCGCCGGAGATCACAATCGTCGTCCCTCGACGGTCTCCCAAACCCGTTCCGATGGACGCTCAACAACTGTTTGAAATTCACGCTGCCGATGTGGACTTTGGATTGTCCGAAATCGAAATCGAAATTCGTCGCGGGATCGATCTGATCGCTCGGGCATCTTTATGGAAGAGCGAATCCGGTGAGAAGGGCAACCAAATCGCGGAGTATCGCTTTCGCCCATCCCGCATGATTTTGGCCAATGCCGGTCGTCGTGGTTCGCGAGCGTCACGATTGATGGTTGGTGACGAAGTCGAAGTGGTAGCAGTCGCGACAGACAATCGACGCGACGCCAGCAATCCAAATATTCAGCCTGGCGTTACGCGGACAGCACCCGTCCGGTTGCAGATCGTCGCCGGGCGTGATTCAGAAGAACAAACCCCCGACGAGCAAGACGACAACGACGGGCAAACACCCGACGATGGTGGTTCGCCCAATGGGTCCGGCGCGGGCGAGGAGGGCCAATCAGGCGGTGGCAGTGGAGAAAGCGGACAATCCGAACAAGGTGGCCAAGGCGGTGAAGGCCAAAGCGGCTCAGGCGAATCCAATTCCGAGCAAACCGGCGAGAACGATAACGGCGGTGGCGATTCCAATGGCAGTTCATCGGGCGGCGAATCATCGGAAGGCGACTCTGATCCAAACGATCCATCAAAATCAAACGGCGGCAACAGCGCCTCAAATTCGAACAACAATGATGGTTCCGACTCAAGCGAATCCTCTGCAGGAAATCCCGGTGAAAGTTCGAACGATCCGGACGCCATGTCGGAAGGTCAGAACAATTCCACCGGTGGTGAATCGGGTGAGAACGAAGCGGGCGAGCCTGATAACTCACAACGGTCCACCGATGGTTCAGGACAAAACGGCCAAGAAAACAACAACCAGCAAAGCGGTGACGTCGGTGAACAAGGCTCCTCGGAATCATCTGAGCCGGGAAGCAATCAAGACGGATCGCGAGGCTCTTCCGGGAAGCCGGAAGGCTCTCAAGAATCCGGCGGTTCACCCCAACCACAATCCGCACCGCAGGATGACGCGGAAGCGTTCGAACGCATCAACGAGTATTTGAAAGAACAACAAGAACGCGAAGGCGGTCAACAACCATCCGGAGAGAATCCGTCCGGTGACGATCCTGGTGGAAATGACTCGAACAGCCCCGAACCTCAAGGTGGCACATCGCAAGACGGGAACTCGCAAGAAGGTCCCCCGCGCGGAACTGAATCTGAGTCGCAATC
This sequence comes from Rhodopirellula baltica SH 1, assembly GCF_000196115.1. Lineage (NCBI taxonomy): Bacteria > Pseudomonadati > Planctomycetota > Planctomycetia > Pirellulales > Pirellulaceae > Rhodopirellula > Rhodopirellula baltica. The sequence goes on from NC_005027.1 coordinate 5,279,517, forward strand.
CGACGACACAAACGATCCAGGTGCTCAACAGAATGGTTCGGAACAGTCGAGCGGCAACCCATCCAACGACGATGGCGCGGGCGAAGGCTTGCCTTCCGACGATGCATCATCATCCGGTGATGCCGGTGAAGAGTCATCGGGAAAAGAGTCGGGCGAATCCGGTTCAGAATCTTCTGACGCTCAATCGGGAGAGCCCAGCCAAGCTTCGGGAGACTCAGAACAACCATCCGCAGACCCCGGGCAAACGCCGGATGGATTGCCCTCATCGGAAGATAGCAAGGGTTCGCAGGAGGGCGCATCCGACGCTGGCACGCAGAACTCTGGAAACCAAGACAACTCTGGCGATCAAGACACGTCAGGCGGCGAAGGATCCGAGCAGGGAACACCCCGCGATCAGGCAGGCGATCAAAACTCATCGAATCAAGATGCATCGTCGGATGCTTCTCCAAGTGGTTCAGACCTGAGCAGCTCCGAAAAAGCAAGCAACAACAACGATGGAACCCCATCGCAGTCCAATTCCAACGGGAGCGAATCGTCCAACTTCACCGGTGAATCAACGGCCAGCGGAAACTTGAATGGTTCAGGCGACGGCGAAGCCGAACTGCCAAAGGCCAATCCGGCTGAATTGGAATACACCAAGCAAGCCACAGATATGGTGCTCGACTATCTCGACGAGACTCGTCAGGATCCCGATCAAAATTTGCTGGATCGATTGAAGTGGACTCCCGAAGACTTGCAACGTTTCCGTGATCGTTGGCAAAACGTCAAACCGATTGACCAACCGGGTGCGAATCCAAACTTGGACCGCTCCGATGTTGAAGAAGCACTGCGTAGTTTGGGTATGCGAGCTCCCAAGGCCATACGTTCTGAGTCCAAACCAAGCGAAAAAGACGGCTTGAGAGGATTGCAAGACAGCGGAAATCGACGCCAAGCTCCGGCTCCAGTCCGAGATGCCTTCGAAGCATTTCGTCGTGGCTGGAAGTCAACCGAATCTTCCAATTGATTAAACGTGCGGACTGATTGGGCGCACGGACAACGAAGCAAAAATTCTATTACCGCCTAAGACGCACTGCGTGCTCAACCTTGGGTACACTCTCGGGCCTGAGTTGCAATCACGTCGTTTGATGCAGCCTGTTTTCACTCCCGAACGATGGCCCCTCATGTCCGATAACCCGTACGCTGCTGGCAACGTAATTGACTCCGCTTCCAACGTTGGTCCTGGAGGTCTCAGTCCTGAGGTTGTCAAAAAGACGGAAGCGATCATCAAAGACGCCCGTCAGTTTTGGCTGGCCATCATCTTGTGTTTCTTTTGCAGCGGCATCGGTCTAATCATCATTTGTCCTTGGTATCTGATCCGTTTGTTGCAGTGGCGATCGCTTGCAAAACAGCACCCATTTCTCACTGAGCCAAACGCCCCCACCGGAAGCCTTCCCAAACGTTTTCAATCGGCCAAGCTAAAACTCATTCTTGGAATCGTGTTTGGATTGTTGACCTTCGTGGTGCTCATCGGCTTGCTTCTGCCAGCGATCAATGCAGCCCGCGAAGCGGCGGAAGCCGCCAACCAACGGTAGTCGACGGCCAGCCCTGCGAACGACAACAGACCGCGAGAATCGCGTCCCTGGTTGCTTTGTGTACACGTCACCGTCATCATCGGTGACTTGGAAAATGGTCTCCGCTAGGGCACAAAATCGATGCTGGCACGGCTCAAAACATTCACGTTGCTCGGTATCGAAGCGATGCCCGTTGACGTCGAAGTCGATATTTCTCCAGCCGCGATGCCCAAGACGATCTTGGTGGGTCTGCCAGAAGCGGCTGTCAAAGAATCGACTCACCGCGTCGAACGAGCGATCGTCAACAGCGGCTTCATCCGGCCGCAAGATCGTGTGGTTATCAATTTGGCACCGGGCGATTTGCCGAAGCAAGCACCCTCATTCGATTTGCCTGTTGCCTTGGGAGTGCTCGCCGGGAGCGGCCAATTGGTACTCGACCGTTTGGAAGACTACGCCGTTGTCGGAGAACTGGCACTGGAGGGCATCACCCGTCCCGTTAAAGGTGCTCTATCCATCGCGATCGAAGCGGCCAAGGACAAATCATTGAAAGGTTTGGTCGTGCCATCCGAATCGGCTGCCGAAGCCGCGGTGGTCGAAGACCTCGAAGTGATCGCAGTCGACAGTCTATCTCAGTGCGTCGCCTTCTTTGCTGGCGAGATCGATGTCCCGCCAGTACCCAGTGGTGTGGAAGAGATCTTTGAGGCCTTCAGCGAATACGAAGTCGACTTCGCCGATGTACGAGGCCAAGAATCCGCCAAGCGAGCCATGACGATCGCCGCAGCGGGTCGCCACAATCTGCTGATGATTGGCCCACCGGGGAGCGGGAAAACCATGTTGGCCAAACGCATGCCGACGATCTTGCCTCCGCTAGTCCCCGCCGAATCGATCGAGACCACTCGTATCTACAGCGCCGTGGGGCAGCTTCCAGCCAAACAACCATTGCTGGCGCGTCGGCCGTTCCGCAGCCCTCACCACACGATCAGTGACGCGGGTTTGGTCGGCGGAGGCAGTCCGCCCGCACCGGGTGAAATCAGCAAGGCTCACAACGGCATCTTGTTCTTGGATGAACTGCCGGAGTTCAACCGCAAGACACTCGAAGTCATGCGACAACCACTCGAAGACGGCGTCGTCACCATCTCACGAGCCCTCCGAAGCACGACCTTCCCCGCAGACTTCATGCTCATAGCGGCAGCGAACCCGTGCCCTTGTGGGTACAGGTCAGATCCTCGACGAAGCTGTAACTGCACACCGCCACAGATTGAACGGTACATGGGAAAGATTTCGGGTCCGCTGCTAGATCGAGTCGACATTCACATCGAGGTTCCCGCGGTACCGTTTGATGAATTGTCGGCTCGTGATGCATCGAGTGAGACCAGCGAGATGATGCGTGACTCAGTCATGCGGGCCCGAGATGTGCAAGCCGAACGTTTCGCGGGAAGCCCGATTCGTTACAACGCTCAGATGAGTAGTCGCCAAACGCGGCAGCATTGTGAATTGAACACTGCCAGCAAAGCGTTGCTTAAAGCTGGAGTTGAGTCGCTGGGTCTGTCCGCACGTGCCCACGACAAAATTTTACGCGTGGCAAGAACGATCGCTGATCTCGCCGGAGACCCTGACATCAGCGAAGAGCACCTCGCCGAAGCCATCGGCTACCGAAACCTCGACGCTGATCTTTGGGTGTAGCGTCGGACCGGCTTGGCGGGTCGCGTGAAGACAGATGCCGCCACTCCGCGGCTGTTGCATTGTCTTTTCCATCATCCAGACCAACCAGTCGCGGAGCGACGACAGCCGGGCGATCGATAAGGGGACGGGGGCAATAGTGTTCGGCCCGACGTTTGCCGGCCGACGCTGAATTGCTAGTATCGATAATTTGGCCTGTCTTCGCTCGCTGGGCGAGAGTGTCTCGTTCGTGCTTCAAGGAGACTGGCGGGCAGTTGCGATGATGTGAAACATTCACTGGTTTGCATCCGCCAGAGTCGAGAGGCGTGAAACCGGTTTGGCTCATGCGTCGATCTTGCTTTACTCCTGCGTTGAGCGGGCAATCGTTGGTTTGCCATGCCAACCAAAACCAAGCGACTCAAAAGACGAAAGCTTCCTGATGACCAGGGCGAGCGAACACAGGAATCTCTCGTCAAGCCAAAGATCAAAATCGAAGGCCTCAAATACTTCGCCATGCTCAAGCCCCTGCTCGAGCATCTTCACGAACATGAGTGCCAGCGTGATACCGCTGGTAACCGTACGCTGCACTACGATCAGTATTGCATGCTCGTGTTGCTGTATGTCCTGAACCCCACTGTCTCAAGTTTGCGAGCAATCTCGCAGGCCAGTGAGTTGACGAAAGTACGTAACAAACTGAGCAACGAGAAAGCTTCGCTGGGATCGCTATCCGAAGCCGGTGGGCTGTTCTCTGCAGACCATCTCAAGCCAGTCATTGAGGCCTTGTCTGCTGAAGTCAACGATGCTGCCCCGGACCCGCGACTGAGCAGCATTCAGCAAACGATCACCGCCGTGGATGGCTCACTTGTCAACGCGTTGCCGTCGCTGATTGCCGCATCCATTCTGAAGCAAACAACGGGCTCAGCGCTGGTGCGATGGCGACTACACACACACTTTGAGGTCAATAACCTGCTGCCTGCGCGAGTCGACGTGACACCTGATGGCGGTGGGCAACACGATGAACGGGCCGTTCTCAAACGAGTGCTCGAAGAAGATCGCCTGTACGTGATGGACCGTGGCTATGCCAAGTTCTCGCTCTTCAATTCAATCGTCGCGTCATCGAGTAGCTATGTTTGCCGACTACGTGACAACACGGTTTACGAGACGACTCAAGAACTTGAGTTAACCGAAGGTGACCGTGCTGCGGGGGTACTCAGCGATACGATAGTAAAGCTTGGAGGATCGAGCAGCAGCTCAAATTCCCCTGATCATCCGATCCGGTTGATCCAAATCCGCTGCACGCCTCATCAAAACCGCACTGGCGGAAAGGCGAGAGGTTCCAAGGCCCCCAACAGCGATGGGATCCTTCGCATTGCCACCAATCTACTGAATGTACCTGCTGAAATCATTGCCCTGATCTACGCCTACCGATGGACAATTGAAATCTTCTTTCGGTTCTACAAGCAACTGATGGGCGGCGATCACTTGATCAGCCACAACGCCAATGGAATCCAGATTCAAGTCTACTGTTCGGTGATTGCCTGCTTGCTGATCAACCTGTGGACTGGATCTCGCCCCACGAAACGAACGTTTGAAATGATCAGCTTCTACTTCCAAGGCTTAGCCACTGAAGAGGAGCTGATTGCTCACATCGAAAAGCAAGCAGCTGCAGAAGAGGCAAAGCGTGTCAAAGAGGAGCGTAAAGAAATTTGCTAATCGGCGTTGCGGGAGGTCATTTTGCCTGACTGGTCTCGGCATGAATGCTGCGCGGTCCCAAACACAAAAACGCAACGGCCCTGGGCAAGCCGGATCGCTTCGCATCCTTCGCAATGAACCCACACTCAACTCGCCAACCATCCGCCAATATTCCAGCCCGGCAAACGCCGGGCCGAACACTATTGGGACGGGGGTCTATTCATATTCGGAAGTCCGACACCCGACTGATTGTTAACCGCGAGATGCCTCGCAATCTAAGGCTGCTTCCATTCGCACCCCAAAAAACACAGTCAACGGCGCGAACCTGACCATCAATCGCTAGGTCAAGGCAACCCAAAAAGATCCCCTCCCCTTTTCTTTGCCCACCCAAAGTGTACGCCGGCACTGTGGCGAACACCAAAACAGCTAATGCATTGGAAGACTGTTGTTTGGCTCTCAAAGTCCGACCGACTAAAGCTTTGTTGCGGTCGCTTCTACGGCGACGTTGTTCTTGATCCTCCAAAGCACTCCGGCTTGGCGAATGGAGGGGACCAACTGTTGCTGCAACTCTGCCGTTGGCAAGGTGCCTTCCAGAACGATGGTCGACTCGTACACCGAGACATCGACGTCGCTTGCATAAGGGCTCAATGCCTCGTGTTCTAGTAACACACTTTCGATGCGTTGCAACATCCGACTGACCTGACACTCAGATTGGGTTGCTTCCAATAATTGGCTCATGACTTCGTTTCCCTCGGATGGGATGGCTCGGAGAACGCGGTGAATCGACCCGTTCAAAATCGACTTTACAACTCTGCGGTTCAATTCGCGTCCGCGACGGACAAGCGATCCTCGAATCGATTGATTGCGGCGAATGACAGCCAACAACGCAATCTTCGTGCCAGTTGTGTCGTTTATCCGGCGACTATCGCTGCGTCGGTCGATTGTTGAGCGAAGAGATTTCCCCCGGCAAGATCCTGTGGACTTGCATCGAGAGGATCTCCATCGTTTTCAGTCGAATCGTCGCGTGACCGACTTCCAGATTCAGCCCCGGCTGGCCAAGTGCCGTTGTCTGGAGCAATCGAGCCGGACGCGTCGGAGCACCAAACACGGTAAAGAGGTCCTTCGCTGCGGCATACCCGCAACGGTCCGCCGTAACAGTGACGGCCGATTTGTCGGTACGAGTCCGGAACAACACGCCACCGGAAGCTTCGATCTCCCAGGCGGTGGTGGTCACGCCCATGGTGCGTTGGCGAAATGGCACACTGGGGTCGATCGCCATTCTCAGAATGTCGCAATCGATAGTGGATTCGCCTTCTGACAACAAATCCATTCGGCTGGCGTCCATTCGAGTTTCGAAATCGGGCAGGGTTTGCTGAGCCACGCGAACGCCTCGCCGGAACGTCAGCGTCTTGGCTAGCAAATCACCCTGCATCGATTCCTGGAAGATCAGGTGAACTCCCATGATGGTCGGCTCCTGAGCATCACCGGCGGCTCGAGATGCGTTCTGATCCTCGATCATCTCTGGATTCCAAGCAGAAGATCGCGAATTCGATGCGGCCGACCGCTGGTCGTTTGGATTCGAACCAGCCGACAAGTTCGTGGTCAACAAATTGCCGCCTTTGGCGTTCCGCACCCAAGCTCGGTAGGAACCCGGTCCCGGTGCGATGATCATCCCCGATGCGCCATTGCTGGTCGAAACAGGAGCCGCACCAGCCGCGTTCTGAACCGCTGGGTTGGGCTCGACGCCCGGCACCCAAGCCAAGCGAGACGTTTGCAAATGGTGTCGAGATTCGTGGACGCCATCGCGAGCGAACTGGTCCACGGTCAATTCCACCGGTTGCGATCCCGTTTGCACGAGTGCAATTTCGGCGATGCCGGTTTTCTTGAAGCTATCAGGTGTTCGCAAATGGATCGCATCAGTCAGCGTCCACTTCAGTTGATCCCCTCGCATTTGAATCTCATTGGTCGATTCGTTTTGCGTGATGACCGTGTCCAACACAACTCCGCCCGCCAACGTCGCGACATTGCCGTCGAAAGTCATCGAACCACCAAAGCGACAACGCGGTGGCCTGGACCAACGTGCGGTGGATTGTGATGGATTGCGTGAGGCGACCGAAAGCGAAGGAAGCATATGTGAAGGCAACACAAATTGCCCCGCATCATTGACCCAAACAAAGTTGTCTTCCGGACGAATTTGAATTTGAGGACCGATAAAGTAACCGTCGCCCATCTGAAGACGTGCTGGAACGCTGTTCGTACCGGTCACTTCCATCACATCACCAGCACCACCATCGCGAAAACGAAGCTTCTCACCGGTCAAAGTTGCCAACATGATGGCGGGCACTTGATTCGGACGCCCCGATGCAGCGGTTTTCGCAGCTCGGGTTTTCATCGGATGTGTGACTTCCACGCCGCCGGTGACACTCAGGTCGGTCGCGGTCAATTCTCCGTCGCCCATCGTCAAGGTTGCGGCCACCATATCGCCGCGAATCGTTGCGGGCTGCGACGCGGTCGGGTTTGGATTTTCGCCAACCGCGGACTCACTCGCATCGGGCTGACGCACCCAATTTCGGATCGGGTCGTCACCGCTCTGGCCCGCTTTTGTTGGAGCGGCTTCTTTTTCATGTTGAAAGAAAAGGTGCATTCGGTTCGTGCGTGCTTGCAACGTCGACGAATTGATCTGAACGTTGCCGATCGCAGCCAGACTTTCCGGCAACCATTTCTGGTTCAACGAACCATCGGAATCGTCGGAACGGCCGATACGTTTGGGTTTGTTGTTGGGCTCAGGTCGCAAAATGCCTTCGACTCGATCGGCCAAAAAGGAGCCGCCATCGGCTAGCATTGCGTGCAACTGCCCTTCGCACCAAACAGAAAAATCAACCTGCAGCTGATCAGGAGTCGCGATGCCCTGCGGTTCAATTTGCAAACCGTCTTGCCAGGCGAATGATCGCATGGCGGAATCCGCAGCGTGGTGAAAGACACGTCCACTGCCTTCGACGGTAATCGTTCCCAGTTGTTTCGGTTCGGCAGGATTGAACCGGTAGCGAATCTGCGAAAGGAAGCCCTCCAGATCACCACGTTGCAATCGCACATAGTCTCGATTGGGATCATTGGCCGACGCATTATTGGGCTGCATCGCTACCGCGACATCAGCGGCCGAGACAGGGTCCGCAATCAGCCAACCTTCGACCGGATCAAACAAGATTCGCCCTGCCGTCATCCCGAAGGACTGAGATCGGATGTCCATTTGGACGGGCGATCCGGTTGCTTCGACGCGATCAATCCAGTCCATCGCGTCATCACGACGCAGTTTGGAATTCAACGGATCGCGAAGCGTCATGACCAGCGAATCACACCGAAAGCGATCGATCCAATCTTCTCGCGGCGGCGAGATTTGATTGGTGGTAGCGGCTGCAGAGGCTGGCAAACGCATCAGCTCCACGTCTTGATTCATACTCAACTGATCCAGGGCAAAATCGTACTGAATCATGTTGCCGCAGCGGACTTCGACGACGCCTTTGGGATCATCCTGCGATGGATCGTTCGGGTCATCCAGCGGCAGCGAAAGCTTTTGCAAGTAGACCAATTCCATCCGGTCCAACGTGTCGGTCACATCGCTGGAATTTCCCGCCGAAGATGCGGAAGCGGCCAAGTGCAACGTCAGCACTCGCCCAATCATGGTGGCTCGTCCAACCTGCATGTGAATCGGATCGTTCGTCCAAATCGTTCGACGATCGATACCGACATTGGATGTACGAATATGCAGAACGGAATCCGTCGTGTCCTTCGGATCAGGCGGCTCGGCGGAGATTCCTCGCACTTGATAGGCTGATGCGTCGAGTCCAACCGCGTTGGTGGTGGGTTGGGTCGATCGCTGGATCACCACGTCGCCTCGCAGTTGCCCGCGTTCGATCGATGGGGCTTCACCACTCATCACATCCAACGGTGCATCGAACTTGATCGACGCGCCCTCTGATGCCGAGATCAAAATGGGTTCTTTGGAACCGTCTTCGTTCAATCCACGTCCAATCACGATCGTGATCGGTTTCAATGTCCATGTTTGACCGTCGACCTGCGTGCATTCTTTGCACAACAACATCCCGTCGTCGGTTTTCAAACGAATCGTCGGCCCGCGTTGCCAGTCCGTGTCCGCGAAAAGATCGTCCAGATTGGCATCACCGGTACTGACCTTTGGTGGAGCAACGGGCGCAGCGACGATTTCGGGCGGCGTCAACCACGCTGCCACAGTGACTTGATAGAGACCGGCCGACACCGACAAAATGCACAGGCCGACTAAATAGTCGCGCAACTGCGTCAGCATGGAGGATCTTTCGAAAGAGTCGGCCAATTTTTCCCGGCACGCATCAAGCGTTCAATCAATTCGCGAACCGCACCTGATCCGCCTGGCAATCGCGTGATCCAGTGAGCTGCCTCGCGTGCATCAATCGACGCGTCGTCGGGGGCCGCAGCCAGTCCAACTCGGCACATCACCGTGATATCCGGCACGTCGTCGCCGATGTAGCAAACCTCGTCTGGGGTGACCTTCATCGCCGCCATCATGTCGGTCGCTGATTGCCACTTGTCGGCAGAACTCTGCACAACATGCTCGATGCCCAACTCCTTGGCTCGGCGAGTCAACGCATCGCTGTGCCGGGCCGTGATGATTCCAAAATGCAATCCCGCGTTCATCCAGGCTTTGATGCCATACCCGTCGCGAACATGAAATGTCTTTGTCTCGGCGCCGGTGGAGTCGTAGTACAGTTTCCCGTCACTCAAGACGCCATCGACGTCCGTCAAAATGCATTTGATTTTGCCGGCGATGTCACGATCCGAAATCATGGGATGGCGGGAGGACAATTCAGTCTCCAGAGGTGATGGGAATACAACGAGGCCCATCTTCACCGGATGAGTCGTCTGGGTTGGATTGGATGGAACCTTGGCTGGATGACACTGTCTGGCGAACATCGCCGGTTGCCACCAAGTCCGTGATGTCAATCATTCCGATGGGACGATGATCGGAATCAACGACAGGCAGTTCACTGATCTTTCGTTGCGATAGAATCTCGACCGCTCGCGGCAAACGCTCGTCGTCCGCGATGCAGATCGGTTGCTTGGTCATGAACAATTCGATCGGTTCATCCAAGCTGGTTTCTTGACGGTGTTGCAGCAACCGAGCCAGATCGCTGTCGGTGAAAATGCCGGCCAGTCGTTCGCTTTCATCGAGCAACAAGATTGCACCGCTTCGACGGCCCGCGCCGCCGATCATCATCGCTTCGCGAATCGAAATCGTTTGGGGTGCGAGACGGCATTCTGCCAACGGCCGCATGGCTTGCCGCACATCGGTCAGCTTTCTACCCAGTGCTCCACCGGGATGGAACCGAGCAAAGTCGTTGGGCGTGAATCCGCACAAACGTGATGCCAAAACGGCAATGGCATCTCCAACGGCCAACATCACCGACGTCGAACTAGTGGGAGCCAATCCGTCGGGACAGGCTTCGCGATGACGACCGATCGGGACCACGTGATCCGCCAATTCGGCCAGCGGATTTTCTCGATCGGCGGTCACGGCGATGATGCCGCAAGCTTGGTGTTTCAAGTACTCGACCACGCGAACAACTTCTTCGCTGCGGCCGGAATTGGAAAAAGCGATCACCAAGTCTTTGGATTGAACGCGTCCGAGATCTCCGTGAACGGCCTCGATCGGATGCAGAAAATGAGCCGGCGATCCGGTGCTGGCCAACGTCGCGACCAACTTTTGAGCGATTAAACCTGCTTTACCGACCCCGGTCAAAACGATCGAACCTTCGCAGCGGCTGATCCAAGCGGCGGCTTCCGCGGCATCGGCGGATGCGATCGCGGCCGCCTTTTGAATGGCTTCGGCTTCTCGCAGCATCGTTTCGCGGACCAAACGGATTTGGTCCAGCGGCGACAGCGGGGTCAACGTCGGAACCGACGTGCCGTGATTCAGTTGAGGTTGTGGAGCCACAATCGCGTCCTTGCTCTTGTCGCGGGTCGTCGGTGCCACAAATGCGGTCTCGGTGGCATTATCAACGCGCGACGATACCGAAAATGTCGGCGGCATCGCAAGGTGAACCCTCCGCCGCGTGAAACTCGGCAATTGGGCGCCGTTCTCAGGCGTTCGACGCCTGAGCGGCCATGTCGCGAACCAGGGGACTGTACCCGGCCAGCGGCCCTAAATCGGCGGGCTCGGCGTTTCGTTCGGCCAAAAACGTCTTGTAGTACAATGCGATCATCAGCAAGTCTGCGTCGATGTCAGGCCGAAATTCGAACCGATCGATCAGCGGCAGCGTCAGGTGCCGAGCAATTTCGCGACGTCGAGCTGGCGTCAGGTAGTGCCGACGCTCGGCATAGACCGCCAATGTCCTCGCCATGCTTCGCGAAATTGCATAGTCGCCGGGGATGAATGTGGCCAACGGAGCGACCCGCGGGTCATCGATCTTGGCGACGGGCAATTGCCATGTCTTTTCATCGATGATGACCATGGTGCCACTGGCGATGTCGCCGAGTCGCTGCATTCGCCGCGTGCTGATCACGCAGATCAATCCCACCATCCCGGTCGGAATCAAAAACGTCGGTGGAATGTTCTCGTCGATACTGCTCAATGCCGCGACGGGAGCCAGATCCGCGATCCGCAGCAAATTCCGCAGCACGGCCCGTTTGCCATTGATCGGACACCCATCGACATCGATCACTCGAACGCCGCAGGCCCATTTCCCAACGGTCCGACCGTTGAACCAGGCTTCCAAGGCCGCGCCGTAGAACCAACTGATCAAAAAGTAACTGATGATCCCAGCGGCAATCGCGAACGCACCGAGTTCTCGCAAACCGGACAAACCGATGAACAACAGCAAGAACAAGATGATTGCGCCAATCACGGCGACTCGCACCAACACATCAATGATGTAAGCCGGCAACCGCCGAAACGGCCCTGCCAACTGATACTCAAACGCAATGTTCTCCGGCGTCACAACACCAATGGTGGTGTCGAGCGCTCGCTGATTTTCAGCATCGAGTTGGTTTTCATCGCGTGGCATGGTGGTGCTACTATATCAAGCTTTCGCCACTTCATCCCACCTCTGTTGTCGATCGCGAGCACGTTTTGAAATCATCTGAATCTGGACGCCGAGATCCGCCGACGCATTGGTGGCGAATTCTTACCAACATTGGGCCTGGATTGATCATCGCCGGATCGATTGTGGGCAGCGGCGAACTGATCGCAACGACCAAAACCGGTGCCGAAGCTGGCTTCACATTGCTTTGGTTGATCCTGCTGGGTTGCGTGGTCAAAGTGTTCACCCAAGTCGAAATGGGGCGTTACACATTGATCAGTGGAAAAACGTCGCTGCAAGGTTTCAACGAATTGCCCGGCCCGAGACTGGGTCGCCACGGCAATTGGTTGGTTTGGGCTTGGGCGGTCATGTGGCTGGCCAGCATCGGACAACAGGGCGGGATCGTCGGCAGCGTCGGACAAGCAGTAGCGCTCACGATACCGGCCACCGCACAAGGCGTTTCAGAAAATCGTGTCGCCGACGCGGAACAACTACTGACGTTCGAACGATATGCGGCCCGATCCGAATCCGTCTCGTCCGATGACGGCACCGCCACGGATGGTTCCAACGATCCTGAATCCAACGCTTCAACTCCCCAGCGTCTCAAAGAACTCGACGCCCGAGAAACCGAGGTGGTCGCAATGCGAGTCACTCATGAACTGGAACACGGAAAAAATGAACCGCCGGACATCAAACTCTGGGCGACCATCATCACCATTGCAACAAGCGTCCTATTGTTCGTCGGTCGGTATGGATTGATTCAAACGTTCAGCACCGTATTGGTCGGATCGTTCACGTTGCTCACGCTGATCAACTTGTTCTTGTTGCAGGGCGAAGTCGATTACCGCGTTACAACGGAAGAATTCTTTTCCGGACTGAAAGGTGCTCTGCCCTCCTCGGCCAACGGCAGCACCGCGCTCGCGACTGCGCTGGCAACGTTTGGCATCATCGGTGTGGGAGCCGGTGAGTTGGTCGCTTATCCGTATTGGTGCCTCGAAAAAGGCTATGCGAAGTTCACCGGCAAAGACGATGGCACACCCGAGTGGCGTGAACGGGCAGCGGGATGGATGCGAGTGATGCAGGTCGACGCTTGGGGATCCATGCTGGTTTACACGTTTGCCACCATCGCGTTTTATTTGCTCGGTGCCGCCGTATTGCACCGTGTCGGACTGAATCCTGAGAAGTCCGATTTGGTGCGGACGTTGGCGGTGATGTACGTGCCCGTCTTTTCGAACTGGGCCGCCGCACTGTTTTTGTTTGGTGCGATCGCGGTGCTGTACAGCACCTTCTTCGTCGCCTGTGCCGGGCACGCACGTGTGTTCTCCGATGCCCTGCGGGTAATCGGATGGATCGACGACAGCCAAGCGACGAGAGACAAATGGGTGCGTGGTCTTGGTGCGTTTTTCCCAATCATGAGCCTGGTGTTTTACCTCGCATTTCCTTCACCGGCGAAATTGGTTTTGATCAGCGGAGTCACCCAAGGTGTGGTGTTGCCAATGATCGCCGGTGCCGCGATTTGGTTTCGCTACAAACGCTCCGTCGATGGACTGCGTCCCGGCAAGCTTTGGGACGCCATGCTGTGGTTGTCGGGCATTGCGATGTTGATCACGGGTGTGTGGACCATCATCGCCACCGTGACATAAGTTCCAACATCAATCTGAACGTAGCCGGATTCGTCAAGAATCCGGATTCAAACGTCTTGTTGCATTCCGAATTCTTGGCGAATCCGGCTACGGCGTTTGTGCACCAAGTAGGCCATGTCTCACATGGCATCCCAGCCGATGCTTTGGAACAAAGCGAGGCGTCAATCAAACCAACCCTCGCAAGTTCGATCAGGTAACGGCCCGCCAGCATCGCCAGGTGGGACCCTGGCCTACGGCGAGTTAACCCAACAACTCGGAGGCTTGGTCGCACAAAGAAGCGGCCTCGTCCGCGGTGGGTGCTTCGGCGATCATCCGAACAATCGGTTCGGTGTTGCTGCCGCGAACCAACAACCAACGATCCGACCATTGCAATCGCATCCCGTCACCACGTGTCGCTTCCGCGTCGGTGAACTTGGCTTCCAACTTGTCGAAGACAGCCGGCAATTGTACAGCGGAAACACCCGCTTTGCTTTTGTGAATGCTGAGCTGCGGCAACTCATCGGCCAACTCGCTGAGCGGTTTCCCGGTTCGTGCCAAGAGCGCCAACGTTTGAGCCATGCCAACAAAGCTATCGCGAACGTAGCCCACCGCCGGATCGATCGGTCCCCCGTTGCCTTCGCCACCATAAGCCGCCTTCTTCGCAATCATCAAATCACACACGTTGGCCTCACCCACCGCACTGCGAAATGTCTCGACGCCATGCTGTTTTGCGATCAAGGTACTCATGGAACTGGTCGCTCCGTTGATCACAATTGGGCCCGACCTACGACCGGTCTCCATCGCTTGCCTAACGCACAACGCCAACGTGCATTCTTCGCCGATGTAGCGGCCTGTTTCGTCAATCAGAGCCAACCGATCCGCGTCGGGATCTTGGCAAAAGCCAACGACGCACTTGCGACCGGTCACATCTGCAGAAATCCCCTGCAGATTCTCAGCCGTCGGCTCGGGCGTGTGAGCGAATTTCCCTGTCGGCTCGTGGCCCATCGCTTCGACGGTGCACCCCAACGCTTCGAGCAATCGCACACCGAGCAATCCACCCGCACCGTGGTTGCTGTCGATCAGCACACGAAATTGCTTGGCCTTGATCGCATCGACGTCGACCGTCGCCAGCACTTTTTCAAGGTGAGCTGCATGGGGATCTTCGATCGAGTCCACCTGACCAATTTTGTCGTACGTCGCCCATTGGTTCGTTCCAGCAAAGTAGGCGTCGCGAATTTTGGCTCCCGATTCAGCGTCAAGGACTCGGCCGTCGCCGCCAAACAACTTGATGCCGTTGTATTCCGGTGGGTTGTGACTGGCCGAAATCGCGATGGCACCGACAGCTCCCAATTCGCGAACCAGCACGCCGATGGTGGGAGTCGCGGCGACATCCGCGTCGATCACGTCGCGTCCCGATGCGGTCAGTGCGGAAACGATGGCACTGCGAAGCATCGGTCCCGTTGTGCGTCCGTCGCGTCCGACCACAATTTTTCCTTCGGGCATTGATGCCGAAAACGCGGCTGCGAAACGCACGGCGACTTCGGGTGTCAGGGTTTCACCCAAGATGCCGCGAAGACCGCTGACGCTGATAATCAATTCACTCATGGGACACGCAAGTAGACTGGATCGAGGAGGATGAGGACGAGAATAAATGGTCGATGAAGGCCAACCGTGACTGCAATGGACCGCTCCATGGCGAAACATGGATCACAAGGTTCAGGGGGAGCATCGTACCAGGGACATCGGAATTCGCGTATATTCCCCGCCGAACATTCATTTCTGGCAGCCTTCGCCATCCGCTCGCCACTTCCCGCGTTTGTTTTTCACCATGCTCACTGTTCTTCAAGGAAGCCGGCTGATCGATCCGTCGGCTCCTGGAGCCAAACCGGGCGGAACGATCGCGGATCTTTGGTGGAGAGATGGTTATCTCATCAAGGCTCCTGAAAAAGGAACCGTCGCCGATCAAACGATTGATGGCAGTGGATGCATCACCATGGCGGGTGGCATCGATTTGCACACGCACATCGGCGGAGGCAAAATCACCTTGGCTCGCATGTTGTTGGGCGACCAAATGCCACCCTGGCGAGAAGCCACACGCGTCAACGGAGAAGACGCAGCCTCATGCGAGTTTCTTCCGTCAGCATCGGTGACGGCGTCGCGTTACTTGGACATGGGCTACACGACATGCTTTGAGCCCGCTGTGATTCCCTGCAACGCACGATCCGCACACGCGGAGATGGCCGACATTCGCGGACTTGATACCGGCGGATACTGCTTGCTCGGCAACGATGACGTGTTGCTTCGACTGATCGCCGACGATGAACCACAAGAAGTCATCAATGCTTATGTGGCTTGGATGGTTCAAGCGACTCGCTGCATCGCGGTCAAGGTCGTGAACCCAGGCGGCATCAACGCATTCAAATTCAACGAACGCGAAATGGATGTGGACACCCAACATCCGAAATACGGGATCACTCCCGGCCAAATCATTCGCGTGCTGTGCAGAGCGGTTTCCGAAATTGGATTGCGACATCCGTTGCATGTTCATTGCAGTAACTTGGGTGTGCCCGGCAATATCGATTCGACGCTGGCGACGATTCGAGCCGCCGATGGCTATCCCATCCATCTGACCCACGCTCAGTTCCACAGCTATGGAACGGAAGGCCCCTACAAGTTTTCATCTTCGGCGGCGAAGTTGGCCGATGCTCTGAAAGCCAACCCCAATGTGACATTGGACGTTGGACAAATTCAGTTTGGCCAAACCGTCACGATCAGTGCGGACGCAATGCATCAATTCGACAATCGCAACCTCGCGAAACCTCGCAAGTCAGTGTTGCTGGACATCGAATGCGAAGCTGGCTGCGGCGTGGTTCCATTCAAATACGCACGTCGCGAATTTGTGCACAGTTTGCAATGGGCGATCGGATTGGAGTTGTTCTTGATGGTCGACAACCCGTCACGAGTTTTCCTGACGACCGACCATCCCAACGGTGGTCCTTTCACGGCTTACCCGCACCTGATCGCCTTGCTCACCGATCGCTCGCTGCGAGAAACAGCGCTCTCCGAAATTCATTCCGACGCGGCAGCCGCCAGCTCACTCGCCGGCATCGATCGCGAATATTCGCTCGACGACATCGCCGTGATGACTCGGTCCGCCCCCGCATCGATTCTGGGACTATCTGATCGAGGTCGATTGCAACCGGGATGCGTGGCCGATGTGGTCGTGTACGAAGAAAACGCCAACATCGAAACCATGTTCCGTACTCCGCGAGATGTATTCAAACAGGGCGTTCGGATTCGTTCACGAGGTCAAAACGTAGAGACCGCGACCGCCGCGCGAAGAGACAGCACGCTGGTCGCCTCGGTCGAAGTCGATCCCACTTACGTCCCCAAGTTCCGAGATATGCATGCTCGGACGGGAACCTTCGCGATGGACAGATTGCAGATTTCCAAAGGTGAGATGGACGATGTGATCGGCACGCGCTTGGTCGAAACAACGTGGCCGGAGAATCAAGATGGCTGATCCCGCCGCGACTCCCAAATCATTGTCGATTGCCTGCGTCTCGATCAAAGACACCTTTGCCGAAGCCTTTGACATGAAGGCCACCCGGCTGATCGTGACCGCGGATGATCGGCGTTGGTGCGATGAATCCGCGAGGGCAATGTGCGGGTTCGGAACCAGTGTCATCGCTTGTGGGCTTGAAATCGCGGTCGAACAAACACTGTCGCCCGAGCAGACACCCGACGGCCGCCCAGGCGTCGCGATATTGGCGTTCGGAATGTCGGGCAAAGATCTGGAAAAGCAAATTCCCCGGCGTGCTGGTCAGTGCGTTTTGACTTGTCCCACAACCGCTTTGTACGGCGGCATCCCAGGTGGTCGCGAGGTGCATCCCAAACGCGTTCCGATCGGAAAGTCCCTGCGATACTTTGGTGACGGGAACCAAATCAGCAAACAAATACAGCACTTGGATGCGGATGGAAGGTCCCGCCCCGTGCGTTACTGGCGAATTCCCGTGATGGATGGCGAATTCGTTTGCCAGCACGACGTCGGTCGAGTTGACGCGATAGGAGGTGGTAACTTCATCTTGGTCGGACGAACCATGCAGTCCGTCACCATTGCCAGTCGTGCCGCGATTGATGCGATGCGAGAATTACCTGGCATCATCACTCCGTTCCCCGGCGGAACAACTCGTAGCGGATCCAAAGTTGGATCGAAATACGCCGCATTGTTTGCGTCGACCAACGACTCGTTCTGCCCGACCTTGCGAGAAGTCACGCCATCAGAATTGCCTTCCGAGGCCAATGCGGCGATCGAAGTGGTGATTGACGGATTGTCGTTTGATGAGATCGCAGAATCCATGCGAGTTGGCATCACTGCCGCATGCGAAGCGGGTGCTTCCGAAGGGTTACTAAGCGTCTCGGCGGGTAACTATGGCGGCAAGCTTGGCCGACATCATTTCAAGCTGCACGAATTGCTTGCTGACGCATCATCGGCCTCCGATTCAGGTGCCGAACGATGAATCAAATCACACTGCGTCCTCGATCCGAGTTGCCCTCGTCGCTGGACGCGTCGCGAATCCGACTGGATGAATGGATCCAACTTTCAACTCTTGAAATAGAACGCTTCGAGTTGCAATCTCGATCTGGCCCGATGGCGATCGGCGATCTTTTTGAAGTCTCCGTGCAATCCAAGG
Source organism: Rhodopirellula baltica SH 1 (assembly GCF_000196115.1). Lineage (NCBI taxonomy): Bacteria > Pseudomonadati > Planctomycetota > Planctomycetia > Pirellulales > Pirellulaceae > Rhodopirellula > Rhodopirellula baltica. The sequence continues at coordinate 5,297,804 of NC_005027.1, forward strand.
CGTCATTGCCCCGGCTGGTTTTTGATGGCTGCATGCAACGTGTTTCGGGAATCGGATTCCAACACAAGCTGGGCGAGATCCTTTGCGAGTCCAACGTTGGTGACCACGCGGGCAGTTGCATGTCGGGTGGACGCATTGTGGTGTGTGGCAATGCGGGCAATTACCTGGGTTCGCCAATCGGTTCCCGCAATGTTGGAATGAATGGCGGCCAAATGATTGTCGAAGGATCCGCCGGTGATGATGCGGGCCATCGGATGCGTCGTGGCGAAATCTGGATTGCTGGTAACGTTGGAACGCGTCTGGCAACTTGGATGGTTGCCGGCACGATTGGCGTGGCCGGAACTTGCGGGCCAACGATCGCCTATGGAATGCGGCGAGGGACATTGATCTTTGGCCAGCCACCGACGCTCGACGAACGTCGATTCTCGACGCCCATTCCGCTGCGTTCAGCTTTCTTGGCTCTGTTGAGTCGAAACTGCGATGCGAAATGGATGACGCCCGACTTCCTGCAATCACTGGACGTCTGTCGCGGTGACCAACTGATTGATGGTCGCGGCGAAATTTGGATGCCCACATCGAGTGCTGAGTCTACGAAAACAGGGGCGTCCACTTGAATGGACACCCCTGAAATCGAATGATCGATACGAATCGGTTGGGATCAAACTTCGGCTAGCTCGTCGGCTTCCTCATCGCTCCAGCTTTCTTCGCCTTCGGGAGCGTCGTTCAGGCCCAACTCTTCAAATTGCTCATCGGACAGCTTCACGTAGTTGAGCGACCGCAGGACTTCCAAGACTTCGCTGCAGGTCGGGAACATTCGGCCGGAGTCACGCTTGTAGTCGTCCATCGCTTTCATGAACTCGACTTCTTGGTCGCTGTAGTCGCGTTCGCACGTCGTTGGATCAATGTGACGACGACGTTGTTTCTTTCGACGAGGCTGGTCCATCATGCCTGCATCGCTCGCATCGGCGTTGCCATCGCGACGTTCGCTACGACGACGATCGATGGTCACCACTTCTTCACCAACGTTCTTACCCTTGGAGCGGTTGGCGGCGGAAGTTTTTGGCGATGATTTGGCAGTCGTTGGCATGGGTTTCCTCGTGCAATAAGAAACAGTGCGAAGTCGGGAAGTGGACATTCAGTCCGATCCCTCAAAGATCTAGAAGCGTGTGACCGAGAGTTCTTGGCCGTACAATGAGTAGCACGCGGGTTAGGTTCGGGCTGAGCATTCCAGTGAGTTTGCCGACCAGGCAAACTGAAACACCGCGAAACCGTGCCGGATGTACGGGTTATGCGGCCTGCGATTCACCGCGGCATCTTTTCTTTCGGATTTGACTTCAGAATGCGGCAAGGCAGTCTCTCGACTCGGCACCTCACGGAACTCCCCAGTCGACAGCCGTTGACGATGTTTGCCGCCACCGGACTGGCTGGGCTGACTCTCAACCATGTTTGGCCTCAATCCCCGCGGGTCTGGTTCGGGGCGATGATCGCGATGGTGGTTGCCTGGGTCCTGGCATGGTTCGCAGCCACGCCAGCCCGTTCCGAAATCGCGCGTGCCCACTCGCGGTCTCGCCTTAAATTTCATTCTCGATTTAGAACAGCGTGCTGGTTCGGGTTTCTTCTATTCGCATTTGCGGGGAGACACGCACTGGATGAATGGCAATACGCTTCGGCGACCATCCGCGAAGTACTGACCTACGAGGAAGAGCCGACAGTCATGGTCGCAGTTGTCGATGAACCAGTTCGTTTGCAAAGGGATGCTCTGGAGAACACCGTTGCGAGAACCTCCGGGCTCGATGGTGCTCGATCCGACAAAGCCGTTGTATCCGATGTGCAGTATCAAACTCGATTGATTGTTCGCGTGGTCACGATGCGACGTGGCACTCGGCAAGTTCCATTCACCGGCCGAGTGATGGTGATGGTTGATGCGGAACGAGAGGACTTGCGACCGGGCGATCCGGTTGAACTGTACGGTCGAATCGCCGCGATTCCACCACCGAGCAACCCGGGTGAAACCGATCAGAGAATCGCAGCACGTCGGCAGAACATTCACGCGCGCATGCGAGTGGGCTCGGCCGACCAAGTTCAATTGCTAACAGCTGGCGAAGTCACCGATGGTGCATTGCCGTGGGACAATGCTCTTCAGCGGTGGTTGGCCGATCGCGCCGCCTCGGCTCGAGACACGATTTTGAACCAAATCGAACCTTCGCAACGTGGACTCGCGTTGGCCCTAACGCTCGGTCAACGAGATTTCCTTGATCGTCCGACCAATGAACGTTTGCTGGTCACCGGCACCGCGCACCTGTTGTCGGTCAGCGGACTGCACCTAGGAATCATCGTTTTGTTGACCGGTGCGGTGGCAGGTTTGTTGCGTCTGCCAATCGCCGGGTCGGTCACATTGATTGTGATCGTGATGCTGTTTTATGTCGCCATCACGGGTGCTCGCCCGCCGGTCACACGAGCCGCGATCCTGATGTCGACAGTGATCCTCGCCCGACTCCTGGCTCGTCCACATCACCCGCTCAATTCGTTGTCCTTGGCAGCGATCATCTTGATGATTTGGATGCCGGCGGAGATTTTCGGCATCGGCGTCCAGTTGTCTTTTTTGGCCGTCGCTACCTTGTTGATGTGCGGACGTCCCTTCTCCAGTGCACTGACACCCGCGGCAGAAACGATTCGCGTGGAAGAACGCTTTGATGAGTTGGCTCGCCAATCTCAAACCGCGTGGCGACGGCTGTTCTCGTTTTGCCTTTCATGGACGGGACGAGTGCTGTGGTACAGCGGCGCGGTCACCCTCATGGCTCTGCCGTTGGTTTGGTCACAGTTCCATGTGGTCTCGCCAATCAGCGTGATCGTCAACGTCATGCTTTCACCATTGATGGCTCTCGCGTTGTCCGCCGGTGTGATGACAATCTTGGCAGGTTGGTGGTTGCCATCCCTGGCGTGGATTCCCGGTGGGGTTTGCGGCAAGTTGCTTTCGATCATGCAGTGGATGATCGATTCAGCGGCGACCTTGCCCGGCGGTCACTTTTGGTTGCCGTCGCCGCCGACGATTTGGATCGTCGTCTTCTATCTCGGCTTGATTGCGTGGGCTGCGATTCGGCCGATGGTGACCTCCCAAGGAATTCGTCGTCTTGTAATCGAAGCCGGTTTGCTGGTCAGTTGGATCGGGATCGCCTACGGGTTGGCAACCTACCTAGCGGAACTTCCTGATCAAACGTTGGAAGCCACCTTCGTCGATGTAGGACACGGGACCGCAACAATCGTGCGTCCCGACGAGAAGGAGGTGTGGCTTTATGATTGCGGCTGGATGGGCAACGCCAACGCGACCAGCCGGAACATCGAGGATGCATTGTGGGCATTAGGAGCGACGCACATCGATGGGATTTTTCTTTCGCACGCTGATACGGATCACTTCAACGCATTGCCGGGTCTGGCCAAACGGTTTTCGATCGGCGTGATCGTTGTTCCGCCCGGTTTCTTTGAAGGCGACGGTTTTGCGCTGGCTCAGGCTTCGGAGGCGATCCGCCAGCACGAGATTCCGGTTTTGGAAGTTCACCGGGGCAAGCGTGTTCGACATACCGGACCCAGTTGGCTAGATCGAGTCACGGTGCTGCACCCGCCCAAAGAACGAATCGAAGCCAACGACAATGCAAATTCGCTGGTGTTGAGGATCGATTCAGGAAATCGTGCGTTGCTGTTGCCGGGCGATTTGGAACCGCCGGGAACCGCGGTGCTGACCAACACGCCTCGACCGCCACCCGGCGGGGTGATGATGGCACCTCATCATGGCAGTTTGCAAATGGATGCCGAGGCGGTCCTGCAGTGGGCCCGACCATTGGAAACAATCGTCAGCGGTGGACAACGTGCGGCAAAACCCGAAGTCACCGAAATGCTGTCCGCGGCGGGGGGAGGCGTGCACGTGACATCGCGAGAAGGAGCGATCCGGGTGCGAATGAGTGTCGAAGGTGGGCTTCAAATCCAAGCATTCTCTGAACAACCCTGGTGAGCGATCCCTTCCAGGCTGACAATTTTTCAGGTCGGTGTACGATAAAGCCATGATGGATCTTTTGCGTCAAATTTCGGTCACGTGTTTCTCGGCCAGCTACCTCGTGGTGCTGGTTTTAGAAGCGTTGCGCTTTCTGGGCCGTGTCCCGGGTCGCGGTCTGGCCGTGGTCGTGATGATGGGTTTGGGTATTTTCACCCACGTCACCTATCTGACATTACGAGCCGCGTCGATTGCCAATGAAGCCAACGTCGGGCGTCTGGCAACTTGGACCGATTGGTCGCTGATGGTCGCGTTGGGATTGGCAATCGCCTTTTTCGCGTTCTATCTCAGACGGCCGGACACGATCATCGGACTGTTCTTCCTGCCGGCAATTCTCGCCATGATCGCGCTTTCGCGAGCGGTCAGTCACATGCCCGCATTTGAACGCAGCGAAGCCGTCGAGGTTTGGCGAGGCGTGCACGGTGCATCCATGATGCTGGGTTCCGCTGCCGTTCTGATCGGTTTTTTGGCCGGAGCCATGTATTTGGTCCAATCATGGCGTTTGAAACGCAAGCAGGCTGGCTCATCGCTCCGTTTACCAACCTTGGAAACCCTTCAAAACCTCAACCGAAGTTGCTTGATCATCAGCACCGCAGCCGTCGGGCTGGGCCTGGTTTCCGGTGTCGTCATGAACTGGAACCGTTTGGGTGTGATCCCATGGACCGACGGCGGAATCATTCTTTCCGGCGTGCTGTTTCTGTGGTTGGTATCAGCCACGCTGGTCGAGTACTTCTACGCTCCCGCCAGCCGCGGCCGCAAAGTTGCTTACTTAACTCTGGCCAGCTTTGGATTTTTGGCACTCGCCATGACCGGTGTGCTATCCAGTTCTCACGGTGCCGACCAATCCGACGCACCCGCCGAAACGCCAATCCAAAACATCGACTCAGAAATCGAGTTGCCCGAAAACGAAGTGGCACCGGGAATGACAACGCCGCGAGGCCAGTCATGACCCTGAAGATGATCGGGTGCAGCCATCACGACGCTGCCGTTGAAATTCGCGAGCAGTTGTCGTTCACCGAGAATGAAATTAATCGCACCTTCGAACTGTTTGGCCAACGATTCGCCGATGCCGAACTGGTTCTTCTGAGCACCTGCAACCGGGTTGAGTTGTACGGGGCGGGCAGCAATCCGGCTTCCCTGCAATCCGACGATTTGATTGACTTGGTCGCCGACTGCCTTAACCAATCGCGTGACTTCGTCGCCAACCACATGATCATTCGGGAAGGCCGCGAAGCCGTCGAACACTTGTTCTTGGTCGCGGCCAGTTTGGACAGCATGGTCGTCGGCGAAGCCCAGATCCTATCGCAGGTCAAACAGTCCTATGACTTGGCCAACGATGCCGATCGCACCGGCCCAATCACTCACGGCGTATTCCAAGCTGCCAACCGAACCGCCAAACGCGTCCAAACTGAAACCAGCATTCACCGTCGCCGGTTGAGCGTTCCCAGTGTTGCGATCGGCGAAGTTGTTCCCGAGGTATTCAACCGCCTGCAGGGCAAACGCGTGGTGCTCTGCGGTGCCGGTGAGATGGCCGAAGAAACGCTTCGCTATCTGAAAAACGGCGGTGCGAACAATCTATGCGTCGTCAATCGAAGTCTCGATCGAGCACAAAAGCTGGCCGACGAATTTGGTGCCGACGCTGAATCAATGGACAGCCTGCACGACCAGATTGTGCAAGCGGATTTGCTAATCGGTACCACTTCGGCGGAAGAACCGATCGTCGACGCATCCACTTTCGCGGCTCTGAATGCCAAACGAGGTGGCCGCATCATGTTGGTCCTCGACTTGGCCGTTCCGCGAGATTTCGATCCGGTCATCGGCGACGAACCCGGCGTCTATCTGTACCAGATCGATGACCTGCAAGCTGCATGCAATCGCAATCGCCGCGAACGAGAAAAGCAGTGGCCGAAGGCGAAGAAAATCATCGACGAAGAAGTCGATGGCTTCTTTCAGTCGCTGCAACAACGTGCGACCGGACCGGTCATTCGCCGGCTTCGAGAACGGGCTGACAAAGTCAAAGCAGAAGAGCTGCAGCGGCTGTTTGGAAAACTCAATGGCTCCACCGACACGGCCATGCAAAAAGAGATCGAAAAGTCCTTCGATCGCCTGACCAACAAACTGCTCCATCCGCCGATGGCCTCGCTGCGAGACGACGCGGCGGACGGGCACTCGCGAGGCCTGCTGGAGGCGTTGCGACACCTGTTCAACCTGGGCGAAGATTCTTGAGTGCGGGTGCCGTTTGGTTGCCACGGGATTTTTCCCGATGCCCCACATCCATAGATTCCTCCGGTTAAACTGCCCGTCCCGGCATTCTCCTGCCCGAAACACAACTTCCCGGCCCCACCTCATGAGCTCAACCGTGAACCGCGTTCTTTGCTTCCTGACTCTCGCCGCCACCTTCGCGGCTTCACCCGCCAACGCCCAAGACAGCGAAAAGGCTGTCCTGGCCAAGACCATGCAGGGTGCCAAAACCGTCACCTTGTTCGATGGCAAAACGCTTGATGGCTGGCGTGGACGTGAGGACCTTTGGTCGGTCGACGACGGAGCCATTCATGGGCAAACCACCGACGAAGCACCGATCAAGCAAAACACGTTTTTGATTCTCGATCGCCCGGTCAAAGGCAGCTTTGAGCTGACGCTGCAATTCAAAATGATTGGCGGCAACTCGGGCATCCAGTATCGCAGCAAAGTCCTCGACGAAGAGAAATTCATCGTCGGTGGATATCAAGCCGACATCGATGCGACCAATCGTTTCGCGGGGATCCTGTACGAAGAAAAAGGCCGCGGAATTTTGGCCACCCGCGGACAACAAACCACGATTTGGGCGACCGGCGAAAAGACGACCGAACAATTCGCGACCGCCGAGGAGCTCGCTAACAGCATCCATCTGGGCGAATGGAATGACTACCGCATTTTGGTGCGTGACAACCACTTGGAACAGTTCATCAACGAAACCCTGATGATCCGTTTGGTCGACCAACAACCGGGCAAAAAAGCCGACTCGGGGGTCATCGCGTTGCAATTGCACCAAGGCCCCGCGATGAAAGTTTGGTTCAAGAACATTCAAATTCGCGAATGGAAGTGAGCCAGGGACGATTGCCCTATTTCCAACACGCTACCATGTGACTGGAGCGTGAACATGACCAAATCCTTATGGCCATCGGGCGACAACACTGAAGTGCTGATCCAAGCAGCACGCCAGGGCGACACCGAAGCCGTCAACCAACTGCTAGACCGACACCGCGGCCCAATCCGTCGACTGGTGGAGGTCCGTTTGGATCGAAAAGTCCAGCGACGCGTGGACGTCAGCGATGTCGTTCAAGAAGTCTTGGTCGAAGCCAGCGGGCGTCTTCAAAAGTACCTCGACGATCCCGTGATGGCTTTCCATTTGTGGCTCCGGCAAATCGCCTGGGATCACATCATTGACACCTACCGTCGCCACCGTGTCAGCGCCAAACGCAACATGGACCGCGAGCAACCGATTGCCGGCGGCGGACGCGTGGATGAATCGTCCGTCGATCTCGCGATTCAGTTGTGTGACCCAGCGATGACTCCCGCTGCGGTCGCGACCCAGCGTGAAATTGCCACGCAGGTCGAAGCGGCCATTCAGAAGCTCGACGAAGGTGATCGCGAAGTCATCCTGATGCGGCATTACGAACACCTTTCGAACCTCGAAATCGCCGAAGTTCTCAACCTGAATCCCCCCGCCGCCAGCATGCGTTACTTGCGTGCGGTTCGCCGGTTGAAAGCGGTGCTGGAAGAAGACAAGGAAAACTTCGGCGTCGACAACGACTCGCAGGGTTGAGGCTTCGATGGCCTCTTCACCAGACCCGTCGCACACCGGCTCATCCGATGAAGCTCGGACGCACGATCAATACCTTGCGGATGTGCTGGCGGAACTGACGGACAAAGTTTGCCAGGGCCAAGTCGTCGACTTCCACGCCATTTGTGAGCAGCATCCGACGCTTGCAAATGACTTGAAACAATTGTGGGGAGCCGTGTTGGTCACCGACACCGCTGGCACCGCCTACGATGAAGCCCCCATGGTTCCGGATGTCCCCGATATTGCCGAAGACTCATCGAGTCGTTGGCGTAGCCTTCGGTTGCCGACAACCATCGGCGACTTTGATTTGCTGGAAGAAGTCGGTCGTGGCGGCATGGGCGTGGTTTTTCGTGCCCGCCAAAGATCGCTGGACCGTGAAGTCGCAATCAAGATGATCCTTCGCGGTCGCTTGGCGAGCGACGCGGATCTGCAACGCTTCATGGCCGAAGCCGCGGCAACCGCATCCTTGGATCACCCCAGCATTGTGCCGGTTTACGAAGTCGGTGACATCGAAGGCCGGCCATTCTTCAGCATGCAATTCATCGAAGGACAAACCCTGTCCCAAAGAGTCGCCTGCGGTCCCATGGCACCACGTGAGGCGGCACGCATGGTCGCCCAAATCGCTCGCGCCGTCGCGGTGGCTCATCAAGCCGGTATCCTGCACCGTGACATCAAACCGGGCAACATCCTGATCGCCAAAGACGGGCGACCGATGATCACGGATTTTGGGTTGGCCAAACAAGTCGGTGCCAAGATGGACCTGACCCGAACCGGCATGTTGGTCGGCACCCCCGCATACATGTCGCCCGAACAAGCCGGCGGCCGTCGCGGTGACATCGGTCCCGCCAGTGATGTGTATTCCCTTGGTTGCGTGCTCTACTTCGCTTTGACCGGACGAGCTCCCTTCGTCGCGGAATCACCGATGGAACTGGTGATGCTGGTCACGGAACAAGACCCCACGCCTCCGCGAGCCTTGCGCCCAAGTTTGGATCGTGATCTCGAGATGATCACGATTCGTTGCCTGCAAAAACCAGCCGACCTGCGATACCCAACCGCGGAAGCCCTCGCTAACGACATCGAAGCCTACCTCGCCGATGAACGTGTCTCCGCTCGCAGCGGTCGCTTCAACCAAGTCCTCGCAAGAGTCTTTCGCGAAACCCATCACGCGGCCGTGCTTGAAAAGTGGGGGCTGCTTTGGATGTGGCATTCGTTGGTGCTGTTGGTTGCCAGTCTGATGACTTGGCAAATGGCACTTGCTGGAATCAATGAACGTTGGATCTATGTTTTCGTTTGGGTGATCGGACTGAGTGCCTGGGCCGCCGTTTTTTGGAAACTGCGTCAACGCATGGGACCAGTCACGTTCATTGAACGACAAGTCGCTCACGTCTGGGGCGCCAGCCTGATTGCGACGGCCTTGCTGTTTCCCTTGGAATGGTGGATCGGACTGGAACCACTGCGATTGGCACCAATGTTGGGTGTGATCACTGCCATGGTCTTCCTGATCAAAGCCGGCATGCTGAGTGGAGCGTTTTACATTCAAACAGTGCTCTTGCTCGCAACCTCGGTGGCGATGGCGGTGTTCCCATCTGCCGCTCATTTGATCTTTGGCATCGTTGCAGCGGGGTGCTTCTTCATGCCCGGTTACAAATACGAACGTCAACGATCGTTGCTCGAACAACGCTGATCCAATCAAAGAACTCGGCCCCCCGTTCATAACCCGCCGCGTCAGCAAGGCCTCACTTGAACCTATCTGGATCGCCATCGCCCGGAATTCACGGGACGAGAACCGGGCCTAACGGCCGTCGGCTGATTGGAGCAACGATCGCCTTTCACCGTAGCTGGAATCGCCAAATTTCGGACGAACACTGAACGACCTTGCTGACGCGGCGGGTTGTGATCTTGAGTGCCCGTATTCTGGCGAATCCGGCTACGTCGGTTTGGTTTGATCCGCTTGTCTTGGCACCATGCCACACGCGACTGCCACGGCCAACATGGGAATGACCGGTGAACGCATCCGTGGGTTGCTCCAGTACACACTGTGCACTGCGGTCAGCGTGATCACCAACGCGAACGCAGGCCAAGCGTTGGGATGCCACCACAAACGCCAGTGCTTGGCAATTCCCAACACAGCCATCCACAACAGTCCCGTCTGATACAGCCCGATCACCAGCACGACCATCATCGATCGATCGGGCGTGCGGGCAGGAAACGGATGCCAAAGACTCGTCGCCCGAGCGATGCACGACCAAGCAAACATCGCCGGCCGATTCGAGATGGTGGACTTGGCCATCTCGTAGGCCACTCGATCATCCGAGACTTCGTCGAACCCCCTTTCGCGAGCTTCGTACTCAGCGAAGAACTCAGTCGGATCCCACGGCGTGCGTTCCCAAGGTTTCCATTCAATCGATGACTTGTCCAACGAGTCATAAAACGAATCGTTGTTGGCCAGCAGCAATGTGTAGCCACCGTGAGTGGTCGCCCAAATCGGGTGACCAAGCTGCGACACATTCCTCAACGTCCACAGTCCAACGGTTGCAACGAGAATCAAACCCACGACGCCGACACGGGCCAATCGCCTTGTCCGACAACTCGGACCGATGAAAAACAACGCCGGAATCAACATCGCCGCCCAAACCAAGAACGTCGGCCGGCATAACACGGTGAGCGACAACAATCCGCCAAAGACAACGGCATCAATGATCGGTCGCGAAGGTGATCGGTCACATGAATTGATCAGGTCACCGTCGTCCAATGTGACAACAGCGGGATTGGGGTTCATCCTCGCCACCCACCACCACCAAACCATCACGGTCAGTGCCGTAGCGATGGTCTCCGTCATCACCAGAGTCGATTGCCACAGCAGCATCGGATCAATCGTCACCAGTGCCGCTGCGATCCAAGCAACTCGCTCGGACCACCACCTGCGAGCGACATCCCAGGTCAAAACGATCGTCAGAACACCCAAACACACATGCAACATGGCCACCCAACCGGACGCCAAACTGCCATCCGCATCGACGAAGAACGATAGCAACCACGGGTACAACGGCGGTCGAAACGCGGTCGGGGTTGCCACCTCACTATTGCCCATCAAACCGAATGTACCGGTTTGGGCCAGCGTTTCCGCGATCACTCGATAGGCATCCGGATCCGCATCCAACGAATCCAGTTTGGCCAGCACGATCGAACCTCGCACTAAAAATGCGAGGATGATCCCACTGACCAACCACAGCCACCGACGATCAGGATGGGTCATACGCCAAGTTGGGTGACAACCAACGCTCAACTTCCGAAATTGGCCAGCCCTTGCGAGCCGCATACGATTCGATTTGATCCTTCGTCATTCGGTCGACGGTGAAGTATTTGGCATCGGGGTGTGAGAAGTACAAACCGCTGACACTGGCTCCTGGCGACATCGCATAGCTCTCGGTCAGGTTGATCCCGGTGTTCTTCTCGGCTTCCAACAAGTCAAACAGCGTTCGCTTCTCCGTGTGATCGGGACACGCAGGATAGCCAGCCGCCGGCCGAATGCCGCGGTACTTCTCCGCGATCATGTCCTCGTTGGACAGGTTCTCTTCCTTGCCGTATTGCCATTGCTGGCGGACTTGTTGATGCAAGTATTCCGCGAAGGCTTCCGCACAACGATCGGCCACCGCCGAAGCAATGATCGAACTCTCGTCATCCAGCTCCTTTTTGAATCGCATCGACAATTCTTCCGCACCCAATCCAGCGGTCACGGCAAAGCCACCGAGGTAGTCCTTGCGACCACTATCGACTGGGGCGATGTAGTCGGCCAGCGAGCGAAAATCCTTTTGCCCGCGACGCTCCCACTGCTGACGCAAGCAATGGAATCGCGTGCGTTCTTCGGTGCGAGACTCGTCGGTGTAAACGATGATGTCATCGCCGTCCGATGCCGCTGGCCAGAAACCATACACGCCTTTGGCTCGGATCAGCTTTTCATCGATGACTCGGTCAAGCATCTTGTTCGCTTTCTCGAACACTTCTTTCGCGATCGGACCGACGGTTTCGTCTTGGAAGATCTTCGGGTACTTGCCCTTCAGTTCCCAAGTCATGAAATACGGCGACCAATCGATGTATTCGCGAAGCGTTGCCAGCGGGAAGTCCTCAAGAACCTTCGTTCCAATGAACTCCGGTTGGTCGATGCGAACCGTTTCCCAATCCGTTTGGAACCGTTTCTCGAGAGCTTGTTCATAAGAAACCAAAGTCTGTTTGCGTTCGCGAAAACTGCTGACCAGCTTCTCTTGTTCGCTGACATTGGCTTCCAAGAATGCATCGCGAGACTCATCGCTGAGCAACTTCTCTACGACACCCACGCTGCGACTGGCATCCAAAACGTGCAGTACCGGACCATCGTAAGCCGGTGCGATCCGAACCGCCGTGTGCTTGGCACTGGTTGTTGCACCACCGACCAACAACGGCTTCTTCATCCCAATACGTTTCATCTCACGAGCGACGTGAACCATTTCATCGAGGCTGGGTGTGATCAGCCCTGACAGACCGATCATGTCGGCGTCTTGCTTGACGGCTTCCTCCAGGATTTTCTCACTGGAAACCATCACGCCCAAGTCAATCACCTCGTAGTTATTGCACTGCAGCACCACACCGACGATGTTTTTGCCGATGTCATGCACGTCGCCTTTGACCGTCGCGATCAGGAACTTGCCGCGGGCCTTGTGATCTTGCGTTCCGGACTCAATTTTTTCCTGTTCCATGAACGGTTCAAGATAAGCGACCGCTTTCTTCATCACGCGTGCGGACTTCACGACCTGAGGCAAGAACATCTTGCCTTGGCCGAACAAATCGCCGACCACGCTCATGCCAGCCATCAATGGACCTTCGATGATATGCAAGCATTTGTCGTAGTGCTGGCGAGCCTCTTCTGTATCCTCGACGATGTACTTGTCGATGCCCTTGATCAGAGCATGCTTCATCCGTTCTTCGATCGAGTTCTCTCGCCAAGTCAGGTCTTCGCCGGACTTTTTCTTGCCGCTGCCTTTGACCGTCTCTGCGAATTCCAACATCCGATCGGTCGCGTCATCACGACGATTCCAAAGCACATCCTCGACATGCTCAAGCAAGTCCTTCGGGATCTCTTCGTAAACTTCCAACTGCCCCGCGTTGACGATCCCCATGTCCAAACCAGCTTTCACCGCTCGGTAAAGAAACGCACTGTGGATGGCTTCGCGAACTGGATCGTTGCCACGGAAACTGAAGCTGATGTTGCTGACACCGCCGCTGGTCTTCGCACCGGGACATTCTTTCTTAATCCGCTCAACCGCGTTGACGAAATCAACCGCGTAGTTGTTGTGCTCCTCCATCCCCGTCGCAACGGTCAGGATGTTGGGGTCAAAAATGATGTCTTCGGGTGGGAAATGAACTTCATTGACCAACAAGTCATACGCCCGTTTGCAGATTCGGACCTTGTTGTCTTCGTCGGCTGCTTGGCCTTCTTCGTCAAATGCCATCACGACGGTTGCCGCACCATATTGGCGCACCAACCTTGCACGACGCAGGAACTCTTCCTCGCCGTCCTTCAGAGAGATCGAGTTGACGATCGCTTTGCCCTGCACGTTTTGCAGACCAGCCTCAATGACTTCCCAGCGACTGCTGTCGATCATCACCGGAACGGCGGCCACGACGGAGTCACCCGCAATCAAACGCAGGAATCGCGTCATGGCTTCGACGCCATCGAGCAACGCATCATCGAAGTTCACGTCGATGATCGTCGCACCGTTCTCAACTTGCTCGCGAGCAACCTCAACGGCTTCGTCGTACTCTTCGTTGCGAATCAAACGAGCGAACTTGCGACTGCCCGTCACGTTGGTGCGTTCACCGACCATCGTGAAGGGAATCTCAGGACGCATCACCATCGGCAATTGACCTGACAAACGAGTCCAAACCGGACCGCTCTTGTCTTCTTGCTTGGGTTTGCAACCTTGGACCCGTTCGGTCATCACCCGGATGTGATCGGGAGTGGTACCGCAACATCCGCCTAGAATGTTGATCCAGCCGTTATCCGCGTACTCACCAACGATCTCGGCCATTGGCTTGGGGTCCAAGTCAAACGCGCCCATCTCGTTGGGCAACCCGGCGTTGGGGTGGCAACTGATTGGCAACCCGGTCGCCTTGGACATTTCTTCGACGTGCGGACGCATGATGTCTGGCCCGAGTGCGCAGTTCATCCCAACCGACAACACGGGGAAGTGCGAAAGCGCGGTGACGAAGGCTTCCACGCTTTGACCGCTGACAAACGTTCGCCCGCCCTTGTCGAAGGTCCCCGACACCATCACGGGAACCCGCCGACCACCTTCGTCAAAGTAACGCTGAATCGCAAACAGGCATGACTTCAGGTTCAGCGTGTCGATGGCGGTTTCGGGCAGCAAGATGTCCACGCCGGCTTCGCACAGCGACTTCACTTGGGCGTAGTAACTGTCGGCCAATTTGTCGAACGTGGTCGCTCGGAAGGCCGCGTCCTCGACATCGGTGCTGATGGCGAGCTGCATCGTCGTCGGACCTATCGAACCGGCGACAAACCGAGGCTTGTCGGGTGTCTTCTCGGTCCATTGATCCGCGGCTTTGCGAGCACACGCGACCGCGGCGACGTTGATCTCGTTGACCAGCTCCAGCGGAAGATCGAACTCGACCATCCCGATCGGCGAAGCACCAAACGAGTTCGTTTCGACGATGTCGCTGCCCGCTTCGTAGTACTTGGAGTGGATCTCGGTGATCTTCTCAGGGTGCGTCAGACAAAGGATGTCCGAGAAGTTCTTCAGGTCTTTGTGATGGTCCGCGAACCGGTCGCTACGCACCGCCGCTTCATCCAATTCCAATCGCTGGATCATCGTCCCCATCGCACCATCGAGCATCAAAATGCGTTCGCGGATGAGTTCGGCGAGAAGCTGATCAGTCGACGTGGCTTGCAACATGGATAACCCAAAAGCAGGCGAAGGGATGAAAATCAAAGAGGATGAGAATAGACGCTGTTTTCCCGCACCTTTGAACCGTTATCTTCGTCGCCTACCAACAAACGAGCAACCCGAACGGCAGAGACGAACGCAATTTTCAAATGGGGTGACGAGTGCAACCGAATCTCGGTGACCCTCCACCGAAGTGAGCGCGGGACCGGCAGCGGCCCGTCAGGGACCATTTTGCCGCTTGAGCAGGACACTCCAACCTGCCTTCAGGTTCCCATGCTGGCGTTGCGAGATAGGATGTGGTTCACGCGCGTTCTGCCACGCGAACACCTTCCCCACACCACATTTCTCTATAGAGAAAATCATCATGTTGATCGATTCGCACCACCACCTTTGGGCCTATGATCCGGCAGAATACGGCTGGATCAGCGACGACATGAGCGTCCTACGCCAGGACTTCCTCGCCGCTCAACTTCGCGAAATTGCCAGCGAGAGCGGAGTCGATGGCTTCGTCAGCGTTCAAGCTCGCCAGTCGATGCAGGAAACCGACGACCTGCTAAAAATCGCGAGCGAAGAACCCCTGATTCGCGGCGTGGTCGGCTGGATCGGACTGGCGGATCCCGACATGGAATCTCAGTTGGAATCCGTCTCGGGACGCGACAAACTGGTCGGCATGCGACATGTTGTCCAAGACGAACCAGATGACCGCTTTCTCGATGGCGAAGCGTTCAACCACGGCGTCTCGCTGCTGGGCCAACACAACTTGGTCTATGACATTCTGATCTTCGCCAAACAACTTCCCGCTGCGATCGATTTCGCTGACCGCCACGCAAGTTTGCCGATGGTCGTCGATCACATTGCCAAGCCAACGATCTCGGGCGGCACGATGGATCCCCAGTGGGAACCGCACTTCAGAGAACTCGCTCGCCGCGAACACCTGACCTGCAAATTTTCCGGCGTCGCCACTGAAGTTCGCGACGCGGACTGGGACATCGAAACCATCCGCCCGTACTGGGACGTGGCCCTGGAAGCGTTTGGCCCGAAGCGTCTGATGTTTGGCAGTGACTGGCCCGTGTGCTTGCTCAGAACCGGCCACAAACAATGGCTGGACACCGTTCGCCAACTCGCCTCGGAATTGAGCGAAGACGAACAAGCCGCCTTCTTCACCGACAACGCGATCAAGGCGTATGGATTGGACGCATAAGATGTAGCCGGATTAAAGATGCAGCCGAATTCGCCAAGAATTCGGAGCGTGAGGGGTGCGTTGTCGGATGCTGAGGGGAAATTCACGGCGGAGACCGCCGTGCTACAGGTTGCGGCTCCGTTCCCCATGGCATCCCAACCGACGCTTTGGAACAAAGCGAGGCGTCCCAGCAACGTTCGCAAGATCGCAAATGACCGGCCAATCACCACCGCCAGGTACAACCTGGCCTACGGATTAGCAACGTTCTTTCTCGTCAACAAGGCTCTGCAATGCCCATCCGAATTCCTGGCGAATTCGGAGACACACGCCACGTAGGCCATGTTCCACATGGCATCCCAACCGATGCTTTGGAACAAAGCGAGGCGAGCACAGAAAGATGTAGCCGGATTCGCCAAGAATTCGGAGCGTGAGGGGTGCGTTGCCGGATGCTGAGGGGAAGTTCACGGCGGAGACCGCCGTGCTACAGGTTGCCCGCCGACACGGCTTGCCCATGCCCGTCCGAATTCTTGGCGAATCCGGCTACGGAGACCTGGCCTACGAGTCCGACATTTCAGGGTTGAGGCTGGGGTCGTTGTACATCTTCATTTGCCGGTACGTCTTGTGACGTTTGCGGCCAGCGAAAATGTCATCGATCAAGGTTTGCAGCGACGCTGACAGATCCGCATGCTGGACTTGGCAGAGCAACCACCTTGCCTCCACCTTGGATCGGTGTTCGGCATCCACATCCTGCCGCTGCAACTGCTCGGCATAGTGGAACAGGCGCAGTGACATGATCGACAACCGATCGATCGCACTGCCGGGCGTCTCGGTGTTGATCGGAGCGTCTTCAGCAACCACCACGCTCGATTGCTGGATGGATTCCGTGATCGCATCGTCCAGCTTTTCGATCCAATCGTTTCGCTGTTGATTCAGCCGATCGATGGAACGTTTGACTTCAGCGATGCGAGCGTCGGTCACGCTTGGATTGCGTGCGACGTCTTCTTCGTGCCACAACTCAAAATTGAAAGCATGTTGTTGGCACACCCATCTCAGCCAACCCGAGTACGGGTTGGCCATGGGCTCATCGTGCCACCGGCGGACGCAATCGATTTGCAATTGCGTCCAGTCTTGGACCGAACCGGTGACCTTTGGAGTGCGGCCTGAATCTTCAACGGGGCCGCCCACCGGATCAAACTTCTTTTTCGTCGATCCAGTTCATCATGCGGCGAAGGCCGAGACCGATTTGCTCGACACCGTGCAGACGTTCGCGACGACGGGTTGCCTTGAAGAAAGGAGCACCCGCACGGTTTTCGCTGATCCACTTGCGAGCGAATTCGCCTTGTTGGATCTCTTCGAGAACCTTCTTCATTTCGGCTTTGGTTTCATCGGTGATGATACGTGGGCCAGTGACGTAATCGCCGTATTCAGCGGTGTTGCTGATGCTGTATCGCATGTAGCTCAAACCACCTTCGTACAACAAATCGACGATCAACTTCAGCTCGTGCATACACTCGAAGTAAGCCATTTCAGGCTGGTAACCAGCTTCGACCAGAGTGTCAAAACCAGCTTTGACCAATTCGCTGACACCGCCGCACAAGACAACTTGTTCGCCGAACAAGTCGGTTTCGGTTTCTTCGGCGAAGGTGGTTTCGATGACACCACCGCGAGTTCCGCCGATGCCCTTGGCGTATGCCAAACCAATTTGCTTGGTGGTTTCCGATGCACCTTCACCCAGTGCGATCAATGCGGGAACGCCGCCACCCTTTTCGTACTCGCTGCGGACCAAGTGGCCGGGGCCCTTGGGGGCGACGAGCAGAGTGTCGATGCCCTTGGGAGGATCGATTTGACCAAAGTGAATGTTGAAACCGTGCGAGCACATCAACACGTTGCCTTCGGACAGGTTGTCACGAATCGAATCGCGATAGATGTCCGCTTGAACTTCATCGGGAAGCAACACGTTGATGACGTCGGCTGCCTTGGTGGCTTCTGCGATCGACATGGGCTCGAACCCATGCGAGACGGCCAAGTCGTAGTTCGCACTGCCGGGACGCTGGCCGATGATGACCTCGCAACCGCTGTCACGCAGGTTTTGAGCTTGGGCGTGTCCTTGCGAACCGTAACCCAAGATCGCGACCTTCTTGCCTTTCAGGTGAGATAGGTCGGCATCGTTTTCGTAGTAAATGGTGGCTGCCATGAGAAGTCACTCAGGGTGTGTGGGGAAAGATGATTTGGAAGGGATCGGTACTGAATCGGTGTTAGGCTTGGACGGTTTCTGCAGCGGGCTCACTCGAGGTGACTTGCGAACCACTGCGAACCATCGCGATTCGGCCCGTGCGGACCAATTCGACGATGCCATAGCGATCGATTCGTTCGATGAAAGCCTGGACCTTGTTGGCTCGGCCGCTGATTTCGATCATCACTTCCCCTTCGCCGACATCGACGATTTGACCGCGGAAGATATCGACCAATTCGCGAATTTCGCTGCGGACGCCACCAGCGGGAGCGGTGACTTTGACCAGCAGGAGATCGCGTTCGACGTAATCGTTGGAGCTGATATCCAGCACACGCACGACCGTGACGATTTTCTCGAGTTGTTTGCGGACTTGGTCGAGGACTTGGTCGTCGCCGACAACGACAAACGTCATTCGCGAAAGCGTTGGATCTTCCGTTTCACCGACAGCCAACGAATCAATGTTGTAACCGCGGGAAGCGAGCATTCCGGAAATGTGTGCAAGCACTCCGGGCACGTTTTGAACGAGCGCCGAGAGCAAATGACGTTGGTTGGGACTGGCCATGAAAATGCCTGTGAGTCGCCATGTGAGAGCAAAAAAGATCGCCAATCGCGTCGAAGACGCGACAAATACAACGGAAGGGTCGCGATCAAGAGCGACGCATGATAATTTTGGAGGTTGACGCTGCCAAGGGCTTCGGGCCAATCGCTGCAAACTCGCTGCCCGATCTGCCGGGACAGAGCACTTCCAGACGCCGAATGTTCGCTGATAGCTCCGCTTCGGCACCCGATTCCGCCGGAACCAGCTCGCCTCTCGAACCTGTTCCTCCCGTTTTTGTCCCTCATTCACCTACTTTCAGCCCTTTCCGATCCTGAGCGACCCACTGCATGAGCTTTCGCATCGATTTGCCGGTCTATCGAGGGCCAATCGATCTGCTGCTGTACTTGGTCCGCCGCCAAGAATTGTCGCTGACGGAGATGTCGCTGGCCAAAGTGGTCGACCAATACGTCGCTCACTTGGATGTGCTCCAGGAACTTGATCTGGGCGAAGTCGGTGATTTCCTGGAACTGGCCGCCACCTTGGTGGAAATGAAAAGCCAGGCTGTTTTGCCCAAGATTGAGGATGAAACCGAAGAAGAAACGGTCGAGGACACGCACGAAGCGTTGGTCGAACGCCTGCTGCAATACAAAGAAATTCGCGACGCGGCAGCGGTCCTGGACGAAATGTCCGCTCGTTGGCAAACCCGATTTGAACGCGTCGCCGACGACCTCCCGACCCGCCGCAACGACCCCGCCGATCAACCCATCGTCGAACTGGAAATTTGGGACTTGGTCAGTGCTTTCGGACGGATCATGCGTGAATCCGCCGGGCCGCCAGCCACCGAGGTCATTTACGACGACACCCCCATTCACGTCTACATGCAAAAGATCCACAAAGAATTGGCGGCCCACCCCCGCGTTCCGCTGGTCGATTTGGTGCCCGCCGGGCAACACAAATCGGCCTACATCGGTTGGTTCCTGGCCATGTTGGAACTGACTCGGCACCACGGTGCCGCAGTCGACCAAAACGACCAAGGTGAAATCGAAGTCGTGCGGACCGAACGCTATTCAGACAATTTGAACGTCAACGAAGTCGACAACTACGGCACCGACTCGATCGACAACAGCAACATGCCGATCCGGATGCGTTGATGGTCGACAACATTCCAATTCTCTCGCATGTCCATGATGGACTGACGATCGAGGGCTATTCGCGTGCCGCCGTGCAAACTTGCTGGCGTGTCAACGAACTCAAACTCCTGTTTGATGTCGGGGTCCAACCCTGGGACTTCATGGGCACGCCGACCATGTTCATCTCGCATGCGCACCTGGATCACATCGCGGCCCTCCCCGCGTACGTGTCTCGGCGACGAATGATGAAGATGGACCCGCCCGTCATTTACCTGCCCGATTCAGCGGTCGACATGGCCTGGAAGATGTTGCAAACCTTCCGCAGCCTTGATCGCGGTGCGATGCCATGCGAACTGGTCGGATTGCTCGATGGCGACGAAACCAAAATCGGTCGCGAGTACGTTGTGAAGTCAATGAACGTGCATCACACGATCGATGCACTCGGGTTCATCGTCTATCAACGTCGTCACAAACTCAAACCCGAGTACCTGGACCTGCCCGGCGAAAAAATTCGCGATCTTAAAATGGCAGGCACCGAGATCACCACCGAGCAACGTGTGCCGGTGTTCGCTTACACCGGCGACACGTCACCCAAGGGATTGGATAACAACCCCGAGTTCTATGAGTCCAAAATTTTGATCAGCGAACTCACGTTTGCTGCGCCCGAACATCGTCGATCGAAAATCCACAAACATGGTCACATGCACGTGGATGACTATCGCGAACGAGCGGACAACTTTAAAAACGAACTGATCATCGGGTCTCACGCCAGCACGCGTTACACCGACGTCCAAATCCGACGCTTTGTCAAAAAGGCATTGCCCGGCATGCTGGACGACCGGCTGAAACTCTGGATCTAACATGACGTGCATCCCTCCCGGCGGCTGGCCCCAACCACAGTCGCTGTATGTGCACGTTCCGTTCTGTCGTCATCGATGTGGCTATTGCAACTTCAGCGTGATCGCGGGCCGCGATGAGTTGCAGGATCAGTACCTCGATGCCGTCGAGCGTGAACTCAAAGGCATCGACAACTCCTCGCATGAATTGCCGCTGCGAACGATCTTCTTAGGCGGCGGCACACCAACGCGTTTGTCAGCCACACGTCTGCAGCGACTGCATCGAGCGATCTCGAATGCATTCCCGATCGCCGATGACGCTGAGATCACCGCGGAAGCCAACCCCGAAGACATCTCGCCTGAGTGCCTGGATGCTTTGCAAGCCATCGGAGTCAATCGAATCAGCCTCGGCGTTCAATCGTTTGACGCCGAAAAATTGCGATGCCTCGAACGCGGCCATGACGAATCCATCGCACTCTCCGCGATCGAATCCGCTCACCGACGAGTCGGCAATGTCTCGATCGATCTGATCTTTGGTGCCCCCAACGAATCCCTCGCGACTTGGCAAAACGATTTGTCGATCGCGGCAGCCTCCTCGATCTCGCATGTCTCCACCTATGCCCTGACATTCGAAAAAGGCACTTCGTTTTGGTCACGGCGTTCGCGTGGCGATCTATCGGAAACTGATGAGACGCTGGAACTGCAAATGTACGAAGCCGCTCAACAACAATTCTCAATCGACGGTTGGCAGCAGTACGAGATCAGCAGTTTCGCAAGAGGTGCCACGCGATGCCAACACAACCTGGCTTATTGGGCGGGACGTGGTTGGCACGCCGTTGGTCCCGGAGCCGCACGCTTCGTTGACGGTCGACGCGAAGTCAACCATCGCAGCACAACGACGTACCTCAAACGCATGCTGGCCGGCGGAAATGCAACCGATGAAACGGAGGCGATCACATTGGAACAGTACGCTCGTGAACTGGCCGCGTTTGGCGTGCGTCAACTCGACGGGATCGACCTTTCCACGATTGATAACCGAACTTCAATCGACTTGGAAACCTTGCTTGCGAAAACGCTGACGAAACTTCAGTCGATGGAATTGGTCACGCACGAGAACCACCACCTCAGGCTCACCTGCCGCGGCATCTTGTTTGCTGACACCGTTGCAACCGCACTGCTGTCCGAGCCAGAGTAGAACCGTTGTCCTCAACTGTTTGCGTGGCTGGGTCGCTTCGCAGAAAAGTGGGATGCGAATGAAAGGAACGTCAGCATCTTTGCTTAGCGCGGTGGAAGATCAGCGAGACCGTTTGTTTGAATCTCAGGATGGCTTGGCGGGGAACGCTGCCCGACGGAACAATTGAGGACAATTGTTCTACTCTGTCACTTCGGACACTCAACCAGAGTAGAACCGTTGTCCTCAACTGTTTGCGTGGCTGGTTCGCTTCGCGGAAAAGTGGGATGCGAATGTGTGGAACTTCAACGTCTTTGCTTCACGCGATGGAGGATCAGCAAGACCGTTTGTTTGAATCTCGGCATGGCTTGGCGAGGGAACGTTGCCTGACGGAACAATTGAGGACAATTGTTCTACTCTGTGGGCGCTGCGTTCAGCTCTGTTTGCGTTTGCGATACTCAGTCGGCGACATCTTCATGATGCGTTGAAAACTGCGACTGAAGTGTGCGTGGTCATAGAAGCCGCAACTCTGTGCGATCGTGGTCACACGCTCATCCGTTTCTCGCAACCATCGCGCCGCATTCTCCACTCGAACGCGAATCAAATACTGGCGGGGTGACGCACCAAACGCCAAACGAAATCGCCTCTCAAAATGACTTGCCGACAACCCCGCCATCTCAGCCAAGTGCCCCGTCGGAATGTCTTCGCGATAGTGAGCGTGGATGTACTCCATCACCTTCTCCAACGAGTCCGCGCTGCCCGACTGCATCCTTTCGACTTGACGTGAAAACCCCGCGACACCGATCACTCGTCCACGGCGATCCTTCAGCGGAATCTTGCTGGTCGTGACCAACCGCGGCGACCCGGCTTCTTCGGGCGCACTTTCAATTCGGTTGATGATCGCTTCTTTCGATTCCATCACCTGCAAATCGTCTTCTCGATATTCGTCCGCCCGTGTCTTCGGAAAGAAGTCGTGATCGGTCTTCCCGATTGCTTCCGACTCGGACAACACGCCGCAGTATTCACAACCACGACGATTCAGCGCCATGAACCTGCCCTCGCGATCTTTGACGAAAAAGGACACATCCGGCAACCAATCAAAGAGCTTCAAAATCTCCTGACCGGGAGCCAAGCGAGCGAAAAACGCTTGTCTATTGAGTGTCTTTTTCATGCTGTTTTTTTACACAAGAATAATCGCTTCATGCAAGACAACCAACGTTTTCCCAGCGAAACTGGTCTCCGAATCAATCGTTCCCGCGCGGTACCTCGTTCCGCTCGTCCCCATCACTTCACCTGGATCTCGACCCTTGACCCAGACACCCCGCCGCAACTTCTTGCAGAAAACCGCCGTCACCGCTCTCGCCGCGACCGCTGCCACTCGCACGTTGACCGCCGCGCCGCCCAAGGACGAACCCGAGATCATCGGCCACGGTGATTATCGCTATCGTGTGATTCGTGACTGGGCCCAAATCAGTGCACTCCGAACGCCGCTTCTTAACTGTCACGAAATGGTGCAGGACAAACGCGGCCGGTTGTTCATGATTGGTGACCACACCGACAACAACATCCTCGTCTTTGACAAATCCGGCAAACTGCTGGATGCCTGGGGAACCATCTTCCCCGGCGGTCACGGGCTCAGCCTGATGGACGAAGGTGACGAAGAGTTCCTGTTGATCACCGATGGCGGATGGACCCTGGATCGCAACGGTAAAGCGATCCGCAACAACGGCCGCGTGACCAAGATGTCGCTGGATGGCCGCATCCTGTTTGACATCGGCCATCCACAAACCATTGGCATCTACAACGCTGGTGATCCGTTCTGCCCAACCGAAACCACCGTCGGTCCCAATGGGGACATCTATGTGGCTGATGGCTACGGCAAGGACTATGTGATTCAGTACAACAGCAACGGCGAATACATTCGCCACTGGGGTGGGCACAACAACGAAGACCCCAACATGAATCTGAAGAACGCCCATGGAGTCGCACTCGACACCCGTGACCCGAATCAACCTTTGATCGTCTGCACCTCACGCAGCGAATGTTGCTTCAAGTTCTTCACATTGGATGGCCAATACGTGAAGACGGTTTCGCTGCCGAACATGCGAGTTTGTCGTCCGGTCATCGACGACCAAAACTTGTACGCGGGAGTCTGCTGGTCCCAACCGCGTTCGGGAGGATCGCCTTGGGCCGGTCACACCGGATTCATGACCGTCCTGGAAGGCGACCAAGTCGTCTCCAACCCAGGTGGTTCCGAACCGGAGTACATCGATGGCGTGCTTCAGAATTCTTATCAGCTTGAAAGCCAGCCGATCATGCACGGCCATGACGTTTGCGTCGACGAAGACAAAAACCTGTACGTGTGCCAGTGGAACGCCAACCACACGCCACCAATCAAGCTCGAACGAATCTAGTCCACGTTGGAGTCTGCCCGCCCGGACCGTTTCGCACCCCAGCAACCTTCCCCACAGCTGCTAATCCACCATGTTCGTTTCGCTTCGTTCTCTCATCCCTTTCCTGCTCGTTTGGCCGACGGTCACTTCCGCCGTTGTCTTCGCTGAAGATGACATTGACTTCAACCGTGACATCCGGCCGATCCTTTCGGACCGTTGTTACTTTTGCCACGGTCCTGACGATGGCACCCGAGAAGCGGACCTGCGTTTGGACATCCGCGAAGACGCGGCGTACGTGTTGGAATCAGATGAACTGCTGGATCGAGTCCAAAGCGATGATCCCGATCTGGTGATGCCACCGCCTCACGCGAATCTGGAGCTGACCGACGAGCAGAAAGAGATGCTAAAGCGTTGGATCGACGAAGGAGCTCCTTACGCAGCGCATTGGTCGTTTGAAAAACTACCTCTGACGGTCGAAACGCCCTCGGTCAAACAGGCCGACTGGCCCAAACAAACCATTGACCCCTTTGTTCTGGCCAAAATCGAAGCGGCCGGACAACAGCCCAACCCAGAAGCGGATCCGTTGCGCTGGTTGCGCCGAGTCACGTTGGACTTGACCGGGTTGCCACCATCAGCAGAAACCATTCAAAGCTTTGAGAAAGCCGTCCAGAAAGATCGCGAACGAGCGTATGAAGCGGCGGTCGATCAACTGCTGCAATCATCCGCGTTCGGCGAACACATGTCGATCGCATGGCTCGACGTGGCTCGCTACGCCGATTCCTATGGCTATCAAAGCGACAAGCTCAACACCCAGTGGCCCTATCGCGACTGGGTCGTTCGCGCCCTGAACCAAAACCTTCCGTACGACGATTTCTTGACGTGGCAAATCGCCGGTGACCTGCTGGAAGACCCAATGCGAGACCAGCAACTGGCGACCGCTTTCAATCGCATTCATCGTCTGAACAACGAAGGCGGTGCGGTCTTTGAAGAATGGCGAATCGAGAACGCAGCCGATCGAGTTCACACCTTCAGCACCGCCGTGATGGGACTGACCTTGGAGTGTGCCCGTTGCCACGATCACAAGTACGACCCGATCACCGCTCGCGAATTCTATTCGCTCTCAGCATTCTTCAATTCGATCGACGAGAGCGGCGTTTACGATCGCACTGAGAAAGTCCCCTGCCCGTCGATGCTGCTTCCCACCGAAGAAGAATCCGCGGCACTCGAGCGGTCTCGTCAAGAACTAGCTGCTTCAGAACAACATTACCAAGCGGTCCTTGCCGCTACCAAGGATCGATTCAAGACCAGCGAAGCGGCGTCCATCACCGCTGACGACATTCCTGACCTGCGACTCGCCTTGTCGTTCGATCAAGGCTTCGACAACGCTGTCAAACCCGTTTATCACCCATCCGAGTCCGACCGAGCTTGGGCAAAGATGTGTGACTTGGTTCCCGTCGAAGATTGCCAGATCGCTCGGCTGAATCCAACACTTGCCGATGATGATAAAGCTCGTTTGGCCGCCAAAGACGATTCCAAAGAAGCAGCCTCCAATCAATCCAGCGGTCCGAGCGACCGAATGGCATTGAAGTTGGACGGCGAACGCGGTGTGACCGCTCACGACATTGAACCACTGGATCGTTGGACACCATTCACCGTCGTCGTCACGCTCAACGATCCCGAACGTTCTCCTGAACGCAGCCTGATTGTTCATCACACTCGCGGAACCGACTGTGGCTACAACGGATACGACCTGACGATCCAAGATGGTCACCTCGAATCTCGCATGGCTCGGGTTTGGCCGGGCAACGCCATCAGCGTTCGAACAGTGGAACCCATCCCAGCCAACCAATGGCATCAAGTCGCGGCAACCTACGACGGATCGTCCCAGGCGTCAGGGCTGAAGCTCTTCCTCAATGGGCGTGAACTGGAAACAGTGACGCTGCGAGACGAAGTCAAAAAATCATGCAACGTTGTCGTCGACCATGGCGGAGACTTCGTGATCGGACAACGATTCCGAGCTCGCGGGTTCGCCGGTGGCTTGATCGATGATGTCCGTCTTTACGAACGCAACCTGACATCGCTTGAACTGCAAGTCTTAGCGACCGGCGAAGCTCGACCCGCTGACGCCGCCACGTTCGCATCCGCATTGGATCAAGACGCTCGCGAAGCGTTTGCTCAACTTCGCCAGGCCCGGCACGAATTTGTGATGGCAGAAGAGGTCATCCAAGAAATCCCGATCATGCGTGAGATGGACGAACCTCGCGAAACGCACCTGTTGCTACGCGGGGAATACGATGCCGAAACCAACGAAACCACACGGGTTGAACGAACGGTTCTGAAAGCCATCCCGATTCCGTTCCCTGAAGACGCTCGCAAGGATCGCCTCGGGTTGGCACAATGGATCACGCACCCAGAGCACCCGCTAACCGCTCGCGTTGCCGTCAACCGACTGTGGGGCAACTTCTTCGCCGATCCGTTGGTCCGCACGCCCGAGAACTTTGGTTTGCAAGGTGACCTGCCAACGCATCCGGAGCTTCTCGATTGGTTGGCTCGCGATTTTGTTGATCACGATTGGGACATCCAACGCTTGTGCCGCAACATCGTGCTCTCGGCGACCTATCGTCAAGATTCCCGCTGCACGCAAGAACAATTCAACAGCGACCCGACCAATCGCCTGCTCGCCCGAGGCCCGTCCTATCGACTCGCCGCCGAACAAATTCGCGACCTCGCGTTGGCTGCTTCTGGATTACTCAATCCCGAGATGGGCGGACCTCCGGTGTCGCCTTATCAACCGGGCCAAGACCTTTGGCGAGAATCCAACGGGATGTCGCCGCCGTATCAACAGTCGGTTGGCAAATCGCTCTACCGTCGGTCGCTGTATTCGGTTTGGAAACGCACCGCACCGCTTCCCAACATGATGGTTTTCGATGCATCGTCGCGTGAAGTCTGCACGGTCAAACGATCGCGAACCAACACGCCATTGCAAGCACTCGTGCTGCTCAACGATGAACAATTCATCGAAGCCGCTCGGGTACTGGCAACCGCTTTGATGAGCAACGAGGCACCGGAACAACGAATCGAGAACGCATTCTTGCAACTGGCAGGACGACGTCCCGATCCAACCGAACTGGAAGAACTCGTCACGCTCTATCAACAAGAGCAAACGTTCTTCGAGAAAGACGTTGATTCGGCCAAGAGCTACCTGTCGATCGGCGAACGCGAACTGCCCAGC
The DNA here is from genome assembly GCF_000196115.1 of Rhodopirellula baltica SH 1. Classification (NCBI taxonomy): domain Bacteria; kingdom Pseudomonadati; phylum Planctomycetota; class Planctomycetia; order Pirellulales; family Pirellulaceae; genus Rhodopirellula; species Rhodopirellula baltica. The sequence continues at coordinate 5,325,323 of NC_005027.1, forward strand.
GAAGTCCCCCTCGCCGAACTCGCAACCACGACCTCACTGTGCCAAGTCATCCTGAACCTGGACGCCACGATTTGGAAACGCTAGCGGCCTGTTGATTTGGTCATATACCGAATGGCAACAATTAGCCGATGGGCGTTAGCCCCGGTTGGCGTCTGACCAACCGCCGCTAACGCGGTGCGGCTCATTCAATCAACAGCCCGCTAGGGCGGTCCATCCCCAAACCGTTTCATCGAACTTCCATGCCACCACCCTTCTCGCCATCTTTCACGCGAGGGAACCCATCATGACTCCTGATTTCTCACTGCAATCCAAACGCCGTGTCTTTCTGAAGCAAGCCACCTCCACCGTCGGTGCCGCCGCGCTGGCGCACTTGCTCGGACGTGACATGGCATCGGCCGCAGCACCCGCTGCAAATCTTGGCGGGATGCACTTTGCTCCCAAAGCAAAACGGATCATCTATCTGTTCCAATCCGGCGGCCCGGCCCAGCAAGACTTGTTCGACCACAAACCGATGCTCGAACAAATGCACGGACGCGAATTGCCTCCCGAGGTTCGTGGCGAGCAACGTTTGACCGGCATGTCGGTGAATCAAAGCTCGTTGCCGGTGGCAGCCTCCAAGTTCAAGTTTGCCCAACATGGACAATCCGGTGCTTGGCTGAGCGAACTGCTACCGTATCACCGGGACATCGTCGACGATGTGTGCTTCATCAAATCAATGCACACCGAAGCGATCAATCACGACCCCGCGATCACGTTCTTTCAAACCGGGTCGCAGATCGCTGGCCGGCCATCGCTCGGTTCGTGGATCTCCTATGGACTGGGAAGCGAAAACGACGACCTTCCCGCCTTTGTGGTGCTGGTCACCAAAGGCCAAGGCGGTCAACCGCTTTACTCACGTTTGTGGGGCAACGGATTCCTGGATTCCAAGTATCAAGGCGTCCAGTTCCGGGGCGGTGAAGATCCCGTGTTGTATCTGTCCAACCCCGAAGGCATCTCGCGCGATCATCGGCGTCAACAACTCGACTCGATCAACCGTTTGAACTCGCACCAGTATCAACGCGAATTTGATCCAGAGATCCAATCGCGGATCGCTCAGTACGAGATGGCGTTCAAGATGCAAACCAGCGTTCCCGATGCGACGGACTTCTCCGACGAACCGGAGTCCACGTTCGACTTGTACGGTGAAGACGCCAAGCAACCCGGGACCTTCGCCGCCAACTGTTTGCTGGCTCGACGATTGGCACAACGAGACGTTCGGTTCATTCAGCTCTACCATCAAGGATGGGACCAACATTCCAACCTGCCAAAGGGAATCGCCGGTCAAGCCAAAGAAACCGACCAGGCATCCGCCGCATTGGTCAAAGACCTCAAGCGTCTGGGAATGCTGGATGACACCCTGGTCATCTGGGGCGGTGAGTTTGGACGCACGTCGTACTCACAAGGCACACTGACGCCGGGCAACTATGGCCGCGACCACCATCCGCGTTGCTTCACGACGTGGATGGCCGGCGGCGGAATCCGTCCCGGAATGAGTTACGGAACGACCGATGAGTTCAGCTACAACGTGGCGGAAAACGGTGTCCACGTGCATGACTTCAATGCCACGATCCTGAACCTGATGGGCATCGATCACGAGCGACTGACATACAAATACCAAGGCCGCCGGTTCCGTTTGACCGATGTGCACGGCCACGTCGTTCGCGATATTCTGGCGTGATCTTACGGCGAGCGTCGCTTGGCATTTGCCATCGAAAGCGACGTTCCACCGCGTGTGACGCTTCGCCACAGCTTTTCGCGTCGGTTCGCTCGGCAATAATGTGATGACATCGTTTCGGCTGGGACATACCGTCCCGCTCGATGTTTTCGCGTGTTGAATGCAAGAACATGAACTCGGTTCGCAAGCCGCCGACTCAAAAAGCGATTGTGCTGCTCGGCATCGGACACACCAATGCCCACGTGATGAAACAATGGGCCGATCGCCCAATCGCTCATTGCGATTTGATCTGCATCAGCCCGTTTCCCGTCGCAACCTATTCCGGCATGTTGCCCGGCACACTCGGTGAACAATTCACTGAAGAAGAAATGCAGATCGACTTGCGAGCGATGGCTGATCAAGCCGGGGCGACATTGATCATCGCCAAATCGACATCCATCGATCTGGATACGAACCAGATTCACTTCTCTGACCACGTCCCAGTGTCATTCGATGTGCTATCGATCGGAGTCGGATCGATGCCGGCCGGTTGGAACGAACACGAGTCGCCTTTGATCGTTCCAACCAAACCGATGCAAACGTTCCTGCGTCGATTGTCCGAACGAATCGATTGCGTGGATGATTCAAAGGGCACCAACAAACGAGTTGCCATCGTGGGTGGCGGAGTGGCCAGCATCGAAATCGCATTGTGCCTGCACGAACATCTCCGCAAGCAAGACCGACTCGACCGAGTGCAGTTAGATCTGTTCTCTCGCAGCCCATCCGTCAGCGATGAACTCAATGCGAAAAGCCAAGAAACCATTCTGCGGTTGCTGGCGGCGAGAAACATTCAAACCCACTTCAACTCGGCGGTTACCGAAATTGGTGATGATTCACTCACGACGAACGAAGGCGTAACGCTTCCGTTCGACGCGGTCGTCTGGGCAACCGGTGCCGCCCCACCAACCATCCTTCACCAAACGCAACTCGACACCGATGACCGCGGCTTTGTTGCCACATCTGAGACTCTTCAATCGCTGTCGCACCAACATGTTTTTTCCGTCGGAGACGCTGGAACGATCGTTCGTAATCCCGCCCCAAAAGCCGGCGTGACAGCGGTGCGTCAGAGTCCCATTCTATGGCACAACCTTCGAGCATTCGTTGCAGAAACGCCGCTGAAAAGATTCCGTTCGCGGAAGACGTTTCTCAAAATTCTGAATACCGGTGATGGAAAAGGCCTGCTCGACTACGGATGGTTTTCGTTCCATGCGAGCTGGTGCTGGACACTAAAGACTTGGATCGATCGTCGATTCATTCGCCAATTCCCTTCGCCGTGATGAACTCACCACGACATCAACCAACGGATACTTCCCCATGATGGACGTTGAGATTCTCAGCCGGTTGCAGTTTGCAGGAACGATCATGTTCCACTATCTGTTTCCGCCGTTGTCGATTGGCTTGGGTCTGCAACTGTTCCTATGCGAATTGGCGTATTACCGAACTCGCAATCCGGCATGGGAAGCGGCCGCCCGGTTTTGGACACGAATCTTTGCCGTCAATTTCGCGATGGGTGTGTCGACGGGCATCGTCATGGAGTTTGAGTTCGGCACCAACTGGGCCGCCTACTCTCGGTTTGTCGGCGACGTGTTCGGATCTGCACTGGCCGCCGAAGGGATCTTCGCGTTCTTCCTGGAAAGTGGATTCTTGGCTGTGCTCGTCTTTGGATGGGATCGAGTCGGTCCGACCATGCACTTGTTCAGCACGTTGATGGTGTTTCTGGGGTCGATGTTCAGCGCGGTATGGATCGTCGTCGCCAACAGTTGGCAACAAACGCCGTCCGGCTATCACATCGTTTGGCATGACGTGCAAGGCGAGTCCCTGCCGAGAGCCGAGGTCACCGATTTCTGGGCCATGGTTTTCAACCCATCATCGGTTGATCGCCTGACTCACACTTTGATCGGTGCATTCGTTCTGGGAGCATTTTTCGTCGCTTCGGTTTGTTCGTACTACTTGCTTAAAGGGCGACACGAAGAGATCGCGCGTCGCTGCTTGTCGATCGCATTGCCCACTTCGTTGCTGTTCACGATCCTTGCGGCCGCGACGGGTCATGACTCGGCTCAAAAGCTCGTCGAAACACAACCAGCGAAACTGGCTGCGATGGAGGCCCACTTCGAAACGACGGACCAGCCCACGGGACTTTACCTTTTCGGATGGCCCGACGCAGAAGAAGAGACCGTTCACTTCGGTGTCCAGCTCCCCTATCTGTTGAGTCTGATGGTCTACAACGATCCGATGGAACCCGTCCCTGGCATGGACCAAATCCCTTCCGACGAACGGCCGCCGGTTTGGTTGCCGTTTCAAACGTTTCATGTGATGGTCGGCTTGGGAACCATGATGATTGGAGTTTCGTCGCTCGCCTGCTGGTTCTGGTTTCGAGGCACCCTGCTGCAACGCCGCTGGTTGCTGTGGACGATCGTGTTCATGCCCATCGCTGCGATGACCGCGAATCAGGCTGGCTGGATCACTGCCGAAGTTGGCCGACAACCGTGGATCGTTTATCCGTCGATTCAAGACGGCGTGGAAATGATTGGCTTGAAAACGGCCGATGGTCTGAGCGAATCGGTCACCGCCGAACAAGTCCTCAGCTCCATCATCTTGTTTGGAATCATCTACTCGATGCTCTTCGCGGTCTGGGTGTTTGTGTTAAACCACAAAATTCAGCATGGCCCCGAAAGCGTCGATGCATTGCTAGAACACAAACGACGGACGCATCCGGGTTCCATGTCGGAACAATTTCAACGCACCGGAAAATCACATGGTGGGGATTTCCTCGAGGAGGACTCGGAATGAGCTACGAAACCGTCACGTTCGTCTGGTTTGTTTCGTTGGGTGTTCTGCTATGCGGCTACACGATCCTGGATGGGTTTGATCTGGGTGTTGGAATCCTTCATCCGTTCATCGCGAAAACGGATGAGGAACGTCGACTGGTCATGAATTCCATCGGACCGCTGTGGGATGGAAACGAAGTTTGGCTGGTCACATTTGGTGGAGCTCTCTTCGCTGCGTTTCCCGTCGCCTACGCCACCGTGTTCAGCAGTTTCTATCTCGCGTTCTACTTGCTCCTAACTTGCTTGATTGGCCGTGCCGTCAGCCTTGAGTTCCGTTCGAAAGTTCACTCTCCCACGTGGAGACGACTGTGGGACTTGGGTTTCTTTTTGTCCTCAACCTGCGCGGCGTTGCTGCTCGGCATCGCCGGTGGAAACGTCATGCAGGGAATGGAACTCGGACCCATGTACCATTACGAAGGCAGCTTGCTCAGCCAGTTGACTTGGTACCCGTTGTTGGTGGGAACGTTGACCGTGTCACTGTTTGCACTGCATGGTGCGATCTTCTTGTATCTAAAAACAGAACATGAATTGCAGCAGCGTGTGCGAGCGGCCATCACACCCTTGTTTTATGTTTTCGCCGGGATGTATTCGCTCGTCACGTTCGCGACATGGTGGCACGTGCCCCATGCAACCGAGAACATTGCCAACTATCCCATCCTTTGGGTCGTCCCAATCCTCAACGCGTTGGCGGTGTTGAACATTCCGCGTGCAATGCACCTCGGTAAACCCGCCTACGCCTTCTTCTCATCGGCGATGGTGATCCTGGCCCTGGCCTCGCTCTTCAGCGTCGCGATCTTTCCCAACTTCGTGCTTTCCACGATTGACCCCTCTTACAGCATCACGCTCGACAACGCGAGAAGCAGCGAGAGCACCCTGAACATCATGTTGATCATCGCGGGAATCGGGATGCCGTGTGTCATCAGCTACACCGTGATCATCTATTGGATCTTCCACGGAAAGGTACGACTGGATACCAACAGTTATTGAAGGCAACGGTGTGCCGTTGATTACGCACTTTGATCGAACAGCAGTCCGTTGAGAGAACGCCCTCGGCGGGTGGAAACACCAAACATGGACTGAAGATTTGCCAAAGCGTCCTTCGTCACGTTGTAAGCATCCAGCGCATCCGTGTTTTCGCTGTCGTACTTTCCACCCGATGCCAGTTGAAACAGATCCGCCAGCGCGGTCTGGGTTGCTTCCAGCGTTGTGCCAGTCAACGCTTCCATTTTGGAACTGCGATAGGACTCCGATGCGGACCCATTGGCGTTGATCGTGAAGTTGTCAAAACTGCCCCGAAAACCTTCGGCGAGTTGGAAACCGATCCGCACGCCATCCTGCTCGAATTCGTATCGTCCGTCGACCTTGGTCACTTCTTGACCGTTCATCATAAACTGTTCGCGAGTCGCTGATGATCGGTAGGTACTGGGAGTACCAGTGCGACGTTGAACAGTGACCTCGGAATCAATTTCAAATGTGTCCAGGGCTCCTACAAACCCGTCCACAAACTCCAAGTCGACCGAACTCTCGCCGAGGGACACCTCGAACGTGTTGGTGGATGAAGTGTAGGTTTGGCCGTTGATGGTTGCTTGGCCGTCTTGCCCATAAGCGTTGCCGTTTCCATCCCCACCCGTGATAGAAAACTCATCTTCATCTGATCGCAACGTGATGGGATCAATCGCTCCCAGAAATCCAGTTTCGATATCAAATGCCATCACAGCGGAATCGATGGTGACACTCAACTCATCGCCATTCGCGACGAATGATTGACCATTGAGAGTGGCCTCTGCATCGACACCGTAAGCCGTACCTGTTTCATCACCTCCGGTCAGGTCAAAGCTTCCGTCTGAGGTGGTCACTTCGATCGAGTCAAACGTCCCCGTGAACCCGGACTGCACGTCAAAGGAATACGAGCCGAGCGAATCGACATAGTCCACATGGTTTCCATCGGCAACGACGGATTCACCATTGATGGTCAATTGGGCATCCGTGCCAGCGGCGTTTCCGTTTCCATCCCCGCCATTCGTGTCGAAGGATCCCGACACAACGTCCACCTCGACAATGCCATCGGAGCCCTCACCTTGGCTTTCCAATGTCAGCCGACTGCCGGACAGCGTGGCCACCACTCCCGTGTCGCCCGTTCGATCGTTGATGTCGTCTCGGAGAGAACTGAGCGACTGAAAGGCGGAAACATCAATTTCAGCCGTACCCAACTCGCCTGTCAGATTGAACGTCGCGCTACCACTGACCGCACCTAAGAAGCCATCGTAAGTCAGCTGGCCTTTGGTTGCCGTTTGGTCGACGGTTCCGCTAAGAATGTTGGTCGAACGGGGCTCCGATGAGTTCACCGTGAACCCTTGAATCTGACCCGCGTTGACACCTTCGACATCGACATACTGAGTGATGTCATCCAACGTCACCTGAATGCTTTCCGACGATCCAACCGTTTGACCGCTGAACTGAAGCGTGTCGCCGTCGACCGTGGCGACCACTCCCGTGGACTCTGTTTCCGCATTGATTCGATCACGGACATCGCTCAGCGATTCACCTTGGACGATAGCAATTTGTTCGCTTCCCAGGTTGCCCGAAAGAGTGAACAAGGCGGTGTCGGCGACGTTGCCCCCGCTGCCTTGGTATTGCAACTTCGCAGTGTCTGCGGCGGTGGTGACGGTCCCGGACAGTTCGACCACGGCTCCATCCGCGATGCTTTGCAAATCGAATCGTGGGATCTGCGCCGCATTCACGCCCTCAACCGTTGGACGAAACTGTCGCACGACGTTGGACAATCGCACTTCCGCATCATCACCTCGCATTTGAGACACAAGTCGAAGCTCGTTCCCATTGACTTCTGCCTTGACACCGGTGAATGCCGAAACGTTGTTGATTTTCTCTGCGAATGAAAGCAACGATTCACCACGAGTGGTTTCCACATTCGCGGTGCCGAGATCTCCGCTCAGATCAAAGTTCGCTGATCCCGTGACCAACCCACTGGCATTGCCTTGATAAGTCAGTCGAGCAACGGCAGCCACGGAATCAACTTGTCCCTGTACTGTTTCGGACACGCCTTCGGGCAATCGGCTTAGATCAACACGATCGATCTGTGACGCATTGACTCCGAACAATTGATTGTCGCCGTAGTTTCGTCCTACTCGAACGGGTCGCACGGTCGCCTCCAGCGATTGAGAACTCCGCGACGTCAAACGCAGTTTCCCATCCAGTTCAATCGCCTTAACGCCAGCATTCTTCGAATTGATTTGCTGAGCCATGCCAGCGATAGAACGTCCCGGTTGAAACTGAATTCGTCGCTCTGAACCGCCGATCTTCAGGTCGAGCGAACCGCCGCCTTGCAAACGCGCCGCATCGGTGATCAAAACTTTCGCATTGCCCGCTTGTTGAGTGATCCCACCAGAAAAGCGTGCCGATCCATTGGGCGGCAACGACAAGATCTCCAGGTCTTTGATCTGACTGGAATCGAGGCCACGCACAACGGAATTCCCGGATCCGCCCAACGTCAATGATTGCCCCAAGAGTTCACTGATCTCAGTCAGTGCTGTGTCGATGCTGCCCTGCAGATTTGTGAAAGAACTACCGGCACGAGCGGCATCCAAAAGCTTTTCACCGATGCCAGCAACCAGTGAGTTGATCCGGTCAGACGTGGTGTTCACGCGACGCAGAAGTGTCTCGGGTTCGGACTGACTGGACGCACGGGCGCTCAGTTGAAAGTTCTCGACGAGGAGAGACCGACTTGCGAAACTCGTTGATGTGCTGGAGCTGATTGTCATCGTAGGGGTACTTGGATTGGAACAGCAAACTGCCCACGTCTCCTAGGAAGGAACCCCCCGGCTCCAAAACTGGCTTCTCGTGAGCCAGCACCTGAACTCTAGGTCAAGAATGGACCTGAAGCGGCAAAAAACATGCGAAATTTTCCACCACCCCTGATCAACCGACGCAATCCTGTCACGGCATTCGCTGCCGTTTTGGAGACAATGCCCTGTTTTGGTCATCCTGACCAACCTGTTGGGGCGGTGCTCCGCGACAGGTTAAAGTACCGACCTCCCACGTCGTTGTGGCTCGGACGAACGGTTGCCACACGACCAGCCCCACCACCAAACCACAAGAATTCATCATGGAAAAAGTGTTGATCGTTATCGGTGATGCCACCGAGTTGCTGGACACGATGTATCCGTACTACCGGCTGCAAGAAGCTGGCTTCGAACCGGTCGTCATTGCACCCGAAAAACGGCTCTACCAGCTTGTCTTGCACGAAATCAAACCGGGATGGACGATCACCAAGGAATGGGAAGGCTACACGCTGGATTGCGATGTTCCCTTTTCCGAGGTGAAGGAAGACGACTACGCGGGCATCTTCTTCTCAGGCGGCCGAGCACCGGAGTACATCCGCTACGACGAAGACTTGGTGCGGATCACGCAACACTTCTTTGACACCAACAAACCCATCGCCAGCGTTTGCCACGGCGTCGAGATCCCCGCCTACGCCGATCGAGTTCGCGGACGCCGAATGGCGACCGTTGCGAAGTGCCAATTCGACTTAGAAGTTTGCGGCGGAATCTTCGTCGATGAACCGTGCGTGATTGACGGCAACCTCGTCAGCGGACGCACCTACCGCGACAACGGTTTCTACATCGCCCCATGGATCCAACAACTCGAAACCGCTCGCGATTCCAAGAGCTAAGCAGTCGCGGGTGACTTACCGTCAGGAAATCGCTTCATACTCAGTCGACGAAGGCAACCACAACAAAGCGAAAGACTCTTCACCTCCGTCTAAGCCGGTGAGATGTGCGAACTTCGGTCAACTGATACCAGACGCCATATTGACGCCACCTCATTCCGGGTCGCTGGGTTCTGTCTGTTTCGATTTCTTGAACAATCCCCTCATGGCTGACAACTCGGCCATTCTTGCCTTGTGATCGTAGCAGTCACGCTCAAACAGCTCACAAAAATACCGACGCCAATCGTCGTCCTCGTAAGCTGGAAGCTGATTTGGGGCCTCGTCGCCAACCTTCCATTCAACATCAACGATTAAATCCTGTTTGACCGTGCCTGCGCAGTCCTGCGTGAAAGATTCGAAAGAGGTCGGCAACCAATGCTTTGCCTTTTGCTGCCATTTGGTACGGGTGTAGTTTGAAATCATCACCTTCCCATCTTCCATTGAATTAAAAACCACCTCGCTCGGCATCATTCCTTTATCACTGCTAAATCGAACATCGATCCAAACGTCAAATCCATTGCCACCAAGTTCAAAGCGAGCCAACAGATCCCCGGTTTTTTTTTCGTAACTTGCTTCCCCTAGTTTCGCAACTTCCAAGAACAACCTGGTTAAATACTGTTCAGATGTTCTGTTCATCTGGATCGCGGTGACATCGGACAATGCTCTGTGAAACGGATTGCGAAAGTGTAAGTTCTGTTTTGCTTTTTCCTTAATTTCACCTTTCCGTACAATGGGACCGACCCCAACACGTAGCGTTGTTATATGATCCGGATTTCGCAAGTACTGCGCCCAAAACGGATTGTTTTCGGGGCCACGACTAGACTTCTGTCCCTGAGACCAATACTGCCACGAGTCCACTTCGTTCGCAGCAAAGATGTATTGCACTTTCAAGACAAGCGGTAATTCAAAATCGTCCCCTGTTGTCGTTTGTTCAACAGATACCCAAGCTGCAAAGTCCTTTTGAATCTCACTTCCATGTTCAAGATAACTGACGAGCGCATTGACCACAGCATCTTCGTTTGGAATTGCCACTGAAGACGGACCATCAGCTATCGTTACTCGTGGCCACAAAACAACAAAAAGACTGACGAAAGAAATTCTCATTGTGTGCTGCCAGCATTTGACTACGTGAATCATTCATAGCCTCCATCACCAGCACTACCGGCTTCGTCTTCATCCATGGTCCCATCGCCGCCAGTATCGTCCTGCTCCAGATCAATGTTTTCGCACGGCCACTCATAGTCGAGTTCTTCGATGACCACCTCCTCATCGAATATCCAAGTTCCTCTGACACAGTTCTTGACTGCCCCACCCGTTGTCCCCACCAAAAACAACTGCTTGCACGTACAGCTATAGACCGTGAAACACGTGAAATCACCCCGTTCAATACGTCCGTAACCGTCCTCTCCATCATTCTCGATGAGTTCCTCGCCGAGCCAAGGAACCATGGTTTCTTCGTCTTCTTCAGGGAATGGCCATTGTACATAGATACGATTGGAGCCATTCGCACCCTTTGGACAAACACCGTCACACGCAACGTCGCCGCAAGGATCTCTTTGAGGCGGAGACGGGCACAGCTTGTCCCCGTTGTAATAAAAGCAATCTTGGCCGGTCACCACTGATTGGAAGAACACCACAAATAAGACGGCGACGCTTCTAGGTTTTAACATCGTAACAAACTTTCACTGATCATTTGACTGAGGGATCAACAGGATGAGCTTTCCATCTATCTTGTCGTTTAACGACAAGCTTAAGACCGACCTGGAGGCTAGGAGGTTTTTGAAACTTGCCTCAAGTTTGTAGGTAAGTTTCGTTAAAAGCGGGCTAACTGCCCGATAGGAAACTAGCTCGAGAGTGCCTCCCTGAACACTCGATGAAATCGGAGCGAGTTTTTGAATCGTCGTGTTTCGAGCGTCGTCTTCAGTTATTTTTGCACTGCTACTACGGAGATAGATACTAAACTCACGCAAGCCTTCACCTTCAGCTGTAACAATTCTTGGTAGTATCACAGCCCGTTTGGCGTCCAGGACTTTTATCGACAATTTGTGTTCTATCTCTCCCGAATACAATATTCCCTGCAACAGTCCGCCGTCGTTCTCGGTTGCCTCGGCAACCAATTTCTTGTTGAGCATGAATGTTAGACGATTCGCGCTTCGTTCTGTTATCGAAATTCCACCTGACTGAGTTTTCTCAAAAGCAAGTCGAACCGTTTCATCAAACATCTGTCCAGAATTGTTTTCCAAATAGCATTCGTAGTCTTCTGTTTCGCGTTCGTGAACCTCAATTACTTCGGGATGCAGACGAAATCTGGGCTTAGCTACTCCCCTGAGAATCACCTTCTTCTTTGATCCATTGGCGAGCGTCAGCACGATGTCGACGCCAAAGTTACCTGGTTTTCGTCCGTGCAATTCAAATGACACAAGGGTTGTTTCATTTGAATGCAGCTTCAGTGCTCCAGTACTTCTCGACAAGCAACCGCAGCTAGTTTGTATAGAATCTACAATTGCGGTAGTCTCGGACGAGTTTACAAATGGTATCTCTACGCTGCATGTCTCGTTCGCGAGTATCGTGTCTGTTGGTGTGGTCCTTACCTGGCCAGTACTTAGAACCTATCCGGAAACTGGACTTCTCGAAAACGCCAGTAATCACCACACTTTGTGTTCCTCGAAGCAACGGAGTGTGCGATGAACGACGGTGGACGAAAACGATATCCAAGCGACTTGACTGATCAGCAGTGGGAGATCATCTGCGAGTTGATTCCGCAGCCTCGCAAGAGTCGAAAGGGCGGTCGGCCACGCACTGTGGATATGCGTGAAGTCGTCAACACGATCCTCTACCAATGCCGTAGCGGCTGCCAGTGGGACATGCTCCCTCATGACCTTCTTCCCAAGAGCACGGTGTACGACTACTTCGCCAAGTGGCGTGATGATGGCACCCTGCGAAAAGTCAACGAGCGACTCGTTGGGGCGATTCGAATGCTGGAGGCGCCGAGTGAAGAACTGGAACCCAGCGCGGGCAGTATCGACAGCCAAAGCGTCAAGACAAGCGAACGAAGTGGAAGCCGAGGATACGACGGAGGCAAGAAAATCACGGGGCGAAAGCGAAACATTGTGGTCGACACGCTCGGTCTGCTACTTGCTGTCACGGTGACGATCGCATCGGTCGACGATGCCTATGCGGCTAGGCCGGTGCTGAAGCAGCTTTCGCAATCAAAGCAACCACGACTACAAGTTATCTGGGCCGATTCGAAGTACCACAATCACGCTTTGAATTCCTGGCTCGGTCGTCAAGCGAATCTGACTTGGAAGCTGGAGGTCATTCGGCGACCCAAGGGAGCAAAGGGATTTGTGTTGCTTCCGAAACGTTGGGTAGTGGAACGAACATTCAGTTGGTTTGGACGTTGGCGGCGACTCAGTCGCGACTATGAACACCGGACAGAATCAAGCGAAGCAATGATCCATGTCGCTTCGATCGGACGCATGCTTAGTACTACAGCGCTAGCTGGTATTGTAGAGGTCCGGGCTTTTCGCTGAGAATAGCAGCTGGAGATTTTGTTTGCTGCACGGAGAGCTTGGCATGGATGTCGCTGAACTGGAACAACTCGAAGATCGGTTAAATGCTTACTTGGCTCGCTTTGGCGATTGTTTTCGACGAAGCGACACGAGGGCTCATTTGACGACCTATGTCCGTGGTCAACTTTCCGACCTGGACGCCAAGAGTGTGGAGCCGATTGCGTTGCAAGCCGGTACACCGGTGCGAACCTTGCAGGAATTTATCGCCCAGCATCGGTGGGACGAAGATGGACTTCGCAGGAGGCTGATCCACATCGTCCGTGATGAGCATGTCAACAAGAACACTGTCGCGATCATTGACGAAACCAGCGACGTCAAGAAGGGCGACAAAACGCCTGGCGTGCAACGACAGTGGTGCGGCAAAGTCGGCAAGCAGGAGAACTGTATCGTCACGGTTCATCTGGCTGCGGCGAACGAAGACTTTCACTGCATGGTCGATGGTGAACTGTTCCTCCCCGAGAGCTGGAGTAACGACCGCGAACGTTGTGCCGCCGCCGGCATTCCCGATGAGATGGTCTATCGCCCCAAGTGGCAGATCGCGTTGGAATTGCTTGATCGCAGTAAGGAGGAGGGGATTGAATATCCTTGGCTAACCGCTGACGAAGGCTACGGCGGTAAACCTGGATTCCTGGAAGCTCTTGCCGACCGCGATCAGAAGTTTGTGCTTGAAGTGCCGCGAACGTTTTCGGTTTGGGAGAAGCATCCCGAAGTGACCGAGCAGCCCTATCGCAAGGGCGGCCGCGGCCGAGGTCGCAAGACACCCCGCGTCAAGAGCGGGGAAAGTTCGCCGCGAAGTGTTGAAACAGTGTTCTGGCACGGCGAAGCGATGAAAGCGAAACGCTGGAAACGCTACCGCGTCAAAGACGGCGAGAAAGGTCCCATCATCTGGGAAGCCAAGCGGGTTCGCGTCACACTCAAAGGCAGCGACGGACTACCGGGGCTGTCTCTGTGGTTGGTGGTCGCGAGAAACGTGCTTGACGGCGAACTGAAATTCTTCGTCAGCAACGCGAGCGAGTTCGCTTCGATGGCGATGCTACTACAGGTTGCGTTTCAGCGATGGCGAGTGGAACGTTGTTTCGAGGATCAGAAACAAGAGGTCGGCTTAGACTGTTACGAGGGGCGCCGATATTTGGGTCTGAAACGCCACTTGATCATCACGTCGTTGAGCTATCTGTTTCTTTCGCAAACCTGCCAGCAGGAGCGGGAAAAAAAATCCGGAGTGGACAATTCAGCAAATTCGCGACGCGGTCGACGCAATCGTTGTCAGCTGGTCACTCCCTCGTGAGAGTCGTCGCATGTTGCTTGATCAGGTCGCCTCACGGATCAACTACTATCAATCACGCAACGTAGCGGCTCGCATCAGCCATACGCAAACGAAGCTCGACAGATACGCCGAACTCGGCATCGACCCCGAAAGCATCACACGATGCCGATGGCCCAAAACTTAGCGCTGTAGTATTAGGCGACTTGCTCCAACCGGTGATCAACCTCCGTTCAAATATAGACTTACGACTTAATTGGGTTACCGGATAGGTTCTTAGTAAAGTTGACACATCTACGTTCGAGAATAAAACATTTTTTGAGATCTTAGTGGAAGAATTTTCCGCTGCTTCGATCCCGGGAAAGGGACAGCACACTGAAATGAAGTACGCAAGTGATACGAAGATCAAATGGTGGTCGCTTTGCGTTGACGTCAATCCGGAACGTATCATCTTCTCCCTTGACCTTCCCGTGGGTGCTTCTTACCAGCCTGTCCGTGGGTCCAACGTAACGAACGAAGACCTGGGACGCAAGTTTTTCATTCTTTTTTTCGGGAGTCTTCCAGAGTAGGTGATTAAGCGAACCTCGTTGACCCTGGAGTCACATTTGTTTTGATGCGTTCAGTCAAGATCTTCTCCCACTCGTTTCTTTCATTCTGCCGGTTTCACTCGGCAGAATGGTTCCTTGCAACTCATTGGCCGATGCGGTGGAAGTACCAGACCTGGCTGGACCAATCCGCCGGTGGATGCAATCGAACCTCAGGGCCAGGCACATAGTCGCCGACTGAGTCCAGGCCTTGAGCCTCGCGGGTCAGAACGCCGTCTTCGGGTGCCCATCCGTTGACCAATCGAAAGCCACCGTTGCCGGCCGGAATGAAGAACCATTGCTGGCTCGTCCAAGCTTGATTGAGCGTCTGCATCCCGACGGTACCGCCAGGCAGAATTTGATTGGGATCTTCATTGGGGTCGGGTTGCCGAGTCAGATAGTCCGCCCCATCGCCCCACAGGTTGCGAATGCGATAAGCACTGGCATCAATCCGCTCCAGTTCCCACTTCAAGCTGGACCACGTCTCGGACTGATCGTCCAAGCGTTCGGCATAAACGTCGGTGCCCGGAACGAACTGGCCTTCCGAATTGGGTTGACCAAAGCGAGCCAAGTAGGACGTTTGCCAATCCCAACCGCTGGTCACTCGGTAGGTGTCGAAAGATCGATTCAGAAGGGTCGCCTGCATCTCCAAATACGCCAACTTCGGCGAGATCGGAACGATGCCATCGCCGCCTGCGATCGGCGTTGCAAACATTGATGTTCCGGGTGGAATCACCGTGTCGGAATATCCCGGTCGACGATCCGCCAAGCTCAATGTGAAGTCCGTGTCCTGCAACCACGAGGTCTCATCGGTGTAGTCCCACATCAAGAATGACTTGCACGCAGGTTGCTCGAGCGCGATCTGCAACAGGTTCGAAAACACGCGAGCCTGACGCTGCAGCTGTTCCTGCGATGGAGGGTTGCCCGCTGGGTCCTGCGTGTGAACCGCCGCCACATCACACTCGGTGATGAAGACCTGAAAACCCTCGTTGGCAAACCGTTGAAAGTTTTCGCGAATGCTGTCGTAGTTGGGTTCGTAGCGAAGGTCGAGCCAGTGGTTTTGAAAACCAACCCCGTCGATGGGAACACCTTGGTCTCGCAGTCGCTTGCACAACGCCAGCAAACGGTCCGATTTGTCGTTCACCGTTTCGGCGGAGTACTCGTTGAGAATCAGCAACGCGTTCGGATCGGCTTCGTGAGCCCACTCAAACGCTTTCGCGATGTAGTCCGGCCCCATCGCCGCGTACTCTTTGTAGGGCACATAGTTTTCACCGGTACCAAGCCCCATCCGAAGCCCATCGGCATCCATCACGTCGCCGTTGTCACCAATGACTTCGTTGACAACGTCCCACACCCAAACACCGCCGGACACACTGCTCGCCATCGTCGACGTGTACTGCTGCAGAACTTGCTCGACCTCTTCGTTGGGCAGGTTTTGGAACCAAGGCAGTCGAACATTCTCAGTCGGATAGACCAGCACGTGAGCGTGCACCTGCATGCCATTCTGAACGGCCCAAGCAACGTTCTGTGTGAGCCCCGACGTATCGATCGGCTGGTTGGGGTCGGTCCAAGGACCAAACGGCATGAACGCCTTCGCCGTCACCGCATTGAACTCCGATCGAGCCAGATCAAGGACCGGGGTGTTGAGCGACTCGGTGTCGTACCCGCCCATCACTCCGCCAATGGCGAAGTTGGGTGGAGCCAACTCTTTCAAACGATCGCCAGGAAATCCATCTTGTGCGGACGCCTGCCGATGGATCCCCACTGAAAGCGAAAACAAAACCAAGCAAGAAGCGAAGGACGATAGACTTTTTGAAGAGAGCATGATGCGTCGGTCATTGGAATCATCCGGAAAATAGAGATCCATCGGACCTCGCCTTCGCACAGATTGTAGACCGAGCCGATCAGGAATTCTCCGGAAACAACCCTGCTCAAAATTTCCAGTTCGCTTCGATGAACACCGCATCGTGCAGGTCGAATTCAATCGCATCCTGCTCGTACTCCAGCGATCGGTTGAAAACGTAGCCGACCTCCATTCCCCATCCCCGATTGCCCGTCACGAGCGTTTCGTAGCCACCGAAGACCCGAAGGCCATTCACGGTCAATTCATCACTTTGGCCGTCTCTGACGCCGCCTTCGCGGGTCACCGCCCACGTATTGCCACCGATTGAACCACCGACGAATGCCCAACCTTCCGCCTGGCCCGGATCGACCCACAATCGTCGATTGATTTGTGGTCGCGGCATCATCAAGTCAATTTTCCATCGCGGTGTCGGAGTCCAACTCAAACCAAACGCCGGCAAGACACCGAGGTCACTGCGATCGAAATAGACCGCTCCCAACGACAGGCTCAAGTCCTCACGGCACTGCCAATTGACCAACCCCAACCCAAACAACCGAAACGCGTTGTCGCTCGTCGTGAAGTCGCTCCGAACCGATGGCGTTGCGATGACGATGGTCGATACACGCTCGTTCCACTTCTTGCGATGAAACAACGTGACACCGGTGCTGTAGAGCGTCTCTGGGGCATCGATGCCCGACAGACCACTGAGATGGTCCGCCCGAAAGAATGGACGCACTCCGAGCAAGTTGTCGAGGCTTCCCAGAGGAATGCCTGTGCTCAGCCGGACTTCCCAAAACGTTTCGTCGAACCCACCAGACATCCCGGGGCCAACGGATGCATCACTACCATCTGAGAGATACCCACCCAACAATTCGCCGCCCTGGAACACGCCACGGCGAAAGTTCTCCAGCTCGATTTCAGGAGGCTCGCCAATGAGCCATCGACTGGGGTCATGCTCAATGGCCACCGGTTGAGACGGTGACACTTGCATTGGCGGCGTTTGAGCGTCTGTGGTCCCAGCGATGAACCACGACAAGAAACCGCTTAGAACGAATGATCGCGCGAAGCACATCGCGTGAAATCGATACCGTGTGGCCTCATCCATGAGGTTTCACTCGTTCAAATGGAAATAGGGCTGACAGGAATCGAACCTGCACTCCCGAAGGAACTAGATCCTAAATCTAGCGCGTCTGCCAGTTCCGCCACAGCCCCGTGGCAACCAGACTCAGGGCCTGATCGTGTCTCATTGCATTCCGTGCAACCGTTCGACATCAGAGTCGAACATCGGTGCACGGTTGCGTCTATCTCTTCTGGCGTTTTGCGTTGCGGATTGCAACGCCAAAAATGTCGCAGTCCAGATCAGCTGGCGCCTGGTTCGCCACCTTCTGCAGCAACGGTTGGAACGACCCAAACCTTCAGGCTGGCATCGACTTCGCTGTGCAGGTGAATCTTCACCGTGTAAAGACCCAACTCTTTCAAAGGACCTTCCAAACGGATCTGGTCTTGAGCCAACGTGATGCCGCTGGCCTTGAGAGCATCGACGATTTCGTGAGGACCGACGCTGCCGTACAAGTGACCTTCGTCGTTGGCGTTGGCTTCGATCGTGATCGACTGCTTGGCCAATTCGTCGGCTTGTTCGCGGTAGCTTTTCAGCTTCTCCAACTCGATCGCACGCAATTTTTCGCGGTGCTTCTCGACCATCCGTTTGTGGTGGTCGGTTGCGATCGTCGCCAAACCTTGTGGCAGCAAGTAGTTCAACGCGTAACCGGCTTTGACTTCGACCAAGTCGCCTTGGCGTCCGAGGTGTTCAACGTTGTGGATCAACAGCAGTTCGATACCGCCATTCTGGCCTTTTGGAAGCCGCTTGAAGTGGCTAGTCGCTGATTTTGACATGGTTCAGGGTCGAAGGATAAAGGGTTCTGATTCGGGATGATCGGAGGTGATCGAAAACGTCACGTGGCGGGTTGGTTGCTAGAACGGGATATCCGGTTCGTCGTAACCAGGGCCGTCTCCGGTCGGTTGTGAATCATGCGAGGAAGGAGTATTGGAATTGACGTAATTGGAACGTTGCGATTCGGCAGGAGCCCCACCGGAATTCGGTCGCGAAGCAGCGGGTCGTCCGCCTCCACCTCCACCACCGCCACCGGATTCACCTCGGCCGCCGATCATTTGCATGCGTTCGCCGATCACTTTGACCTTGGAACGCTTCTGACCGTCTTTTTCCCACGTGTCCTGTTTCAGACGGCCTTCGACGAAGATCGGTGAGCCTTTGGAAAGGTATTCACTCGCGACTTCTGCGGTGCGTCCAAACAGCGTGATCTCAAAGAACGAAACATCTTCGACCCACTGTCCATCGGACGCCTTGCGTTTTTCGTTGACTGCAATCGAAAACTCCGCGACGGCCATTCCGCTGGGCAAGTAACGCAGTTCGATGTCGCGGGTCAAATTACCCATCAACATCACGCGGTTAAAACTTGCCATGGTTGTGTCCTCCCGGAATTCGAATCAATCGCGATCAAGCATCGGCGGTTTCAGCAACCGCTTCGTCAGTGCTTTCGGTCGACTCATCGTCGGAACCTTCTGCACCAGCTGGTCCGGTGAAGTGTTCACCACGAGCGTTGGCGAGAATTGGCTCAACCAAACGAGGATCCAACTTGATGGTCAGTTCACGAATAACGGGCTCCGCCAGTGCGAAGGCACGAGCCAATTGAGTCAAATTCGGGCCTTCCATGCTGAAATAGATCAGGTAGTAGGTGCCCTTTTGGTGCTTGTCGATTGGATAAGCGAGCTTTTGCTCCATCCACATCCGACTGACTTGCACTTCACCACCGTTCTCGGCGATCAGCTCTTCGAGCTGCTTGGCGACGCCACCGGGATCGCGTGCGTAGTGATTGCTATCGAGGATGAACAGCGTTTCGTAAGTGTTGACTTTTGCCACGGGAAAGATCGCGGGAGGTGCGGGAACGGGAAAAAAATTGACTAAGTGCCGCTGGCGGCATTGTAACGGTTCATGGCTTCCGTCACTCCGTCGGCCACCCAACAAGCGGTGGCGTCACAGGAATGCACGATGGCATGTTCCATTTCTTCTAATTCGGTTTTGTCAAACTTGCCCAAAACATAATCAGACACCTGCCATTTCGCTGGCGGACGTCCGATTCCGATCTTTAGTCTCGCCCATTGTTCGCTGCCGAGGTGACGAATGATGTCGACCAGGCCTTTTTGACCACCAGCGGAACCAGATCGTCGCAATCGAACGCGACCGGTTTCGAGGTTCAAGTCATCACAAATGACGAGGATGTCTTCCGGGGAAAGTTTGTAAAAATCCATTGCCTTGCGGACACTTTGCCCACTGGCGTTCATGTATGTTTGCGGGCAAAGCACCAAAACCTTTTCGTTTTCGATGCGACACTCGCTGATCTCTCCCTCAAATTTGGTCGTCGGGGGAGAACCGACATACCGACGCACGAGGGCGTCGGCGACCATGAATCCAATGTTGTGGCGGGTTTGGTCGTATTTCCGACCAGGGTTACCCAAGCCGACGACTAACTTCACTCGTCCGCTTCGCCAGAGCCTTTGCTGATCACCTCAGGTTCTGCCAAGGCGTCGCCAGCTTCGGCGATTTCTTCGTCGCGTTGAGCTTCGATGTGCGCGATAACGACGTCAACGTCGGTGATCAATTCCACGCCTTCAGGAAGCGTCAAATCACCGGCGGTTTTGTGCTCGCCCACACCTAGTTCGGAGACTTCCAGAACCAAGTTGTCAGGAATCGATCCGGCTGAGCAACGAATTTCAACTTCGTGAACGTTTTCCAGCAGCATTCCGCCTTCGCGAACACCAACGGCTTCGCCGTGGAGCACGATTGGCACGCCCAATTCGACCTTTTCCTTCAGGTTGACCCGGATCAGGTCCATGTGCAGGACTTCGATGCCCAATGGATCCCACTGCATGTCGCTGACCAAGGCGGTCTCATCGACATCGCCGGACAGCTGGACAGTCTTGCTGTGGTGACGCAGCAGGCCTTTGACTTGTGCCGAAGGAACAGCCAAGTGTTCGTTGGCTTCGCCGTGACCGTACAGGACGGCAGGAACATGACCGTCGCGACGCAAACGGCGAGTGGCGGCCGTGCCGGTGGATTCACGTTTAGTGACTTGAATGACGTCCGTCATAACGGGGACCGACCTGGGCAATGAAAGTGGATATGGAAGGGGAAAACCGCTTTGAAATCGTGTTCGCAGCCATCATCGTTGAATCAAAAACGGCACTTTGAGAAGTGCGATTCCGAACACGGGGCGCGGGATTCCTGGCGGAGCAATTTTTCGAAGCACGGCAGTATGCCGATTTCCGGCCTGCCTGCAAGGCCAAAACTACCTGTTTTGCGTCTCCGATCCAGTCGCACTGGCAATCGCATCGTTGATCGCTTCCAGCATTCGACCCAGTGAGGCTTCGTCAAACGCTCGATTTCCCAAATGCTCTCGCAACGCGGGAGACCAGGAAACCTGCGTCTTGCCAGGCAATCGCTGCAGTGCAAATGCCCGGTCACTGGGTATCGCCCACGAGATTTCGTCGCCATCAACATGAATGGCACGATCCTCGACGGTGTCAGCCGGAATCAGATGAATCGGCATTGCGGACTCGATCGCCCACTGTTTTGCACCCGGAGGAGTGATTTCTTCGTTCAGCAACCAAACCGCCGTTGCCGTTCGACCGGTCGTTGGGTGCGTCCAAATCAAATGCCGCATCCGACGATCGACATGCTGACCATTGATCGCCATCAACGCGGTGACATCAAAAACGATCAACGACGTGGTCTGAATCACCACCATCGGCGGATCCATCATGGATTCGTTCTTGGCCAATACGCGACTGGCAATCATCCCCAAGTCCGCCCCGAGCGAGTCCGCTTTCTCCGATGTGACGATCGTCGGACGCTTGCCAATCATATAGGAATGCCCCAGCCCGACTTCGCGAAGCTGGTACTTGCCGTCCTGCTGAACAACCGTGGCCATGATCGCCAATCCAAACAGGCTGCTATTTTGACGAACCGTTTCGATCACGTCATCAACGTCGCCGTGGCTCAGCTTGGGTGTGCCAAGAAACAACAACTGATTGAATCGATCGCGCGGCATCGACTGTGCAACCAAACCGGCTGGCAAACGAACGACGCCCGAGTCCACGCCCCACGCCGCTTTGGCAAGCGGTTGTTTCGCAAACGCGGAATGCGAGCCGGCGATCAATATCAGCCCCGACGTCCCGACGACCAGGCCGCACCAAACGGCAAACGCCAAGCCAACCTGAAACAGGCGGGCTTGGCGATGCGAGTTAGATTTCAACGAATGGATTCGTATCATCAGATCATTCAGAGGTGCCTAGGCACTCTTGGTCGTTGGCATTTTGAACAAGTCTTGTTTGCCGGTCACGATCGCTTCGTCAATCGTGTAAACCTTGCCGGCTTCTTGTTCGGGCAAGTCATACATGATGTCCAGCATCACGTCTTCCATGATGCCTCGCAAACCACGAGCCCCGACGCCCTTGTCGACCGCTTTCTTCGCAATCGCATGCAAGGCTTCTTCGGTGAACTCGAGTTCGCAATTTTCCATCGCGAACAACGCTTGATACTGCTTGACCAAGGAATTCTTGGGTTCGGTCAGGACTTGAATCAGACCTTCCAAATCGAGCGGCTGCAGGTAACTGATGACCGGCATCCGACCAACGAGCTCAGGAATCAAACCGAACTTCAGAATGTCTTCGGTCTGGACTTGAGCGACCAATTCACCCGGAGTTTGCTCGTTGCGGACGTTGGCACCTTCGCCAAATCCGAGCGTGCGATGTCCCAGACGACGGCGAATGATCTCTTCGATTCCGACAAACGTGCCACCGCAGATGAACAGGATGTTGCTCGTATCCAGCTGGATGTACTGCTGCTCGGGATGCTTACGTCCGCCTTGTGGTGGAACGTTGGCGACGGTGCCTTCCAGCATTTTCAACAAGCTTTGCTGAACGCCTTCACCTGAAACATCACGCGTGATCGAGACGTTGCCGTTCGTGCTGCCGATCTTGTCGACTTCATCGATGTAAAGAATCCCACGCTGAGCGGCTTCGACATCGAAGTCAGCAGCGTGCAACAATTTCAGCAACAGGTTCTCGACATCTTCGCCCACATAACCCGCTTCGGTCAGCGTGGTCGCATCGCCGATGGCGAAGGGCACGTTCAGCATGCGAGCGAGTGAACGAGCCAGCAATGTTTTGCCGCTGCCTGTTGGTCCTGCCAACAGGATGTTGCTCTTCTCGATCTCGACTTCGCCGTTGCTGCCATCGGCACCATTGCTGAGTCGTTTGTAGTGGTTGTGAACCGCCACCGCCAAAACGCGTTTGGCCGAACCTTGACCGATGACATAATTGTCCAGGTGCTCGACAATCGAACGCGGCGACGGGATGTCGCTGAACAATGACTTGGACGGGCCGCGACGACGTTGTTCCTGATCCAGAATGGATTGACACAAGTCAATGCACTCGGCACAGATGTAAACGTCTCCGGGGCCTTCGACGAGGGGACCGACGTCACGGTAACTCTTACGACAGAAGCTGCAAAACGCATTCTTCTTCGTCGCTGCGCTGCCGCGGCGAGAGTTCGAAGTTTCCTTGGTGGGCATACACGACTCCTTACTTTTATGAGTCCAACATTGCGGGCTCGTCCCTCGGCGTCGGCGGATGACGATCAATGAGGTTTTCGCGGGCAATCGAGCGCCAACACCGTATTCGGCGTTCACGCTTTATTGTACGCGATTCCTCGCATCCACCGAACATTGAAGGCGCGTTCTCGCAAAAGAACTCGACACATCGAACGGATCGGCCACGACTCGAATGCTTTTCAACACCTAGCGACCCGAATTTGCATCCGGATCAACCCGCGCCGAAGGAACATCCTTGTCCTCGAAGCTCGAGCCACTCGTGGTTTGGTAATGGGTTTCATCGTTTGTCGATGATTGGTATGCCCGAGAATTGGGAGGGCGAACCATCGACGGTTTTGGGTCGCAACGAGATCGGCTGTGATCGACGACTCACCGTTTCTCCGGTGCCTTGTTCGTTCAGGTTCGCGATTCATTCTCGCCCTCTTCGTAAGAACGAGGAGGAGGGGAAGAATCGAGACCGGAATCGGCCTGGGAGGCTGAGGGAACCGGAGGATCAGTCGTCGAAGCGGAAGTTGACCGCGTTGCTGCTTGTATAGTTCGGAATTCCTCTTCGCTTATGTCACCTTTGCGTCGCATTTCTTCCAGGTTTGCGAACACTTCTGGGGTGTCTAGCTGGTCGTCAGTGTTGTAGTCGCGCAACCTTGCCAACACCCAAAATGCGAGTGCAATCAAGATGGCTAGAACCACTAGAGCAATGCCAGCCTGCACGGCCGGTTTTGCAATCACATCTGTCACAACCGAGACTTCGTTCATTGCTGCTGATTTGGAAGTTCGGCACCGCCTCCAACTCTCGCAAGAGTCCTTGCCGGTGCTCTTTGATCATAGGAGTGTCCCGGTTGGCCGGTCCACTTGCAATTGTCGCAAAAAACAAGGCTTTTAGGTTTCACAAATTCGTTTCATGTCTGCTCACAAGCCTGTCGCCACCATCGGCACTGCATCAAATGCTGCATTCCTAGACGCGGGATTCGCAACCCTTGTTCGCAGTGCCCTTCGACCCGAGCGACCAAGGGGCCGTCAAATCCCATCTTACCCAGTGTCTCGGTGACCCGGCGAAGTGTCAGTTCCCCGGTGCCAATCGGTGTGTCATCGCGTCCAACCGTCCCCAGCGGCAAATCGCGAGGCGGCTGCCCCGGCCAACGGTGATCGCACAAATACACGAGCTTCAGCCGTTCGGCGTTCCGCTGCAACCGAGCCCCCAACGGCATCTCGCCCGCCGAAACCATTTCGCCCAGATCCGCCGCGAGGCCCAAATTCACGCTTTCGGGAAGCCACTGGCACATCCGCTCAAATTCGGCGACGCTCGAGATCGCGTGCCCCGTCGCCGGCCGTAGCGCAATTGAAACGCCCCGCTGCTCAGCAAACGAGGCCAGTGATTCCAATCTCGATGCCAATCGTTCCAAATCCGATTCGCTCAATCCCGGTGAAAACTCGTCTCGCGGCCAAACTCCCGAGCCCAGAGTCAAAACGGTGCCCGGCAATCGCTCGGCCATCCGAATCCAGTGCTCACACCAATCCAAGGTTGCCTGACTGCAATCGGCATTCGAATCCGCCAAAGAAGGCATCGCCGCTTTTTCGCGATCCAGCACAAACGACGACTCGGTATCGATCACGACCCGGCAACGATGCAAACGTGCCTCATCCAGAAAACGATCCCAGGAGTCGCTCTCTGGGCCGCGAGCTTGGCTGGACAAGGTCCGATCCGCCGCCAGCCCCTTCTCCCAGGCCAAAATCCCTCTTCTCGGCCGAACCGCGACGCAGCGGTATCCCATCGACACCAAGGGTTCGATCGTCGAGACCGGATCGTGCAGCAACAACCCGCCTGTGTGGTAACCCGGCGTCATCGGCATGATGGTAACCTTGCGTCTCGAATCATCGCTCCCTTTCGGTGGCTCCCAAACGGATTCATCTGGAAGTGAACAGACAAACCTCGAAGAATGTGCGAATGGCTCCGCGTCCAACGGGCACTTTGCTCGGTAGACGGCAATCCATCTTCCGAGCCGCACCGCTCAAAGCTTTGCTTCCGTTCACGCTCTGTCTTCGCTCCACTCGCTTTCCACTGTAACTGAATCTCCATGTCAGATTCTCCCACCGCGTCCACCGCAGCTGACAACCCGTACGCGATCGGTGACGCAGCAGTGCCCACCGAATCAGATCCCGCCGGCGTCCAGCCCAAAGACGGTCCGATCGACTCGCTCAGCCATCCCTCGTTCGTTGGCTTCATCGCGACCCAATTCTTTGGTGCCTTCAACGACAACCTTTTCAAACAGTTGTTGCTGTTGCTGGCCATTCCCACTGCCGTTGCGGCCACGGTCACCGAAACCAACCTCGTCGATGGCGCCGTGGCAGTCGAAGTCTCCGAGGACCTCGCTGGTGCACCAGCGGCCAAACCATCCGGCGGAGGTGACTTGCAAGGGATCGCCACAGTCGTCTTCGGATTGCCCTTTGTTGTCTTTGGCGGCTTGGCCGGTTACCTGGCCGATCGTTTCAGCAAACGCACGATCATCGTAACCAGTAAGGTCGCCGAGATCGTTGTCATGGGACTCGGTCTGCTCGCGTTCCTCGCCACGCCCATGATCGGATTCGCGGGACTTTGGATTGTGCTGTTCTTGATGGGGCTGCAAAGCACATTTTTTGGGCCTGGCAAATACGGCATCATGCCCGAGATGTTGTCGGGCAACCAACTCAATCGCGGCAACGGTTTGGTTCTGATGACTACCTTCATAGCGATCATCATCGGCACCGCGGTCGCCGGCCCGCTGAAGGATTCGATCGTGCCGGCGGGAGTCCCACAAATGGAAGCCGCCTCGGGTTTGTGGATCGGTTCGCTGGTGTGCGTTGGCATCGCAGTTGTTGGAACGATCACCAGCCTCTTGATCATTCGTCTGCCCGCCGCGGATCCGACCTTGAAACTCAAAGCCGAATACTTGGCGGTCCCGAAAGCGATGCGGACGCTTCTCAAAAAAGACACACCACTGTTGATCGCGTTGCTGGCATCGTGCGTGTTTTGGTTGATCGCAGGCCTGACGATCCAAGCCGTCAACTCGCTCGGTAAAACTCAGCTTGAGATATCTGACACAAAGACCAGTTTGATGGTGTCCTTGATCAGCGTCGGAATCGCCGCCGGTGGCGCCGCCGCGGGTGCACTGAGCCGCAAACTGTCTGACCGGGTTGTCATTCAAATTGGTATGTGGGGCGTCGTCGCTTTCTGCGCCGTGCTCGCGATCTCGTTGCCCGGCGGCCGACACCTGCTCGGCTTTGGCGGTTCGATTCCCGTGCTAATGCTGCTCGGCGCCTCCGCCGCATTTTTCGCGATTCCGATTCAAGTGTTCCTGCAAGCCCGACCGCCTGAGGAACTCAAAGGCCGCATGATCGCGGTCATGAACCAAGCCAACTTTTTCGCGATCGTGATGTCAGGCGTGCTGTATCAAATCCTCAACACGATCCTGACCTCCGCTGATCTGCCGCGGAGCACCGTGTTCGGCGCGATGGCGGTGTTGTTCCTTCCCGTGGCAATCTTCTATCGTCCTTCGCTTGAGCGAACGATTTCGCCAGTCGCCACGCCACCGACCACGCCCGCCAACTGAAGAGGTCGTGCAGTTTTGAAGTGCTGTGTTGCCAAGCGTTTCTCATCAGCCTCCCCCTGGGAGGGTCGAGCGAAGCGAGGGGAGGGTGAAATAAAACGGCACGACCTCTGAAATGGAGACGGTGGCCTGCCTTCGGGCACGCGTCCGCCTGTTCAATCGTTTCATCCGACCAACAATGCCATCGCAGCGAGACGTTGCAGGTTGGAAGTCATCTTTGAATTCACCAACGGTCGCAGATTCTCTTCGCCGGTGATGACTTGTTCTCCTTCGACCAAACCACCGTTGGCCATCGCATAAGCGATCATGCTCTCGATCAAACTCGCATGGTCCGATTGACCATCGCAGCACCGGACCAAATGAGCCGTTGTATCATCCAGTCGAATCGGTTGGTGACGCAGATTTGTCACGGTATCACCCAGCAAGACTTGTTCTCGTGAAAGCGCCGTGGCACGCGGGTGGGAAGAAACTTCGCGGCACGCCTCCGTCGGCGATGCACTGACCGACACCAATCCGACACATACCAAATTGAATAAATCGGCTTTCAAAGTCGCGATCGAATCAGGTTCTTGAGAATCAACGATTGCGCAGAGTTCTTCGCATCTGATCGATGACGGGTACTGATCGACCAAGCGACCGATGGCAGCTTGGGTCACGGGATGATCAACGGTTCCGCTCAACCCGTTCGAACCGGTGATCTGATCCCCTTCCAGCTTGGACGAAGTCACAAAGTGCATCGACTCCATCGCAGAGGACTGAAGCTGCTCACTGACGGCAACCGAGTCGCGACACAACAATGTTTGCCGAAACGTTCGACGACGAAAGAAGTCCAGCGTTTGGGCTCGGCGAATTTTTGGCAGCGACGCCAGCGCCGATGCGACATCGGGACGAACCTGTTCGTAGGTTGAATCGCCCCAGTCCGCCTCGGCGATGGTTTGCAAACAATGCGAGGCTGCTTCGGTCGCGAATTCGTGAAAGTAACAGGGCCGATTGGTGTCTTCGAATTGCTCGTGTGAGATGTAGGCTTCGTTGGCCTGATCGAGTGCCTTGAGTTCTTCTTCCAGGGCCACTCGGTACGCTGATCCCTGCGGAACGTTTTGCGCAACCGAGCTCAGCAAAGCCTTACCATGTCGCAGTCGCGTCTGCGGATCCTCAATTCCATCCGCGTGATATCGCATGATGTCGCGGGCCATTTGTCGCTGATGCCAACCTGGATAAGTGTTGTAGCTAATCAGCGCGACTCCGTTGTCAGACAAACGCAACTGACAAATCGCCAGGATCGCTTGCCGGGCTTCTTCGGGGACCCAGGAATAAGCACCATGCGCGATGATGTAGTCAAACCGTTCCTCATCGCTATCCGCTTCCGTGACCCAATCCTCAATCCGTCCGTGGTGCAACTGAATGTTCGATAGACCGAGCTTGCCAATCATCGAGTTGCCCGTTTTTACGTGACCGGCGGCTAAATCGATTCCCTCGAAGTGACTGTTCGGCAACAGTGTTGCCAACGAGATCAAATTACCGCCTGGACCACACGCCAATTCCAAAACACGGCATGACTCCGGCGATGGTGCATTCACACCGTGCAGCCGAGCGATCGCGGCCATGTTGCCAGGAAGAGTCGCCGGATGAATGAAATCGGGATACGGGACTTTGTCGTAGTTGCTCATCAACTTCACGATGGATGGAGAGTGATCGGCCGGGACGCTGAATCTTTCGCATCCTTGGATGATGCTTCCGGATGATATGATCGGCGACAAAGTTTATCACGGGCGATATTGATCGCAGACCATGCTTCCTGATTCTGGTGCCGCAGTTGAACGAGATCTTCCCACGATTGGTGTGCGGCTTGGGCATCGTCGTGTTCGTGACACTGGCGTGGTCCATCAGCACCGATCGACGACAATTTCCGTGGCGGATTGTGATCGGCGGCCTGCTATTGCAATTCACTCTGGCTGTTCTGGTGCTGCAAACCGACCTGGGTCAAAAAACATTCAAACACATCGGCGATGGCTTTCAGAAATTGATGAGCACCGTCGATGCCGGATCGGGATTTTTGTTTTCCACCGGTGCAAACAACCCACTGGGCGATTCACTGCTGGCAACTTTCGCGTTCGGCGTCTTGCCGACCGTGATCTTCTTCTCTTCGCTGATGAGCGTTCTGTATCACCTCGGGGTCATGCAGCGAATCGTTTGGGCGATGGCTTGGGTGATGAAGTTCTCCTTGAAAACGAGCGGGCCAGAAACATTGGCCGCTGCGGCGAACGTGTTCGTCGGTCACACCGAAGCTCCTTTAGTCGTCCGTCCGTACCTGTCGAGGATGAGCCGCAGCGAACTGTGCGCGATGATGACCGGCGGATTCGCGACCGTCACGGGAGGCTTGCTGGGTGCGTACGCAAAGATGGGCGTGGACATCAGCCACCTGCTGACCGCGTCAATCATCAGTGCGCCCGCAGCTCTCTTGATCGCAAAGGTCATGGTGCCGAACACGCCAGAGGAATTGACTGCCGAGCGTTCGAATAGCAACCAAAAGGTCGCCGACGACGCGATGACGCTGAAGATCGAACGAACGCATGTGAACGTCATTGCGGCGGCGGTCGAAGGCGCCAGCGATGGATTGAAGTTGGCACTCAACGTGGGCGCGATATTGATCGCATTTCTCGCCCTCATCGCACTGATCGATTTGCTGCTTGGTGGCATCTGCACAACCTTCGGCTGGGTGGACTCCAACAAAGATCCCCTGGTCACTCTTGGCGTGATCCTGGGCTACGCGTGCTGGCCACTTGCTTGGCTGCTAGGAATTCCCACCTCAGAATGCCGAGCGGCGGGCGAACTGATCGGTCTCAAAACAGTCGCCAATGAATTCATCGCCTATCAACAACTTGGCCAACTCGTTCAGGCGGAAGAACCCACCATCAGTGCACGCACCGCGACGGTGTTGACGTATGCCCTGGCCGGATTCAGCAATTTCGCCGCGATTGGAATCCAGGTCGGCGGGATCGGCGGATTGGTCCCCGAACGAAAATCCGACCTGGCCTCCCTGGGACTTCGAGCGATGTTCGGTGGGTTGCTGGCGTGCTGCATGACCGGTGCCATCGCCGGCATGATGCTCTGATACCAACGAGGGGGTCAGACCTGACGACGCCGAAACGGACGGTGAGTTATACTGCGGGTTCCTTCCTTCCAACCCTCCCGCACTCCGAGTGAACACCTTGAACGTCCGTCGTTTGCATCTCATCCCTGCCCTGATTCTGCTGTTCGTCGCGACCGCCGTCGTGCCCCAAACCAGCCTGGCAGAAACTCAAAAACTCGTCTTGGTCGCTGGCAAACCCTCTCACCCGCCCCGAATGCACGAGTTCAATGCAGGCGTGCAACTGCTGGCTGATTCCCTGAAAGACGTCGAAGATTTGGACGTCGAAGTGGTCCTGAACGGATGGCCCCAAGACGAAGCTATCTTCGACAACGCGGATGCGGTCGTGTTCTACATGGACGGTGGCGGACGCCACGAAATTGTCCAAGAAGAAGGGCGTCGCCTGAAAATGATCGACGAGTGGGCCAAAAACGGAGTCGGCCTGGGCTTCATGCACTACGGCGTGGAAGTCTTGACCGATCAAGCCGGCGACGAAATGAAACGCTGGATCGGTGGCCACTATGAACACCAGTTTTCATGCAACCCAATTTGGGAACCCACTTTCGCGGTCTTCCCCGATCACCCCGTCACCAACGGGGTCCAACCGTTCCAAGCCAACGACGAGTGGTACTTCAACATGCGTTTCTTGTCAGGCATGCCCGGCAACGAAGCCAAAGAAATCGATGGCCTTCAATTCCAACCGATCCTGTTGGCCAAACCATCCGACGATGTTCGTGATGGCCCCTACGTTTACCCCCGAGGCCCCTACGCTCACATCCAAGCATCCGGCGGCCGAGCCGAAGCGATGATGTGGGTGGTCGAACGTCCCGATGGTGGTCGCGGATTCGGATTCACCGGCGGTCACTTCCACGACAACTGGGGCATCGAGGACTATCGCAAAGTCGTGCTCAACGCGTTGGTCTGGACCGCCAAAGGCAACATTCCCGAAGACGGCATCCAATCCACCGTCAGCAAGGAACAATTGGATCAAAACCTGGACCCCAAGAAACCTCGCAAGAAGAAATGAGCAGGCAGCCCAGGAACGATTGAGTTTCATCTCGTAGCCGCTTGGACGTTCGCCCCGCTTCGAAATCGTGCAGTTTTCGAGTGCCGCATTTTGGCGGACTTCTGCATTTGAGAACCTCTCCTGAAACGAAGTTTGGGGAGAGGTCGAGCGACGCCGTTCAGGTGAACGCGAGGGTGAGGGCCGGGCATGGGAAGCGATGCGCACTCCCCTCCCGGAATTCTCGCTGAACGCTCGCATTCCGACCCTCCCCAACAGCGTTCAGGAGGGTGACTTCAACCTTGCGAGCACAACACTCAAAAACAGCACGCCTCCTCCGGGAAGCGAGGAGACTTTTTGTTTTGCCGGATCAGCCACCAAGCTGTTCCGGCTTTTTCATGCCCGAAGAGCTTTATGCCAATTTGTCTGAGTGTCCGAACCGACGTTCAGAACATCACCGGTTTGCCACATTCGCGGCGAACAGGAACGACCTGCCCAGCGTGCATCATCGGGTGAGTCCCGATCAGGATCATCATGTCGCCAACGGTCGGGCAAAAAGCTCGCATTTGTTCTGGCGCTGGATCATCGAGTTTGGACTCGTCCATCGCTTCGAGAGCCGCCAACGTGTTGGCACGAACCTTGGTCATCAGCTCCAAGTATTCCGCTAACGTGTTGAACTTCGATGCGTCATCGCAATCCACTTTGTCTTTGTGATGGGCTTCTTCAAAGCCTTCGGGCAATTCCGTTTTGAACTCAGGAAACATCCCGCCCAGCATCATGATTTCTGCGACAACCAAGTGTCCGATTTGCCATGCCAGATGGTTGCACCCCTTTCCAGGTCGACGCATCAGATCCGCGTCTTCCAGGTCGCCGAGATAGCCTCGAAAGACCATGTCGCTCAAATTCATTGTCGACCGAATCGCATCTTTGACGTGCACCGCAATCACCCTCGTTTGAATTGGAGTTGGCTCTCCGAACTGGACGAGGCTGGATTGAATCGAAACGAAACCCAGCGAGCCGACGGGGTGAGTCTAACCCATCCAACGCGACTCGAAACCGCGGCTCAAGCGAGACAACTGGCGCCAATTTCTACAAAGACCGAATCCACCAACGCTGGTGCAAACGCGGCAGATGAAGATTCGAAGAAGTCGTTGTCGTGCGCGTGATCGTGCTCCGACTCGTCGTGATGCTCATCTCCGTGGTCATCTTCATGCTCATGCTCGTCGTCATGGTGAGCATGATTGTGATCAGCCAAGCGAACAGAAATCACTGCGGGAACAAAGCCACCAAGCTGTGTCTCACTGGGTTTGTGCGGGCCCATTTCGTCGGCACGCGTTGCACCAGATTCTGCAACCGGCGGCGTGAAAGCCGTTGCCGAAGAATTCGAAACCGCCGCCCCCTCGGAATTTCCAGATGCCGGACCGGACAACGTGTTAATGACTCGCAACGCGTCCAATGATGTCACTTTCCCGTCACCAGTGACGTCATAGTAGTTTCCCTGTTCCAACGCTTCGTTGCCGATATTAATTTCAGAAGCACCCGCTGCGTTCAACGCGTTGATGACACGCAAGGCATCCAATGCAGAGACTTCGCCATCCCCAGTCACATCGGATGGTTGAAGAATGTTGGTAGGACTGTCGTTGTTGATGGCTTGGAAACCAGCGGTCGATGCGATTTGATATTGTTCGGCGGTCGCACGAGCTTCGAAACGCAGCACGTAATTTTGGTTGGCTGACAACGTCACGGACAACTCACCCGCACCGTTGTATTGACCGACTGGTTGCAAATTTTCATCGAGCACAAAAAACGCTTCTGATGACGCCGCCGATCCGACTTTGGTCACATTCAAAGTTGTATTCGCGGAAGCACGAAACAAGTACGCAACTGGTTGATTGTTGCCCGGGACCGTGATGGCGGTGCTACTGAACTCGGGCGAGTTCAATTGCGTCTGTCCGACCGGCGATCCGTCGTCATCCAAAATATTGACCGAGGTTTCCGTGTTCGCTCCCAGCTTGGCGGCAGTCGAATCGACCAGACGAATCGTCAACGACTCAAGACCCTCGTTTGTACCATTGTCGACCACGTTCACCGTCATCGTCGCGGTGCGTTGACCGGATGAAAAATTGAACGCCGCTGGCGTGACGGTGTAATCCGAAGTTGCCGATGCCGTTCCCGAGATCACCACGGGCACCGAGATACTCTGAGAGGGCGCGGCTGATAAAGTCGCACTGACCGAAACCGCGCCTGCAGATTCCGGAACGGTTTGTTCCGTGGTTGCGATCTGAACCGTTGGTCGGGTGTCCGGCGTCAGTTCCCAACCAATGTCATCCAAGATCGCGAAATCCAGATCGCTCAACATCCCGTCAAAGTGACTGGTCATCGTCGTTGGCACAACATCGCGAACCGAGCTGGCCAAGTGGCTGCTGCCGTTCATCGGAATATTCGCGGAACCGGGAAAGATCGCATTGGCATTCGGGCCTGCGAAACGGCCGCCGGCAACATATCGGCTGAACGACGGAGCCGTTCCAAAACCCAACACGTGTGCAAATTCGTGAGCCACCACCGCACGGAAGTCCGACTGGCCCGGCTCGCCGGTATCAACAGCTCCGAAATTCCAATCCACGTCGCTTCGCGTATCGATTGTGATTGCACCAACGACCGGTGCAAAATCGCTGGGCGTCGAAGCCGCAGCACCCGTCTCACCGCGAGTGGTCAGGTTGCTGATGAATGCGTTCGCCTGATTGACGCAGGCTTGATCGGGACAGTTGTATCCCACACCAAATGAGTTGTAGCCCCCCAAACCACGAGTCAGCCCGGTCAAGTTGTTTCCACGAACGTACACCACAATCTCATTGGCCGCCGCACGAAACGATTGAGGCAGCGAGGTCAGTGCTCCCGTCCGCGGATCGAGCACCGCGGGCTGCCACTGAATCTCCGATCGACTCGGCGGATTGACCGCGGCCAACGTATCGTTGAACCGGTCGACCACTTGGTTCACCACTTCCTGCATCACCGCTTTGGCTTGCGGATATCGAGTCGTGAAAAAATTGCTGCTGTCCAGTGAGAAATCCAACCGGACTTTGAGGACACTTTCGCCTTCTGCTTCGCGACCAGAACTCTCTCGCGAAGAAACGTCTTCTGCTGCGGCCAAAGCGGACGGCACCGAAACCTCTCCCCAGCCATCAGGATTATGTGGACCGATCATGGAATCGGCAGCCAACAAGCGTCGATGTTCCAAGTTTTCAACGCGAAGGCGTCGGGAAGAGTTCTGCATGCATCCGGCTCAAATAGAAAAGCAGCGTGTCGGTCTCATTCGTCCCGCCACGCGAAAACATTCTACGGGCCGGCCAACTCGAATCGAGACGCGCAAAACGAATTGAGTGGAATCACGGACGCAAGTTCCAATCCTTCATCTCGCTTAGAAGATCATCTCGCGTCAAGTTGAAATGCAGGGGGGTTAAGGTCACACACCCCTCGCGAAGCTGGGTCACGTCGGTCATTTCCGCAGGTGGCTTATCGGGTTGTGTCCACAGTGCCCAATAGTAATCACGTCCGCCGGGGTCCTGACGTTTTTCATAACGTCGTCCGTACTGAGCCAATCCCATCGGCACGACTTTCACTTCGCTTGCAGATTCCGTCGCAGCAGTCGGCACGTTCAAATTGAACAACCCACCTCGCGACTCTTCATGACGAACGATTTCACCGATGACATTGCGAGCGATCACCGCCGCCGCGTCGAAGTCGTTGTCGTCCGAATTTTCTAGCGACACAGCGACGCTGGTCACGCCAAAGAACGCGCCTTCAATCGCAGCCGCGACGGTGCCGGAATACAGCACGTTGATTCCGGCGTTCAGTCCGTTGTTGATCCCGCTGACGACCAAATCAATGGGTTCATCGACGAACAACTCAGCCAAGGAAAGCTTCACGCAATCGGCCGGTGACCCTTCGACCGCCCAAGCCCAATGAACACCATCGCGATGAATGGATTTTGGAACCAACGGGGTCAGATAGGTGATCGAATGGCCAACACCACTTTGCTCCGTTGCCGGAGCGACCGTGATGACCTCGCCCAAGTGACGCAGTTGTTGACGCAGTGCCGCCAGACCTGGGGCATGAACGCCATCATCATTCGTTAACAGAATTCGCATGAGAAGTGTTTGTCCATCGATGTGCGCGGCTCGAACCAATCCGAAGATAGGTTATGAACTGCACGACAACATCGAACAACCCGGACGGTGACGCGCCCACTCGGGTCGCTTCTCGGCAAAGCGTTCTTTCCCCGGTTGATCGTCATACGGTCGACGTAGAACTTCCAACAACTCACTCACCAACGAATCGTCGCCCTTGTCACACGCATCGATCGCCAACTGAGCCAAGTAGTTCCGCAGCACATACTTCGGATTGACCGCATTCATTCGCTGCCGTCGCTGCGAATCCTCCGCGGGAAAACCATCGTCCGCCAAAACACGCGATTGATAGGAACGCATCCAATCCATCAACGCCTGCTGGTACTCTTCCGTGACTTCATCGGCAACGTAGTGCGCCTCGGAAAGATGACGAAGCACAGCCGCCAGTTCCAACGTGACAGGTTGCTCTCGCGTCCCAAGTTCAATGTCCGCCAACCGCCGATAGAAAATCGTCATGTCGGTCTCGGCCAATTGCAACAACGTCAACAACGAGTCGACCAACTCGTCATCGGTCTCACTCTCGTACTTGGACAGCCCCAGCTTGCCTGCCATCATTGAGTGCCAACTCTTTTGGAACTCCTCGACATAAACCGCGATCCCTCGTTGCAACGGTTCCGCTTCCTTGACCAACGGAACCAAAGCATTGGCCAACGCCACTAAGTTCCACTGGGCGATCTGAGGCTGATGAGCGTAGCGATACCTTCGCCCTTGCGCGTCGGTGGTGTTCGGCGTCCAGTCGGGATCGTAATCCTCCAGCCAACCGTACGGGCCATAGTCAATCGTCAGCCCAAGAATTGACATGTTGTCCGTGTTCATCACACCGTGGACAAAGCCGACTCGCATCCAGTGCACCACCATCTCCGCGGTCGTCCGGCAAACTTCCTCGAACATCGCCGCAATCACATCCGGGCCAATCTCGGCATCCGGCTCCGATAACAGATGCGAAAACTCCGATCGAATCGTGTGTTCCACCAGCGTTTGCAACGTCTCGGTGTCTTCCCGTGACGCGAAGATCTCAAAGTTGCCAAACCGAATGAACGACGGTGCGACTCGGCATACGATCGCACCCAGTTCATGCTCAGGATGCCCGTCATAGAACATGTCACGAAGCACCTTCTCACCGGTCAGCACCAAACTGAGAGCCCGCGTGGTCGGCACGCCCAAGTGATGCATCGCTTCGCTGCAAAGAAATTCGCGAACGCTCGATCGCAGAACCGCCAAACCATCCGCGGTCCGAGAGTATGGCGTCAGCCCAGCCCCTTTGAGCTGCAACGTCCAGTGCTTCTCATCCGCGGTGACCACTTCGCCAAGATTGATTGCCCGGCCATCACCCAATTGCCCGGCCCAATTTCCAAATTGGTGACCGCCGTAGCACATCGCAAAAGGATCCATGCCATCGGCCAGAGCGTTGCCGGCCAGAACCTCGGTCAGCTCGGCCGATCCCAACCACTTCGGATCCAAACCGATCAGCTCGGCGACTTCTTTGGATCCGGCCACCCATTTCGGAGCCGAAACCGGCGTCGGTTTCACTCGCGAAAAACCCGCTTGGTGAACTTGGCGAGTGAAATTTCGCGGCTCCGTGTCCGCAGGCAAATCTCGCGTGAATCGATTGTCAAACGTCAGATCAAATGTCACGCGAATATCTCATGGAGGCAAATGGCGCGAAGGATGGCAACTGGATCATGGAAACTCTACCAATCGTTCCAGCCCACGCCACCGCCGCTGCCATTCCTGTGCCACCACTAATCGCGAAATCAACCTTTCGCGAAATCAAACAAGTCCGGTCAGGGATCCATCGCCACAGAAGTCGGGGTTGCCGAAGCTCTTCTGAGGGAAGCCCATTTGCTCGGCGATCGTCATCAGGAATCGGTTGTGAGACACCTTGCCGTAATCCTTCGCTCGGCCGGTTCGCAGGCCTAAACCGCCACCGACACACACAAACGGGATGTCGTTGCGGGTGTGCGAGTTGCCTTTGCCAAGCTCGTTCGTCCAAATGATCGTGGTGTTGTCCAGCATCGAACCGCTGCCACCGGGCTCAGGTGTGTCCTGCAAACGTTTGGCCAGGTGAGCGATTTGCTCGCAGTACCACGTGTTGATTCGAATCAGTTTCTCGTACGCGTCTTCGTTCGAATCGGGCTCGTGTGACAAACCGTGGTGCCCTTCATCGATGTCCAACCAACGCATCCGAGGTTGACCGACACTGTTGGTGATTTGGAACGTCGCGACGCGAGCGAAGTCGGCCGCCATCGAACTGACCAACAACTCCATTTGCATCCGAGTGATCTCGGGCATGTTGTCGTTTTGAACTTCGACGTTGGGGGTCAATTCAGGGACCGCGTGGCCAACCGTCTTGGTGCTCGCTTCCAGTTCGATCTTTAGGTCCTTCTCGACCTTGCGAACCAACTCGACGTGCTGCTGCAACAAGTGTCGATCTTCCATGCTGACCATTGATTCAATTTTCTTGAAGTCGTCGGTCAAATCGTCCAAGACACTCGCCAGCAACTCACGGTTCTTGGCTTGGCCGTAGAGTTTGTCGAACATCTTGTACGGGTCGTCGATCGGTGCGACCGGCTGGTTGGCTCCCGCATAAGACATACGAGTCCAGGTGTCGGCGCGATCGGGAACCATCACACCGAATTCCAACGAACCAAATCGAGTTCGCGTCGATGGATCGGCTTGCAATTGATTCTTGAGGAATTGATCGATGCTGATGCCCATCGACCAACCCGCGGGCGTGTCGCTGCCGCCTTGGATGTCCCCGGGGAACAACTCGATTCCGGTCAGCAAACATCCCATGCCGCGCATGTGACCATCGCCGTCCCCTTGGATTTGGTTGCACAAACCCTTGATCGTCAGCGTTTGATCCGCGAACGGTTCGAGTGGTTTCAAGATCCGTTTGAATTCCAACTTCTCTTCGTCACCCTTGGGCCAGAAGTGATCTGGGATCACGCCGTTGGGGCTGAAGACGATGATCAACCGTTGACGTGGCGTCGCGTCGGCCGCCAAAGCCAGGCTGGGCAGGTTCATCGTGAAGTTCAACGCAGCGGCGCTGATGCCAGTGCGTTGCAAGAACCGACGACGCGAAAGACGTTTCGATGGTTTGCGTGGTGCAGTGGGTT
Source organism: Rhodopirellula baltica SH 1 (assembly GCF_000196115.1). NCBI lineage: Bacteria > Pseudomonadati > Planctomycetota > Planctomycetia > Pirellulales > Pirellulaceae > Rhodopirellula > Rhodopirellula baltica. The sequence goes on from NC_005027.1 coordinate 5,363,596, forward strand.
CCATATTCATTTCAAGCTCCCGCCGTTTGATTGTTCTTAGGTTGTTTCTTCTTAGGCTCTGAATCTGGCAAGGCGTCGCTCGCCGCGATCACAGCAATGTCGACCATCAACTTTTTGATATTGAAGTCGGATTGCCGAAATGATTCCGTCAACTCGTCCAAGCCATGGGTGCCATAGGAGGCCACCGGTTGCTTGACAAAATACTGAAACATCCGAGTCACGAAGGCTCGGTGTGTGTCCGGATTCGCGATCGCCACTTCGGCCAATCCACGAGCCCCTTCGAATTCGATTCGTTCGTCGTCGCGAGTCAGGTAACTGCCCGATGCGTCGACATTCTTGTTCATGTCTTTTTCGCGGAACCTGCCAACCGCGTCAAAATGCTCGAGTGCAAACCCAAGCGGGTTGATTCGTGAATGACAGATCTGGCAGCTTTCAGGACTGGTTTGCAACGCCACTCGTTCACGGGTCGTCAGATCCGGATGCAAATCCGGGCTGAGTGGCGAGAACGCTTCGTTGGGTGGCCGTAGGGTGCGCCCCATCACGTGGCGAATCAAAAACACGCCGCGGTGAATCGGGGATGTCGCCGAATGGTATGACAACCGAGCCATCACCAACGGATGAGTCAACACACCGACATGAATGTTCGGGTCACGAACCGATTGAGTCCACGTGCCGGATCCATTCTGCTCGTCCGTATTCTCATCACCGGATTTGGCCGGCTTCCAAGCTTCTCCATAAAAATCCGCCAAACGTTGATTCGTGAACGACCAATCGGCCGCCAACAGTTGCCGAAAATCGCTGGTCTCACTCCACACCGTTGCGTCCAGGAACTGATCAAGCGAGGTCCTCAGATCCGCGATCAACTCTTCGCTGAAACCGGGGTACTTCTCATCGTCTTTGCGAAGGTCGTCCTCGGGACCAAGTTCCATCCAGTGATAAAGCATTTGCTTCAGTTTCACTCGAGTCCGAGCGTCATCGAGCATCCGCTCCGCCGCCCTGCGAATCGATTGTTCGTCCCGCAGCTGGTCTTTCTTGATTCGATCCTGCAACCAACCCTCCGATGGCAGTGAGTCGTGCAACACTAGTGCCAAACGATTGGCAACCTGCTGCGAAACCGTCCGATCCGCATCAAGGCTGGGATACAAAAACCGCGGTGACTTCAGCGTCATCAACACGACGGACTTAGTGATGTCGGTTTCGTCTTCAAACGCTTCGATCGCAGGAACCACAATGCGTTCGGGATGGACCGCTTCCGCATTTCCCCGGTGAGCAACCGTGACGAAGTCAGACAGAAAGTCTTTGAGTTTCTCTTCCCGAGAACGCTCATCCTTTCGATGCTTCCGAACGTATTCGTTCCACAACTGGTCTCGCATCGCGACGGCGAACTCGATCGCACCTTCCGTCACGGCTGAATCCCAAGCGACGTCGACCGAGATACCTCGTTCGAACCCGTAGGAACTGTCGTCGGGCGGCATGGTCGTGGAAAGTTGCAACGCAGGTGGACTCCAACCCGGGACCAACGCCGAAGCAGGAATGATTGTTTCAATGCCACCTGGAGGAACCCAAGAAAGCGAGATGCTTGCCGGTGGCGTTTCACCTTTTCTCTTGCGTTGGTTGAGGTCGATCTCAAGCGGATAAACCCGCCCACCGGTCAGCAACAACGTACGCCGAAATTCATTGCGACCTTCTGATTGGACATGGTTGTCGATCAACTGCTTCGAATCGTGACCAAAGTCCATCGTGAACGACGTTTTGCTTCGGACCACGATCTCATAGCGACCGGTTTGCTCGACACGCAATCCACCATCCCAGTGAGCATGAAATTCGTCCCAAGGAACACCTTCGCCGGGGCCTTCTTTGCCAAAGTCAAAATCAACAACCGAATCGACTCGTTCGATCTTTCGGTTCTCCTTCTTCCAACCTTTGCCCTCGTAAATAGAAACCGACAAACCGTGTTTCGATTGGTGGTTTTCCCAAGTCGTCTCTTGGAGCCCCGCGAAGTGGGCGTACAAGTCCGACAGGCTTTGACGAAACTGAGTTCCGGTCAAACGCTGTAAGGATTGTCGCGGCGGACGATTACGAATCTGCGCCGCTTCACTGTAGAAGGCATGATGGATGTAAGCCGCCACAGCCGCCGCTTCCTCACCGACGCAGAGATCGGGATCTTCCTCGGGCATCGTGTCCACGATGATCTCGGTCAATTCACCGATCGATCCATCACCCACCAAAGGATCCGGATAGAAATCTTCCGTTCCCGATCCCTTTTCACCATGGCACTGCAGACATTGCTCGGCATAGATCTTCAGCCCCGCCGACAAAACGGGATCTTCAGCGATCACTGAATCGAGCGAGCTGCTTTCGGCGGCCGGAACCGGCTGAGCCATGCAAGCGAGCAAAGCGAATGATGCGGCCGCACCGATCCGAAAGATCATCCCCATGCCGGCAAAAATGCCTGGGCAGGAGAAGGTGGAGGCGCGTACCAAATTTGGAATGCGTCGCATGTTTTCAACAGGATGGGAAAGGACGTGAACCCGAAGGCGGGTGCCAGAAAACTGACGTTGGATTCACCAAGGCAGGGCGTTGTATTTTAGGCGACTTAGGCGAACGTAACACCCCGAAAACCTTCATTTCGAGCGTCTAGCCACCCAATTCGTCTCCATAGAGCGCGTTTTGGCAGTGAACGGGAGTGGAAAACACCGTTTTTCGGCCTTTCGACCGCACGGTTCATTCAGATAGGCTCGGCGAATCGGATTCCCCCGATCCAGTCGGTCCCCGTTCAATTGACCGGCCAATCCGATTGACCCGATGGTCCGCCTCCCCATTTGATACGAGCGTCAAGGATGATGCGTTTGAATTTTTCGGTGATTCACCGACCGTTCTCCACACGTGCAGCGTTTCTGGCTGTCTTGACTGGTGTCGCTGGCTTCATGGTCACCACCAGTCAACCTGTGATGGCACAAGGCCGCGCCGCCGCACCTGCTCAAACACAGCAAACCGCCGCTCCCACCAATCCAAACGCAGCACCGTTTGCACCGCTGAGTGCGGCCGAGCAACAACGTCTCGATCAAATCTTGGCAGCTTGGGAACAGCAAAGCAAAGGCACCAAGACACTTGAGTGCGATTTCAAACGCTGGCACTTTGATCTCTTTGCCGCACCCGCGAATGTCTATGCGAACAAAGCCGAAGGCGTCATCAAATACGCCAATCCCGACAAAGGCTTGTTCCAAGTCAAAGCGGTCGTCAGCTACGACGGCATGGACGAAAAAGGACAACCGAAGTACTCCGCCAAACCAGGCCTGTATGGCGAACACTGGGTTTGCACCGGCACCGAACTGAAAGAATTCGACCACGCAACCAAGCAGTGCAAGATCCAACAGTTGCCACCCGACATGCAGGGACAACGCATCATCGAAAGCCCGTTGCCGTTTGTCTTCAATGCGGATGCTAAACAGATCAAACAACGGTACTGGGTCCAACCAATGCACTCACCCAAACCTGAATTGATCTTGATCGCGGCTTACCCGAAACACCAAGCCGACCGTGCTCAATACAAAGTCGTGCAAATCGCCTTGGACGCCAAAACGTTCTTGCCGCAAGCTTTGATCATGTACGCTCCCAACTTCAACCCAAAGACTCAACCGAAGTGGGACCACTACGAGTTCACCAACGTCAAACGAAACTCGATCCAAGCTAGTTTGCAAAAGTTCTTCATGCAGAGCTTCATCGAACAGGAACCACCATCCGATTGGAAGGTCTTCCGCGACAACTACAATGGCCCACCACAATTGGCCGAAGGCGAATCTCAAGGTCGCTTGAAGTAGGGTCGCTCTGAAGAACCAAGCAGCGACGTTGCTCTTTTGAGTGAAGGATTTCTGAGGTAGGCCGGATCAAGCCGCTCCGGCGATGATCCGGCGAACGTATCAAGTCATTGCCGGATGTGCGTCGCAAAGCCTCCTTCATTCGGCCTACGCTTGGCACATCAAAAGTTCCGATGTGCATGACTCAGTTCGGGTAGCGAAACTCGTCAAGAGTTTCGACTTGCTCGACGAAATCCCGAAAGTCTTGACGACTTCTGCTACTAAGCGATTGGCCAATCTTGGTTGGCCGCTGACAGGTCGTCGTGCCAACGTTGAACTTCGTTGGCTTCTTGGCATGGCCGACCGTTGCCAAACGAATCGACGTAGCGACAGGCTGCGTGTTGCTGGCGAGCCTGATCGTATTGCTTCACCCAAGCCTCACGTGCGGGCAGCCTGTCCGACGAAATCGGCCACACGCCCGGACGCGGCTTCATGTGTTCGCTCATCCCAACTCGCCATGGCTTTGGCGACACTCGAGCGCGGAAACAATTCTGGTTGAAGCACATCCGCACATAAACCGGATCGGCTTTGATCCGGTCAAAGAAGTCCAGTGCTTCCGCCCCGCGTGGATCAAACGTGGCGTGAGTGACCAGCACTCGATAACCCATGGGCGTCTCGTAAAGACGCAGCTTCCACTCGGGATGCGATTTCGCAAAGGATGCGATGCGTTTGCGTGCAATCGTTTCGGGCGTGCCACTCACGCGACGACGAACCGTTTCGATCAAGCTTCCAAACAGGGCCGCTGACAGCATCGACAAGAACAGCACCAGGAAAATGGGGTTGGTGATGTCCAATTGAAAAGACAAAACAAACAGCAACACGACGCTGACGACGAACGCGACCACATAGATCGCGCAACCATTTGATTGCGGCACGTCCACATCGGCAAACAGAATGTCCGGTGTGTTCAAACACAACGCCCCATAAGCGTTGCGAGTCAGAACGGCGTCACCGCGTCGATCAATGATCTCCTCGCGAATCGGCAATCCGTCGGCACCGTTGTAGGCCACCTTGGGCTCAGTGAACGGCAGCATCTCGCCGCGTTTGATCTCGGCAATGGCATCCGCAACCCGCTGATTCGCGTGCTTCTGTGCCTCTTCCACACTGATGTCCGACCAACCAAATCGCTTGACCTTCCGTTTGGTCTTTGCCCCGACAATGCGCTCGCTCGCTTCCGCCCAATACTCCGGAACAATCATGAATCAATTCAGCACGGGCAATTGCGAATCGGGCTGTCCCGCCGATGACTTCGGTGGCTGTTGGTCTGGATCGCGATACTGGCTCTCTTGATAGTGCTTGCCGTACGTTCCAAAGTCATTGAACGCGTACTTCTTTGCCCACCGATAAACGAAGCTGCGTTCAGGGATTTCGTCCCCTGGTTGATACTGACTGCGTCGCGGTTCGACGTTGCGAAGTTCCTCCATCACCTTTCCGCGAGCCGTCGTGTCACGCGCCCCGTGCTTGTCAGCCAATTCGAGCAACAGATCAGGCCGTTCCATGATCACACATCCGCGAGTGTTTTGGGCCGTCAGTTCGCGGAAGTCACGCAGGAAGCCAGACTCGTTGAAAGTTTCTTTGAGCGGTTTGCTGTCGTGGATCGATTCGGTTGCCAACTGAATCACGGGACACGGTTCGATATCCCCCCAAGGACCCACGTGGTGCGTGAAACCGGTGACCGCCGGACACAGCGCGTTGCCAGCATCATCGTGATAAGCATCGATGACGATGATCGGCTTGGTCGCTCGCGTGTCGACCACGAACTGTCGCACGCGTCGCTGCTCTTCGCTGGACAACGCCAACTGCGGATTGGGCTCGGGACCGACCGGTCGATAGATGTGGAACCACGTGTACATCACGCCCATCTCGATCAGCCGATCGACCCACTTGTCGCGAACCAAATCATCGATGTTTGATTTGCAAACGCTGGTGCAAACACCGACCAGCAACTTGTTTCGAACTGCGGCTTCGATACCCGCGATGGTTTGATTCAAAACTCCATCACGGCCGCGGCGTGTGTCGCTGATGATCTCCGATCCTTCGACGCTGATCAGCGGTGTGACGTTGCCGCACTTGCGAAGTCTCGCCGCGACTTCATCGGTGATGAAATGACCGTTGGTGAAGACTTGGAAGTAAACGTCCGGATGGGCCTCGAACAAATTCAGCAAATCTTTGTGCATGAACGGTTCACCGCCCAAGATGCCAAAGAAGCTGTTGCCCATCGCTTTGGCTTGTTCAATTGTTCGATTGGCCGCGTCCAGTTCAATCTTGTGTTGCTTTGCCCCGACGTCAACCCAACAACCTTGGCAGCGCAGGTTGCAACTGTTGATGACCGACAAATACAAAAACGGCGGGAAGAACTCGCCTCGTTTGAGTCGTCGTTTGTGACGATGGACGCTTCGCAATCCTTTCACACCGAGTGCCCAGACTGCTTTGGCGAGCAACCGTTTATCGGTTTCCATCGCGAATCGTTTGGCCATACGGAGGTACATCGGTATCTCAATCAATTGGGGCGTTGAATCTTCGGTGCCTTTCAGGCGACCAAATTCGTTGTCAAAAGTCCAGTCGCATTGTCCGAGTCCCACTCGCAATCCCGTTCATTTCGGCGGGTCGACCGACACTGCTTCATCTTAATGGCGAACCAATCCAGGTTCTCGCCAGGAACGCGAAATCGGTCACCCACTGCATCTCGACCCGATAAAACGGCCCATTTCCGAGGGATTCATCGATTGCCCATGAATCTGGCTGACTCGATTTTGATCGACATGTTCGAGTATACTGCACCAATTGTTTGCTTAAAGAAGCGGCATTTGAGGACTCCTTTGGCGTGTCTCATCGTTCGCCTGCGGGATCGGCCCCGCATTTCTACCCTGCCCATTCCCTCCTACTGAGGTCCCACCTTGAACCAAAATCCATCCAAACGTGAAACCGCTACCACAAACCGCCGAACGGTTTTGAAAGCGGTCGCGGGTGCCGCGGCCATGACGCCTTACTTCGCTTGGTCGCCTCGTTCGTTGGCCGACGAAATTGCCAATGACAAGATCAACATCGGATTGATCGGTGCCGGCGGCATGGGACGCGGAAACCTCAACTCCGCCAAGCAATGGCTGAACTTGGTCGCCATCGCGGATGCCGATTCCAGTCGCGCTCAGCAAGCCAACGATCAATTCAGTGATGGCAAAGCCGCCATGCACTCGGATTATCGAAAGGTGCTGGAACGCGATGACATCAAAGTCGTTCACATCGCAACACCGGATCACTGGCACACCAAACCTTTGATCGAAGCACTGTACGCCGGCAAAGATGTCTACTGCGAAAAGCCGATGACATTGACGATCGACGAAGGCAAATTGATTCGCAAAGTTCAAAAAGAAACCGGGCGAATCGTTCAAGTCGGAACGCAACAACGCAGTACGTTCGACAAGTTCGTCAAAGCGATGGCGATCGTCAACGAAGGACGTCTCGGCAAGATCCATCGTGTGCAAGCGGCCATCGGCGGAGCTCCCACCAGCGAAGCCCTGCCCGTCGCCTCGCCACCCGAAGCGTTGGATTGGGACCTGTGGCTCGGCCCAGCACCGAAGGTCGACTACCGTCGTTCGGAGAATGGCAAGCAGTCCAACGGTCACTATGAATTCCGTTGGTGGTACGAATACTCCGGCGGCAAACTGACCGACTGGGGTGCTCACCACGTCGACATCTGCAACTGGGCATTGAAGCTGAACGGTCAAACCGAAGGCCCTGTCTCGATCGGTGGTTCAGCTCAACATCCCGTCGAATACAAAGACGGCAAACCAGTCCAGATCGATCGCTACAACACAGCGACCGCGTTTCAATTCAACGTCGCCTATCCTGGTGGCACTGAAATGATCATTCGCAACGACACCCGCAACGGCGTGTTGATCGAAGGGGAAAAAGGTCGCATCTTTGTCAGTCGCGGCAACCTATCGGGTAAACCAGTCGAAGACTTGGCGGACAACCCACTGCCCGAAGATGCAATTTCAAAGGTCTACAAAGGCTTGCCGGTCGAGCACAACGAACGTCGTGCTCATTGGTTCAACTTCTTGCACTGCCATCGCGAAGGACTCGAGCCCATCTCCGACGTGCACACGCACATGGAAATGCTCAACGTCTGTCACTTGGCCGGCATCTCGGCTCGATTGGGCCGCGATCTGAAGTGGGACAACGAAAGCGAGCAAATCGTGGGCGACGATCAAGCCAACTCGATGTTGGCTCGTCCGTACCGCGAAGGCTACGAAATCGAAATGGGCTAAGCAGATAGGCAGGAATCATCGGACAAAACCATGTGAGCCGTTTGGGCGTTAGCTCCGGTTGTATGCGGGAGCAACAATGCTTGCCCAAACGGTCCAAATGTGGAAAGACTCCTGCCGACCTGCTCAAGGCGTCGACGAACCGGTCTCGGATTCCAAATAGTCGCAAAGCAATCCCATGTTTTTTACAAACGTTGCGGACTGAATGACTCCTTCCTTTGGCGTCACTTTGCGACCCTCGGGATCGCGAACAAACCCCGGTTCTCGCCAGCCTCCATCAGCATGCTGAGCCGCCAATATTTCTGCGATTCGATTCGCGGAAATCTTGGCGGCTTTTTCTGTGGTGCCATCACGCAGACGGCGGTAACGAAGCTCGATCGAATCCAACCTCGATTCACCGACGAATCCATAGTGATCAGGCATCTCCGAATCATCATTGGTCATCTCGTACTTCAAATTGAAATACAACGGCTTGTTGGTCTTCAGCTCGGTGTACCGCGGCATTCCGCCATCGGGTCGCAAACAAGATTTCAGATACGCGATCGCCGGTTCAATCGGCTTTAGAAACCTCGCGTCCTGAGTTGCTTCATACAAGTCCATCAATGTCTCGAGAACGGTTTGCGATTCGTGACCTGCGATGGCGGGTGGCTCGAACTTTCGATCCCAAACCGGGTGCATGTGTCGATCGTATTGCTGGGCCCACGCAGGTTGTGGTTCGGGCATCTGAGCACGCAGTAAAAACTCGCCGCCACGAATCGCGCAATCTCGATAACGATCATCACCGGTCGTTTTCCAGGCCAACAACATCATTCCGATCATGTCTTGGGTAATGCTGTCATTCAACAAATAGCAACCGGCGTATTTCTTCGTCCACGTGCGAGACCAATCCTCCGGGTAGCTGGCATCAATGATCGGGTAGTGCGAGACGCTCGGCTGTTGAACCGGCATGCGATCGTAGTTGTGACACCAGGCACCAATCGGGAACTGGGCCAAACGAGTCGACTCCAATGCGACATCAATGGTCCCGGACAAAGTCGATGAAGCAGGTTGGTTGGACACCTCCATCGCCGCCTGAAGATTCAGCAGGAAGGACACAGCCGCGGATGTCGTGTTGTCGTCCAAGACCGTTGTGTTGTTTTTGAATTTTCGCTGCCGCCAAATCTCCCAGCCACCGGGTTCGGGCGTGTGTGCCATTTTGCCGACTTTGGAACGCACTCCGACTCGATAGGGAATCTTGGCTCGCAGTTCCGGATCAAACTCGATGAAGTAATTCCATCCACCCGAAGCAAGCTGCCCTTCTATCAACGCTTTTGCAACATCGGTTGCCGCTTGGAAATGCACCGATTCGCCCGTCAGCAAATATGCTCTCAGAAACGCGTCCCCAACCGACGGCGTACCGGGCGGTTGAACCCAGACTCGGTCGTTGTTGCATGCTCCTTCTCCATTGCTGAGTTCACCATCAACGCTGCTGACCCATGCGTATCCGCCATGATCGGCAATGGTCGTGGACATGTACCTGGTCGCCTTGGCGAGAGATCGTCGAACCTCCGTCTGCGAGGGCGTATCCTGGGCGTTGATGTTCCCTATCCCAATCGGCAGGAGAATCATCCAACCCATCGCCGATGCGATTGAAACACAACTTCGTCTGCTGAAACAATGCATTGGCGAATCCTTGGGTAGGTACTGAGATCCCTGCGGAGGCACCTGTGCCCTTGGGGACTGTTGATTGAATGAGCCGAACCGCGTTAGCGGCGGTTGGTCAGACGCCAACCAGGGCTAACGCCCATCGGCTAATTGTTGTCACTCTGTATACGACTAAATCAACAGGCTGCTTGGGTAGGCACCGAGCACCATGACGGGACCGGGCCCATGGCGGGACCGAGGCAAATGATGGTGGGAAACAGCCATTCTATCTCACCGAGATTCGCGTTGAGCAGTTCGATTCACGACGAGCCCAGACGGTTGCGATTGAACAAATGCCTTCGTTTCAGGGCATCGATCTGCTTCGCCCGCTATATCCCCCGTAGGTTCAGGCGTTTATCCTACGACCATGAGCGAATTCCTCCTCTATTACCGACGCCCCGACCCGACGACGTGGGTTTACATGTCGTCGTTTTTGACGATTGGCCTGTTCTTCGTCTTCCGTCGTTTTTGGAGCATCCGCAATCTCGACATCGTGCTGCTGATCTTGCTGGCACCCGGATTGTTGATGGTCAACGAGGGATACCGTCGGCAAACACGTCTGGCCCGATTGGCGTCCGCGGAAATCAGTGCCGCCGCCAATGCCATTCCCATCGAAGCGGAAGTGGCCCCCGAGGAGGCTGCGCCGGCTGAGTTGCCCCCCACCGATGAAACGAGCTCAGAATCCGAAACAAGTCCCGGTTCGCAACCGGTGACGACGGAAGCCCCCGCCGAACCTGAGTCACCTCCAGCACCACGCGAACTGACCGCGGAAGAACTGACCAAGCTGCAGGAGTCCGATGCCTACCGCCGAGCGGCCGGGTTGCAACGAACAGGGTTCATCACCCTGTTTGGTATTCAGTTCCTGGTGCTCCTGCGAATGTTGCTCGATCCATTGATGGTTCGGCGACCACTGCTAGATCCCAACTTGACCACCGGCGGATTGAACTTTCTGGGCATTTCGTTGTTCATCTTCATGATGGCCAACGTGGTGGCCAGCACACCTGAGATTCAACAAGAACAAGGTCCCAAGCTGGGGCCCGGGTACGCGCTGATCAACATGTTGCCGGCCATCCCCACACGACCGATCAGCGAAGCGATTGCCGGTGCCGAACCACCAACAATGGCGGAGTTGACCGCCGCGGAACAACGTCGAACGATGATCGCAAAGATTATCGCCATCTTGGCTCAGTCCGCCGTGTTGATTGGCATTCTGCTGATCGGCAATCGACACTTCGGAAACCTCCGTGCTGGTGCCGGTTGCGCGACGCTGTATCTGTTGATGCCCTACACGGCTCAAATGACTGGTCGCGTTGACCATGTCGTTCCCGCTGCGCTGATTTTGTGGGCGGTGCTGATGTATCGCAAACCTTTGATTGCAGGGTTGTTCATCGGTGCCGCGGCTGGATTGCTGTACTACCCGTTGTTTCTGCTACCGCTGTGGTGCAGCTTCTATTGGCAGCGAGGCGTTGGAAGATTCGCGGGCGCCGTGTTGGTCGCACTGACCGTCCTGATGGCGTTGCTAGCATTCGCCGGTGGTGAACCGTTCCTGACACATGTCCAGCGGATGTTCGGGGTGCTCAATCCCAATAAAGGTCCCAATGAACTGACCGGAATTTGGGAACTCGGTTGGAATCCAATCTGGCGTTTGCCGGTGATCGTCGGCTACGTGATCCTGAGCTTCTTCTTCGCCGTTTGGCCCGGACAAAAGAACTTGGGCATCTTGATCAGTTGCTCCGCCGCTTTGATGGTCGCGGCACAATTCTGGCACGGCTACGGCGGTGGCCTCTACATGTCCTGGTTCCTGCCATTGCTGTTGCTGACCATTTTTCGACCCAACCTTCAAGACCGAGTGGCGACGAAAGTCATCGATGGACGTTCGCGTCCAACCCGTCGGTCCTCCACCGCATTGGATGCAGCCTGAAACGGATGTCCGACTACGCTTCCCAGATCGAGACCATCGATCACGATTTGAAGGATCTCGAAACTTCCGACTCACGTTTTGCCGTTTGGCGAATGGTGTTTTTCGTCGGGCTGGTTCTGGGCATCGGTTTTTCACTCACCACCCAACACACGATTTGGATCTGCGTGGCCGCAGGATCCTTGATCGCATTTTTGGTGACCGTCGTTCGCAACGAAACCGTTCGCGAACAAATGCAGTTGCTTCGCAACCACTCACGAACCTTGCATCGATTGCAGGCCAGATTGCAACGTGATTGGAAATCGCTCGCTCGCGATAGTGTTGGCATTCGCTCGTCGGAGATCCAACTCACGCCCGAGCAACAAGCATTGGCGGGTGACCTTGATCTGGTTGGTGACGCATCGCTGTTCCAGTTGACTTCCATGGCCGCGACCACGCCCGGCGTTCGAACGTTGGCGAATTGGTTGTGCAGTCCCGTCGATCCGCCGCTCGCGAAAGATCGGCATTCATCGGTTAAATACCTCGCCGATCAACCTGAGAACCGTTTGCGGTTTTATGTGCTTGCCCGCGACATTGGCGGCAGCACCGGTGACCCGGAATCATTCGTCCAGTGGTCCAAAGAACCCAATTGGTTGCCACCCCATCGATGGTTGATTCCATGGGGCAACTTCACCGCCGTGGTGGCAATCCTCATCGTTTTCGGCATGATCTTCGGGACGATTACCGATCAAGAAGATGCGGCACGGATGGGGATGTACGCGTTGATTGGCATTGCGGTGTTGAACCTGGCGATCGGCTCGTTTTTGCTCGGCCCCGTCGCGGCCATCTTTCAAATCGCGATGGCGTCCCGACGCAGCGTCAACGATTACGCCGAGCTCTTCGATGCGGCAAATTGGCTGCCAGAATCACCCACCGATCCCGCCGGACCGACCGCTCATATTCGCCGAACGTTGCTCAGTGACGACGAGGATTCCCATTCGGCTTCTCAGGGAATGCGTGAACTGGCCAAAATTGCTCGCATGGGCGGCCTAAAACAAACCGCATCCACGTTCTTGTTGTATCTGCCACTGCAAGCGTTTTGGTTGTGGGACGTCCGTGTGCTACGCCGACTGGAAGGTTGGAAGTCGCGTTACTCCAGCCAGATTCCCGAATGGTTTGATGCTCTCGGCGAACTCGAAGCTTTGATGTCGATCGCCGCCCTGCAACACGATTCACCGAATTGGTCCTCGCCACAGTGGCTCGAAGAGGAATCCACGATCGCGTTCCAAGGTCTCGGACACCCGTTGCTCAAAGACGAAGCACGGATCACCAACGATGTCACGATTGGTCCGACGGGTACGTTGCTGCTTGTCACCGGCAGCAACATGTCGGGCAAGAGCACCATGTTGCGAAGTGCTGGACTCAACGTCGCCCTGGCCATGGCCGGCGGACCGGTGTGTTGTCGACACATGAGCTTGCCGCCCGTCGAGATGGGAACCAGCATCCGAGTCAGTGATGACCTCAGCCAAGGCGTCTCGTATTACATGGCAGAACTGAATCGTCTGTCCGCCGTCGTTACGCATGCCCGGAAACTGGCCGAGCAACGTGCTGCTGGTTCCACCAATCGAATTCAGTTCTTCTTGCTCGATGAGATCCTGCAAGGAACCAACAGTCGCGAACGTCAGATCGCGGTCGCACGCGTGCTGCGGTTCCTAGTCGACGCAGGTGCGATCGGAGCCATCACGACGCACGACTTGGAACTCGCCGATGATCCGGAACTGATGAAACTCGCCCACACCGTTCACTTCCGCGAAACCATCACGCCCGACGCCAGCGGCGATGAACGAATGACATTCGACTACAAAATGCGCGACGGCGTGTCACCGACAACCAACGCCTTGCGACTGCTCGAAATCGTCGGCTTGGGCGAGAAGTGAATTTGATGGGCGGAGTTTGAGTTAGGCATCTGCAACAGCAACCTCTCCTGAAACGAAGTTTGGGGAGAGCGATATACTAGGTCGAGCGACGCCGTTCAGGCGTACGCGAGGGTGAGGGCCGGCCATGGGAAGCAGCGCACAATACCTCCCATCAAACAGAACGCTTGATTTCGAGTTATGATCGAGCTCCCACCAAGCTCCCACCAAACTCCCCGCCTTCTGAGTGATCGATCATGCAACGACGACACTTTCTCGCCGCGACTGCAGCGGCCAGCCTCGCCACACCCGCTCTCGCCCAAGCGAAATCAGACTCACTCAAAGCGGTCGCGATTGGCCACACCGGTCGCGGCGACTTTGGTCATGGACTCGATAGCATCTGGAAACGATTGCCCGACACCGAACTGGTGGCCATCGCGGATGCCAACCCGGAAGGACTGAAACGAGCCCAACAGCGGCTCAAGGTGGATCGCGGCTATGACGACTACCGCGTAATGCTTGATGAAATTCGACCTGACATCGTGGCGGTGTGCCCGCGACACGTGGATCAGCATCACGAAATGGCAATGGCGGCGATCCAGTCCGGGGCCCGGGGCGTTTACATCGAGAAACCATTTGTTCGAACACCTGCGGAAGCAGACTCACTCATCGCCGCCTGCAAACAACACAACGCGAAAATCGCGATCGCTCATCGGAACCGATACCATCCCACGTTGCCGTTGGTACGTGAGCTGATCAAGGACGGCGAAATCGGACGCCTTCTCGAAATTCGTGGTCGAGGCAAGAGTGATCATCGCGGTGGCGTCGAAGATCTCTGGGTCTTGGGAACCCACGTCCTGAACCTGACGCACTATTTGGCGGGTGACCCGGTCTCTTGCTCAGCATCTTTGGTGCAAGACGGTCGGCTAGTTAAAACATCCGACATCAAAGAAGGTCGCGAAGGTCTGGGTCTGATGGCTGGCAACGCCGTGCATGCTCGCTATCAAATGAAAAATGGCGTCGTCGCGACGTTTGATTCCATCGCCAATGACGGCACCGAGAACGCAGGGTTTGGGCTGCGGCTGATTGGAAGCAAGGGCACAATCGCGATTCATATCGACAAGAGTCCGCTGGCGTATCTGTTGCCTGGCAATCCCTTTCGAACGCCAACCGAACCAACCGCCTGGATCCCCATCACCGCCGCGGGAATCGGCAAATCCGAACCGCGAGAGGATCTGAGACAAATGGTGGAACACCATGGATTCCCAGCTCGCGATTTGGTCGCCGCAATTCGCGAAGATCGCCAGCCACTTTGTGATGCCAGCCAAGGACGAACGACGGTCGAGATGGTTTGCGCCGTTCTCGAATCACACCGTCAAAACGGTGCCGTGGTGCAGTTTCCATTGAAACACCGCGACAACCCGCTTTCGCGTTTCTAAAGAGCTGTTGCAGGACGACCTCCAGGTTCCCTTTGTAGCGGAAGGGCGCGAGCCCTCCGGTATCGAGGCACCGGGAGGCTTGCGCCGCTCCGCTAGAAAAAAATGCTCTTTCGGTACAGTCTTCGAATCAAATGCTGGTCGGTGGTGACATCCACAGCACGGTGGATTCTCCGGCCTGCAAATCCATCTGGTCGCACGCGGCGGGCAGCAACACGCTCTCGCCGGTGGCCAGTTTCGTCGGGCCGTTTTCACCCGACAGAGTCGCCTCGCCCGAGATCACTGTCAGCAAGTGACAACGATCATCACCGGCGATCGTTTGATCGCTGCCATGCACTCGTCGCAGCACAAACTTGTCACACTCGACCAACGTTTCCGTTCCGCTGTGAATCGGTTTGCGAATCGGCTCAACCGGCCCGCGTTCGTAATCCGACACTTCCAGCGACGACTCAATGTGCAGCGGTCGCGATTTGCCCGATGCATCCACGCGGTTCCAATCGAACAATCGAAACGTCGTGTTGCTGGATTGCTGAATCTCCGCGACCACCAATCCGCCACCTAAAGCGTGCACCGTTCCCGCAGGAATGAAAACGCAATCTCCCACTTCGGGATGATACGAGTGCAACGCACGATCGGTCTCACCCGCCAACATCATCTCTCGCAAAGATTCGCGATCAACACCAGCCTTCAGCCCCGAGTAAATCACACTGTCAGGTTCGCTGTGCAGAATCACCCAGGCTTCCGTCTTGCCCAGATCCGGCGGTTGCATCGTCGCACCGTAGGCATCGTCCGGGTGCACTTGGACCGACAACACACGGTTGCAATCCAGGAACTTCAAAAGCAAGGGAAACGTGTTCGCATTGGGGTTGGCTTCCACCCAGTCCTTGCCCATCAACCACTCGCGACGGTTGGCAAACAGTTCCCCTAACGATTGCCCCGCCATTTCGCCGTCGGTGACGACGCTCTGGTCGTCACCATGATCGACAATCTCCCAGCTTTCGGCGTAGTCGTCCGCATCACCGATGGGCTTGTGCAGCATCTCGCCCAATCGGCGTCCGCCCCAAATGGTTTGCTTCAGCAGAGGACGAAAACGCAACGGTGTGGATGTCATAGAAGTGTCCGGTTGTTTCCAGCAAGGTGTGTCGTAAGCAAGAATCTGGTTTTATTCTCAACGCCTTCGTTCATTTCACTGACTCGATCGCCAACGCCCATGCGCTAGTAAACTCTTCGGCAAGTCCGAGCTTTTCCGCCCACTCTTGGAGATATCTTTGATCGAGCTCTTGGTAGTTCACCGCGATCACACCCAGCACATCATTCTTGTCTTGGGGGCGAGACCAGATGAGCTTTTGCAGAATGACGTCTTCTGGTGTCGGAATCCAAACCTCGTCGCCTGCAATGGTGACTTTTTGACGACGTTCAAACCGTACTTGATCAAAAGCTTGGTCGGTCAAACGAAACAGCTCGATTCGGAAGGGGCTGCCCACGATTTGAATTTCATTCTTGATCGAACCACCAATAGTCTCGAAAGAGAGCTGTGGATCGAACTTAAACTCGCTGCCAAGCGAGTTTGATAGTGACTGAATATCGAAATCAGCAGTGCCGATCACAAAGTCGGCATCCGTTGTGGATCGTGGAAATGAATAGTACATGCTCGAGAACGATCCGACGAGCATATAATCTAGTCCAGCCTCATTGAGAGCGGCAATGATTCTCGAAACCGATTGTTGAAGATTCACGGCTCCGACAAGGCCCTGTTTTGCATGCGACGCATCAACTCGATCCGCTCGAACAACAATCGCTTGACCGTCGCTTCATCGGCGTGTGGATCACGCTCGCGAATACCATCTTCCACCACGCGGAACGCTAGTTCTGAATGTTCCAATCCCACCAGCACGCGTTGCTCCGGCGAAGTGCTGGCCGCCTGAGCCACACGGGAACGCAACGGATCGAAAGGGCGGGAAGAACTCATACGCTTCGCTATTGAAAACTGATTTTGACTGCGTGAATTGACGATCGGAAAACCGTTGTTCAATTGTACCTGAATGCTCGCAAAAAGGCCGCCCGGTTTCACGAGGTTCTGAACGATGTCACCGGAGCGGATCAGTCGCCTTTTCGGACCGAAGCTTCGACAAACGATACCACTCGATCCCAATGAAAGTTGGATGTTTGACGACCAACCATTGAACCAAAATCAGATTGCATGCGATCCAGCCCGCGGTTACCGAAAAAGTGATCCAGAAATCAGGTTCCGTCCAGTTCCCAATCCAAGCAATCGCTGCCAACACCGCCCATGCGAGATAAAACGCCGTCCAAGCGATGCGACGGCGAAGAACGCTCCAATGCCGAGCCATCGATATCCAGGTCGGCAATAGAACGACGAACCAACCCATCAAGCCCGCGGTCAAACTGAAAATCAAGACAATGACGAAAACGAAGGATGGTCCCAAGAATTCTTCATTCGGTTCAAAGACCAATTTCTGTTGCAGTCGAGCAACCGTGATGTAGACCGCGACGACGGTTGTCAACAACATCAGATCGACCAACGAAACCTTCGCAGGTGTGATTGGGTCGCCGCTCACGCGATCACGCAGGCGAATTCGAAACAGCTTCCATCCGCCCACCCAAAACATAGTGGCCAACAAAGAGATCGTGGTTGCGAATGAAGTCGCAGATAGCAACGCCAAGTGATCTGGCCAGTCCGCCGCACGTGCCGAGCGACCTTCAACCCACAAACTCAACACATGCGCGGTCGTGAGCAACAATAGAAGCGCGTGTGATACCAGCCATGTTTTCAAAACATCGATCCAGATTCGCCCTGGACACAGAACGCACCGAATCGCTGACCAAGTGATGAACCACATGAACCCGGTCGTCATCACCAAACTGGACACTACCTCGGCGGGAGCTCCATTGCCTAAAAACTGAATCACTGCACCGAAGGCAAGCAGTCCCAAAGCAAACCACTGCAGCCGTGCGATTCGTTGGGTTGGCGTCATGGAGGGCCTCATGGTGAATGACCCTGACCATTGTAAGTCAGAATTCATCCACCTGTTGCTTGCCCGTTTCCACTTTAGCAGGTCGGCGGGAATGATCGGGTAGAACCTCACTAGACGAGGCTCTCTGAGACTCGCAAATGACAGCGTCTCGGAGAGACGCCGCGACGTGATCAACCCCAATGACTCCCGCTCACGTGCTTAAATTCACGCTCTGGGAGAAGTCACGGTGGGGGACCACCGTGCTACAGGCATGCGGCAGAGAGCCCTATCAGCCTGTTGATTTAGTCGCATACCGAATGACAACCATTAGCCGATGGGCGTTAGCCCCGGTTGGCGTCTGACTAACCGCCGCTAACGCGGTACGGCTCATTAAATCAACAGCCCGCTCTGGATTCTCACCGGGCGGCTCGCGCCACTCCGCTAAAACGAACGGAACTCGAGATCACTCGTATTCGCGAACTTGACGTGCGATCGCGGCGGCCAGTGCGTCGCGGACGCTTTCGATCGTGATCCGGTCGAAGAT
Organism: Rhodopirellula baltica SH 1; assembly: GCF_000196115.1. Taxonomy (NCBI): domain Bacteria; kingdom Pseudomonadati; phylum Planctomycetota; class Planctomycetia; order Pirellulales; family Pirellulaceae; genus Rhodopirellula; species Rhodopirellula baltica. The sequence goes on from NC_005027.1 coordinate 5,382,166, forward strand.
CTGCTGGAAGAATCCACTGACGATCATGCGAGTGGCTTCCTTCTGGGTGAAGCCTCGGCAACGAGCGTAGAAGATTTGCTCTTCGTCGACCTTGGCCGTCGTGCTGCCGTGCGTGCAACGCACGTCATCAGCTTCGATTTCCAATCCAGGAATCGAATCGGCTCGCGAATGATTGGACAAGACCAAGTTGTCGTTGCGTTGATATCCGTCGGTCTTCTGAGCGACCTTGTCGACCTTGATCATCCCACGCCACACGGTACGGCTCTTGTCCTGCTGAGCGGACTTGTACAAGAAGTCGCTGTGGCAGTTCGGCGCCCGGTGATATTGCTGGGTGTGGTAGGCCAAGTGCTGGCGGCCTTCCGTGAACATCACGCCGTTGACTTGGCAGTTGGCTCCGGCACCCACCATGTCGACCGATTGGTTGACCTTCGACAGACCCGAACCCATCGCAGCGATGGTCCATTGCAGTTGCGAGTCGCGGTCGATGTTCGCTTGTTGGTGCGCGAAGTGATACGTCTTGTGGCCCCATTCCTGGACATTGACGTACCGCAGATGCGAACCAGGTTTCTGAATCAGCTCGACCGCACCCATGTGCAAACCGGCCGCTTCTGGATTGGCACTGTTGCACTCGTGAAGAACGGTCGCTTCGGCGCCGTCTTCCAACACGATCAATGTGTGAGCCGTGTCGGTTCCGCCGTCGCTCAGCGTTGAACCAAGGTAGATTGGTTTTTCGATCACGACGCCACGTGGCACGTACAGGAATTGGCCACCGGACCAAAACGCAGCATGCAGTGCAGCGAACTTGTCGTAGTCAGGATCCACGACCGTGTAGAGGAACGGGCGAACCTTGTCCGGTTGTTCGCGGCACAGACGTTCCAAGCTGCCGAAGATCACGCCTTTTGCGGCGAGTTCTTCGTCGAGCGATTCGGAAACCACTTGGCTGTCGTAGGTTTCCAAAACGCCGCCAGGTTCCACTCCATCACGAAGCTGGTGAACGGCTGGGACGTCGCCCGCGGTTGCTTCGACCGGCGGAGCGAACTTATTGATTTGGAAGGTTCGAATGTCCGTGCGGATCCATTCTTCGCTACGACGAGCGGGCCAATCCATTGCGTCGGCGTGCGAAAACGATTCCCGTCGCAGATCGGTCAACCATTGCGGTTCATCTTTCCGCGATGCGAGAAAGGCTTCGAAGCCCGCGGCATCAAACGTGAGGGTCGAGGTGGTGGTCATGGAGAAAAAGTGAAAAGAGTATTTTGCGGTGGCTGAAAATAGGAACGTCGCTCGGTGAAATCGCTCTCGATAGGCAACCGCCAAGCAACAGCTTGTGTGGTGGGCATCAGATCGTCTTAGCGGAGCGGAGCAAGCCGCCAGATGCGTCACCGGAGGGCTAGCGCCCTTCCGCTATCAATGCGTCAATTTCAAGTGTGACCAAGTAAAGCCGCGAGCAACTGGTGTTTGCGTGTCAACGATGAATTAGCCGACACTGCCTTCCATTTGCAGTTGGATCAATCGGTTCATTTCGACGGCGTATTCCATCGGCAACTCTTTGACGAGCGGCTCGATGAAACCGTTGACGATCATCGTGCTGGCTTCTGATTCGGTCAGACCGCGGCTGAGCAGATAGAACATTTGCTCTTCGCCGATTCGCGAAACGCTGGCTTCGTGACCGATCTGAACGTCTTGTTCGGCGATCTCGATGTAGGGGTACGTGTCGCTGCGGCTTTCCGGGTCCAGGATCAACGCGTCACAGACAACGTTGTTCTTGCTGTTGTGAGCCCCCGGTTCGACGCGAACCAAACCGCGGTAGCTGCTGCGACCGCCGTTCTTGCTGATCGATTTGCTGATGATTTGGCCCGTTGTGTTCGGAGCCGCGTGCACAAGCTTCGCACCAGCATCTTGGTGCTGACCAGCGGACGAGAACGCGATCGAAAGGATCTCGCCACGAGCACCGGGTTCCATCATGTGAACAGCGGGGTACTTCATCGTCAGTTTGCTGCCAAGGTTTCCGTCGACCCACTCCATCGTCGCGTCCTGGTACGCATAAGCGCGTTTGGTCACGAGGTTGTAGATGTTGTTGGCCCAGTTTTGGATCGTCGTGTAGCGACAACGAGCGTCCTTTTTGACGATCACTTCCACAACGGCGCTGTGCAGCGATTCGGTCGTGTACATCGGAGCGGTGCAGCCCTCGACGTAGTGAATGCTGGCACCTTCGTCGACGATGATCAACGTTCGTTCGAATTGGCCCATGCTTTCCGCGTTGATACGGAAGTAAGCTTGCAGAGGAAATTCGATCTGCACGCCAGGTGGCACATAGATGAACGAACCGCCGGACCAAACCGCACTGTTGAGTGCGGCGAATTTGTTGTCGGTCGGCGGGATGACTTTGCCGAAGTACTCACGCAACAATTCAGGATGTTCGCGAACCGCGGTGTCGGTATCGGTGAACAACACGCCTTGTTTGGCGAGGTCTTCTTGCAACGATCCGTAAACGACTTCGCTTTCGAACTGTGCCTTCACGCCGGCCAAGAACTTCTTCTCGGCTTCGGGAATGCCCAGCTTGTCAAACGTGTCTTTGATTTCTTGGGGAACATCGTCCCAAGACTTCTCGGACTGGCCGGTCGGTTTGAGATAGTAGTAGATGTCTTGGAAATCCAAATCGAGCGCCCCGCCCCATTTGGGCATCGGTCGCGATTCGAACTCGGCCAAAGATTTCAGCCGGAACTCACGCATCCAATCGGGTTCGTTCTTGATGTCCGAAATTTGATTGACGACTTCCGCGCTCAGGCCCTTCTGGGCTTTGAAGACACCGGTGGTTTCGGTGCGGAAGTTGTACTTATTGATTTCGCCGATTTGGTCGTTTTCAGTGACGTCGGTCGCCATAGGTAAAGCTCAGTGGGCTTGGTGTGGAGTCTGTCTCGGTAGGAATCGTCGCGATCAATCAGACCGCGGTTTCTTCGGCCAACATTTCTTGGTTAGCAGCTTCGGCCTCGGGGTACGCCTTGCGGATTCGGTCGTAACCATGCTCGTGCAATTCCACGGCCAATTCTTTGCCGCCGGTTTCAACCAGACGGCCACCGAGCATCACGTGTGTGAACTCGGGCGGGTTGTGCACCAACAATTTGTCGTGGTGCGTGATGATCAACAGACCCATCTTTTCGCGGCCGATGTCAGCGATCGATTCGCTAGCCAAACGCACCGCGTCGGCATCCAATCCCGAGTCCGTTTCATCGAGAACGGCGAATTTGGGTTGCAGCATGGCGAGTTGAAGGATCTCAGCTCGCTTCATTTCACCGCCGGAGAACCCATCGTTGACATAGCGACGTGCGAACTCAACATCCATACGCAAGTGAGCCATTTTTTCCTTCAGTTCCTTGCGGAATTCCCGCATCGGAATCAACTCTTCGCCTTCTTTACGGTCTGGGTTGCGAACGTTGGTCGTTGCGTGACGAAGGAAGTCAGCCATCTTCACGCCGGGAATCGCCATGGGACGTTGGAACGCCATGAAGATTCCGGTGCGAGCACGTTCATCGGGTGCCATCGCAAGGACGTCTTCGCCGTCCAACGTGATGCTGCCTTCGGTGACCGTGTAGCCGGGGTGACCCATGATCGCCAAACCGAGCGTGCTTTTGCCGCTCCCGTTGGGTCCCATCAAGGCGTGTGTTTCGCCGTGTTTGATCGTCAGGTTGACCCCACGCAGAATCGGTTTGTCGCCGACGGAGACGTGCAGGTTTTCGATTTTCAGGATGTGGTTCATGGCAAGACAAGCCTTCAAGAGATAACAGTTGGTCGTATAGCGAAATCGGTGAGTCTGGTTCTCTCAGCCCGATTCGGAATTGGAGGGTGAATTGGGTTCGTTGTCCGATTTGGTTGAAAACTGGCAACAGGAGTCGCCGTCCATCCGGCAGCTGCTCAGATGAACGTCTTCGCCCAAAGCTTCGGATAACATTTGTTCTTCGAGTCGGCACATCGAACGGTCGCCCGCCGCAGCGGTCAAACTTGGATAAGGACATGCCTCGATGTCCAAAACCGGCAGGACACCGTCTTGTTGAGAAGCCGGCTCGATCAGCGAGGCCGAAATCTCCTTCGTTTGCAGCATTGCCGTCAATCGCTGCATCCGTTCTTGGAACGAATCTTGGTCCGCACCAATTTGCTGGCACGAACACGACGGCTTCTTTTCGTCGTGAACCGCAACGCCATCAGCATCGCCTCGCAATGCCGCGGCAAATTGACGCCCCAGTCGAGACGCGATCGCGGTAATCAATTGTTCGCGAACATCACCGTCAGCCATCGCGACGATCTCCGCCCACATGGCCTCGGCCAATTCGGTCGCATCCGCACCCGCTCGGCGATAACCCGCGGGCGTCAAAACGTAGTGGTAAGTCGGCCGACCACGACCAGCAACGACTTTCTCTCGAGCGATCAACCCAACCTCGAGCAACCGTTCGACACGCTGCCGAACCGCCGTCGCGGTCACGCCCAATTGTTCCGTCAAATCACCGATCGCCTTCGGCTTGCCACTGCGAAGACAAAGCAACAACTCACGATCCACACTCCGAACCGCTGCTGCATTGACCGCCGGTTGCGATCGCGAAGTCACCACCGAAATGGGGCCTTCGGTCGACGTGTCGGTGGTCGAATCAGAAGTGGAAGGAGATGTTGCCATACCTCCAGTATTCCAATCCTTTGATTTTTGACAACCGTTCTTGTGAAAAATACATAGAGAACCCCCTCACGGGAAATTCGCCGTCTCGTTAGGATCTGGGCGGTTTGAGGGCGATTCTGTCTTCCGAACCGATTGGCGGGGTCGAAAGCGGCCTCCAATATTTCTTCGACACCCCCAGATGAGTGGATTTTTTGATGAAAGCCGTCGCGGTCAAGCCGGGAACTCCCAACAGTGTTCACATGCAAGAGATCGCTCGTCCCTCGGTTGACCAAGTCGCCGACGGCCTGGGTGTGCTGGTCAAAGTCTTGAAGGTGGGCGTCGACGCGACGGACCGCGAAATCAATGACGCCCTCTACGGCAACGCTCCCGACGGTGACGATTATTTGGTCATCGGCCACGAATGCTTCGGCGTCGTCGAAGCGGTTGGTGAGAACGTCAAACGAGTCAAACCCGGCGACTATGTGACCGCCACCGTCCGCCGTCCTGGTAATTCGATCTATGACCTGATCGGCACCAACGACATGACCAGCGAAGAAACCTACTACGAACGCGGCATCAACCTGCGTCATGGTTTCTTGACCGAGTACTTCGTCGACGAAGAAGAATACATCGTTCGTGTGCCACAAGGCTTGCAACACCTGCACGTGTTGCAAGAACCAATGAGCTGTGCAGCCAAAGCGGTGCACCAAGCCTACGAAGCTCAACGCCGAATGAAGGTTTGGAACCCCAAGGTCGCTTACGTCTTGGGCGCCGGACAAATCGGTTTGCTGACCACGTTGGTGCTGAAGCTTCGCGGACTCGAGGTCTTTACGCTCGCCCGCGGTGAAGCTCCCAACCTGAAGGCTGAAATCGTCGAAGGAATGGAATCGACCTATGTCAGCACCTCACAAACATCCATGACGGAATTGGTCGCCAAGACCGGTCGTCCCGATTTGATTGTCGACGCAACCGGATTCAGCCCGCTGGCCTTCGAAGCGATGGAACACATCGGGCACAATGGCGTTGTGGTTTGGACCGGCATCACCGGTGGCGAACGCAAAACCGAAGTTCCTTCGGACAAGATCAACTTGGAATGGGTGCTCGGCAACAAGCTCTTGCTCGGCAGCGTCAACGCCAACCGCGGCCACTTTGAAATGGGCATTCGTGACCTCGCACTTGGTGACATGATGTTCCCAGGTGTGTTGGAGAAAATCCTGACCAACCCGGTTGATGGCCTCGACAACTACAAAGAGATGATGCGTTTGTTGGTCGAAGACAAAGATGCCCTGAAGGTGTTCGTCAATGTCGCAACCGCGTGAACGATTGCCGCTCAGTGAGATCGACTCGGTTCGCCGAGTCGTCTTGTGCTACCCCGCCCTGCCGCGACACATCGAACAACTCGAAACGACGCTCGCGGAATTGAAGGCGGACCCGAACTGCCAACTCAACCACGACGTCGAGGTTGTGGATGCGGGTCAGGAACGCATCGACGAATTGCTTCCCACGGCAGACATCTTCATCGGCCATGCCAAGGTTCCCGTCGACTGGGATCGCGTGTTGGCGGCCGGACGCTTGGGTTGGATTCAATCCAGTGCCGCCGGCCTGGATCACTGCCTTGTTCCTGGCGTGATTGCCAATCCAAACATCATGGTCAGCAGTGCCTCGGGACTGTTTGCACCTCAAGTCGCCGAGCAAACATTCGCATTGTTGTTCGGCATTTTGCGACGCATTGGGCTGTTTGAACGAGCCCGGCCCAAACGCGAATTCATTCGCCTTCCCACCGACGATCTTCGCGGAAAGACCATTGGCATTGTTGGTCTGGGTGGCAACGGGCGAGCCATCGCGGCGAAGCTTGCACCATGGGATGTTCGTCTCATCGCGACGGATTACTACCCCGAAGATTGCCCGACCGAAGTGGAAACGCTTTGGCCAGCCGAGCGCGTCAACGATCTGTTCGCCGCCAGCGACATTGTGATTCTGACGTTGCCGCTGAACGCTTCGACTCGCAAATGGATCGGAGCGGAACAGATTGCCGCGATGAAACCGGGCGGCTACCTGATCAACGTGGCTCGCGGCCAAGTGCTCGACGAAGAAGCCCTGATCGATGCTTTGCAAAGCGGTCATTTGGCAGGGGCCGGCGTCGATGTGACCTACACCGAACCATTGCCCGAAGACAGCCCGTTGTGGGACGATCCCAACGTGTTGATCACGCCACACGTCGGCGCTCAATCCGCTCGCCGAGTCGATGACTCAAACGATTTGGCTTGCGTCAATCTTCGACGTTACTTCCATGGTGAAACGATCATCAACCGAGTCGACAAGACACTCGGATTTCCTCACCCGAACGATTCGCACGCAGCCTGGGTTCAATCAAGATCATGAGCAGTTGGCGAGAGACTCTTCCTGGCGATGCGATCCTGTTTCAAGGCGGCCACGCGGAGGGTCCCTTGCTGATGCCACCAACGCACCAGGACTTGTTTGTGGAAGAATTCAACCGCACCTATCGATCCATCAATTTGTCGATCACGGTTCGACCACCCGATCCGAACGATGAATCAACCGATGCGAAGTCGACTCTGCAAATCCAGCAGGCTCAATCGAGCCAACAGTGATCAGACGGAAGCAGCCATTCGACTTCCCAATAATCGGATTCACAGTAGCCTGATTCCCTGTAGCCGACTTCCCTGTAGCCGGATTCGCCAGAATTCGGTCGTCGTCAGGGCGACAGACGCTGCATCACCCAATCGTTTGAGTCGGCGTCGTCGCGTTTGTAAACCAAACGATCATGCAACCGACTCGGCCGTCCTTGCCAAAACTCAAAGCTCATTGGAGTCACCGCATAGCCGCCCCAATTCTCAGGCAATGGGATCTGGGTGCCTTCGGGATAGCGAGCTTTCAATTGCGCCAACGATGACTCCATCGCTTCACGAGAGTCGATGACCGAGGACTGCTGACTGACGTGAGCACCCAATTGGCTGTCGCGGGGACGGGAATGAAAATACGTTTCCGACATCTCACGCGAGACCTTGTCCACCGTCCCTTGGATGCGGACCTGGCGTTGGCAGTGTGGCCAGAACAAACACAGCGAAACTCGCGGGTTGGCTCGCATTTGCGATCCTTTGGTCGAATCGTAGTTCGTATAGAAGAGGAACTTTTTCTCTTCGACTCCCTTCAAAAGAACGATGCGGCTGGTGATATCGCCGCTGACATCGCTCGTTGAAAGCGTCATCGCATTGGGTTCGAACCAGTTTGGAACATCCTCCAACGCTTCTTCAAACCAAGACTGAAACTGAACCAAAGGGTCGGATTTCGCGTCGTTTTCATGCAGCCCTCCCAAAGAGTAGTTCTTTCGCATTTGGTCCATGGCGGGTGGGATGAAATCGCTCATAGCAGTTTGAGACCGGAAATCAGGGGCTTTAAGAGAACTCGGGAGGTCGCAAGATCGCTTTTGGCGCGCCGCTTGCCTATCTACTCAGCAGTCTTCACGGGTGACTGTCTTTTTGGCAACCACCCTCTTCTCCGTCCAATTGGAATTCACATGCAAAACGTTCAAGCGGGTAATTTGCTGGTCAGCTCGACGTTGGTCGATGGCACGGTGCTGAACCAAGCGGTTTGCCTGATGGTCCACGAAGACACCGAACACGCCATTGGATTGATGCTCAACCGCCCCATGCAAGCCATGGCGGGTGCGATCACCATCCAGGGGACTCCGCAAGAAACGCCGAAAATCCCTCGTTGGAACGCGGAAGATTTGGACGAGACATCCGAAGGCGATAGCACCATTGATCCATCATCCGATTCGATCGAACACCCTGTTTCGGGTGTTCCCTCGGTCGTGATTTCGGGCGACCAGAAAGACCAACTGGCACAGCAACTCCTTTCAGGAAAGCTCGCAAATGGTTCCTCGTTGCACTTTGGTGGACCGTTGTCGGGGCCGATTGTGGCCGTTCATTCGAACCGCGAATTGGCGGAAGCCGAAACCGGCGAAGGCATCTTTGTCGCCGCTCAACGCGAAAATTTGGAAGCGTTGATGAAATCCAGCGACCTTCCCTACCGGTTGATCATCGGCCATTTGGGTTGGACCGCCGAACAGCTCGAAAATGAGATCGAAGAGGGAATTTGGCACCGAATTCCTGCCACATCAGATCTTTTAAATTCAGATGACGCGATGATGTGGCCCCGCATGATCCGTCGTGCGACGGCAAATTCAGTCGCTCGTTGGCTGGATACGACTGACGTTCCTGGATCGGCCGAGTTAAACTGACCGTATGAACCGACCTCGAACAGACCATTCCGACGATACGGAAAAGCCGTTTCGCATTCAGAAACGCCGCTTGGGCCGCATCAAAGTCATCAAGCCCGAAGGCGAATACGGCTTCATCGACTCGGACGATTTCCGCGAAGACGTCTTCTTCCACTTCAAAGCGTGGGAAGCCTACAACGGCGAGACATTCGACATTGATTCCTATGTCGAATTCGAATTGGACGATGACCAATTCGATGAAAAGAAGCGTCTGCGTGCGAAGGTGTTTCGTCCCACCGACCGTCCTGATGGCAAGAAACTGTCGGCCCGTGACGCGACCTTTGATCTGGTGTACCACCACCCAAAAGCCCGACGTCGACGTCCAACTTGGCGCGACAATCAGTCCTGATCAGCGACGAAAAAGTTCGCTGGTCACGATGGACTCAATCAACTGAGCGGTCGGGTAGTCCTCCCCCTTGAGCGGCATCAGGATCGCATCCACCGCTGCACGGTCAGTTGGTTCCATTCGTCGTCCGAGTGCATGCGTTAGCAACCGCTCGGTAACCGTCCGAGCGATGAAATCCTTCCGCTTGACCAGTTGCTGCTTCAATCCCTCGGGTCCATCAAACTTGGCACCACCGGGAAGTTCGCCGGACGTAAAAATCGGTCGTCCTGATTTGATGTTGTAAACCTTCCGTGACTGACCAATCGCGTCGAAGCCTTCCATCGCGAAACCGAGCGGATCGATCTTTCGGTGGCACTGAAAGCAAGTCGCATCCTCACGATGCTTCAACAGCTGATCGCGGATCGTTTTCGCACCACGCGTGTCAGGCTCGATCGCGGGCACATCATCCGGCGGCGGTGGCGTGGGTGTCCCGAGCACATTTTCCAGCAACCAAACCCCGCGAGTCACGGGCGATGTTTCAATGCCGTTGGCAGACACTGTCAGAATACTGGCCTGGCCCAACAACCCACCGCGGCCAAGCTTTCTTTGGACGGGCGACTGTGCGAAATCAAAGCGTCGGAACCCCGAGGCATCCTCTGGCGGGAAGTGATCGTCGACGCCGTACAGCTTGGCCAAGTCGCGATTGAGGAAGGAATGCGAAGCGGTCAGCAACTCGTTCAGCGAAGCATCTCGATCGATCAAGTCTCGAAAGAACATTCGAGTCTCGGTTTTCATGTCGACTTGCAAATCACCCGAGTAGAAAGCGGCAAACTCCCTTGGGTCCGGCGGCATCGAACCAAGCGAACGAAGATCCAACCAGTTGTCGAGAAAGTCGGCAACAAACTCATCGGACGTCTCTGAGGCGAGCAGTCGCCGAGTTTGTTGCCGCAGAGTCTCGGGATCGTTGAGCTTTCCCTCATCAGCCAATTGACGCAGTGTTTCATCGGGCATGCTCGATGTCAGGAAGTACGACAAACGTTCCGCCAACGCATGATCCGAAAGCTGTCCGTCTTCCGTCGTTGATGTTTGGAAATACAAGAACGAAGGGCTGCAAAGAATCGCTTTGGCGGTGTCGCCGTAGGCCTGATCCGACGAGCGTCCAAATGCTTTTCGTGAATCGAAAAACGCAACCAAGCCTTCAACCTCGGTTTCAGTAACCGGACGCCGGTAGGCTCTCGATGCGAATCGTTCGATCCGATCCCGCACCTCTGATTCGGCCCAGTGTTCTTCGCCGGTTATGTCGCCGCCGTACAGAGCCTGCTGACTCTTGGTAGGCCATTCCACATCGAGCGGCCCGCGAACCTTCACTTCATCAATTCGCAAGTGTGGAAGTGTCCCTTCGCTGATAATGGCAATGCGTTGTTCAAAGATGCCACGCGTGTCGCGAATTTCTTGAGGAAGCAAATTAAAATGCATTCGGTAGATACGGGCGAACGATCCGCGAACATCATGCATTCCGTTTTCAAACGTGAATCGCGGAACGAACCCTCGATCCAGCGGCACCTCGAATCGAATCCACTTGAACTCGTCGTCCGAAACCACGGACTCCGCCAATAAAGGCTGGATGGGTTGCCGGTGAGGCATGTCGCCGATACTGGAGTCACCAGGTCGAATTCCCAATCGGAACGGTTCTTCTAAGTCGATTTTGACCGCTCGTTCGCTGTATTTCGTGTCCCGGTGCATCGCCTTCGCATGCACCCAAACCTCATAAACGCCATCGACCGGAACGCCTCCAACAAACGCTTCGATGTGGCCGTATCCACCCTCCGTTTTGTCGTTGAATGGATGATCGTAGAGACACAAATATCGATTCAGAAACGCACGAGCGTGGGCCGTCCTCAGTTCTGCTTGCTGCGGGAACTTGCGATGAAACCTCCATTCCTGAGTCCTGGGTCGCTCGCTCGGACCGATGGCTTTGGCGATACACTGTTCGGCCGCATCGAGGTAACGCTCCAACAAGTGCTCGGACATCACCAACGTGTCACCCACATTGTCGAAGTGCTCCGACAAATTGTCCGCCGGAAACTCGTGTGTCGGATCAAACATGGTCATGTCGATCTCGAGCAGATCAGAAACCGTTTCTCGATATTCACGACGGGAAAGTCGTCGCAGCACGGTGCGACCGTTGGTGCTGTTTGATTCCTGACGCATTCGAGTCAATTGCTGAGTCAACACGTCGATCGCGGCCAAGCGTACTTGCTCGGACGGTTGATCACCATCTTCAGGCGGCATCGATCGAAGCGTCAACTGATCGATCGCTTCCTGCAATGCCAATTGCGTGTCCCAGTGCGAGTCGTCCAAATCAAGAGACTCGAAATCTCGCTCACCCGCCGGATCGTCGGCTGTATGACAATCAATGCAATAGTTCTCGAGAAACCCAACCGGATCGATTGGCTGAGCTTCCTTCGCCAGCGCGCCACCACACGGTTGCAACAAAACGCAGACGACCAATAGCCGAAACACATGCGACGACAGCATCACGTCCAACCTCGCAGCGTTCCGGTGCTGGTCGCGAATGCATCGGTCTCGATCCCGAAGTCTTGTAGCATCGAGACGTACAGGTTCGTCAAAGGCGGACGGTCTTTGGCTCTCTCATCAAACGCCAACAATCGCCCGTGCTTGCCACCACCGCCGGCGACGACCAGTGGCAAATTGGAATTGGTGTGAGAATTGGCGTTGCCCATCCCACTTCCAAACAACACCGAAGTCTGATCGAGCAGTGGTCCATACTCATCGTGGGTGCTCGCAAGTTTGTTGATGAATCGTGTGAACTGTTCGACTTGGTAACGCTCGATCGCGACCAGTTTGTCGATGTTCTCTTGGCGTTGGCCATGATGCGACAAGGCGTGGTAGCCGCCTTTGATACCCAAGTCATTTGGATTGAAGTCGCCGCCAATTTCAAGCGTCGCAATTCGTGTTGAGTCAGTCTGCAACGCCAACACGATCAGGTCATACAGCAGCGGCAAGTCTTCGACGAGATTGCGATTCTTCGGGGAATCAAACGGAGCTTCGGGTTTGGGAACATCGATCCAGTTTCGACGCAAAGCCAACCGTTCTTCCACATCACGTACTGAAGTCAGGTACTCGTCCAACTTGTGGCGGTCCTGTTGGTTCAATCGCTTCTTGAGGTCGTTCGCGTTCCAATGCACCAAATCCAAGATCGAGTTCTGCAGTCCAATGCGTTCCGCGGCGGCTTGCTTCTTTTTCGGATCGGTACCAACAAATAGTTTTTCAAACAACTGTTGTGGGCCGGGGATCGGTGGCACTCGTGTTCCACTTCGCGTCCAGGAAAGCTGACACCCGCCGTGGATCCCAGACTCACTTCCAATCGTCAATGTCGGAAACCTGGTTTGCCCAGAAATCGATTGGGCCGCGAACTGATCGAAAGTGATGTTGGCCATTGGCATCGTGTGCGCGTCGACTTGACGAACACCCGACAAGAACGCATGAATCGCAAAGTGCCCGCCTTTGAATCCGTGGTCCAATCCCGAGATCACGGTCAGTTGATCTTCAATCTCAGCGAGAGATTGGCTGGATTCGCCGAACTGCATCTGATGATGCTCGACCAACCCTTGGCTCAATGGCGTGCTGGACGAGGAAGCATTCTCGGCGGGCTGCTTGGGCCAAAACGCGTCGGGATAGAAACCCAGCATGTTGCCGATGCAGACCATCCGTCGTTTCGCTTTGATCCCCGCCGGTTCGCGTTTGGTTTCTCCGGCAGACGTTTCCTTGGCAGACAACGATGCAAACGCCGGCAAGCCCACCGAAACACCCGCGGCACGCAAAACATTTCGTCGAGAAAAGGAACCCATCGCTCTTTCCAAGGGAGACAAACAGCAAAACCAATCGACCAGTCTACCAGCGATGACGCCACGATATGACGAAACGTGTGGCTCGTCCCAATGCCAGCCACCTCCGCCTCCGCCACGCCAACCGGGAAGCCAGCCTATCCCAGTGAGTTGGCCCCATGCAAATAAATGCTGCTCGTTTTCTCCAAGCGGATTTGCTTGCATCGCCATGGCGACTCGGACAAAAGGCGCCCGTTTGGTGCCACCCACCAAACTTTCCCCACGGTTTGTCACCGCCCCGCAGTTGCTCCGGGTTGCTAGGTGAATGGCCTCGTACTGTCTTTCTTCAGAGTTACATTTGGTATACTGACTCCTCGAAAGAAACCGGAACTAAGTACAGGGGATTGGCTTCCCGAAGGAAGGGCACCCCACAAGATCACGCCCATATTGGGCGTACTGCACGCGGAGTCGGGATGGCGTGCGTTTCCACGTGGTGGATCAATACTCCCGACCCGGTTAACCCAAACATTCTGTGCATTTCACGCATCAACAAAATGCTCTGCGGCAAACGCTCAAGCCGCTCGATTCTTGAGATCCAACGTAAACGACTCGCTTTGCAACACGCTGACTGAATTCGGACTCACCCTCGCGGAATACGTGATGCTCAATCTCGTGCACTACGAGCCACGACGCGTAGACAACGCCCCGGGTTATGCACGAGGATTGGTCGACGCTACCGTCATTCCGGTCCCAACCGCCGCATCATGCAAGGCTGCGATACGAACGCTGTGCGATCGGAAGTTGACGCGAATCATTAACGATGAATCTCAACTCGAAATTCAACGTTTCGTCAAAGATCTGGATTGCATTGGCCCCACGGATGGTATTCCCTACATCGGGCAATTCGACTACACGATCGCTGGGGCGAAGCTTTGGCGTGACGTGCTAAACTTTAACCATTCCGACTTCGGGACCGACTACTACTGGAACAACTACGTTTGCTTTATCCGGCGACGAGCCGCAATAAATGTCTATACGTTCGACACAGATAGGGCTGACGACAGTGCTGCATCATGCGAACTCACACCAGTAAGTCCATGGGCGCCAATTGGGCGATGGCGATCACAATGGTGGCGGGAAATTCCACATGGATTCCGCCGGCAATTCCTGCCCGACATCGACTGACGAAGTACAGAATCAGTCAGGATTTGACTTCGCGTGGATTCGGCGATTGAGTCAATTTTTCTTTCAGCTTTCTTCGTTCGTCGCGGTTTAAAACGCGTCATCTAGCTGAAGTTCAAGCCCTCCGTTCAAGATGACCGTTGGTGAATGGAGAGAATCTTTACGGTTGGTACCTGCAAACTCAGGTAGAAAGTGCAAAGCGACACGAGCAAGATCGCCCACCGGAGAGTCAGCTTGCCTGGCCGCTCTTCCGGCATGCCAAAAATCGTATCTGGTAGACTATTTCTAGCGAACCAGACGTCCTGATTCGCTTGCCCATCCAACCCAGTGCGGGAACAAAGTTCAACGCAAGATCTATGCCTTCACCTCTTGTGCCTCCATCGATCGCAATTCGTTCGCCGGCACGATCGATCTTTCGCTATCCACACACTTTCGATCTGGAACTAAAACATGGGTGACAAATCAGAAATCAAACCGCTTCGAAAGGGAAATTGGCTTTCCGCGTTCTCGCTTTCGATCGTCCATTTGCTTTCCTTTGGCACGCTCTACCTCGTGGTCGTCCAGATACATTGGTCCTTCCAAGATTTCTACGGGCTTGTCGGCACGAAACTCACTCCAGAGTTTGAGCGCATCGCGGTGGTCTCTGATTTCATTGCCGCCTACACGCCGATTGTATTGATCGTGGTTGCAGTGGACATTCTCATTGTCTTTCGTCTTGCTCGCCGAGGTAGCCAATGGACGTCGGTCTATTCGCACGCCGTCTTGCTTTGCCTGGGCTTTACTGGATTTCTCTGGACCGCGAGGAGCGTTGAACCAATGGCTTTGAGCGCGCCGGGCATCGGTAATCTTCCCGTTGCCAACAATGTTCAGGCGGCGGGTGTCGTCGAGCCAACCATTAGCCTGCTACGAAGCGACGCACCGTCGGGTGAATCGGAGAACGCGAGCTAAACGAATTGGCCGCTTAAATCATTATCACGCGTTCTCGGTTAGGCATACCGTTCGCCGACATTTGTGGCTGGAGTCTCCATCTTGGCACTAACGCTCAAGCAGTGGCTGATCGACTACATCGCATACGCGTTTCGCTACGTGTCACTGGGTGATGGCATCAATATCTATACCGCTGCTTCCGCTGACTGGTACGGGAACCCTGAAGACGATGCACTTTCCGAACGGGCGGAACGGATTGATTGGCGGCGCGTCCCGTCGGTTCACCTCCACACACGCCATCACGCACTCAGCTATCTCGATCCGTTGGGCTTTCGTTTCTACACTCCAACTATCATCACGACTATGATTCGCGGCGAGGATGAAAGGGGTAATCTATCTGAGTCCTTCATGTTCCACCTCGAGCGAATGGCGGACAGCGGCAAGTATCGCGATACCCATGTCTGTGACTTGTTCAACCGATCGCAGCGATCTGCGATTCGTCGCTACCTCAAATACCAGATTCACAATTGCCGTCGCGGAATTGATTACGACGAGCTCCGTAGTACGCTGAATGCATTTGACAAATGCGTTGCTGCCGCGCGAACCTAGCGGCCAATCGAAGGGGACGGAGGTCGTTTGACCATCCTTGTGCGCCGGAGCGATTCGGTAGCATTCTTGCTACTGGATCGTCGGTTGCCATCGTTCGGCTCGACATAGCCCGAAGGGCGACACAGCAATCCCATCCAAGTCCCCACGACGGCCCCATCCGGGGCGAAAATTCGATCGAAACGGCCTCGGTTCGCCCAATGGACGGATCTCTGTGGACGCCGGTAGGCGCGAGCCACGAATGATTGAGAGAGAGATTGAATGGGTGCCACTTCGAGGCTGCTCAGACAAAGAGGCGTTGAAGCGTTGGGACTTTCAAGGATGCGTCAGGCAGGTGGCCCCACTTCGGTTGGCAGTTCGACCGGTGCGACGTCCACCTTCACGGCCAACGTCGTCTGGCCACCGCCCAGCACGATGCCTCGCATAGGACTGATGTCGTCGTAGTCGCGACCAACGCAAACCGGGATGTGATCGAGGCCAATCTGGCATGCATTGGTTGGGTCAAAGTCGATCCATCCCAGTGCTTCGCCCGCGTAGACGCTGATCCAGGCATGGGATTCATCGTTGCCGATCAAACGAGGTTTTCCCGGCGGAGGCAACGTTCGCAGATAGCCACTGACGTACCGGGCGGGCAACCCAAGACTTCGCAAACAGGCGATTTGAACGTGCGAGAAATCCTGACACACACCCGCCTTTAGCTCAAACGCAGACTGGGTCGTTGTGGTGACATCCGTGGCGGTGGAATCGTACTGAAAGTCATTGTGGATGTGTTTGGTCAGTTGCAACACCGCGTCCAAGATCGATGAGGCATCGTTCACAATCGGCCTGGCATATTCGGCGAAGTGAGCGGCCAAGGGAATGCGAGGGGAGGCGAACACGTATTCCTTGGCAAAGAGATCGGCTTCGGTCTGGCCGGTTCGAATTGCATGGACGACTTCCGCCACCGTCGGAATGCTCGGCGAATCAAAGGGATTCACCGCACTGACCTGCACCTGACTGGTGACTTTGACCATCAAAGATTCATGATGCGATTCGATCGCAAACGAATCAACGACGTTGCCAAAGTAGTCCGGGTGCGTATCCACTTTGGCCGGTGCCGGTTCGATGGTGACGTTGCATTGATTGCATACCACCGACGGAGGCCGTGTCTGCGGACGCATGCGAAGCTGATTCAGACAAACCGCGACGGGCTCGCTGTAGGTGTACTTCGTCTCATGAACGATGTCGTAAGTGACCGACCGAGGCATTGAATTCACCTTTGAGTTGCTTCGGGAGGCATCAAGGATTCATCCAGTGATTGTTCGCGATCGCCAGTCAAAGTCTGCTCGGGTGCAGTATGAATGAGGTATCGTCCAGCAATCGCGTTTGCCAATTGAGGAATCTTTGTTTGAACCAATTCCAACAACCGCTGAAGTTCCACTCGGTTGCCCGACGCGTTGACCTCAGTGAGAGTCGCAACGTCCGCGATCAACAACGGGTGCTGAAGTTCACGAGCCAATCGTTCGTCAGCGCCCAATGCGACACGGCCTGGTTCCGTCGGTAGATCACTGAGCAACTGCTGAATGTCGTTGAGCTGAAAACGCAGCGACCTTGGGTTGGTTTCATCCGTGACCATCAAATCAATCGCGGGTGCCGGACGAACCAATGACAGATAACGCGATCGATAGGTCATCAAGCTGTCGGTCGCATCCAAAATGCTCTCGCACAATCCAACTTCGTCAGCGACCGGACGAGCCATCGTAGCAAGTAACAACTCGGCGGTTTGATCGGCGCGTTCCAAACGACGTCCCAGCAAGACGAAACGCCATCCATGTGTTCTTGTCAGGCTCTCCGCGGTCAATCCACTGAACGCCATCAAGTGAGTGATCAAACGGTTGAGCCGTTCCATCGCTCGCGAGACGTTGACCGTCGTCGGTCTTCGCGAACCCGAGATATCCGCGTGAATGCTTTGGAAAATGCGATAGGCATCCAGTGAGATCCGGTCGCGAACGGCCGTCGCGTTGTGCAGGGCGCTGGCGACCGAATTTTGCAGGGCACGCGGATTGGCGGTGTCGAAGACACTGGACGGCAGCACGCTATCCAATTGAGGCATGGCGCCGTCGAGGCCCTCAATCGCGTAGTCAGGTTCAAGTTGTCCAACGGCCGCCAAAGCAGCCACCAGTCTCGTCATCTCAGGTAGATCGTTGAGTTCGTCTTCGCCTACGAGACGAGCCAATGTCGTTCGCAGCAATCTCGCGATGGACTCACAACGTTCTACGTAACGCCCCAACCAAAACAGATGTTCCGCAACACGACTGGGCAACTCAGCTCCACTGCGTCGCAGAACGATTGTGCGATCGTCGTTGGAGAGCAATGTGGTTTCGTGGTCGACCGGTTTGTCGCTGACAATCCAACAATCCTGCGTCAGTTGACCCTGTGTCGGCGAGTTGCTCAGCAGATCTTCTTTCGGACTGACACGGGCGAGTGCACCCGGCAACACTTCGATGTTGGTCTTGGTTTGCAGCACAAACGTCCGAAGTGAAACGTGCCATGGTTCGAATCGCTCTCGATGCCACACCGGTGTGACGCTGTGAGACAACCGATGTTGCCCAACAAATCGATTGGGTTGGGCCTTGATGCGACGAACCAAAGCTTCCTTTTCTTCGGCGGTGCATCGAACCGGCATCACCGGCCGCGTGTCGCTGACCGCGAACGCATCTCGCAGAACCAATTCATCGAGATGTTCCAAAACATACCGACGTTCCTTTTCCGCCCCGCACCAATAGGTCGCCACGCTGGGCAATTGCAACGTTTCACCCAACAACAACTTCGCCGCAGCCGGTAAGAATGGGATCAGTGCGGGCATCTCAGCGATCGCAGTTCCGATCGAATTCACAACCGCCAATTGACCGCCACGTTTGCATCGCAGCAATCCGGTGACACCCTCGGTTGAATGAGGCTCCAATTCCAACGGATCGCACTTTCGATCAGACACATGCCGCCAAAGGACTTCGATCGGAAGCAACCCGCCCAACGTTTTCAAATGCAACCGTTCACCGCGAACCGCCAAATCGCGGCCTTGGACCAAGGTGTATCCCAAATACCGAGCGAGATAGGCGTCTTCGAAATCGCGATAGCTGCCGTGGCCGGGAGTCAGCAATGCCACTCGTGGGTTATCGTTTTGACGAGGCGCGAGCGATCGAAAATGACGTCGCATCGATCCGAAGAAGGATGCCAGCCGACGCACGTTGGCGGTGCGACTGAGATGCGGAAAAATGCGTCCGTGAACAATTCGATTCTCGAGCAGGTAGCCCAAACCGCTCGGCGCCCGGGTCCGATCACCCGTGACCCACCATGCACCATCGCTGGCACGAGCAACATCGAAACCAACCAGATGCAGCCGATGACCGGCGGACACCGGAAGGTTGTGATAGACACGAAGGAAACGAGGGTTGTCCCACAACAACTCCGGTGGCAAAACGCGTTCACGAATCAGCCGTTGAGGCCCAAGCAAATCAGCCAGGATGGCTTCCAGAACACGCGTCCGTTGAGCAAGTCCGGTAGCCAACCGGTTCCAATCTTGCTCCGCGATAGCCATCGGCACGGTCGCCAATTGCCAAGGGCGTGTCTGCGTGCCTTCACCAGTGTCGATCTGAAACGTTGACCCGTTCTCGCGAATCAATTGTTCAATCTGCGATTCGCGGTCGTTCAGCCCCGACTTGCCAAGGCTCGTGACCTCATCAGCAATGCTTTTCCAACATGGTCGTAGCGTGCCATCGGGCAAACGACACTCGTCAAACCGATCCGCCATCGCAGCATAGCTGCCTAACGAAAGTGCCGGTGGCGATCCCGTGGTCGAATCAGTCGCAGTGTCTGTTGCAGTGGGAGTCGGCACGTTCACCTTGGAGTCGATCGGAGTTGGCAAAAGCGTCGACCCGAGGACTTTCCATCGTGGTCGACGTCTTCGTCAGTGCAGAGCATTGAAGCCCAATTGTAACCGCGGACGGTGATTCAGCGAGTGACCTGAATCCCGATTGAACGACGACTTTTTGCCGACATCACGCAAACATCAACGAATTCGCTACTGCAAAAAAGTTTGATCAACCACGTCGAAGATCCATCGTTACCGGGAATGGCTCGTAGCCCGTTCGTGGAGGCAAGCTAGGCAAGACAACTTCGCCTCCGGTGAGGGTCAGCTCACGGAAACGAGATGCACGTCTGGACTCAGCTTCCTTCGGATTGACCGGGAACTGCTCGTGACTCAAACCACCAGGGTGAACGGTGTGGTAGGTGCAGCCCCCGATCGAACGACTGGCCGCTCGATTAACCAAATCAAATTGCAATGGGGTGTGAATCCCGATCGTCGGATGCAAACATCGAGGCGGTTGCCAGGCACGATATCGAATGCCCGCAACATACTGACCGGCGACGCCGGTCGCATGCAGCGGTACTTCGCGACCAGCAACCATCAACGCGTGACGATTCGGTTCCAACCCATCAACCAAGACTTGCAACCGTTCCAAAGATGAATCAACAAATCGAGTCGTTCCGCTCGATCCGGGTTCTTCACCCATCACGTACCAAGGCTCGATCGCACTGCGGAGTTCCAAACGCATTCCATCGAGAACCATCTCCCCAATCAATGGGAAACGAAACTCATGGTGCACCGCGAACCAATCCGCTGATATCGGCGAGCCCTTGGCGTTGAGTTCACCGATCAATTGCGTGAGATCCTGCCAAGCAAAGTGTGGCAACAAAAACTGATCGTGAAGACGAGTGCCCCAATGTTGAATCGGTCGATCGTAAGGTTGCTGCCAAAATGCGGCCACGCACGAGCGAATTAACAACAACTGAGCCAGACTCATTTGTTCGTGGGGTGGCATTTCAAAGCCACGCAGTTCGACTAACCCCAAACGTCCGGTTGAACTATCAGGCGAGTACAACTTGTCGACACAAATTTCGGCACGGTGAGTGTTGCCCGTCAAATCGACCATCAGATCCCGAAACAAGCGGTCAACTAACCACGGCGGAACATCACTGCCGACCGGAGGCAACTGACTCAGCGCGATGTCCATTTCATACGCCGCGTCTTGTCGAGCCTCATCCATCCGAGGTGCTTGGCTGGTTGGACCAATGAACCGACTGCTGAACATGTATGATAGCGACGGGTGATTGTTCCAGAACCGAATGAAGCTGGCCAACAAATCAGGCCGCCGCAGAAACGGGCTTTCGTTCGTGGAACGTCCACCCAACACGATGTGGTTTCCTCCACCGGTCCCGGTGTGGTAACCGTCCAAGTCGAACTTCTCGGTGCCCAGACGTGATTTGCGAGCTTCGTGATACAGCGATTGCGTCAACTCAACCAAATCGTCCCAAGATCCTGTCGGCTGCGTGTTGACTTCGATCACACCTGGGTCAGGAGTGACCTTGAACAATTCGATTCGATCGTCAGCGGGCGGCAAATAGCCTTCGATGATGACGGGCAATTTGGTCGATGCACAGGTTTGCTCAACGGCGGTGACCAAATCCAAGTAGTCCTCGATCCGTTGGGTGGGCGGCATAAAGACATACAATCGCCCGTATCGACACTCCACACACAGCGCCGTTTGCACCACGTCTTCGCTGGTCGGCAGATTGTCGTCGTCCTCTTCATCCAAGACTTGTGGGTGAATTCGTTCTCGTGACTCGTCCGACGAATCGACCCGTCGATTGCCTCGCGGGTCTTGCTCATTGCCACGCGGCATCTCAGGCGGCGGCAACGGTCCGTGCGGAGCGGTCGGATCCATCGGCGCGGTGTAGAACGGAGCCTCGGATGCGGAAGCAACTGGCAGACGATCCAGGGGCAATCGCAAACCGATCGGCGAATCGCCGGGGATCAAGTACACGCGTTCGCTTCGAACGGGCCATCGGCCGCTGATCCATCCCGGACGGGCCTGCCACCATGCTCGGCGAACCGGAAGCACATAACCAACGGGCGAACCGAGCCCAGCGTTGAACGTTCGCATCATCATCGCACGTTCGTTGGGATCCTCCAGCTTCGGATCCGTCGGATCGACATCGATCGGCAGACGATTTTCTCGCCACAAGTAATGAAAGACGTCCTCGTGAACGGGGAACGTCATCCGGGCACTGACATTCAGCTCACGTGCCAGCGACTTTACAAATCGCTCCGCGTCGCGGTGAGTGTGACCGTAATCCTTGCCCTCATCGGCGATCCATTGATCGTCCTGCCAAATCGGTTGTCCATCACGCCGCCACAAACAAGTCAGCGCCCACCGAGGAAGCGACTCGCCGGGATACCACTTGCCTTGACCGTAGTGCAGCAAACTTCCCGGTGCCCAACGTTCTCGCAGACGAGTCAGCAAAACATTGCTGAGCACTCTTTTCTCTTCACCAACGGCATCCGTGTTCCATTGCGGATCATCCATGTTGTCGATCGAAACGAATGTGGGTTCGCCACCCATCGTCAACCGAACATCAGCCGATTCCAATTGCTCATCAATCGCTCGGCCGGCCTGCAAGATGTCCTGCCAAGTTGATTCGGCATACGGTTTGGTCACGCGTGGATCTTCGTGGACCCGAGTGACCGTCATCTCGTGTTCGAATTCCACTTCGCATGGTTCATGCCCACCAATGATTGGCGCGGCATCGGTGAATGTCGGCGTGCAGGCCAGCGGGATGTGACCTTCGCCGGCCATCAAACCGCTGGTTGGATCCAATCCAACCCATCCGGCACCGGGCAGATAGACCTCGGTCCACGCATGCAGATCGCAGAAATCCTCCGTTGGTCCGTTGGGTCCGTCCAAGGATTCTTGATCCGCGGTCAACTGAATCAGATACCCCGACACAAAACGGGACGCCATCCCCATGTGACGAAACGCGTTGACCAACAACCAAGCTGAATCACGGCACGAGCCACTGCACAGCGTCAGCGTTTCTTCAGGCGTTTGGACACCTGGTTCCAAACGGATTTTGTAATCGATCTTCGATTGAGCCGCTCGATTGACATCGACCAAGAAATCGATGATTCGCTCCGACTTCTTCGGCAGCGTCTCGATCCATTTCTCAAACTTGGGCGTCATCTCCACCGGCGCGAGGTAGCTGGCCAATTGCCGTTTGACTTGATCGTCGTATTCGAATGGCCATTCCTGAGCCGAGTCATCGACGAAAAACTCAAACGGGTTGATGACGGTCATGTCCGCCACCAAATCCACGCAAACGGTGAAATGGTCCGTCGGTTTCTCAAAGACCAATCGCGCAACCGGATTGGCAAAAGGATCCTGTTGCCAGTTGCAGAAGTGATCTTCGGGGGAAATCGCCAAGTTGTACGACACGATTGGCGTTCGACCGTGATAGGCCGGACGCAATCGGACTTGTTGAGCACCGACCATGATCGGTCGTTCGTATTTGTACGACGTCTTGTGATGGAGCGCGACGCGGATCGTCATGAATTCACCGAAATTTGAAAATAGTCTTGTCCAAGAGCTTCACCAATTCGGTTGATTTCGGATTGAACCGAATCAACAAATTGGTGCATGCCGCCCGCTAGCGCTTCTTCGACTTGAGTGTGAGCTAAACGATGTTGCAGTTCGTCGAGAATGGGACCCGCCGTACGGGTCATGTCGCTGGAGGAAGCCTGCTCGATTTCTCCGAGTGACCAGTTCGCTGAGGCGATGCAGTGGTGAATCGATCTTGGAAAGCTGCGATTGAAAAGGAAGAAATCAACGACCTTCTCAATTTCAATTTGATGGTGATCGCGACGGTAGGCTTCGAACCCGCTGATTGCCAGCAACAATGCCGACCACTGCAAATCGTCAACCGCCGTGCCAACGTCTGCCAAGTTCGGCAGCAAGTTGAAGTACTTCACATCCAAAATTCGAGATGTCTTGTCGGCTCGCTCAAGCATGCGGCCCAAGTTCGCAAAGTGCCATCCACTGTCCTGAGCCATCGTGCTGGCAAACACGCCGCTCCAAAGCAAAGTCTGCTTTCGAACATCATCAAAAAACTGGCTGGTCGGGTCCATCGCCGCTGCGGGCGAAGCATCGCCAACGAAGTGATAAAACTGATTGAGTTGTTCGAACGCTTCCGAGGACAAAGTCTCACGAACGCCACGAGCATTTTCGCGAGCCGCTCGCAAACAGGAAACCATGCTGTTGGGATACTCATCGTCGAACGCGAGAAACTGAACGACATTGCGACTATCGGGTTTGCCGTATTTCTCTTCGAACCATTCCTCATCAGCGGTGACCTGCACCAACGGACTCCATGGATCAACCAAGTTCTCAGGTTGATCCAGAATCAAGTTCAGAGTGACCTCTAAGAAGCGTGCGATGTTCTCAGCACGCTCCACTTGGCGACTCATCCAGTAAACGGATTCAGCAACGCGTGAAAGCATATCAGTGGTGTCAGCGATGAAAAGAAAAGCGACTGCGCGATTGAATTGAAAACGGCGAAAGCGGATCGATGCAGGGTGGCTATCGCGGCCAAACAAGCCCTGCCAACAGTTCTAGACCCGAGCGATGGTTTCACCAGCTTGTGCGACCACCCATGTGTCTTTGCTACCGCCACCTTGGGACGAATTCACGACGAGACAACCCTTTTTGAGTGCCACTCGTGTCAGACCGCCGGGCAGTACCCACACATCGTCTGGACCATCACAAAGGATGTAAGGACGCAAATCGACGTGACGTCCTTCCAAGTGATCGTCCACCATGGTCGGGACCCGAGACAATTGCAGCGTCGGTTGAGCGATGTAGTTGCGAGGATTGTCGATGATCTTTGCCGCGAATTCTTGACGTTCTTCTGGCGTGGCATGCGGCCCGATCAAGATGCCATAGCCACCTGATTCGCCAGCCGCTTTGACAACCAATTCGTCCAAGTGATCCAAGACATAGGCGCGGTCTTCCTCGCGATCGCACAGGTATGTCGGCACGTTGGAAAGAATCGGCTCTTCGCCCAAGTAGTACTGGATCATCTCCGGCACATAGGCGTAGACGACCTTGTCATCGGCGACACCGGTGCCCGGTGCATTTGCGAGCGCCACATTGCCGGCTCGATAAGCCGACATCAACCCGGGAACACCCAAGACAGATTTGGGGTTGAACACTTCCGGGTCGAGGAAGGTGTCGTCAACGCGTCGATAGATCACGTCGACCGCTTGAAGACCATCGGTCGTTCGCATGTAAACGCAATCGTCTTTGACCAACAGATCACGTCCTTCGACCAATTCAACGCCCATCTGGTGCGCCAGATAGGAGTGTTCGTAGTAGGCGCTGTTGTAGACACCCGGTGTCAGCACGACCACGTTCGGATCGGCAACGTGACTTGGTGCCATCCGGCGAAGCATCTGATACAGCCGCGCGGGATAATCGCTGACCGGGCGAACCATCGATGCCGTGAACGCTTGTGGGAAGTTCCGTTTCATCACCGAGCGATTTTGCAACACATACGAAACGCCGGACGGACATCGCAGGTTGTCTTCCAGGACAAAGACGTTTCCGTCGTTGTCGCGAACCAAATCGGTCCCGGTGATATGACACCAAACATCGTGCGGCGGACGCAGACCTTTGCACTGAGGCAGATAAGCCGGACAAGAATCCACGATCGACGCCGGGATGATGCCGTCTTCGATAATCTTTCGTTCGTTGTAGATGTCCGACAAAAAGCGGTTGAGCGCACGAATTCGCTGTTTCAAACCACTGTCGATGTGCGTCCAAACATCTGGCGAAATGATTCGCGGAACGATGTCAAAGGGCATGATTTTTTCAGTGCCCGCCGAGTCACTGTAAACCGTGAACGTGATGCCCATTTGGTACAGCGACCGTTCAATTGCCAGCTGCCGACGATTCAATTCACCCGGTGGCAGCCGATTGATCAAATCCACCAGCGCGACCGCATCGGGCCGCGCAAACGAGTCTTGATCCACCACTTCGTCGAAAAAAGATCCGGTTTCGTAACCAGCTAAAGACGGGAGAGTTCCCGATTGAGATTGCATTTGTCCGTTCTGCGACTGACCGGCTTGCGCCTGCGCCAGCGGCGACTGAGTTTGTTGTGGGTGATTTTGCATGGAGCAATCTACCGGTCGCGTTCGCGAAACCGGCCAACAGAGTAAACACGACGACACACATCCCTCTCAACCACCGAACAATCGGTAGGGGTTCACGGCCAGTCCGCCTCTGACTGTTACGCTGCAGTGTATCTCAACTAATGGTGCCAATGAAACGACTTGACTGCGACGATCACGAAGGAAGGTCAGATTTCCTCCGTGAAGCATTAGCAGTGCGGTGAATGCCATAAACAAACCTTTCAGTCGCTCAAACACTGACCGAAACCGGCAGAACCACGGGTTCAAATTTCACGTGTTTGACCGCGGCACCGGCGTTGTAAAAGTCAATTCCAGCGACATGGACACCACCGAGGCACCGATGAGTGTGTCCAAAAACGACTTGGCCAATGTCTTGGTGCATCCAATCAGGTTGTTGCCTCGCCCAATGAAGCAAACGCAAACACGTCGATCGCCGACGATGAGCGACCCCCGCCGCGGCCAAATGCAATCGGGCGGTCACCGCGGCGTCGTACAAACCGTTTTGTAGATTGGCGGGCGAAGTGGCTGGTTCATGAGCCCAACGGTTTCGATATTGATCCAGTCCAACAGAATGGCGGCCACCCTCGATCACGTCGCCATGGACCATCAATGTGTCAGCCAAACGAATCGCATCCAATCCCACGTGAACGGATCCGGGGCGTATCGGCAATCGCACGTGCTGAGCCGATCCCGTCGAGTCCGAGTCGTCCGAATGAGTGTCGCTCGGTAACAAGTCTTCGGGCTGGGTGTGCGGACGAGCCCACCGTTCCAGTGACTCGCGAAAAGCGGCTTGGGCGTCGTGATTGCCCGTGAGATAGACGAAAGTCTTGTCCGGAAATTCGGCTCGCCAGGCTTCCAACCAATCGATTGCGGCTTTGCGTGACACTTCGCCACCACCGATCCGACTCCAGCAAAAATCGAACAGATCGCCGCCCCAGACGCAGACGTTCGAAGCCTCCACCGCCCGCCGAACCGTCGCCTCGTGCCGATCATAGTTGCAGCGAGAACTGAACAGATGCAAATCCGAGATGAACGCCAGTTGGATCGGATCGGTAGGATCAGACTCGGGAACTAATTCCGCCAACCTGGGCGGCGTGTTACCGTTCTCCGATAGCTGTTTTTTCCTACGCTTCAACATTTCTCTCTCGCAGTGTTTGGTCGACCATGACCGTGACTCCTCCCGATTCGACATCCTCGAATTCTGAACCAACAGGTTTCGAACCCGCGAAAACCGTGCCTACTAAAGTAACCGCCGTCCGCCGCCATGTGCTGAAGGCTTTGGTCGCCCTGATCGCAGGCGTCATCGTCGTTGGGCTGATTCAATCTCGAGCCCACGAGACCGATTATCAAAAAGCTTTGCTGCAAAGTCTGGCGGCCGGCGGAATCGCGTTGCTATTTGTGTTGTATCAGCTGCAACGTGCCAGTTCAGCGGCGGCAAAAGCGTGGCTGGTTCCAGCGTTTTGTTTGGCATCGATCGTCGCAGCAGGCACGCTTCTCCGGTTCGAGAGTTTTTCGGGCGAAATGGTTCCGCGATTCTCCTGGAGGTTCGGAAACAACGAAACACCTGCTTTGAAAGTCACCCCTTTGGCCGAATCCGACTCAGATGAGCTCGCTGTGGAAGTACAGAGTTCAACAGAAGAGGGTTCATGGTTGGGGTTTCTAGGAAACGGTCGCACGGGAGTGATGCCAGAACGCGAATTTGAGATTCCTACATCCGCCGATGAAATCACTCGGCGATGGGATATCGGAATCGGCGAAGGTTGGTCTTCGTTTGCGGTCGCCGATGGCATCGCGGTGACTCTGGAACAACGAGATGAAATGGAGTGCGTCACGGCCTATCGACTCTCCGATGGTCAATTGCTCTGGTTGGTCGAACACGAGGCGAATCACTTTCAAGCACTCGGCGGCGGCGGTCCGCGTTCGACTCCCGCGATCATTCCGGCGACCGAATTGTCACCCGGCCGCGTCTATGCCCAAGGTGCCACGGGAACCGTTTGGTGCTTGCAACTGACCGACGGTGAAGTCCTTTGGAAACGGGACCTGATTGAAATCACAGGTTGGACCATCGAAGAATCGGAACAAGCGATCTCATGGGGCCGATCGGGTTCGCCATTGATTGTCGACAATCTTTGTGTGCTCCCGCTTGGTGGTCCCGCATCCGCATCAGACGAAGGGCGTTCATTGATCGCTTTGGATGCGGCAACCGGCGAGACCGTTTGGCGGAGTGGTGATCAGCAAATCAGCTATGCCTCCGCGATGATCATGACTCTTGGCGGCAAACGACAAATTGTTTCCGTCAACGAAGCCGATATCACCGGACATGACATTGAATCGGGCAAAATCCTTTGGTCGTTCCCCTGGGAAGGCAAATCGAACTCGGGTGCCAACTGTGCCGCGGCAATGCCAGCTGGTGAAAATCAATTTTTGATCGGCAAAGGCTACGGCGGCGGAAGCTCTTTGATCCAAGTCACCCGCGTCGACAACGCAACGAACGCCAACGATGACACTTCGAAGGACGCTTCCTCAGAGACCGAGACGTTTGTTGCCGAAGAAATTTGGCATTCGTCCCGAGTCTTGAAAACCAAGTTCAATCACACTCTGGTTCGAGACGGCATCGCCTATGGATTGAGCAACGGTGCTTTGCAAGCAGTTGAAATTGAATCCGGCAAGCGACTGTGGGAGCAATCACGTCGAGATCGACTCGGCCAAGGACAAGCAGTCTTGGTTGAAGATGTCCTGGTAGTGCAGGGAGAAGAAGGAGAGGTCGTGCTGGTTGCCGCCGATCCAGATGACTACCAAGAATTGATTCGCATTCCAGCTTTGCAACACAAGACGTGGAACATCCCTACCGTGGTCGACAACCTCATCCTCATACGCAACGCTCATCAAGCCATCGCATTGGAGCTACCTCAACGATGACCGTCACTTCCTCCGTCTTCACGGACTCTGATCCCTATCCTGATCCAGACAACATTGAACCGCTCGACTTCCTGGTCGTTGCACCTCATCCCGACGACGCGGAGTTGGGCATGGGCGGGACGATCATGCGAATGATCGACGAAGGCATGCGAGTCGGGGTGCTGGATCTGACCAGTGGCGAACCGACACCCCATGGCAGTCTCGACATTCGAAAACGCGAAACAGCCCGTGCAACCGAAATCATGAAGCTGACTTGGCGAGGCAACGCCGGATTAACCAATCGAGCCGTCGAAGCCACCCTGCCCGCTCGAGAACACATCGCTTCTTTCTTTCGGTGCTTGCGACCGCGATGGTTGTTCGCACCCTATCACGAAGACGCTCATCCGGATCATGTTGCTGCGACTCAGCTGGTCGAAGCGGCACGGTTTCATTCCAAGCTCAGCAAGACGGCTATGCCGGGTCCGCGACATCATCCCCAACGCATTTACTATTACTTTTGCATTCACCTGCGTTTGGCAGTGCAACCCAGCTGGATTGTCGACATCTCAGAACAGTGGGACCGAAAACTCGAATCGATCCGTGCCTACGAAAGCCAATTCATCACCGGTCGCGACCCAGGCCCACCGAGTTTGACCGATCGATTCCGCGACGATGCGGCTTACTGGGGTCGCTTAATCGATCGCCAATATGGCGAGCCATTTGCAACCAAAGAACCTCTTGCGATGACTAGCTTGCGAGACTTGATCTGAGAGCTCCAGTCGTTCCCAAATTGCATTTTGTCGGCGGTGGATTAGCCTGTCCTCAAGAGCGACACGCTCTCATTTCTTTGACGCCTTGGTTTCCAACATGCCTGCACAGGATTCAGACAAACCGCTGTTTCCCTTGCCGCTGACGCCGCTGGAAACCTTCTTCGTCTTGGACGAAAAAGAGTCGTGCCCCATCGTCAGTTTTATCGAGCTGCAGTTTTCGACGCCTTTGCAGCTACCTGTCTTACAAAACGCATTGAACGAGACGGTGAAGGATCACCCCTTGCTCGCTTGCAAGCTGGTGCGTCACGGCGAGCGATTCTTCTGGCATTTTGATCAGGATCTGGCACCTCGAGTACTGACCAACGAAGACCTGCCACTGACCACGGGACCCGCTAACAATCCCCTGACACAACCTTTTGATTTGTTTCGCGAGTCAGGATGTCGCTTCTGGTACGTCCCCGCAGAAACCGGCAGCCGCCTCTATGTTCAATTGCATCACGCTTGTGGCGATGGCGTTGGGATGCGACAAGTCCTCGTTGGGACACTCACACGTTACGCTCGGGCAACGGGCGATCCAGAGTGCGGTAAAACCTCACGAAAATCTTCACGGTCGGCGCCCAATCCAGAACGTCTCCGCGACAGAAACGACTTCTCCGAATTGCTTTCCAAACCACCCAAACGTTCGTTAACGACTTGGGATCGAATTCGGAATGCCTACTACTTTCACTTCCAGCGTCCCGCAGCTCTTTCGACACCCCGGGGGTCTGGCTCCACATCAACTCAGCAACCGCCTGAGTCACAAGCAATCAGCAGACCCTTGCGACATATCTTGTTTAGCAAGGAAGAATCAGCCTCAATTGAGAAGGCCTGCAGCAACGCGTCCATCCGAGTCAACGACCTCGCGATCGCGATGCTGTTCCAAACCTTTGAGCATTGGGAACAATCCCATGGTGGTGGAAAAGCAATCCGCTACCGAGTGATGATGCCGGTTGATTTGCGATCTCGAAAAGACTTGGATCTGCCAGCAACCAATCGGCTCAGCTTCGCTTTTTTGGGACGACGCAAAGACCAATGCCAGGATCGTGATGCACTCATCTCCAGCGTCGCGGACGAAGTGGTGGCAATCAAAGAAACTCGTGTGCACATGGATTTCCTGGACGGCTTGGCTGCGGCGGTTCAACACCCGCGCTTCATGCGGTGGGTGATCGAACGCAGTCGGCACATGACCACCAGCGTCCTCACCTACACCGGTGATCTTTCGCGAGGAATGAAAAAGTTCTTTCCGGAAAGGAATGGGCAGCTTCAAATCGGCGACGCCTACCTTCACAACGTATTCGGCTCGCCTCCCGGTCGCGAGGGAACCAATGTCGCTTTGGGCGTTTGCATTAATTGGGGCCAGATCTGCATCTCCGCCTCCTGGAATCGCCAAGCCTGGGACGCGACCACGACCGACCAATTTTTGCAAACATACGCCAACAACTGGCGAGCATGGCTGGAGCGCCAAACTATCAGTTAATCTGGCACGATTGGAAGGTCATCAAGATCCAATCCACACAGGACAAAGGTTGGGTCTGTCTGAAATGATTTTGATTCCAACCAACTCAAGCGTTGCTCGTTGATTTTCAGAATCGCTTGTTGAACTTCGTTCTTTGGACGGCCCGAATTGGCGACGGCGATCGTATTCCAAGCCAAAGACTCATCGTGTCGATGCAATTGCTCGAGCAACTCAACCAGTTCGACGACTTGCTCGTACTTTCCGCCCGCCGACCGCCTGATTTGATCTCCGAGCGATTTGGATTGACGAATCAGCTCGGCTCGTTCCGAGGCATTTTTGGCCGCGTCCTCCAACGCGAGTTGTTGCAGTGACTGACTCAAACGCTGATACCCAATGTCATCCGTTGCGTCACGCAGAAGGGCTTTGCAATAACAAGCCACTGCTTTTTCGTGCTCACCGCGCATCTGATGCAGCGTCGCAATCGCAAACCAAGCGTCCGCGTTGGATTCGTCGCTGAGCACCACTTCGTTGGACCACTGCGTCAGACCATTTTCGTCTTCCTCCAAAGCCAACAATCGACCAAGCAAAGACCGCTCCGGATCCGATGGTTCGCCCGGCGAATTGATCAACGTCTTGATCGCTTCCTCACGCGAGTCATTCGCTACTAAATCCTGTGCTGTTCCTAGAACACCAATGGGTTCGTCTTCTTCGCTGCCAACCATCGGAAATGGATCATCCGAGATAGACAGCAATTCAAGCATCCAGTGCTCCTTCACGGTACCGGACTTACAAAGTTGCCGGATGTGACTGGAGGCATCATGACGGCGACCTTGCCGAAGATACAACTTGGCGATTTCCTCATGCACCATTGCGA
Source organism: Rhodopirellula baltica SH 1 (assembly GCF_000196115.1). Classification (NCBI taxonomy): domain Bacteria; kingdom Pseudomonadati; phylum Planctomycetota; class Planctomycetia; order Pirellulales; family Pirellulaceae; genus Rhodopirellula; species Rhodopirellula baltica. The sequence continues at coordinate 5,414,099 of NC_005027.1, forward strand.
TGTCGGGGACCTCATCCAAAATTGCCTTGTACCGATTTTCGGCTTGCTCCCAATCACCTTTCAGAACCATCCACTGCGCCGTTTGGCCTAGCGTGGGCAACCTGGCTTGTGGATCGCGCATAGCAACCGAATCCAACATCGCAATGGCTTCCTCGAATCGATGCCGCTCACCCAAGACACGAGCCATGACAAATATTACCAATGGATCGTCAGGTCCATAACGGAAGGCGACGCGTGCGTGATCGTAAGCTGCGTCGATCCTGCCATCGGCGAGTGCCTGTTCCGCCAGTTCACGCGACGCGGCGACGTCGACTGAAATCGCAGGTTGCACTGTATCCTGTCGAGGCAAAGATCTCTTTGGCCGATCGTTGCTGAGAACTTCGGCGGTGGATTCATCTTGCTCAACCTCCAAACCAGCCTTGCTCAAAGCCGAAGGCAACTTTGACTCTGATGTTGCATCGCATGAAAGTTGCGAAGTCATTGTTGCAAAGACAACCAGATTCAACGACCAGTGCAACTTTCGTCGATGTTGATCACTCATGTTCTCGAACCCGAATCCAATGGTCGTGGAACACCATGTCCTGCTCCACCGAGATAGGCGGCATATGACATTTCACACATCCACCATCGGTAGAGACAGAGCAAGCCACTTGTGAATCAACGTGTGGTTGGTGACACGTTTGACAATCTTGGTCGTAGTCAGCTGTTGACTTCAAACGAGCGTCTTGATGCGGGTTGTGGCAAGTCGAACATGTCAACGAGCGACCAGACTTGATATAGCATTCACTGCGTAACAATCCGATTGGCTGCAATCGCAGCAACTCGCTGGAGTAGTCGCGCAACTCCTTCGGAGAAACGTGCCGAGGCAGGCGATGACAAGACCCACACAGTTGAATTTCTGATTCTCCGTCCCAATCCGAACGTCCCACGGAAAATGGCGGAGGTGCATCCATCCGACGAGCTTGGCGAACGTGTTCACTTCCTGGACCGTGGCACTTTTCGCAATCCACATTCGGAATCAGATCTCTTAATTCGTGATCAACGATCTTCCCCGATGTCGTGTGACATTCGATGCAGGAATCCATCTTTTCTCCACGAATCCTCTCACCAAAACAATCCATCGCTTCCAATGGTTCGGTGTTCGTGTGCCCTGGCGTCAATCCAAAGCGACCGAATTGTCGTGAGTCTTCGGCTCGATGACTCGATGGTTCGCCGCCTCGGTCTGGGTACCATGAAACCCGATGTTCCATCACGGAGGACGCCTTCGATTCCTCTCGCACGATTGAGAACAAAGTGATTGCATTGCGACCCGACCCCAGCGCAAACGGAAACTGCATCGGTACCAGTCCATTGGCCGATTCATCCGAAGCACGGAGTGCTAACAATCCTTCTTCAGAAGATCGATAATGAAACAAACCGTGATTCTCACCCGCATCGACTGTTTTTCCATCAAACAAATTTGAAATGGTCGGATCACTCGTGAACCTAAACGTGGAAGCGTGGCCCGATTCCCGATGCTTCTCAAAGTTGCTGCGATGGCACTCTGCACAAACAGCTTTGCCCACATAAATGGGCAAAGCCGCCACGTTCGATTGATTTAATTTGCTCGGGCTCTCACCCGACGTCGATAGCACACTTGCGGATTGAACCACCCAGCCAACGGCCAATGCGAAAAGGCTACCAGCCTTCCATCCGATTCGCTGCCGACTGATGTGCATGCTGCTTGACCCTTTCGCATCAACGCATCGACTTCTCAAGTTCCTTGGCGTACTCCTCTTCGCTCATTTCGCCGCCGGGGACCTCTGTTGTGGGTTCATCTGTGGGAGGAGCGACCACGGTACTGCCCGAGTCGTCGCAGCCAACAACAACGCCGATCAGTAAACAACCGGAGAAGAACAAAGCCAACGTGTTTTTGGTCATCGTATGTACCTGAATTCAATTGAGTGGGTTTGAGTTAAGAGCGAGCCTATTCAAATCAATGAACAACTCATCGAGCCACGATGTCCAACCGTGGCTCAGTCAAGAAAAGGCACGCGAATCGACGCGTGCCGTGTGATCAGATCGCAAGTCAGAATTCGGAGACAGTTTCCTTGCCCGCTTTGCTACCCAATGCTCCCCAAACACCGTAGGGACTGGCGGAGCCCGGTTTGTTGGTGGAACTGATCATGGGTGCGTTTTGGTTTCCTGCTTCGATGGAATCGGTGATGAATTTCACCGCACCGTCTCCCATCAAAATGTGGCAGCCACCTTGGTGATGACTGCTCGGTGAGAAGGTACCGGGGTGGTCGGCCCAGTGACCGATGCACAACTCACTGTTGGGAGGACGTACCGTGAAGACGCCGGAGATGGACAACCGAAACGCGGATGCCCAACTCATCCCGCGTCCGTTTGTTTCGGCGTTGACTACCGATACCGGCGGTGAGCAATGACTGGCTCCCGTGGGGCACCAAAACTGAGGCCGTTCCGGATCGATCTCGTCCGATTCCACGCAATGCAGTGGATTGTTGGTCACGTCATTGTCCGCTCCGCCCCCGTTCCATGACAACGATCCTTTGACCGCTCTGTCGCCCAAGTTAGAAACAATTTCACCCATCGCAATTGTGTTGGACAAACCATCCAGCACGTCACGAAATTTGAATGAGGAGTATGGAGCGAAGTAACCGCGGTGGGCGGCTTTTGCCCTGATGACGTTTCCGTTGTTCATGCTAGGGAGAAACGTCGCCAGATCGTAGTGTTGTTGCATTTGGATCTGTGGCGAATCGCCCAAGCATGGACCGTAGTTGGTTCGGCCACGACCCGGCAAACCCATTCCCGGGTCGCTGGGACAACGCAACATGGCGATCTCTGTTTGCCACGGAATGTAACCTGGATCCGTCGAATAAGCTTTGGGACTTGGTCCCATCGCGGGCCAGTAACCAAGCGGTGCCGGCGGTGCCGCACCGGTCACTGTTTCATAGCTTCGATTGGAAATTTGTTCCCACAATCCTTGTTGCTCAAAGTATGGAGTCAGCGCAACCATCACGCTTAGACTTTTCCGATTTGCCGTGTTGCTCGCACGCCACCACGCCGATGGCGTCTCAAGACCCGCACCGGTTCCGCCACCATGAGGCGGCAGCTGGTTGAATGCAGAGTGATAGTTGTGAATCCCTAGCCCGAGCTGCTTGAAATTGTTGCTGCAACTCATGCGTCGGGCTGCTTCACGAGCGGCTTGAACCGCTGGCAACAACAAACCAACCAAGACCCCAATGATGGCAATCACCACCAACAACTCCACCAGCGTAAATGCGCCCCTCGATAAATCTCTCCTGTGCCCAATCATCGTTCTCTCGTTTCTCTCTTGCGAAATGATTTCGAAAAGACGGTCGGTGGATAACTCCACCCCCCGTGCAAACGTATAGAGATACTAAGGATTCAAGATGAGCGTTTTCAAGCAATTTCCGAGTCGGCCGGAGTAAAAAATGCGAATTATTCTCAACTGCTAGCGTGATGTTCGCACTCTCAATGAATCTCTAATGGTTAGATGGTTCCCTTTAAAGCCTTCCGATCCGACATTCCCCGTCCTGTGGACAACCCAAGTTCGAGCAAGGGAAAGTCCACCTGTTTGACCATCAGTGGACATCCGTGCGGAGGGTTTGTACGAGGTTTCTTCGCTGGCTTCACGCCTTCTGGATTCCGGACTCGCGAAAAAAAACCGCCCGAGCATTTTGCTCGAGCGGTTGCTATCGATCAGATCTTTGAGGGATGACTTTCATCAATCCTTCGGTTGAGTGACGCCTGGCCAGTCATCCGTTCGGAAAGGAGTCATCGGCAGACCTTCTTTGCTTTGCACATTGCAAACTGGGTTGTCGGCCCAGGCATATCGCACGGCAACCGGATTCGAGACGGACTCTGCTGACACTTCGATGGTGTCCTTGCCGACGATCTTGGCCTTCGCGTGAACGAACTTTTGGTCTTCGCCTGCGATGGTGAATCCAATCAGCTCGGGAACGTCAAACGTGTCCAAGCCACCACCGACGTGATCGAACTGAACGATTGCTTTGTTGTCCTCGAACTTCGCGTCGCGATAGGTCGGGCTTCGATAGGGAATGTCATAGCCATAGTCCTTTGCCAGTGCCCATCGAGCCAATCGTTTGGCCACGTCTTGCTTGTTCTTCGGGTGAATGTCAGCCGATTCGCCCAAGTTCAAAATCACAGCTTCGCCTGTGTTTGGCAATCGCGACATCGTCATCGTTTGAGCTTCGCGAAGTTCTGCCCAACTGCTGTCGGTCGGCTCTTCGACTTCCGAGCGGAAGTCAGCTAGCTGGACCCAGTAGAACGGGAAGTCGCCTTGTCCCCATTTGTCTCGCCAAGTTTGAATCATCAGCGGGAACAAATCGCGATACTCGTAGGCTCGTCCCGCGTTTGATTCACCCTGATACCAAATTGAGCCACGAATCGTGTAACCAATGGTTGGCAACAACACGCCGTTATAAATGTTGGCGGGACGATGGTTGCCGGCCGAGTCATCACGTGGTCGCCGAGGCGCGTTGCCTTTGCGACCATCGGCTACCCACTTGCGATGCTTTTCTTCCCACGACTTGACCATCGCATCAAAGTCGTAATTAGCCATGCGTTTGTCCCAACCTGCCAGCATCGATTCGTACTTGCCGTCGGCTTCCAGCACATCGCGAGGAATCCAAGCTTCTGCCGCGGATCCGCCCCAAGCGTTGTCAATCAAACCGACTGGCACATCCAATGTTTGATGAAGTTGTCGACCGAAGAAGTATCCCACAGCCGAGAAGTCTTTGACGGTATCAGGAGTGGCGGCCGTCCATTTTCCCTTGAAGTCACGTTGCGGTTCTTGCGTGCCGACTTGGGGAACCGAGATCAGACGAATCTCTGGGTAATCGGCAGAGAGTGATTCCAGATCGGCATCGTTGGCACTTTGCACGGCCCAAGCCATGTTGGATTGCCCTGAGCAGATCCAAACTTCGCCAACCAGAACATCGGTGAAGGTCTTGGTCTCGTCTGCCTTCACCGTCAAATCGTAAGGTCCGCCCGCAGGAAGGGCTGGGACTGAAACGTCGAATCTTCCTTCGTCGTCGGCTTTGCCTTTGGCGGCTCGATCGCCCAGTTGAACGCTGACTTCTTGGCCGGGCTTGGTCCAGCCCCAGATGTGAACGGGCTCATTTCGCTGCACGACCATCGAATCGCCAAAGATCGCTGGCATCATCAATTCCGCCTGTGCGGTCGAGCCTGGCAGGCTCATCAGACAACTCGCGATCGCGATTCCTGCGAGCAAAAATCGGGTGGGTAGGGGTGTTCTCATGGTGGGAGTTTCTCCGTGGGTGGGATGGGAGGTGGGAACTTCAGCAGCAGCATAATCGCTTCCTCGCCCCAATTGGGTTTGGGACCGATTTCACAAAAGTGTGAAAATTCGGAGTAAAACGAAGCGTGCTCCCTACATCACTTGGTGGAGACCCAATGGTTTGACTCGTTCGTGCAAGGCTTTCGAAGACCTGCTTCAGCAGGCCCAACGTCCTGTGCTTGGTCATTTGATCAGGCTGACCGGATCGGTCCACGCTGCGCAGGACGTGCTGCAATCAGCGAACGTCACCGCGATGGAAAAGCAAAACGCTTTTGAAGAAGGAACCAACTTTGTCGCCTGGTTGAGTCAGATTGCGATCAACCATCATCGAAATCAGACGCGAAAACTTGCCACGTCACGGTCTGTGGTGCTGATCGACGATCAACTTCATGAAGTCATCGAACGACGTCATCGCGAAAGGGTCGAACAACAGCGTCAACACAACGATTGGCAACGCTTGAAGCATTGCGTGGAACAACTGCCCGACCATCAGCGTGAACTGATCAAGCTCTTCTATTTCGATGGACAAACGTTGAACCAATTAGCCGAGCACACCGGACGCAAAGCCAATGCAATCGGCCAAGCCCTTCACCGGGCTCGCCAACGTTTGATTCGCTGCGTTCAACGGAACCAAGATCCGACGGACACCGATTCCATCGACGTCGAGCTTCTCTCCGATCCTCCCCTTTCTCAACAAACAGCGGAAACCCCATGAGTTCTCGGGAACGAATCGATCAATTGCTGACCGCTCACTCAGCAAACGAACTGACGGCTGAGGAAGCCGGCGAACTGCGTGGGATTTTGATGTCCGACAGCGAGGCCTTGGACCACTACCTTGATCTTTGTGATTTGGACGAAGCGTTGGTTTCGCAAAATTCGATCGCAACGCCAATTTCACCTTCGCCAATCGCATCCCAACACTCAAGCATGCGCCCGTTTCTTGCTTGGTGTGCCGCCGCCTGCGCATTGGTCGTTTCCAATATGCTTTTGTTGCAGACATGGACTGCAACGAACCGCTCACGTGTGGCGATGGTGGATGAAATCGTGACCTCATCCCCTGAGGTCGATCGCACGACGACCCAGACCACCAATCACTCCGACGGTGGGCGTTCCTCCGACCGACGTACCCCCAATCCTTGGAAGGTCATCAATTCCTCGGGTTCAATGAACCATCCTGCGTTGACCGCCGTGTCGATTCCTGAATTCGAATCCGCTGCCAATCGCAAGCTGAAATTCAATCGCGATATTCGTCCAATCCTTTCGGAAACCTGCTTCCACTGTCACGGTCCCGATGAACATGGTCGTCGAGCGGATTTGCGACTGGATACCTTGGAAGGTGCCACGGCGGATCTTGGCGGCTACCAACCGATTGTGCCTGGCAACGTGCAAGAGAGCGAAGCCTGGCAACGCATCATCAGCGACGATCCGGACATGTTGATGCCGCCCCCAGAATCTCATCTCGCTTTGACGCAGGAGCAAAAGACATTGCTAAAGCGTTGGATCGAAGAGGGTGCCGCCTATGAAGGCCACTGGGCGTTCATTCCACCGACGACGCCGGAAGTTCCAACGGTTGACTTCACCGAGGAACCATCCGAAAAGAGCTGGGCTCGCAACGAAATAGATTTCTTCGTGGCTCAACGTTTGGCCGAAGCTGGTTTAGCACCCTCACCGGAAGCTGACGCGAGAGCGTTGATTCGCCGATTGAGCTTTGACTTGACCGGTTTGCCACCGACCCCCGAAGAGGCCAACGCCTTCGTCCGCGATTACCAATTGCACGGCGAAACCGCCTATCAAGAAACGATCACGCGGCTGCTTGGTTCACCCCATCATGGCGAACGGATGGCACTTCCTTGGCTCGATCAAGCTCGCTACGCCGACACCAACGGCTATTCGATCGACGGCGGTCGTCACATGTGGTTGTGGCGAGACTGGGTGATCCAGGCCTACAACGACAACATGCCTTTTGATCAGTTCCTGACCGAACAGCTGGCGGGTGATATGCTTCCCAATCCAACCGAGTCGCAACTGATCGCGACGGGTTTCAATCGCAATCACATGATCACGCACGAAGGCGGCACGATTCCGGAGGAAAACCTCACAAACTATGTCGCCGATCGGGTGAAAACTACCAGCGAAGTCTTCCTGGGTTTGACGATGGGTTGTGCCCAATGCCATGACCACAAATACGATCCGATCTCACAGCACGAATACTATCAGTTCTTCGCATTCTTCAACGAGCTGCAAGATCATGGGTTGGATGGGAATTCGGGTCGCAATGCGGCTCCAAACATCATGGCCAAAACGGTGCTTCAAACTGACGAGTTGCCACAACTTGAATCAGAGCTGGAGCAACGACGTGTGCAATTGGCTAAAACCACGGAAGGGTTGGAAGCATGGCTGGAATCACAGCGACAGGAAGAAGAAAGACGCGGCGACCAGTTTCGGTTCGTGCCGATCGAACTGTTGGATGTCTCCTCGCCCAACCTTCGCGGTGCAATGGAGTTTGATGCAAACGGCACGGTGAAGATCGCTCAACCCAGCCGCGGATTGAATGGGATGAGTCACTCGCTGCGATTCGCGACGGAAGAACTGACTGACGGATCACCGATCACCGGCCTTCGTGTCTCCTTTCACCCGCGACCCGGTCCCGCCAAACCCGAAACGGAAGCAAACAAAGAAGATGCAGCCGAGTCGACTGAACCACCCATGGTCCTGACGCCTTTTGACGAGGCGGTCCCCAAGGTCACCACCGTTTTGATCTCGGCGACGGAACAACCAGCGGACCAGGTTGATTACCACCGTCAGTTGTCATTCCGAAAAGTCACCGCGAGCACTCAAGCGGACGGACACACAGCAGGATCGATTCGGAATGAAAGCAATGAACGTTGGTGGCAACCTTCGACGGGTCAAACAGAACAACATCTTACGTTGACTTTCGATCAACCGATTGATCCTCAAACGACACCGTATCTGAGCGTGCTGCTGGTCTTCGGCCAGGGCAACTCGCTCCCGTACGAATGGCAAATCCAACCATTCACTGGCAATGACACCGACAGTCGTTGGAGCCCTTCACTGGTCGATGCCATTCAAACGCCTTCCGATGAATGGGACGTCGCGACACGACAAACAGTCCTCGAAACGTTTCGTCAAACGAGCGATCAGCTCCAACCTTTGCGAACCCGGATCAACAACCTGGAGGAACGCCGCGACGTGTTGACCGGCTCGTTCTCAACCATGGTGATGAACACCGCCGCGAAACCTCGCGAAACGTTTGTGCTCGACCGCGGCCAATATGACTCACCCACGGACCGCGTCTTTCCAACGACTCCCGAAGTGCTGCCCGAACTCGCCGATAAGAATGAGACAGCGAACCGTTTGGACTTGGCTCGTTGGTTGACCGATTCCCAGCATCCACTCACCTCTCGCGTGGCGGTCAATCGCATTTGGTCGTTGTTCTTTGGTACCGGATTGGTCGCCACATCAGCCGACTTTGGTTCGCAAGGAGAATACCCCAGCCATCCAGAATTGCTGGATTATCTGGCGACACATTTCGTCGAGATCGGTTGGGACCAACAACAACTGATTCGCGAAATTGTTAGCAGTGCAACCTACCGCCAACAATCCTCTGCCACACCGGAACAGATCGAACTCGATCCTAAGAATCGGTTGCTTGCACGCGGGCCTCGGTTCCGTCTGCCAGCCGAATTCATTCGCGATCAAGCTCTCGCGGTCAGCGATCTGCTCGTGCCACATGTGGGCGGTCCCAGTTTGCAACCGTATCAACCGCCGGCGCTTTGGAAAGAAGTCAGCCACTTTGGTAGCACGCCCGCGACCAAACAAGTCTTCGTTCAGGACCACGGCGAGAAGCTGTATCGACGCAGCCTCTACACGATTGTCAAACGAACCAGTCCTCATCCGGCGATGGCCGCCTTCGATGCACCCAGCCGTGAATTGTGCACGATGGATCGCGGGGCGACGAACACGCCCATCCAAGCACTCGTGACCCTGAACGATCCGCAGTTCGCTGAAGCAGCTCGCGTATTGGCCGAGCGTTTGTGGACCGAATCCGCCTCAAACGAGACATCCGTTTCAGATCTCGATCGCATCGATCAGGCTTTCACTCTGGTCGTCGGTCGAAAGCCCAACGACGAAGAGCGTGACGCCGTGCAGTCACTGCTGCAAACCGAACGTGAACGTTTCGCTCAATCACCTCAGGATGCCTTGGCCGCCGTGTCGGTTGGCGAATCGCCCCGCTTAGAAACACTTGATCCCATCGAACATGCGGCATGGATGCAAGTCGCAACGTTGCTGCTGAATTTGAGCGAAACGCTGACTCGACTTTGATCGACTCGCCCAACGTTCACGCTGTCACCAATCAACCGTCCACCACATCAAAACGCATCTTCTCATGAACCAATCATTGATTCACGAACTCGGATTGCGACAATCGCAAATGATGACTCGCCGATCGCTCTTTGGCAGTTCGGCCGCGGGTCTTGGTGCGATGGCACTGGGAAAGCTTCTGGCGTCCGAAGCCAATCCCAACGCGGCTTCGTCAGGCGGTCAGATCCAAACGAATCTAGCCTCGGGGTTGCCACACTTTGCCCCCAAAGCCAAACGAGTCATTTATCTGTTTCAATCTGGCGGACCGAGTCACATTGACCTGTTTGATCACAAAGAGGAACTGGAACAATTGCACGGCACCAATCTGCCTGATTCCATTCGCGGCGGGCAGCGACTGACCGGGATGACGTCGCGTCAGAGTCAGTTCCCCGTCGTCAAACCATTGTGGGGTGGCAAACGTTGTGGCCAGCACGGAACTTGGGTTGGCAACTTGCTGCCACACTTGCAAGAGATCACCGATGACATTTCGATCGTGCGATCGATGTGGACCGAAGCGATCAACCACGATCCCGCGGTGACCTACATCAACACTGGATCACAGCAAATGGGTCACGCATCCATGGGTGCGTGGCTGAGCTATGGGCTGGGTTCTGAAAATGAAGACTTCCCCGCCTACATGGTGCTGCTCAGCCAAGGCAGTGGAAAGAACCCCGGCCAACCTTTGTTTTCGCGGTTGTGGGGCAGCGGCTATCTGCCCTCCAGCCATCAAGGCGTGATGCTTCGTCCCGGTGCCAACCCGGTCCTGTATCTCAAGAACCCCAATGGCGTTTCGCGTGACTCACGTCGAGAGCTCTTGAACACGCTTGGACGAATGAACCAAATGCATTCGGAAGCCACGGGCGATCCCGAGACACTGGCTCGCATCGAAGCCTACGAGATGGCTTATCGCATGCAGACATCGGTACCAGAACTGACGGACGTCTCGGACGAACCGGAATCCACGTTTGAACTTTATGGCGAAGACGCCCGGCGTCCCGGTTCATACGCTGCGAACTGTTTGCTGGCCCGACGCATGGCCGAACGCGGGGTGCGTTTCATCCAGTTGTTCCATCGCGGATGGGATCAACACATTTCGATTCGCAATCAATTGCCGCGGCAATGCAAGGATGTCGATCAAGCCTCCGCCGCATTGATCCAAGACCTCAAGCGATTAGGAATGCTCGATGACACCCTGGTGATTTGGGGAGGTGAGTTTGGTCGCACCGTCTACTGCCAAGGCCAACTGGACAACCCCAGTTCAGGTCGCGATCACCACGGACGTTGCTTCACAACTTGGATGGCCGGCGGCGGCGTGAAAGCTGGTTTTGACTATGGAACGACGGATGAGTTCTCCTACAACATCGTTGAAAATCCGGTCCACATCCGCGATCTGAACGCAACCGTGTTGAACCTGTTGGGAATCGATCACGAACGGTTCACGTTCAAGTTCCGGGGGCTCAGTCAACGACTCACCGGTGTCGAAGAAGCCCACGTGATTCGCGATCTCATCGGGTGAGGTCGCTGGCCAATTGATCTGACAAGACATTGTCCGATTCGTCCGATCGCGGCATCTCGACCGATGCGGCGAGCAACACCAGCAACCATAACAGCGTCGACGCGAATGGGAATGTTTCAAACGCGGTGTCTTCAAACAGCCCCGAGACACAGATGTAGGCCGCGATTCCACGGAACATAGGGTCGACGACCGTGAACGCGTGATACACCGTCCACGCGACCAGCACCGAGACACAGATACCGGCAAAGATTCCCGCCGAAAAAATCGCGTGCAACAACAGATTGTGCGTGTGATATGAAAAATCTTCCAGCAACAACGGCGCGCTATTGAGCCCCCATCCGGTCAGCGGTCGCTGAGCGATGAAGCGAATCGCTTCCGCCCATATCTCCGTTCGCCCGGTGGCTGAAGTCAGTTCATTCACGTCACCGGTCTTGGTGCCAACGGCGACCACGCGGCTGCCGACATCGGAACCCTCCGACAACAATCCAACCGCCAGCATCAACAAACAGATCCCCATCACAACGCACAAACCCATTGCCAACCCGCGACGATTGGCCAACCGATCAATCATCACAGCCAACACGGATGCGGCACACGAAACCACCGCGGTTCGACTCATTGATTCAAACATTGTCGCGCTTGAGATCACGAAAACGAATCCCATCGTTGCGATCAGGATAGGAGTGAGCGGACGGTTTCTCGTTCGCCAAAGTCCTAAACAAACCAGAATTGCCAAGGCACCAATGCGCCCGAGTGAGTTGGGGTGCGCCGTGCTGCCCATGCGCTCGATGATAAGAGACTGCCCCAATTCTTCTTGATAGACCGCCGTCTCGCCACCGCCCAGGTACAAACACCACGCCGCCATCAGATGCAGCACCAAACCGACCAGCACGCACTGAAGCGTTTGTCGTAGCGTCAAGAACTGCAGCGTCACCGCAATGAAGACGATGTATACACAACTGATCATCGCCGCGGCTCGAGACACGGTTGCAGCAGGACCAAAAGCCACCGTGCTGGTCACGACAAAGACGCCACCCAGCGCCACCAAAATCCAACCTGGGAATTTCATGAGGCGTTGGCGAACCGCCGGGCAAAGTATCCAACCCAACAAGGCAACTGAGCCAACCGCGCCCGACAACAGCAGTTTCAAAGCCACCTCCATCGTCAAACCAGCACCGGCCGAACCGGCCGGAGTCGAGTCGGATTGATCCAGCGGATTCAATGCGACGGCAAGGATCAATAGCAGCGGACATGCCAGCGCAAACAATCCTTCCAAAGCACCGCGATGCGAAGGCGTCGATTGGTCGATTTGCTCGTCAAAGTCTTGGTCGACGGGTTCTTCCAAGAGCGACGTTCCTGCCGGGGGGGACATGAACTCACTCTAATTCACAGGTCAGCAATTTCCACGATCGAATGATCATGACGTGCGAATGTCACCCATGACGTTTTCTCCTACAATTCGTCCATGACCACTCCACCACCCGAACCGAATGAGATGCAGTGTGCGGGCTACTTGAAGGCACTCGGCGACCCGTTGCGTCTGCAAATCGTGCGTGCTTTGCAAGGCGGCCCGCTGAGTGTTTCTGACCTGGCCATCTTGGTGGAACAAGAAATCGGCACCGTCTCGCACCACTTGCGAGTCCTCTTTCACGCCGATTTGGTGCAGACCCAGCGGGAAGGGAAGTTCATCTATTACTCGCTGAAAGAAGGCATGCTGCCCAGTCGTGGGAAGTCGAAACAAACCGCATTGAACCTCGGTTGCTGCAAACTCGACATGGGCCCGATGATTGACTGACGTTCTGACGTTCGTCAGAATGTCTGAGTCATGGAATTCGCTGCTACCGGCGTTCCGACGTGGTTTCTGTTCATCTTCAACCGTTGAGACTCACCGATGCCCCAGCCCATTGAATTCATCATGATCGGCGGTTTTTTGGGAGCCGGCAAAACCACGCTCATCGCACGACTGGCGAAACAGTTGCAAGCCGAAGGCAAGCACGTTTGCATCGTGACGAACGATCAAGCTGCCGGTTTGGTCGACACGCAATTGCTCAAAAGCCAAGGGTTGGAGGTCAACGAAGTTGCCGGATCTTGTTTCTGTTGCAACTTCGATGGTTTGACCGATGCGATGGAAGAATTCGAAAACCGACAACGCCCCGATGTGGTTCTCGCAGAACCGGTTGGAAGCTGCACTGACTTGATCGCAACCATCGCGGTCCCAATGATGGAACGTTTGGGCGAAAAGTTTGTGCATCGTCCCTATGCCGTGGTTCTAAAACCCAATCATGGAAAGAAGATTCTTTCGGGTGTTGGCGGAGGATTTTCTGAGAAAGCCGAATACATCTTTCGCAAGCAACTCGAAGAGTCCGAGATCATCCTGCTCAACCGCATCGATGAATTGTCCGAGGAAGACGTGCAATCGCTCAAGGAACAATTGAACGAGCAGTACCCAGGTCGCAAAGTCATCCCGTTGTCAGCCAAGACCGGCGAGAATTTGGATGTTTTGTACGAAGCCTTTCAAGGCAACGCGGCACCTCGTGATTCAATGATGGAAGTTGACTATGACGTGTACGCCGACGGCGAAGCCGAACTTGGTTGGCTCAACGCAACGGTGAACTTCAAAAGCGAGCACGCGTTTGCACTCGATGAACTCAGCGTGGGATTGGTCGATGAACTGCGACAACGTTTGCTGTCACTGGGTGCCGAACCGGGACACTTGAAGGTGCTCTGCAGCGACAACGAAGCGGATGATCAACCAGTCAGCGTTGCAAACTTGATCGACAGCGATTCGCAAACTGTTTTGTCGATTGCCTCTGGCACAAACACTCCAACGGCAAAAGCGATCATCAACGCTCGAGTTCGCCTGGCGCCGGAATCTTTGACCGAAGAAGTTCAGCAGGTTGTCCAATCGGTGGCGTCTCGTTTGAATGCCGAGACCGAAACAACTCAACTAGACAGCTTTCGTCCCGGTCGTCCAGAACCGACCTACCGCAGCGCGTGAGCAACCGCGATCAAAACCGACGTTCTATGAATTGGGGTTCAGGTTCTGATGCTGTTCGATCACCCGCCGTGCAATCGCCAGCGACGCCGTTGCCGCGGGGCTGGGTGCGTTCAACACGTGAGTGACTTTGGGCGTTGATCGGAACAAGAAGTCATCGACCAATTCACCGTTGGCTCGCACCGCTTGAGCCCGAACTCCGGCTCGGGCGGGAATCAAATCCGAGGCACGCAGTTCAGGGATGAGCTTCTGAAGTGCGGTCACGAAAGCGGACTTTCGTAGCGAACGATTCATTTCGCCGAGGCCTTTCCGCCAATGCTTCTGAATCAACCGACGAAAACCGCTGTACCCCAATGTTCGTTGCAGATATCGAACATCGATGTCACGCCATCGGTAACCTTCACGGGCGAGAGCCAGCACCGCATTGGGACCACACTCAACGTTTCCATCGATCATCCGAGTGAAATGCACTCCAAGGAATGGGAACGCGGGATCGGGAACCGGATAGATCAGATTTCGACACAAACCGCGCCGTTCGGGCCGCAGCTCATAATATTCGCCCCGAAAAGGAATGATTCGGACTTCCTCAGACGATGTATTCGCGGAATCTGAATCGGAGGCAACGGAGTCACCCTGCCGAACCAACGCGTCGCTGTGCAGTCCCGCGCAAACAATCGCCGAACGAGCTCGAATATCGAACTTCCCAACTGATTGATTGTGATCAACACCCGCCAAACGAACGCCCGTGTCATCCGCATCCAATCGTTGGACCTGAAAACCCAACTGGACGCTCCCACCCATTTCTTCGATGCGATGCCGATAAGCGTCGCAAACCGACCCATAATCCACGATGCCTGTTTCGGGAACCACGATCGCATCAACACCCGCAACAGCAGGCTCGAGTTTCCGTAATTCGTCCGTTGTGATTCGTCGAAATTCAACTCCGTTGCGTTCCGCTCGATCAATGATTCTTTCCAACGAACTCAGTTCGCTACGGTCTGTTGCAACGACGACTTTTCCGCATTTTTCCCAGCGAATCCGGTATTCATCGCAGAATGCTTCGAGTTTGCTTTTGCCCTCCCGGCACAACAAAGCTTTCTCACTTCCGGGCTGATAGTAGATGCCCGAATGGATGACGCCGGAGTTGTGGCCGCTCTGGTGTTGGCCGACCCGAGACTCCGTTTCTAGCACCGTCACGCGCTGACCAGGACGGGTTTGCAACCAGGTCATCGCGGTGGCGAGGCCGACAATTCCCCCGCCAACGACGGCCAAATCCACGGACGGGCTCAAGGAGTGTTTCATAAAATTCGCGGAAGACTCCGGCCTAAGCTCACTTTGAAACCTAGATTTGGAGTATCGGGTGGGGCCGCATGCACGGGCAGCATTGAATTTGGACTCGTTCGATCGTACTCCACGCCGGAGCAAAAAATGAACTGGGCACAATATGATTTCAACTACCTCTAACGCGAACGACAGTACGAACACTGTTCTTGTTCCAGTCGACGATCTTCAGGTCGGTGCGATTTGTCGTACACCGATCGAAGACGAAATGGGCCGATTGCTACTCGGCACTGGTACGCGCATCACCAATGAAGTCATCGATGGTCTGCGGGAACGCGGCATCGAAGAACTGACCGTCAATGCTGAAGAAGCCGATGTACTGAGCAACCGCGGCAAATCGGGCGCGGCCAAAGCGAAGCCTAAAAGCACACGAGAAAAAGATGCGTCGCATGCTCCCGGACGTGATCCAACCAAATGGATCAAGGGAGTGCCGTTGAAAGACGCTTTGGTCAATCGTCATCACGAACCCATTGACCTTACACGACGGCGGACATTGCAAGGCCACGTCAAAATGGCTCGCAGTAAGTTCGAAGAGATCCGTTTGGCACTGACCGAACGCAAGATGCAAACCGTCGAAGCGTTGTCGGATTTATCTGGCGCATTCGCTTCCGCGATGGTGGACGACCACGATCAAACGATTGGCGAAGTCGTCGCCTGCAACACCGAAATGTCACTGACCGACCGCAGCGTGAAGCTGGGTGTGTTGGGCATGGCCATTGGAACCGAACTTGATTTGGACGGTCCCTCGGTGTTGGAAATCGGCATGGCCGGTTTGCTTCATGACATCGGTTTGTATTCCATGGATCCCGCATACAGCGTCCCTGGACGTGGTGCGTTTTCGGAAGAGGAAACATGGGAGTATCGCAAACACCCGGTCATCTCAGCGAATAGTCTTCGCGAAGTTTCTGACATCCCTCACTCGGTTCTGTTGGCGATCGAACAAGTCCACGAACAATACAACGGTGAAGGTTATCCGTTTGGTTTGGAAGGTAAACGGATTCATATCTACGCTCGCATTCTCAACGTTTGCGATACCTATCTTCGTTTGACACTCGGAACGGGTTTTCGAAAAGCGTTGGTGCCACACGATGCGTTGGGATTCATTCTGCATCAAGCTCGCTATGGAAGCTTTGACCCTCAGGTCATTCATGCCTTGTTGCGCACTAAGTCGTTGTTTCCTCTGGGAAGTCGAGTCGAACTGGCAAACGGAAAATGGGCGGACGTGATTCGCCGACCGGTTGAAGGCTATGCATGCCCCGTGTTGCAACTTTCCGATGGCGAACGATTTGACATGCAGGAAAACCCGAACGAAGTGGTTCAGCCGACTTGCGACCCTCAACGCAACCAGGGCCGACTTTCAATCGATGCGATGAAAAACATTCGCTGGAATCCAGCGGACGAATTGTTCTTCGACGAGGAATAGACCACTGGTAGGGTCAATCACTTGGCTCGTTCCAATTCTCGGACCCGGCTGAATGGCCCATGCTTCGCTCGCGTGACCGACCAAATTGAGGCCACTAGCAACATCAACCATCCGCAAATCCAGACGATCACCGCACCCCTGTGCCCCCGGGGTTGATAGATCCAACGGATAGTCCAAGTACCGGGCGGACACCACACGCCTTGCGCCACACCGTCGGCAGAAAACACCGTCAACGGAACTGGTTCGACCGCGGTGTCTTGCGACCGAAACTCCGCTCGCCAGCCACCGTCCTGGTAAATTCGCCGCGATACAAAGGTGTCTTCTAACCTTCCTTCCGAAACGGCGGTCGAGTCAACCGCGATCGCATCAACTTGGTCTCCTGAATCCGAAGCCATCTCGATTCGCTTCGGCCAAGGAATCTCGCCCTCCGTCACCACTTGATCGTGACGATGAAATCGCAAATCTCGAGTCGGCCAAACGTGGCTCTGCCCATTCGACGTTCGCGATCCTCCAACGCCCAGCCATGACGCCGTTTGTTGCCAATTGATCGGTGTGGACTGCTGGCCGGTCGCATCCCAAAACTGATCGATCGCCCAAGGCCTGATCGAGACGACGCTGTTGAATACCGCTTCGTCCTCGACCATATGCCAACGACCATACCATCGGCGACGATCATGAACTTCCATGGCCAACAATCGTTGCCGATCTGACGTGGTCGCCCACTTCGCGGGATACTCACCTTCACCCGCTGTTCGAATCCAGCGTGCTGCATCGAGTGTTGCGGATTCGGAGTGATCGAGTTCGTGCCAGGCGGCACGTTCAGCATTCCGGTTGATGGTCGGAACCAAATTCCAATGAGCAATCATCAAGTCACTCGCGATCAGAACGACCCATGCCCAAGCCAGCTTTTGCCGATTGATCGGACGTTTCCATTCGACGCTCATCGAAAGAATGATCGTGGTAAAAATCCAAACATGAGCGGTACCGATCAACCATCCATACCAAGCGGTCTCCGATTGAAACGGTCCCCATACCACATCAACCGGCGCTGACTTCATGGATGCCATCGCGAACCACACCGCGATGCTGGAAAGGACCAATCCCAGCGTCGAGAAAAGCCAGATCCAAACTGCTCGGCGTTTTGTCAGCAGGCCGTTCGAAAACTCGTTTGAATGGGACGATTCGCGAATCAATCCATTGAAGAGACATTGTCCACCCTGTGCAGCCAGCATCGCCAAAGCGAATGCGACCAAAGGCAACCACTTCGCCGGGTAGCGAAACGCATCGTAACCCGGCACCCAATCAACCAGCCATTGATACGGCGCGTGCCATGGTCCGTACCAACCCATCGCCGCGAATCCGGATGCTAGCAACACGTAACACCACAAACCGGTGCCGTGAATGCGGCCGCGGTATCTTCCGAGCAATCCGATCGTGACCAGGACCAACGTCGACATGCCGATGTACAGACTGGGCGTCCACAACGCATCGATCGGACTGACCGTTCCACCAGCAAACACCGGACGATCCCAACGATGGTTGACCGGCCATGGCGAACCAAACAAGGATGGTATCGCCAACTCCAACCATCGCCACGGCGCGACCGAAAAAGCGAACGATTGCGATGCATCCAGTTTTGACCAAACACGACCACTGTGGCTGGCCCAATTCACCGACGCAACAATCTGTGGTGTCGCTAGCACAGCAGCCATCGCTGCGATGCCCATCAAGCGAAGCAGACGCAACCAAAAGGATTGCCCGCCACTGCGATCACGCGAGTGTCGAATCACGTCGATGATCAACCAAAGTCCGGCAATGATTCCGACATGAAGTGCTGTTTGTGGATCACCGCCCAGGACCATCATGGCCAATGCAAACGACGGCAACTTCCAACCGTACTCCTTTGCATGAACCAGGGGCAGCAGCGCAAACGGCAACCATGCTGCTCCGACCAGAAAAGGTGGGTTGGTCGTAAGAAACAAAACGCTGCCGGACATCGGGTAGGCCAGCGAGGCGATGACGGAAAACGCCGATTGCGATCCGACCCGCCGAGCGGCCCAGTAGGCTGCAAACGAGGCCAACACCAAATGCAACGTCACATACCAAGCCAGTGCCAACGAAGCATCATCAGGCAGTTCATTTGGCGATGCGGATTCGGCCGGTGACTGGTCTACCAACGACGCCAAAAGATAAACCAAATGCCGAACTGGATAGTAGACAGCGGTCGTTGTCTCGCCGGCCAACGGCATTCCCGTTTGGTCCAGTGGGTTCCACATCGCGGACCAGAAATACGTCAGTGGTTGCTCGGCACATCGCTCGCCAACGTACTGGTACAGCGGCGTGTAGAAATGGCTGACGTCGCGAAAAGCGAGACGGTCGCGGCCCGTCCAAACCGTCGCCATCAGAACCACGATGCAAAGCGGACCGATGAAAAGCCCGCCCCACTTCATCCACGGAGGATCGGTCGAATCAGCCTGCAGGGATAATGCCACTTCGCGATTGATTGCGGAGGGCTTCGGCACGATTCAGGACATCCTCGGAGGGTTCGATCACTTGAGGCACCAATTCAATATCGATGATCCGCTCATCGCGAATTTCACCTGGCCAAAGCGTTTCGCTCACGAAGTCCAATACCGGCAGTTGATACCACGGTGGCTTCATTTTCCGAAGCACGACTTCCGTACGATAGCCCTCGCGTTCTACACGAACCTCACGCGTACCATAGTAAATGAAATCAGTGGAGGCTGGAGAGGTTCCGATCAATTGGTTGTCGATCGAGACCGTTGCGCCCGGTGGGCTGGTACGCACCGTCATTCGGCGACGCACGCAGCCGGTGCTGACAACCGACATCGCCATCAAGATCAATAGCAACGCACCATGTCGTTTCAAACCATCGAGCTGCTTCAGACTCGCAAGAGACCGCTTCGGGCTGGTGCCAGCCACATTGCAACACGGAACAGCAACAGCTTTCGCGTGTGAACGATACGGTTGAATGTGATTTGCCAAAGCGTGAAACTCGGTGGTTTCCGATTGCGGTCATGGATCTCACGCTGGCACCGGCGAGTCGAACTGAGTGATCGAAGTTGAGGCACCGCGCGTGAAGCGGATGCTTTGGAACTATCAATTGCCGTGGCGACTCGGCTAGATCAGTTTTCGGGAATCCAAAGTCGCTGAGTCGTCGTGGCGGTTGCCGTCTGATCGTTTCGTCGACGGGCTTTGATCCGAACATAAGGCGGGATGAAACGAGCTCGCTCGGCGAAGCTGCCCGGTTCGGCGTCTCGTTTCGCATGCATTGGCTCGGCCAACTCCTCGATCACAAATCCGGAACGGCACATTCCGCCAATCAATTCTTCCCATCGGTGCAAAAATTCCACGGCACCGGGTTCTCTTAATCGAGCGGCTACCGGATTGGCGGCGGGCGGAGGAACGGGAGTGTTCGGCCCCGACTTTGACGAGGAACCGTTTCGGTAGTACGCATGTTCCACCGTGTATCGGGGCGAACCGTTCACCGCAGCACGCGGCTGGGTCGACGTTTGCAAGCTCACCGGCGACTTATGCTGACTGATATAAATGCCGCCACCTCGAATCACCCGCGCGACTTGGGCGTAAACGACCACGACTGAGGGCACATAACACGTGCTGACGGGATGGATCACGATGTCAAAACCCGCCGCGGGCAACATCGACAAATCATCCATCGATCCTTCGATCAATTCGACCTGGTGACCCCGCTGGCGAGCCGCAATGCGGTCCTGTTCCAGCATGGCAGGAGAGAGATCCACCACCGTGACAAGGGCTCCAGCGGCCGCGTACAAGCAGCTTTGACGACCCCCACCGGCGGCAAGACACAGAACTTTTTTCCCGGAAATGTCCCCGCCCAGCCAACCAGCGGCGTCGACAGTCTGCAATGGATTGGCCAATTCCTCGTCCGAAACGATTTGGCACAGCGGAGATCCGGCGGCCGTCATCCGCTGATAAGCCTTGCGATTGGCCCCTAAAATGGTCTCGCGATCGATGGTGGGTACCCCAGACGGAACGATTTCTAGCTAATTTGGGAACTTTGTGAGTTCATCCGCCATCTGACACCTTGACAACCCGATGCACCGCTCTGGCGGCCGGCTTGTTCACACTGTACCCCTACGCATGGACGCGTCGCGTTGGTTCGATACGTTTCAAACCTCGCTTTCGCTGCAAAAGAACAGCATCATGTCTCTAAAACCTGAACAGATCGATCAGCTGATCAGCGACCATTTGGATGGTCGTTTGAGCGATGATCAATCGCAATGGCTCGCCGAGCAGTTGCGCATGGACGCTGACTTAGCCCAGCGACTCAGCGATGCGGAATTCGATCGTCAAATGTTGCGGTCGTTGCACCAAAGCACAAGCACCTCATCGAGCTTGCCATCCGATTTTGCATCCCGCGTTGTCGCTGCAGCACAACAACGAGCCATCGACGATGATCTGTCGTCCGATCACCCGCTGCGAAAGCTTCCGATTTCGGTCCCTGTCGAATCGGTGATTCCTCAATCCAGTCGCAATGCACGAAGAACTTGGGTGGCTGCGATCGCCGGCTTGGCCGCGGCGGGTTTGTTGGTTGCCTCACTGCAAAACAGTTTGATCGATACCGATCCGAACAATCCGATTGGCGATCCCTCCACCGTAGTTGCGCAGGCCGATCCAGCCAATGTTGAAATTGACTCGGTCGATCAGTTGGATTCGGAGCGTGCTCCCGCCGTGGAAACCATCGCAGCAATCGATGACCCGATGGATCAATCGGCTGGCGATTTGCCCGTTGGCAACATGCTCGCTGAAGACACATCATCGGCGATGAATTCGGTCACTGAGCCGGCTGGATCCGCCACCAACGGACCGAACAGCCCGGAGCTAAACTCCATTGCTTCGGCAACGAATACTGAAACCACTCCCCAGCTCAACGCTGCTTCCGTTGATATGTCGGCGACCGTTGCTGCTGGCAACAACAGTGAAGTTCAATCGCTCTCCGGAGCGGTGTTGATCTATGACGTTCAACTGAAACCAGAGGTCCGTGATCCTGCTGCCCGCAATCACTTTGCATTGGATAGCGACCCTGTTCGCAAGGCGATGACGACGGCCGGTTTGGCAGCGTCGAGCAAACAGCTCGTCAGCGAAAATTTGATCGAAGCGACGCGTGAATCCGTCACCCTCGACGAAAAAACTCGTTATCAAATTCTGTTGCTAAGAGGTCCGGCGAAACAATTGGATCGCTTGTTCCTCGAACTGCTCGCCGACGAAGACTCGATCGAATCCGTCGGTATGTCGATGGCGATGGGCAATGCGGTCTCCGGTATCGCTTGGCAACAGGATGAAGACGTGGCTCCTTCGAGTGCCGTCGCATATGACTTGAACGCCAAAGACAGGCGTTCGTTGCAACGACTCGGCATGGCGCTAAGTAACCGGGATTTCATGCCCGTCGAAGCCGAATCGTTCACCAATCG
The DNA here is from genome assembly GCF_000196115.1 of Rhodopirellula baltica SH 1. NCBI lineage: Bacteria > Pseudomonadati > Planctomycetota > Planctomycetia > Pirellulales > Pirellulaceae > Rhodopirellula > Rhodopirellula baltica. The sequence continues at coordinate 5,436,578 of NC_005027.1, forward strand.
AATCGATTTCGCATTGGGTTCACCCGAAGCCGCCAGTACCGGCAACGATTTCATCACCGAAGTCTTGGTCATCGTTCGCTGAGAATTTCGGTTTCCATATTGGAAGCATCCAGACGCCCTCAGGTGTCTGTTTCTGGCATGAAATGTGCGACCGAGAAAGATCCTACGCGTCAACAACGATGATTTAATTCATCGGGCGCGTCGTTCCAATCTCACGCTCCCACTCAGAGAGGTTCATCATGCCTTGGAAATCATTCGCATTGACCGCCGCTTTCGCGACCTGCTTGACCGCAATCGGATGCGACGAAGCGCAGTACGATATGTCGGTCGACAACTACAACGAAGAAGTGCAAGAAGGCCGAGAAGAGCTCAATGAAGCTCAGGCTGACGGCGCAATTTCGTCCGACGAACTGGAAGAGCTCGAAGATCAAAATGATGAGATTCGCGAAGCTGCCGGCGAAGTTGCGGAGCAAACCGGTGACTTGATTGAAGCCAAAACGGACTGATTAGAAATCGATGATCAAACGACTGGTGGACTTTTTGTCCACCAGTCGAAAGCTTCTCTGCCGAACCGACTCAGTTTCCGAGTTGATCGGCTAGTTCGTTGGCTTGGTAGATCGAACGCAACGCTTCGGGTATTGCGACACCGGACACGCTCACCGCTCGGCTTTGAACGTTGGTGTAGAGGTAGTCACTGGTCAGACTTTGGATGTTTCCATCAAAGATCAGACCCACCAGGACACCATCTCGATCGACCACCGGTGAACCGCTGTTGCCACCGATGATGTCAGCGGTGCAGACGAAGTTGAGCTGAGTTTCCAAGTCGATCTTCTCTTTGGCCGACATCCAAGATTCAGGAAGATCAAAGTCTTCTTGGCCTTCGTGTTCCTTCGCATGAGTGAACGCTCCTGCGAAATTCGTGGTCGGCTTGATCTGCTCGCCACGTTCTTCGTAACCAGAAACCACACCAAACGCCAAACGCAGAGTGAACGTTGCATCGGGATAACCTCCGGTGCCTTCGATCGCCGTCGTTGCTTGGGTGATCTCGGCATAAGCTTGTTTTTCGCGCTCACTGAGTTGCTCGTTGATCTTGTCGATTCGGCGATACTCCGGTGCGATCACACGAGCCAATCGAATCATTGGATCCTTCGATGCCAAGACCGCATCCAATCCGCCGTCGATCAGCGCCTTTCGTGTCTCGATGTCCTTGATTTTCGTCCCGGTCACCAATTCGCTGGCGACCTGTTTCGGTGAACGACCGGCCAAGACCTCCTGGACAATCGAGTCGTTCATCCCGCGGCTTTCGAGCAACAAAGCGATCTCGTCGGCCAACTTCACCATTTCCAAATCGTCATAAATAGGCGCGGGCGACAGCAGCTGAGCCATCAGCGATTCACGTCCCGAATCGGTGTATCCGGGCAATCGTTCTTCGTTGGGTTTGCGATCTTCTTCGGAAAGAATCAGAATTTGAAGCGCGAGTTGGAAAAGCTCACTGCGAAGCGACACCGAGCGGTCCAGCAACTCGGCCTTCTCCGTTTGCACTTCCGCGATTTCTTTCCATGCGTCCGCCAGTCCCGAGTGCTCGGGCGACTTCGAAAGTGCCGTCAGCAAACGATCCTGGCGACCTCGTTTGGACACAAACGTTTGCGGATCTTGAAGTCCCGTCAACATGCCCGAGTAAGCCTTGCGAGCGTTTTGAATTCCAAACAACTCGTCGCGTCCACGGCGTGCCGCTTCTTTGCCTTCCAAACGATATTGCTGAAGCAGAACCTCTTTGCGACGAAGCAAATCCAATACATGTGGCAGTCGTTTGTCGCGGAGGTATTCCAGGGCTTCGACGGTAAAGATTCGCTGTGTGCGACCAGGGTGACCGCTGACAAAGACCAGGTCCCCATCCTTGGCGGGTTGATCATTCCATTTTAGGAAGTGTTCTAGCTTGGCAGGTTCGCCATCCTCATAAACTCGCATCAACGTCGCGTCGAGGTTGTAGCGAGGGTATTCAAAGTTGTCCGCGTCGCCGCCAAAGAATGCAGCCGCGGTCTCGGGAGCCCAAACCAATCGCACGTCGGTGTATTTCTTGTATCGATAAAGGTGATACTTGGCTCCACCAAACAGCGTCACGACGTCGCTTCGCAGACCGGTTTCATCGAGCGATTCTTTCTCGATCGTCGCAATCGCTGCTCGTCGCTCTTTCGCGGCTTCTTCAGCGTCGTCCGCATTCGTGATCTGTTGGTTGATCCGATCGGTCACATCTTCGATCGAGATCAGTTGATTCAGTTCCAAATCAGGTGCCTTGAGTTCCTCGTCAAAGCTCTTCGCCAAGAACCCATCGTCGATCAGATTGCGTTCTTTGGAACTGAGTTTGGCCAACGTGTCGCTGGCAACATGATGGTTGGTCAACACCAAACCATTGGAGGACACAAACGATCCGGAGCCACCGGAGTTGAATCGAACCGAAGAGAGCTGCAAATGCTTCAGCCATTCTTCGGACGGTTCGAACTGATGCCGATCTCGCAGCAATTCGCGAGGGACATCGTTGAACAAATACATGCCTTCATCAGCATGTGAATCGCTGGACAGACCAGCCAACGCGAAAACCATGCAACTTCCCGACAAGAACCAACGGCGCACGTGTGCAAACATGATGGATAAACCAGAAACACGAGGGGACAGAATCCTGAGTCTCTAGTTCAGCCGTTGCGACGGTCGCATGCAACCGGTCGTCGGGCTTGATCAGGCCGCGTCGGTCAGATCGCTGTGGCAGAGGCTGCGATAGAAAGAATTGCTAGCAAGCAACTGGTGATGCGTTCCCACATCGGCGACTTGCCCCAAATCCAATACCGCGACTCGATCGGCCATCGCGAGAGTGCTGGCTCGGTGAGTGATCATGATTCCCGTGCGATTTTCCAAGAACGTTTCCAGGGCGCGGTGGATCAGCTGTTCGCTTTCGATGTCGATTTGGCTAGTCGCCTCATCCAAAATCAAGATGTCAGGCTCCCGCAGGAAGGCACGTGCGAGTGCGATCCGTTGCATTTGGCCGCCCGACAATCGAACACCACCGGATCCGAGCATCGTTTGATATCCATCCGGTGTCTTCCGCCGAATGAAGTCATCGGCAAAAGCGAGCTTGGCGGCCCGGACCACATCGTGAGCGTCAGCGCTGGGGCTGCCGTAGCGAATGTTGTTTTCGATCGTATCATCAAACAGCACTGTGCGTTGGTTGACCAATGCAATGCGTCGCCGCAGATCACGCGTAGCCAATCGATTGATTGCCACGTCATCAAAGCAGACTTCACCTTGGTGCGGATCGTCAAAACGACAGAGCAAATTGATCAGCGTGCTTTTGCCGCAACCGTTGGGACCGATCAACGCGATCGTTTCGCCATGTTGGATCGTCAGATCAATGCCTCGCAGCACCATCGGTCCGGAAGGATACTGGAAGTGAACGCCTTTGAACTCGATCGATCGGTGAGGACGATCCAAGTGAACCGGGTTGGTTGGCTCGGTCACTCGAATGGGTTCGTCGATGATTTCGTAAACGCGATTGGATGCGGCGATACCACGCTGAAGCGACGTCCAAACATCGGACAACTTGCGAGCTGGATCAGAGGCACCGATCAGCAAACCAAAGAACAACAGGACTTGTCCAACATCCAGCGGACGTGCGCTCATGCGGATGCCCAACAAGTGAGTTTGTTGGTTGATCACCAAATAACCACCCGCCAAAATTGCCAGTCCGACCATTGTCAAACCCAGCAATTCGCTGCTGCTGCGAGCGAGTGTGTTGTACAGAGCCACCTTCATCGAGCGGCGGAAATAGGCCTGCACGCGAGCGCGAAAACGGGCACGTTCGTAGGCTTGTGTGTTGAATGATTTGACAACGTGAATTCCGCCGAATGCGTCGTTGAGCATTCCATAGAGACTGCTCATCTCTTCCATCGCTCGGCGGCTGGCTCGACGAATCGCACGGCTGAGGTGATGCATCACAAACGCCATCAAGGGCGAAACGATCATCACCAACAACAACAAACGCCAGCAAACCGTCGCGGCTCCAAACAAACACACCGCCATTTTCAGCGGTTCGCGAATCAGTCGCCCGAGCAACGTGCTGACGCCGACGGCGATGTGAGCGACATCATTGGTGAGCCGACTGGTCAGGTTGGCCGATCCGTTCTGCCCAAAGTGATCGAGGTCCAAGTGCAGTGATTTGCGAAAGTACTTTTCTCGCAGTTCCATCACCGTGCCTTCGGCGACGTATTGAACGAGCATCAGGTTGATGGTCAGGGCGACCAGCTTGATCGCAGTCCCACCAACCAACATCACGACGATAAATACCAACGTCGGAAACGCACCTCGCGGAGCCGATTGGTCAATCCAAGGCTGGGCCCAAGACAACCATTCCGCCGATTTTTTGGTCGCTGTTTGTGCCAACTCAGCGGAGGAAATTTCAAACGTCGTTGTATTGATTTTTTGTTGCAACGAAGCCTTGGTGTCGGCGTCGGTTGCTGTCTTCGCTCGTTGTTGAAGCTCGTCCAACTCATCATTCAGTTGAATGAGTTCAACGCGTTGTTCTTCGACCGTGACGCGTGCCTCGGCCAGTCGTTCATCGACGTAAGACGGCAGATCGTCTCCTTTGAAAACAACCTCCACCATCGGGTAAAGCGTGCCGATGTTCGCGCCCCACAAAGCAGCGATCACCAAAGACGACAGCAAGATGCCCAACAAGGACATACGACGTCGCAGCGATAATCGCAGAACTCGGCGAAAACTCTTCATGGAAGTAAATCAAGCGAGCGGAAAATGGGTTTTCTGGACTCACGGCAGCGAACAACGGACGGCTACCAAAGATCGCTTGTACCAAGCCGCTGGATTTTCCCGCCAGGGTGATTCGCCTCTTGTGATTGGCGGTTTGAGTTTGGTAGCGGATACCGTCGAAGGTTTCTCGCTCGAGCCAGCAAATTCGACTCAGTAGCTGATTCGACGCAATGAACAGAAACGGTCAGGATCGACTGGTGGGTCGTTTTCGCCAGAGGGACCTGACACTTATTTCCCGTTCATCACGAAGCGGACATGTCTGTTCCGCCCGTCGGTTTCTCCAACCATTGCCGTCCCATGCTGAACCACCCGAATCGCCGACTGTTTGGCGGGAATTTTGATGCTCCAAAGCAACCGCCGCATGCGGAACATGCCCCGGCGTGGTCCGCAAAGCTAAAAGCCCTGCTCTTGGCGGGAATGATCGCGTTGATGACGACTTCCGCTCGGGCACAGTTGCCACCGCCAGTTCAGTTGCCCCTTCAGAGCGGCGAAACCATTGTGTCTTCCGAGACTTACGTCGATGGAGCTCCCCACCAAGAAGTTGGTTTGGCGGACTATTGGGATGGAGCGTCTGGTTTCCATTCGCCGGCCCAGGTTCCTCACGTGATCATCCTGGCTCCTTCAGCACCGAAGAACGCTCGAAACCATGGTTCCGTGCCAGCAAATGGCTACGCCCCGAATCAATCTTCCGGTCACTCACAACACGGGCACCAGCAATCCGCCGGATCCGTGCACCCTCACTTGCAGCACGCTCACCAAAAAGCCAAAGCAACGATGGCTCCTTTGACCCATCCTCCCGGAGTCGAAAACGATCCCGGTGCGAAGGGTCCGGGTCGGTTGGGTGTGGGTGAACACTGGGTCAAAAATCCTCAGACTCGCCCGACAATTCCCGCCGCCACGGTCCAACCTCGTTGGAAAACGCCCTATTCGTATGGTTATTTCGGTGCCGAAGGAAAGCGTCATTGGTCACGGCAACATGGTTACCAAGACCGATCTTTGCAGTGGTCGCTGCGATAACGCGCTGCAAAATCGACGATCGAGATCTACACTGGGTGGTTCGAGGAAGGCAGGTTCCGATTCTGAACCTGCCACTTCGTCCGACGTCCTCCAAACAAACACCCACTCGATCGACCTCCATGACATCTGATCCATCGCAGTCACGTCCTTCCGCACCCTCTGCTGGCGGTCCCCCTCCAGGAGTCGGCCGGCCCGGGCATGCTCCTTTGCCCGAACCAAGTGTCATTCCAGAAGAAGGTTGGCATTGCGGTCACTACTTCTATCGATTCCGTCGTGAGATGTTTGATGGATCGATTGCACCAAATCATCGCGAACAATTTCTGGCGGCGCTCAATCCTACCGGTGATGCGGTCCCGGAACGTTTGGCTTCGTACTGGATCAGCGGTCATGAGTGCGACTTTGGCATCATGGTCATGGATCCAGATCCAGCCAAAGTGGATGGCATTCATCAAGCGATCATGGCACCGGGATTGGGCCGGCTGGTCGAACCCGCTTGGTCGTTTGTCTCGGTCAGCGAAGTGAGCGAATACGTTCCGTCGATTGAGGAATATCGCCAACGATTGATCAAAGAAGGCAATGCACCGGACTCACCTGAGTTGGCGGCGAAAGTGGGTGCCTATGAGCGACGTTTGCCGATGATGAATCGCAATCGGTTGCAACCCGAGATTCCGGATTGGCCTTCGGCGTGTTTCTATCCAATGAACAAGAGCCGGGTCCCAGGTGCCAATTGGTTCATGGAACCGTTCAGTGCTCGCAATCAAATGATGGCCGAACACGCCCAGAGCGGAATGGCTTTCGCGGGCAAGGTCAGCCAATTGATCTCCGTCGGCGTGGGACTGGACGATTGGGAATGGATGGTGACCTTGTGGGGTCGCAATCCTCAGTACCTCAAAGACATCGTTTACAAGATGCGATTCGATCAAGCGAGCGCGAAGTACGCTGAGTTCGGCCCGTTTTATGTGGGCTACAAAGCCGATGCGGACGCGATTTTGCAGCACTGCCGTTTGGTTTAATCTCAAACAGCGAAGCTGGTACGATTCTAGCTTTCAATCGATTGGTCTGGTGGCAACCGGACCTAGGTCGATTTGACGGGCCCGATGTTTTGGTCCAGGTACGATCGCGTGTGATCGAGAACCGACTCGTAGCTAAGCGGTTCAACGTCTTCGCCAATCAATTCCACTTCGATTGGACCTGCAAACCCCAATTCCAAAACTCGGTGGACGAGCGATTGAATTGGAACGCAGCCTTCACCCAAAAGGCAGCGGTTCATCTCTCCGAGTGGACTGTGTCGACCGTCGCCCAACTGCATCAAATGCATGAAAGGAACGACGTGCGGCAGCATATCGAGCACCCGGTCATCCATACCAACGTGATAGGTATCCAGCACGATCCCTAGGTTGGGACTGTCGACCATGTCGAGTATCTCGAGGGTCGACTCCAAATCGTTGACGAACGACCATTCCATGCCGCATCCGGCGTGAATTGGTTCCAAAGAAAGCTTCACGCCAAATTCTTCGGCGATGATCGCGAGGTGAGACAACGCGTCGCAAAGCGTCCGTCGAGCATGCTTGCGAATGTGGTTGTTGCGACCACCAGCCAACACGATCAATGTTTCGGCTCGCAATTCCGCGGCGTCGCGAACCGCGCTCATCGCGTCGCGAACAGCATCATCAAATCCTCGACCATCACTGCCGGTGAATCCACCGACCCAACTGAGCGAAGTGACTCGCAAGTTTGTTTCGGCCAACAACTCCACCGCTCGATCGATTCCTAAGTCATCAAGCTTCGGTCGAAACAAGCCAATGCCTTCGAAACCTCGGTTGGAATACGCTTGAGCGTCTTGCTCGAATTCCCATCGAAGAGTCGACAATTGGTTGATCGCCAAGGTGTTCATAGACGGTGGGAAGAGAGAGGATCGAACTCGCCCGCGGGAGCTCCAATGCAGTCGCGGGGATCGGAGTATGCCGACGCGTGGTCGCAGTGTAAAGATTCGTTTGGGCCTCTGCTGCCTTCCCCCAACAATTGAGTGGATCGTTATGGTATTGCTTGCAAAAGAAAAGATTTGCTAGCAAATCAACGGTTCATCTCGCCGTCAGTTTTGACTGCAACAGTTCACCTTCCCCCGCCTCTTTGCCACTTCGATTGGTTGCCCTCATGGTTGCTTTTTGCCGTTACGTTGATTCTTCCGGTGCCACACGGTTGGCGATTCGAAAAGAACCTGAAACACAACTGGCTCCGCGTCCCAAAGTTTGTCCCGTTGGCGATTTGATGGGTGCGGAGATCGAACAAAAATGGTTGCAAGGCAACACACTCTTTTCACTTGGCAAAACAGACTTCGATCAATTGCCAACGCCCACCGAAGCACAGTGGATCGATGCTCCCGATCAATTGTTGCCGCCGGTCACGTGCCCTGAAAAGATTCTTTGCATCGGTTTGAACTATCTCGATCACGCGATTGAAACGGGAGCCGAGAAACCATCGCTGCCGGTCGTGTTCAGCAAATTCAATTCGGCGCTGGTAGGGCACGGACAAGACATTGTGCTGCCAAAGATCAGCGACAAGGTCGACTACGAAGCGGAATTGGTCGTGGTCATCGGCAAAACCGTCCGTCACGTCGATGCCAACGAAGCGATGGATGCGGTCTTTGGATATGCGGTTGGTCACGATGTGTCATCGCGAGATTGGCAAAAAGGGCGTCCCGGTGGGCAATGGTTGGTTGGCAAATCGTTTGACACGTTTGCTCCGCTTGGTCCCGCCGTCGTCACCGCGGACGAGATTTCTGATCCAGGCAATCTCCCGATTCGATTGCACATCAATGGCGAAACACTGCAGGAGAGCAAAACCGACCAATTGATCTTCGATATTCCCGCGTTGATCGCCCACCTATCGAAATTCATGACACTGAAGCCCGGCGACCTAATCTTTACGGGAACTCCTTCAGGAGTGGGTGACGCACGTACACCTCCTCGATATTTGGCACCCGGTGACCGCTGTGTGGTCGAAATTGATGGCATCGGCCGATTGGAAAACACCTGCCAGGCGGAAGCCTGACCTCGAAGAATGCGGGAGTGTGACCTGACCTCTGTTTGAGTGAAACCAAAGTACATCGAGGCCGCGTTTTAGCGGGTTTCAGCCTTTGAGCACCTCTCCCGAAACAAAGTTTTGGGGGAGCGACCGTAATGAATCTGGCAAGTGTCAGCGATCAAAAATCATAAAATTTTTGATTCCATGGCGTTCTCTGCGCAGCATCTTAACGGCGGGCTCTTGGGTAAAAGCTCGCTTTGATTAAACTTGCAAACTGGTACCGCGTGGCAACACGCGAGTACGTCGGGCAGCCGGTTGTCGGGCTTGTTTCGATGCCCGGCTGCCCCCTTTTCACTTCGCGTGGTGGTTGCCTGTGGCGGTGCGACCTCGATCGGGCTCGGCGAAAGGGACTCGCGGCGACGCTTGGGTGGATTAGCAACAGGATTGCACCTCGGCCATGGAGGCGTACTTCGTTGCGTCAAAGGTTTCTTCGTTGCGAACCATTTGATTGAGCGTCGAAAGCATCTTCCGCATGCAAGCGACCATCGCCACCTTGAAGGGCTTGCCTTGGCGGCGAAGCCGTTCGTAAAACGCCTTGGTCGCCGGGTCGTGTCTGCGTGCCGAATTAGCCGCCATGTACATCGCGTTGCGTACGTCTTGTCGTCCGCCGCGAATCGGACGCTTGCCATCCTTCCTGCCACTCTGGTTGGCAATCGGACTGACGCCAACAAGCTTGGCCACCTGCTTTCGGTTCAGCGTTCCCAATTCAGGCAACCGAGTGAGCAGCACGCTCGCGGTGACTTTGCCGACACCGGTGTGACTGAGCAGGATATCGACCTTGGGATCCTCTTTGGCAAGCTCCTTGAGAATCTCATGGAGGCGTTTTTCAACGCTTTTGAGCTGCTTTTGGATGTTTTCCAACATCTCTTCAAGGAACTTGATTGCCTCGGCGTCATGGGTGTGTTCCAACCGCATCCGCTCCTGGCCACGCATCTTCAGCAATGCCTCACGTCGATTGACCAAGGCGGTATGGTGCTTCTGCTGAGCAGTGCGAGGAGCCGTCAGATGAACTTTGACATCCTGACCGAATTGGCAGAGCACACCTGCATCGATCTGGTCCGTTTTCTCCAGCCGGCCCTGACCTTTGGCAAAGTCTCGGACCTGTCGCGCGTTGACCACCGCGACGTCGACCGAATTGTCGTGAGCGGCGTCCATCATCAGTAAGTGGTAACTTGCTGTCGATTCGCAAATGATCAAAGTGCGAGAGGCTGGATCAATGTGATCGAGCAAATGCTTGTGGATGTGATCGAGGTCATTGTTGATCGAGCCGGTGATCTTCCCGTGCGAGTCACACAGGTCGAGTTTGTCTTTGGCGACGTCGACGCCAATGACCCGCTGGTAGCCGGTTCTCGAAAGAGTTGCTTCGTTGACGCTGATGGTTGTTGCTTCGCGATTCATCTTTCAAATCCCTGCCTAGTAAATGCGGTCTGGCTAAGAAGCCGACCTGGCGACCGTTCGGGTAAAAGAACTCGCTTGCGACCAAGCTCCCCCTCGTACTGGCGAACGCCGAATAAAGGGTCGAAAGCGATCTGCAAGCGAGCAACCATTTCGGCAGAGCGACTGCCCAATGGTCGTCACAGCGAATCGACTGACAAACAGTTAAAACTCAGCAACAGCGATATACTAGGTCGAGCGACGCCGTTCAGGCGTACGCGAGGGAGGGGGCCGAGCATGGAAAACGGCGCGGATTGCCCTCCCCCGGAAATCTCGCTGAACGCTCGCTTTCCGACCCCTCCCGCTGCACAGGCGAGGTTCTCAAGGGTACTGGCACTGCACTTAAAATCCGCGTGACCTTCTCCGCTGGAGTGGGTCCTGCATGAATGCAGCACCACTTTCAAAGCAAATTGGCTCAAAACGTCATTGCTGCGCAGTCAAAATGACGTCGAACCCCCTCCTCCTGGAGGGCTCCAGCGAACTTTCTTACCAGCCACGGTTGCAACAACCGTCAGAACAAGCATAATTAATGCGACTGATTCGCAATATCAGCATCGACGACGCAGCAAGCGACGAGCTCTTTCGCTCTCTAGCCAGCCACGCTCGATCCGTCCCGACCTTGGGACGTTTCCCGTTCTGTGACTTTCTGGCTGGAGAAAACCATGCCCATTTCTGCGCGCTTCCGCGCCCGTACTTCCGCGTTTGCATCCCCTTCCACTGATCTTGGCCGATCCGTCCCAACGATCTCGAACGCCCGAAGCCCGCGGCGACGAGCATTCACGTTGGTCGAACTTTTGGTGGTCATTGCCATCATCGGTGTGCTGGTCGGATTGTTGTTGCCCGCCGTTCAATCCGCTCGTGCCGCCGCTCGCCGGATGAGCTGCAGCAACAATCTCAAGCAGATTGGATTGGCACTTCACAACTACCACGGCACTTTCAAGAAGTTTCCCGAAGGTTCACGGCTGAGCAACTTCTTGGGCCCGTTGACGGCTGCCCTGCCGTTCTTGGAAGAAGCCAACACGTATCAACAATTTGACTTCAGCCGTTCGTACTCTGATCCCATCAATCAAGAAGTCGCGGCACAAACGATCGCAACCTATTTGTGCCCATCAATGGTTCTGCCTCGAAGCGTTCCGGACAGAGATCTGAATGAAACCGGTGGACCATCAAGCTATCTCGCGTGCGAAGGCACCGCCGCTTACATGCCCAAAGCTGATGGGATGTTTGGTTTGAACTGGACCGCCTACGGATACGACAATCCTGCCACCGGTTTTCGCGACTTAATCGATGGTAGCAGCAACACGATCGCATACGGCGAAACGACCTATGACATGGCCGACTATCTGTGGACCAGTCCCGCCAGTGTTGCAGGAACGGTGAAATGGGGAACCGCTCGTTGGGTGCTTGGTTACCCGAAGGTTTCTCTGGGCACCAGCCAGAAGGAACTCAACGTTCACAACGCTGCGAACAATGGCGGATTCCAAAGCATGCACGAAGGCGGTGTCTACTTCTTGTTTGGTGACGGCAGTGTTCGGTTCACGTCCGAGTCTCTTGATCGCGAATTGCTGAACGCGTTGGCCACCCGCAACGGTCGTGAAGTTGTCGAGGAAGCTCCGTGATCATGCGATGTGCAGATGTTTCCATGTCAGTTCGAACAATCACGAATGGGTTGAAACCACTTTGGGCGTTCAGCATTGCATGGATCTTGATTCTGTCCGCTGGTTGTTCTCAGGCACCTGAATCAGAACACGTGGCTATCTCAGGCGAAGTCACACTCGGTGGCAAACCGCTGCCCAGTGCGATGATCCGGTTCACCCCCGTTAAAACCGAGCCCGGACTTCACGACAGCGTTACCATGATTTCTGAGGGACACTTCGCTTTTGATTCGACCAACGGTCCCTCGCCGGGTGAACATCACGTGATCGTCACTCCCTTGGAACCTGAAATGAACGAAGCGGTGGCTGCCATGCAGAACGGTGATCGAGATCCACTGAACTCTCGAACCATCCCGGCACGCTATCGAAGCACCGGTCAACTGAAAGCAACGATTGACGCAGCCAACGTCCAACCATTGACGTTCGAGCTGACCAAGCGTTGAGAACGTGGACAACGATGCGTGCCGATATCGGCCACGTTGTCCCAGCCAACTGTCCAGTCGCCCCACCGAGCGACTCTTTCCCAAACAAAACAAATCCCTCCGTAACAATCAATCATCATGAAAATTTCTAAAAGACGACAACTGCTCGCATTGGCCTTGGTTCTTGGTGGGACCTCGTCAGCCTCCGCTCACTTCCCTTGGCTCGCCTCCGATTCCAATGGGCACGCGGTCATGTGGTTTGGTGAATCGACTGACGATCGCACTTACCCCATGCCCGAAGCGGTCCAGCAAATCGAGTTGCACAGCACCAACGCGTCGGCTGCTGGCAAAACGATTGAGATGAAACCGGTCGAAACAGATAACTTGGTCGGCATCCAAAGCCCGCAACCGATTCCGGAAGGCGACGAGATCGCTGGTTCGGTCACCTACGGTCTGTACCACGGGATGAAGCTGACCTACCACGTCGAACACCTGCCACAGGATGACGCGAAAGCTTGGCCCACCGATCCTCGGCCGGGGGCTGATTTGCAAACCGTCATCACATCGGCAAAGAATGGCGACATCGAAGTTCAGTTGCTTCGTGACGGACAACCTCTGCCCGAAACGGAAGTCAAACTATTTTGCGAAGACGGCCACGAAGCCGGAACCGAGACGACCAACAGCAACGGCCGCGTGTCATTTTCGTCCGACATCATCGAGCCCGGACTCAACTCGGTCATGGCGGGCATCACCGACAAGAACGCCAAGGGGGAACTCGGCGGCGAAGCGTACTCCAGCACCGCCGACTACCTGACCGCCTCGTTCCGTGTCTCATCGGAATCGTCCACGGCGAAAAAGCCAACCGAGTCTCCCAAGGTGATCGCTGATAGCGACGTGACGATCCAACCATCTGGACTGGCCGATCTGCCTGAGGAGCTGACCAGTTTCGGAGCCGCGTTCCTGAACGGAACGATCTATGCCTACGGCGGACACACCGGCAGCGCTCACTCTTATTCGACCGAAGAACAATCCAACCGCCTTTGGGCGTTGGACACCACCGAACCGAATGCGAAATGGGAAACGGTTGCGACCGGTCCTCGATTGCAAGGGTTGGCTTTGGTCGCTCATGGCGACCGACTGATTCGGATCGGTGGCTTCACAGCCGTCAACGACATTGGCGAAGAACACGACCTGCGATCGCAACCCGCCGTCGCCAGCTTTGATCCCAAGACGAAATCCTGGACCGAACTTCCCGCCCTGCCCGAAGGTCGATCCTCGTTGGACGCGGCGGTCCTCGGTGACACCGTTTACGTGTTCGGCGGTTGGAGTCTGAATGGCGAAAGCGAAGACAGCACCTGGCATCAAACGGCTTGGTCGCTGAACCTGACCAACCCCGATTCGGGATGGCAACCCGTCGCAACGCCCCCCTTCCAACGACGAGCGATCAGCGTCGCTGCTCATGACGGCAAACTGTTCGTCGTCGGTGGCATGCGATCCGAAGGCGGCCCGACCACCCGGGTTGATGTTTACGACCCGTCAGCCAAAACTTGGTCGGTGGCACCATCGCTGCCCGGATCCGGAATGGCTGGTTTTGGGTCCTCCGCTTTCGCCGCTGGAAGTCGTCTGTACGTCACCACGTTGGACGGATTTGTTCACCGATTGGCAGCCGATGGACAGGTCTGGGAAACGGTCGCGAAGGTCGAACCGGCCCGGTTCTTTCACCGCATGCTTCCCACCACTGACGACCGGTTGGTGATGCTCGGTGGAGCTAACATGCAGGAGGGCAAATTCACCTCCATCGACGCCATCCAAATCGGCGATTCGAAGTGACCTGAGCGGCCAACTTCGGCTCAGCCACGCTGCCCTTGCTGGCCTCCACCAAGAGAGGTCGTGCAGTTTTCAAGTGCCGTACTCGCGAGGTTGAAATCACCCTCCTGAACGCAGTTGGGGAGGGTCGGGATTCGAGCGTTCAGCGAGAATTCCGGGGAGGGCAATCCGCGCCGCTTCCCTTGCTCGGCCCTCACCCTCGCGTACGCCTGAACGGCGTCGCTCAACCTTTCCCAAACTTCGTTTCGGGAGAGGTAAGCCAATGCTGAAAACTGCATGACCTCGAGAGCCCGAGAGGGCGTTTTTGGTGCATCAACGTCGCCGTTCAGTTCCAGCCGAACGAACGACTTCTTCAGCGAGCCTCCATCCATTGGTCAGAGGCAAGGGGCCATTGAGCGGAGCCCATCTGCGATCACTCCGACGTTGATTCGTCGACCCATCGAGCGTATCCCGGCGACGCCTTCTCGACCGGCAAGGCGACGATCTGAGGTTCGTCGTAGGGATGGTTCTGGGCCAACCAATCGATCACCTGATCGGTTCGTTGGGAGATGGTTTTGATGACCACTCGGAACTCTTTTTCTGAACAGGACTGGCCGTCCCAAACGTAGTGGCTGATGATCGGTGAATCGATCTGCACGCATGCTGCCAAACGCTCCCGCAGCAACCCCTTCGCGATCGCTTCCGCCTGCTCGGAAGATTGCACGGTCGTCCACAAAACGGTCAGACGAGGCCCATCGAACGTCCTCGAAATGGACTTTTTTGGGTCGTTCTCAAATTCTTTTTTTGTGCTCATCGACCCTCGTTTTCACCCCAAAAACGCCTGTGGATAACCTGTCATTTCACTGTCTGAAGTCTGTCTGAAAATGTCTGACTTTTGGCAGCCATTGGCAAGTCACTGTCTGGGTGTGTTCGAAGTCGGTCCAACTTCAGACAGATTTGAGACATCCAAACGACAGGTTATCCACAATGCTTTAGTCGCTGTTTTGATCGTGTTTCGCGGGGTCATTTGAGTTTCAAACAACGCTTTCAGACACTCGGCGTCCACACATTACGACGACGACGGTAATTAAATTAGTAAGTTTTGATAGCAAACATGCTGGGAAGAACCGCCCAAGCTCACATGCGGTTTTGGGTCGTGTTCGAATCGGGGCCTTCGGTGGAGCTTTCAGGGGATGCCAATCCGAAGCGATCGCGTTACAACTTGGACCGCCCTGAGCAACGTGTTTGCCGCGAAGCATGTGGGGCTCGGCCGGCGGTTGTCGGCGTTCCTGCCCTGTCTCTTTTTTCAATCGCTCCGATGAAGATCACCTGCCAACGAGACATCCTCGCCAACGCTTTCGTCCTCGCAGCATCGATTGCTCCGAGCCGATCGCCGAAGGAGATTTTGCAGAACGTCAAAGTGACCGCCGCGGGCGACAAGATCACGCTGATGGCGACCGACCAAGAGGTCGGAATTCGGTTGGACGTTAGCGAGGGAATCGAGGTTGAAACCGAAGGCACGGCTCTGCTGCCAGTGGCCCGAACCGGGCCGATTCTGAGAGAGAGCAACGACGAGACGATCACGATCGAAACCGATGAAGCCGGCATCAAAATCTCGGGCAGCCGGAGCAAGTTTCGCTTGCCCGGAAACAACCCCGATGAGTTCCCCAGCGTCCACGAATTCGACGAGTCAAAGTACCACCAGATCAGCACTCGCACCTTTCGCGAAATGCTCCGCCGGACCGTCTTTGCGACCGACTCCGAAAGCAGCCGCTACGCCCTCGGTGGTGTGCTTTTGGAAATGGAAGAAAACTCCGTCATCGCGGTTGGAACCGACGGCCGGCGACTGGCCCGAATGGAAGGCACCGGCGAATCGGTTGGCGGCCACGCGACCAGTGGAATGACCACCATCGTGCCGACGCGAGCGATCGGATTGATCGAACGAGCCCTGAGCGAGAAGGACGATTTCGTCGAGGTCGCCTCTCGTGGAAACGACCTTCTGATCCGGACCCCACGGGCGGTCATCAGCAGCCGTTTGGTCGAAGGTCGCTATCCGAACTGGCGTCAGGTTTTGCCCCAACGAGAAAACGCGATTCAGATCGATGTGGTCGTCGGGCCCTTGTTCGCGGCCCTTCGCCAAGCCGCCATCGTGACCGACCTGGACAGCCGCGGAGTCGACTTCACTTTCGCCGACGGCACGTTGAAGCTGGAAGCCAAAACCGCCGACCTGGGTGAATCACAAATCGAATTGCCGATCGCCTACGACGGTGAGTCGATCACGTTGACAATGGACCATCGTTACCTGGCCGATTTCTGCAAAGTGATGGACAACGAGTCGACCGTCGTGATGGAAATCGAATCGGCGAAGTCACCCGCTCTGCTGCAGACCGACGACGGGTACGCTTACGTCATCATGCCGATGGCTCGTGATCGGTGATCGCCATGGGACAACCGCCTAAACCATCCGGCGGTGAATCCAGTCGCGGGGCGAATTCTTCAAAACGCCTGCCGCCCAAACTGGTCGAAGAGAAATCCGGCGGACCGCGAAAAATCGGCAGTCTGATTTCTCAATTGATGAGCCGACGCGGATACGCTTCCGTCGGGGCCGAGTCAGCTTTGACAGGGACAATCAAATCCGCCGTCGATGCTTCGATCGCTTCTTCGTTTCGAGTCGGCAAACTGCAACGCGGCGTGCTGATGATCTACGCGGTCGACAGCGTCGTCATGCAGGAGCTGACGTTTCAGAAACGCCGCATCTTGAAAAAGTTGGCCAAGGAACACCCGCAAGCCAAAATCCAGGATCTGCGTTTCAAGGTCCAAGCGGAGTAGTCCGAGGTTTGGGTTGTTCCAGCAATCACGATCCGCAGCGGAAGCAAGGCCGCGGTCGATGCCGCCGACGAGTAAGTGACCTGTCCTGACCGGCTGGCATCCTTGCGTTTTTGAAATCCGATTGGGTACGTTGATAAGCAGGTACGCAGGTGTCATCGGGTACGTGAGCCGCTTGGCGTTAGCCACGGTTCCCGCACTGAACCGGGGCGAATGCCCGAACGGCTAACGGAATTCAACCCGAATCATTCCAGCGTACCCGCTTAGCACCGCCCTGCTCGTCCGCCATTTCCACTGGATTCCCCATGCTTTCCGCTCGCGTCATTCCCTGCCTCGATGTCCATGGCGGACGCGTCGTCAAAGGCACCAACTTTGTGAACTTGCGAGATGCCGGTGACCCAGTCGAAGTGGCTCGGCGATACGAAGCCGAAGGGGCCGATGAATTGGTGTTCTTGGACATCACCGCCAGCCACGAAGAACGAGCGATCTTGTTGGATGTCGTTCGCCGTACCGCAGAACAGGTTTTCATGCCGCTGACCGTGGGCGGTGGCGTGCGAACGGTCGAGGATGTTCGAGCGTTGTTGTCGGCCGGTTGCGACAAGGTGTCCATCAACTCGTCAGCCGTGACCAACCCCGACTTCATCCGCCAAGCCGCCGATCGATTCGGGCGTCAGTGCATCGTGGTGAACATCGATCCCAAACGAGTCCAAAAAGACGGCGAAGAATTCTGGGAGGTGCACATCAACGGCGGTCGCAAACCGACCGGGCTGCAAGCGGTCCAGTGGGCCAAACGAGTCGAGGAACTGGGGGCCGGCGAGATTGTGCTGACCAGTATGGACGCCGACGGTACTTGCGACGGATATGACATTCCGATCACCCGAGCGGTCAGTGAAGCGGTGCGGATCCCAGTGGTCGCCAGTGGAGGAGCTGGAAATCCGGACCACTTGGTCGAGGCCATTCGCGATGGGAAGGCGGACGCGGTTCTGGCGGCCAGCATTTTCCACTTTGGCACCCACCCAATCGGACCGACCAAACAGCACATGGCCGAGGCTGGAATTCGGGTTCGGATGCCCGCAGAGCCTTTCGCCACATGAACGGATCGTCAACGGTGCCTTGACCGTCTTGGCGGTGGGAAGGAACATGGCGGTTTGAGTTGCCGGAAGCTGCTGTGGGGCTTTCAACCGTTTTCTTGAACCGAGTCGTTTACCGTGTCTGATGTGGTCCCCGTCCGTAACGCATTGATCAGTGTCAGCGACAAGATGGGGCTGGCAGATTTTGCCGCCGGATTGTCCGCCGCTGGAGTCACGATCTACAGCACCGGTGGGACTCGTGCCCACTTGGAACAATCCGGTATCAAGGTCGAAGATGTGGCCGAGTACACCGGTTTTCCGGAAATGCTGGATGGTCGCGTCAAAACGCTGCACCCGCGAATTTTCGCTGGCATCTTGGCTCGTCGCGACCTCGATGATCACATGGACACGATCGCTGATCATGACATCGAGCCATTTGATTTGGTCGTCGTGAATCTGTATCCATTCGCCGCAACGGTCAGTCGTTCGGGTGCGACTCGAGCCGAATGCATCGAGCAGATCGATATCGGTGGCCCCAGCCTTGTGCGAGCGGCTGCGAAAAACCATGGCGATGTCGCGATCGCTACCAGTCCCGAGCAATACGGCGACGTTCTCGATCAACTGGAAACGTTGGGCGGAACCACCGACGAGCTACGCACTCAGCTCGCCGCCGAAGCATTCGATCACACCGCCGGCTACGACCGAGCCATCGCCGATTACATGCAAGGCGATGCGGTGGGCGGCGAGTTCCCCGCTTCGATGCACGTGTCACTACGACGCAAAACCCAGTTGCGATACGGCGAAAACCCGCACCAACGAGCCGCGTTGTATTCCGATTCGTCGGATCGATCCGCGAACTTGGTGTCGGCTCGTCAGATCAGTGGCAAAGAGTTGTCTTACAACAACCTGCTGGACCTCGATGCCGCTCTCGACATCGCTCGCGGTTTTGCCGAACCAGCGGTCTCTGTCATCAAGCACAACAACCCCTGTGGTGCTGCAACCGGTGACACTCTTTCCGAAGCGGTCGACAAAGCCATGGCTGGTGACCCGCTGTCAGCCTTTGGTTCCGTCATTGGCATGAACCGAACGCTCGATGAAGCGACGGCCGAATTTTTGTGTCAGCCCGGATTGTTCATCGAAGCCATCGTCGCACCCGATTTCGAAGCCGGTGCGGTCGGGCTGCTGACAACCAAACCGCGTTGGAAAGACAACGTTCGCTTGATGCAAGTTGGTCGCTTGGACGAACCCGCTCGCAAAGTGTCGCGGCGATTCATCAGCGGCGGCATGTTGGTGCAAGACGCCGACCGCATGGTCAGCTCACCTTTGCAGTGGAACACCGTCACGGAAACACCCGTCGATGATGACCTGTGGGACGACATTTCCTTTGGTTGGGAAATGGTTCGTCATGTGAAGAGCAACGCGATCGTGCTGGCCAAAGACACATCGTTGATCGGCGTGGGTGCCGGCCAAATGAGCCGCGTCGACAGCGTCGAGATCTCGATCAAGAAAGCCGCAGAGCGTTCCGAAGGATCGATTCTCGCGTCCGATGCGTTCTTCCCCTTTCCCGATTCGATCGAAGCAGCCGCGAAAGCGGGCGTGCTGGCTATCATTCAACCCGGCGGTTCGCGTCGCGATGACGAAGTGATTGCCGCCTGTGACGAACACGAAATCGCGATGGTCTTCACCGGTCGTCGTCACTTCAAACACTGATCGACCGATAGCATTGCGATGACGATTCTCGACGACATCCTGGTAAAAACCCGCCAAGTCATCGCGCGTGATCAAGCTTCCGTGCCCGCCGCGGAACTCGTCGCGGCGGCGAAGGATCTTCCCGTGTGCCGAGACTTTCACGGTTCGCTCGCGGCCACCGATCAAGTTCGCTTGATCGCCGAAGTCAAACGAGCCAGTCCTTCCGCCGGCCTGATTCGCGAAGACTTCGACCCACCAACGATCGCCAAGTCGTACGAAGACGGGGGAGCCGCTTGCATCAGCGTGCTCACCGACGAACCCTTCTTCCAAGGCTCATTGGACTATCTCCGCCAAGTCCGCTCGGCAGTTGATTTGCCAATCCTTCGCAAGGACTTCATCGTCGATCCCTATCAACTGCTGCAGGCCCGCGTCGCCGGTGCCGATGCGGTGTTGTTGATCGCCGAATGTCTCTCGCCTCAGCAATTGATCGAGATGGATGAGCAAGCCTCCGAGTTGGGCCTGCAAACGCTGATCGAACTCTACGAGCCTGAGAACCTGGCTCCGGTTCTGGCAACCAAGACCCGATTGGTTGGAATCAACAACCGAGACCTGCGAACTTTCGAAACTGATCTGCAACACTGTGTTCGCTTGGCGGCGGACATTCCTTCGGACCGATTGGTGGTCGGTGAAAGCGGCATCCGAACCGCGGCCGACGTCGCAATGTTGAAAGCCGGCGGCATCAAAGCCATCTTGGTCGGCGAATCGCTGATGCGTCAGCCCGACATCACGATCGCTACGAAGGCGTTGCTCGCCAGCTGAGGAGGTCGTGGATCAAGGCGGGTGGGTCTCGGGGCTCTCTCGGCGCTATTCACGCGCATTCGCCCCGGAGGATGTCGATTTTATTACTGACGCATCTGGCCGTAGCGGAAGTCGCCAAGACTTTCGGCGAATAACGGTGCAGGCCGAAACTCTTGGCGAGTTCCGCTACCTCACTCGTTGAATCGACGCCCCGGAGGGGGCCGTCGTGGATGTGCGGTCTGAAGGCACGATCCTTTGCTGCTTCGTCTGGCAGCAGTGGCTATGATGGACCGCAGCCCACCGGTTCCTTCGCCTGGCAGGAACCGTCCTCCCTCCTTTGCAAGGCGAGTTCATGTCATCCAGAAGCGCTTTCCCGATTCCTCGCTGCCAATCCATTGTGCTCGGCCTCGCGGGGTTTCTCGCACTGCTTGGTAGCCACAGCTCGGCTGCTGAGTCGACCGACACGACCGAGAAGCCCAACGTCATCGTGATCTTCACCGATGATCAAGGTTACAACGATTTGGGATGTTATGGTTCACCCAATATCAAGACTCCAAACCTTGATCGCTTGGCCAGCGAAGGACGTCGCTACACCAGCTTCTACTCAGCGTGTTCGGTGTGTTCGCCTTCGCGAGCGGCGTTGCTAACGGGCTGCTATCCCAAGCGGGTTGGATTGCATCAGCATGTCTTGTTCCCGCAGAGCACTTATGGATTGCATCCGGATGAGGTCACCATCGCGGACCATTTGAAGTCAGCCGGTTACGCCACCGCTTGCGTTGGCAAATGGCATCTTGGTCACCACAAGGAAACGCTGCCAACATCCAACGGCTTTGACTCTTACTATGGGATTCCGTATTCCAATGACATGAATCATCCCGACAACAAACGACTCGGCAAGATGTCGTCGGATGATCGTTGGACGGACCAGTCCTCTGCGGTGACTCTGTGGAACACACCGTTGGTGCAAGATGAAGAGATCATCGAACTGCCCGTTGATCAAAGGACCGTTACCCGCCGGTACACGGATCGGGCCATCGAGTTTGTCGAAGCAAACCAAGACAAACCGTTCTTCTTGTACCTGCCTCATTCCATGCCGCACATTCCTTTGTATGTGCCGGAGGACGTTTACGATCCCGATCCACAAAATGCATACAAGTGCGTGATCGAGCACATCGACACGGAAGTGGGGCGTCTGGTTCAAACCGTCCGTGATCTTGGTTTGTCAGAAAAGACGCTGATCGTTTACACCAGCGACAACGGACCTTGGTTGCAATTCAAAAACCATGGCGGAAGTGCCGGTCCCTTGCGAGCCGGAAAAGGCACCACGTTTGAAGGAGGCCAGCGAGTGCCTTGCATCATGTGGGCACCAGGACGCATTCCTGCGGGCACATCCAGCAACGCTTTCGCGACCAACATGGACCTGCTTCCCACCATCGCTTCGTTCACGGGCGTCGCACTGGAGAACGATCGAAAGATCGACGGGATCGACTTGACGTCGACTTTCACATCGGACGAGTCTGCCCGGGATGAATTCGTCTTCTATTCCGCACATGGTGTGCTTGAAGGTATTCGGATGGGCGATTGGAAATATCTGCGACAGGTAGCGCGTCGAGGTCCGAATGCGAAGGGACCGAAGCCCGAACCAAAGGTCTTTCTGTTTGATTTGTCACAGGACATCGGTGAGAAGAATAACCTTGTTGAACAACAACCCGAACGCGTGCAGAAAATGCATGCTCGCATGGAAGAATTGAACGAAGAGATCACGGCGAATGCTCGCCCTGTTTGGCGAAAGAAGGTGAACTCATGATTCGGTTGTTATTCTCGCTATCGGTCTTTGTTGTCTCGCTTTTCTTGATGGGAAAAGCTGCGACAGCGAATGAACAGCCAAACTTGGTCTTTGTCATCGCCGATGATTGCACCTTTCGAGATATTGGTTGCTACGGTGGCCAAGCCCACACACCACGTATCGATGCGTTGGCGGATGAAGGAATGCGGTTCACCCGTTGCTTCCAATCCGTCGCGATGTGCTCGCCAACCCGGCACAGCATTTATTGCGGTCAGTACCCGGTGAAATCAGGTGCCTACCCGAATCACACGTTTGTCCCGGAAGGAACCGATAGCGTGGTTCAGTTCCTGCAACCATTGGGTTATCAGGTCGCACAGAGTGGGAAACGACACATCGCACCACCATCGGTTTTCAATTGGGAGCAGTTGCCGGGCAACTCCAACCCCGACTTTGAGGCGGTGGAAGAGTTCGTGAAAGCGTGCTCTGAAACCGAACAACCGTTCTGCCTGTTCTTATGTTCCAACGAACCTCACACACCTTGGAACAAAGGCGATGCTTCCCGCTACGATCCTGCGACACTCGAGTTGCCGCCCTACATTCTGGACACACCCGAAACTCGCGATGGGATGTCTCGCTACCTGGCTGAGATCACCTACTTCGATTCGCAGGTGGGAGAGGCCATCGATTTGCTTGACCAATACAAAGTCGCCGACAACACCCTGTTGATCGTCGTCAGCGAACAAGGCAATTCGATGCCATTTGCGAAATGGACTTGTTATGACAGCGGGCTGCAATCAGGTTGCATCGTCCGTTGGCCAGGGCATGTCGAAGCCGGATCGACGAACGATGCCATGATCGAGTACATCGACTTTCTTCCGACATGGATCGAGGTGGCCGGTGGCGATCTCAGTTCCGAGATGGCAGCGAAACTCGACGGAAAAAGTTTGCTACCTGTTTTGGCTGGCAAGCAAACTCATAAAAACCTGGTGTTTGGGGAGATGACCACACGAGGAATCAACAACGGTTCCGAGTACTACGGCATTCGGAGCGTCCGATCGGAACGTTACAAGTACATTTGGAACTTCACCCCGGAGGTGACTTTCCAAAATGCTTGCACGAGTTCGAAAGAGTTTGTCAGTTGGAAACGCGAAGCGGAAGCTGGAAACGCGAAAGCGATTAAGCTGGTCGAGCGTTACACACAGCGTCCCAAAATCGAGTTTTACGATCTCGCGAATGACCCGTTGGAACTGAACAACCTGGCCGCCGATCCAGCTCATTATGAGACAATGCGATCCTTGAGAATGGAACTCGATCAATGGATGCAGCATTGCGGCGACAAAGGCCAAGCGACCGAATTGGACGCCCTCAATCACATGAAACGCGGCCAATCCAAACGGAAAAAGAAGCAAGCGAAATCTTGACCAGAACGCAACTCAGTTGGTTTCACTGAGTGTTGGCTAAACGAGCTTCCAAGTCGTCGTAGTAGCGTCGCGAGATGCGGTGGAAGGCGAGGCCTTGCCATTCGGCCGCTTGTCGCGCGGGGATCAACCCGACGATGGAAGGTTCTTCGTAGAGTGCTTGCAGCGTGCTCTCGATCAACGGATCAGGAGCTGAATCTCGGCAGACAAGAAACGCGGTGGTTCCGACCGTGTGAATTCCCGATGGAGGAATGCTCGAACCCGCGTACGCATCGGTCGCGATCGTCATCGCGTGCAACGTTGGATGCTGCAGCGCGATCGAAACGCCATCGGGTAGCGGCAGCAAATGCCATCGCTGTTCTGCCAACATTCGAGTGACTAGATCACTGCCGACGCCGATGCAAATGATCGCGGCTTCCGCAGAAACTTTCGGATTGGTTTCTTGCAGTGTGTCCCATGGCATTTCGACGCGAGGTGAAACGGATTCGGACAATCCCAGCGACTCTAGCACCATTTCAGCGGCTCGACGGGAACCACTGCCATGAGGCCCCACGGCAATGCGTTGTCCCGAGAGATCTTCGACGGAATCAATTTCACTATCGTCGCGAATGAGAACGTGGACCGCTTCGTAGAACAATGGTGCGACCACACGAAGTGTTTCACCGTTGACCGCGGTCGCTTGGATGGGTGCCAACTCAAATTCACCAGCGATCAATCGTTCGCGATTGTCCCATGTGCCATTGGTTCCAATGACTTCGCAAGGAACCGACGTTTGTGACTGCAATGTTTTCGACAGCTGTTCGGAGACGCGATTGTACAGACCACCGGGAAGACCACCGGCAATTCGAATTTGAGTCGGCATCGCGTTGTTGATTCGTTGCTGCCAAACCAAACCGCCAAACAACAACAGCGGAAGAATCAGCGAAGCCGACAAGATTCCATTTTGAAAGCGACGTTGTCCGACCGGGGTGCCAGACGTTTGGCGACCCGTGACCGCGGCGACCACGGGAACTTGCCCGAACCAATCAACGACCTTGCGGGCTCGACTTCGAGAACGAGCATGAATGGTTTGTCCGCACAAAAACCGATTCAGATCATCAGCCAAGTTCTTAGCAGTTTTGTAGCGATCCTTGGGCTGCTTTTCCAAGCATTTAGCAACGATCACTTCCAGATCCGACTCCGCTTCCGGACACACCGATCGCAGAGTCGGCGGAGGTTGATGAGCAACCTTCAACAACGTTTGCATCACGGTGTCGCCAACAATTGGCGGTCTCGAAGTGATCGCCGCAAATAGGATCGCACCGAGTGAGTAGATGTCACTGTGATGGGTCACACGATCGCTGTGTCCGAGAGCTTGCTCGGGAGCCATGTAGTGAGGCGTTCCCACCGCGGCACCGCTGCCCGTCACGCTGCTGTCCGCATCGGTGTGCTTTGCCAAACCGAAATCGGTCACGTGGACCTGGCCGGATGGGTCGATCAGCACGTTACCGGGCTTGAGATCGCGATGCAGGACTCCGCGGCTGTGTGCATGATGAATGGCGTGAGCCACATCGCGAACGATCTCAGCGGCACGTCGAGACGGCAACGGGCCTTTGGCGAGCACCTTTTGGAGGTCTTCTCCCTCGACGTACTGCATCGAGAAGAAATGGTGGCCAGCACGGCGTCCAAATTGGTGAACGGCAACGATGTTGGGATGTTTGAGCTTCGCGGCGGCCTTGGCTTCGGTGTAAAAGCGTTTGACTTCATCTTGTCCCGCCAAAATACCGCTGCGGATCATCTTTACCGCAACCAACCGGTCCAGTTCCCGTTGCTTGGCCAGGTAGACCACACCCATCCCACCAACGCCCAAGACTTTGAGCAGCTGATAGTCACCCAGATCAAACGGCAGCGACGGACCCGAATCGCCCTGTGATCGATTGGCCATCGGCAACGTCAAATTGGGATCCACATTGGAGTGTTCGCCCAACCCGTCAGCCGACAACGCGGTGCCGATTCCAATCGTGTCCGCCATGTCGGTTTGCACGTCGATCTGGCTGGCCGTTGATGCCAACTGAGCCGCTTGGTCGCTGATCTCCGCATCGGGTGGCAGCGTTATGGGTTCTGTCCATGGACCTGACGTTCCCTTGGCATCCGACCCGGCCATTGAAAACGTTCCGATCAAGTCAGCAGCATCCATCAATTCGCGAAGTTGATCGGCGTGTTCGGGGTGCTGGTTGAGAAAGTCATCTCGTGACGTCAGTTCCCCTGTGTCGCATGCGGACAGGTACAAAGCGAAGATCTCATCCAAGTCGTCTTCGTTGGACTCAGCCATCACGTCTTCCACCATGGACTGCTGCCGGTGTCCAAAATCGTGCGAAGCTTTTTCAAACCGCGTTTGAGCAATCCGGCGACCGCGGTTTCGCTCTTGTCCATTCGGTCGACGATCTCTTTCAACGACAAGCCTTCCATGTAACGCAAACGAATCGCCTCAGCTTGCGTTTCTGGAAGTTCGTGCAGTGCTTGCATCATCGCGCTGACGGCCTCTTGTCGAACCGCGACGCCGCTCGGGCTGGTTTTGGCTCCGGGCATCTGTGCGATCCAGTTGTCCGGCTGACTGCCATCGCCACCGGCCCCTCCGGCATGCACTTCTTTCTTGGTCGAACGTTTTTGAGTCATCACGTGATGAGCGACCGCTGATGCAACATTGTTTTTCAGCATGCCACGCAACCAGCCCGCGAACTCACCCGCCGATTCACCTCGAAAAGCATGCAGGTCACGTTTGGCTTCCAAAAACGTGACTTGCACCAAATCCGCAGGATCGATTCGCCGGCGAAGTTGATCGCTGAGATACCGATGGGCCAGCATCAACAGATACCCTCGATAGCGCAGCATCAGTCGACCCAACGCTTCGTTGTCGCCTCCTTTGGAAGCGATCACCAAAGCGGTCGTGGTGTCTGATGATGTCGAATTGGAAGGCGATCGGTTCAACAGAAATCTCTCAGCAAAAACGGTGTCTGTCAGTCTAATCCAGTTTCACCGCCTGGTTGATCTCCCGCCGGACTAGGTTTGGTGAAAGAACGTGGTGCAACTGTCAATCATGGCGTTTTCAGATCCCGATGTGGACCGATTCTCGGTTCAGCTCCGATATTTCGCTTACTTCCTAAGTGCTTCCCAACTCTGGATTTGCAAAACGATGTCCTGGATTGGCTAAAAAAATGGGGCCGGGATCGAATGGCGTCCAGATCACCATTCGGCTTGCTTGGATGGCGTGAGGTGGTTTGCTAAAGTGCCAAGGCGGAACTTCACCAAAAGTTCCGACCTTCCCCGCCTTCACACCACTACGGAACGAGCCATCATGCTTCGTCGACTTCGTATCCTGCCCTCATTCGAATCTGTTCGGCCAATCTTGGCAAAGCTGAATCGATTTGCCGCAACTTCTTTGATGCTCGGCACAATCACATTGGCAACGAGCACGCTGGGAACGAGTTTGCTGGCCGGCGATGCCGATTGGCCTCAATGGCGAGGTCCGGCCCGAGACGGGAAAGCGGCCGATCAAAGTCTGTTGCAAACATGGCCGGAAGGTGGTCCTGAACTGAAGTGGACATTTTCCACTGCCGGACGTGGGTACAGCAGCACGACCATCGTCGACGGCAAGCTGTTCTCGATGGGATCAGACGAACAGAATTGCTATGCGATTTGCATCGATGCCAAATCCGGACAATCGATCTGGCAAGTTCCGATTTCACGAGCCGGCACCGGTGACGACTACAACACCGGTTGGGGCGGCGGACCACGCAGCACCCCAACCGTTGATGGTGATCAGGTCTTTGTCATGTCTGATGTGGGTGTCGTCTCGGCATTGCGACGCGAAGACGGTGCCAAGCTATGGTCGGTGGACTTGGTCGCTGATTACGGTGGTGAGATTCCCAAGTGGGGATACAGCGAGTCAGCATTGATCGACGGTGATCGTGTGGTCGTCACCCCGGGACGCAGCAACTTCATGATTGCCTTGGATCGTCAAACCGGCAAATTGCTTTGGCAGTCCAAAGGTGTCGACTCAGTCGCACATTATGTTTCGGCCATGAAGGGTTCCATCGGCGATGTCGACTACTACGTCACCGCGGGCAGCATCGGCGTGGTAGCGTTTGATTGCCAATCAGGCGAGAAGCTGTTCGGAAATGAACTATCAGGAAACAAAGTTGCAACGATTCCAACGCCGCTGATTCTCGGCGACCACATCTACCACACCAGTGACTACGGTGCCGGCAATGTTCTGTTGAAATTGACATCCGCTGGCAACGGAATCAACGCCGAGCAGGTTTACCACTTGGATGGGAAATCCATGATGAACCACCACGGCGGCGTGGTGGCTGTGGATGGAACCATCTACGGACTGACCAAAGCCAGTGGTGGTGTTTGGATGGCTCAAGACATCAAGAGCGGCGATACGCTTTGGCAAGAGAAGTTGCGTCCGAACACGAGTGGTTCGATCTGCTTCGCCGATGGTTGTTTGTATTGCTACAACGACAAAGATGGCACCGTGGTTCTGCTGGAACCCAACAAGGATCGTTGGTCACCGCTCGGCAAGTTGACCATTCCTCGCGAAACCGATTTGCCTCGCGGAAGCGGTGCGATCTGGGCTCACCCCGTGGTGGCTGATCAGACTTTGTTCATTCGTGACCAAAACCTGATCTTCGCGTTTGATATCGCTCGCTGAGGAGCTATTCGGGAACAATTTCGGGATTTTAAAAAGTAGCGGAAGGGCGCGAGCCCTCCGGTTCCTCACCGGGCGGCTTGCGCCACACCGCTAACATCGTCACTTGTTGTTGACGCGTGGCTAAGTCTCATTCCATGTTCCTCCTCCGGACAAATCCAAAGCCGGGATTCGTTGTTCGGAGGAGGAAGCTTTCGCGGCGAGGCTCAGCGGCTCGATGGGAGATGATTCACTCAGCGACGAATTTGTAGATTCGTCCGCCGGCCATCATCGTGCTGACCAGGACTTCGCCCGAGTCCGTTTGTCCGAACGTGAAGACGGGCAAACCGCTTGCTGAGATGGGACGGTTCTCGGTGACGGTCGATGTCTCCGCATCGTATTTCAACGCCCAAACCTTTCCGCTGACATAGTCACCGTAGAGGTAATAACCATCGAGCATCGGTGTTTGAGTTCCGCGGTAGACAGCTCCGCCAGTGACCGATTTGCCCCAATCATCGGTGTGCGGGTATTCGATCAACGGATCGATCAAATCAGGACGAGCGTCAGAACCATTTCCGTTCAACGTGAACTTGTGATTGGCTTCCCGCAGGCTCCAACCGTAGTTCCCGCCACGACGGATCAGGTTGACTTCTTCCCACTCGTTTTGGCCCACGTCGGCTGCCCATAGGAAATCGGTCTTGGGATCGAATGCCATTCGCCAAATGTTGCGAATCCCGATCGCGTAGATCTCCGGCCGTGCATCGGACTTGCCGACGTAAGGGTTGTCGTCGGGAATTCCATAAGGCTTGTCGCCATCGCGTTTGTCGACATCAATCCGCATGATCGAACCAAGCAACTGACTCGGGTCTTGTGCCGATTGCAGCGGGTCGTTGGCTTTACCACCGTCACCCAAAGCGATGTACAAGTAACCATCGGGACCGAACGCGACGGTGCCGCCGTTGTGATTCCAAAACGGTTGCTCGATCCGCATCAACTCGCGTGCGGTCGAAGGATCACCCTTTTGATTGTTGCTACCTTTGACGGTGCTGAACTCAGTCAGCACAGAAACGTGCGGTTTGTCCGACGTGGTGTAGTAAGCGTAGAAAAGACCGTTCTCTTTGAACTTGGGATGGAATGCCAAACCCAAGAACCCTTCTTCGTTTTCATTGTCCTTGTAGGTGACCAGCTCGCTGAAGTCACCAAACACTTCAGGCTCGGAAATCTCGCTGTCGTTCTCGTCGAAGGCATACACTTCACCGGTTTGGCTGGCGACGAACACACGTCCGCTGCCATCGCCCGAACCGGTGATGATCACCGGACGACTGATGCGAAGGTTCGGATACGCTTCCACGGTTTTGACCGGCATCGGTGAAACGTCAAGCGATGCGGGAGGATCGGCCAAGTTGATGGTGGACGAAGATTGCTTCGGCGTGGACGCCACCGCATCGGGTGATTCCGCGATTGCGGCCGGCGTGGCCAAGCAAGCTGTTGCGGCTCCACTGAGCAGCAGCTGATGAATCCAAGACTTCTTCATAGCGAGAACCTTCGGGGAACAAATGAGATAAGTGGGGATAGCAAAAAAGACGCTCGCCAAATGACGAGCGTCCATGATCAATTGATTGTGTCGAGATTGCCGAAACGATCTACAAAATCTCAAGCAACTCGACTTCGAAAACCAACACTTCGTTGGGTCCGATCTTTGGTGGCGAACCGTTCTCGCCGTATGCCAATTCTGGTGGAATGTAGAGCATCCATTTCGAACCAACCTTCATCTTCTGAAGAGCCATCTGCCATCCTTGGATCACTCGACCGACAGGGAACTTGGCAGGTTGACCACGCTCGACCGAACTGTCGAAGACTTCGCCATTGGTCAGTTTGCCGGTGTAGTGAACCGCGACGGTGTCTTCAGCGGTCGGGGATGCTCCTTCGCCTTCCTTGACCACTTTATATTGCAGTCCACCCTCGAGTTCTTTGATGCCCTTCGCCTTGGCGTTTTGTTTCAGCCACAAGTCGCTCTTCTCTTTGTTCATCACGCCTTGCTTTTTAAGCTCGGCCATCCGCTCCGCCTGACGCTTCTGCATCATGGCTTGAATCTTGCCTTGGATTTCTTGCAGTTGTTCGTCGGACAACGCTGGGTCCTTTTCTGACAACGCGTCTTTCAGACCTTGGTTCATACCTTCGACGGTGAAGTCGGTTGGTTCGAAACCTTGTTGAACGAAAGAGTTGCCGACGGTGAATCCGAGGAAGTAGCCGAGTTGATCATCGACCTTGGCCGCAGAATCATCTTGGGCGTTGCCGGGGGAGGTCATGACGAACGTGGCCAAACAGAGGGTGGGAATTAGGCGGGAGAGACGGGGCATCGGTAATGTCCTAAGAGGGAGGCAAGCAGACGCGTTGTTGGCAGACAATCGCCGACAACCTTCGAGACTTCGTGCTGCCTGCATTCAAGATACCAGTCGAGGCAGAATACTTCACGCCCCGACGAATTGGGTGTGGTCGTTCACTCAGAATTGACGTTTTTTAACGCGATCAAAGCATGTTCGAGTGAATGATTTTGCAAAACGCAGGATCCACCCGGGAGTGAATCGTGCTTCGCTGGTGAAACCGAGCCCAATAACAGGCGGCTGAAACACCAGATGACTCCACGCTGCATGCATCACATCAACCAGCACAATGATGCGTTCTACCGCAGTGATTGAGGCCAGCGACTCGCACTCAAATCATGCCAAACGCCGGTTTCAAAACTACGAACCACCCGATAGCGAGACGGCCAACACAATCAAAACAATGATCGCGACCACAATCAGGCTGACTTTCCCCGCACTCACCGGTTCGCGTGACGTGCCGCCCAATCGATAGTGAATTTGTTCTTCCAGCAATCGTCGGCCTTTCTCGGTCACACTGTCCGCGCTGACGTCTTTGGGTGCATTCCCTGTTTCGGAATGGTTTGGTCCGACTGGTGAATCAGGCGGGGCCGAGAGATTGTATTTCTCGCCGATCTCGATCATCACACCTTGGACCGATCGAGCGTTGAAAGGTCGATCGTCCGGTGACTTTTCAAGGCAATCGGCAATGACCTGGCTCAGTTCCGGGGGCACGTCGGGCACAATCGACGCGATTGTGGGCGCTTTGGTCCGCAAGTGTTGTTCAAACAACTGAGCAAAGTTCTCACCCGCGAAAACCTTTCGATTGGCGAGCATTTCAAACAGCACGCAGCCGAGAGCGTACAGGTCGGCTTTGCCGCTGATGGCCTCATCACCGGTGATTTGTTCCGGGGCCATGTACGCGTGGGTGCCGACGGTCAAACCTTGGGAGGTCAGATCGGACGAGTGTTGGTCGCGAGCGATTCCAAAGTCACCCAGCTTCACGTGAGCGTCGCGGGTAAGGAACAAATTGCCCGGTTTCAAATCGCGATGAATCACACCATGGTTGTGGGCACACTGCAGTGCCGAGCAAACTTGCCGAGCCACATCGACGACCACGGGCCAAGCCAAAGCTCCGTTGGTTTCCAGCAGATCTTTGATCGTGCCGCCGTCAACACGTTCCATCACGTAGAACAATTGACCGTCTTCGGAGCCACCACCGAAATAGCCGATGATGTTTGGATGCTGCAAACGTTCCAAGATCACCATTTCGCGGCGAAATCGGGCCTGGATCAGGTCGTCTTGAGAAACGGCCGGGTGCAGCTTTTTGACCGCCAAATCCTGACCGCGGATGGCTTCCGCGGCGGGGTGGACTTCGACGTCATCAAGAATTTTCCCGTCGTAAACCGTGCCGACCGTGCCCACACCGAGAACTGCGCCTAGTTCAAAATCTGTCAGGCGGAGGTGGGGCATCAATTCAGCCGGTTAGGAAAGCGTCATACGCCCGCGATTTCTTCGATTCGGATGCGGGTGTTCTTTTGGCGGTGTCCCGTGCGTTTTTTGCTGTGCTTACGGCGACGGAACTTTTGAATGTAGATCTTCTTGTCTTGGGACATCCCCAACACCGAAGCGCTGACCGAAACACCGTCCAACGTTGGAGCACCTAATTTTAGCCCGTCTTCGGCACCGACGGCCAAAACGGTTTCAAATTTCAGGTTTTCTCCTGCAGCGATGTCACGGTAATCGACGTCGAGTTCCATTCCTGGCTCGACTCGGTATTGGCGTCCACCGTCGACAAAGATGGCATACATGGCGGGAAAAAGGTTCGGGGTGAAGTGGGAATTGACCGGAAGGTCGGATTTTCGAATCGCGGAGGATAACGACCGACCGTCGTTTTGACCAGGGCTGATTTTTCAAAGCGAGCGAATCCAGTAGATCGTCGCTCGTAAACAGATCGGTTGAGCCAAATATTGGCCGGTCTAACAATTGTTGGTGTTAAGGAACCGTTCGGAATTAAGTGTCGGTTACAGCGGAGCGGCGCGAGCCGCCCGGTGTGTCACCGGAGGGCTCGCGCCGAATGGCACTTACTTCACACCCCCTCAAGGAGGTTGTGAATTTTTACGTGCATCGCCAGTAACGCCTTGAGAACCCCGCCCGTGCAGCGGGAGGGGTCGGAAAGCGAGCGTTCAGCGAGATTTCCGGGGGAGGGCAATCCGCGCCGTTTTCCATGCTCGGCCCCCTCCCTCGCGTACGCCTGAACGGCGTCGCTCGACCTCCCCCCAAACTTCGTTTCGGGAGAGGTGCATCATACAGAACTCCGCTGAAACGCGACCTCGACAATCTGCACGACCTCCCCAGGGGCGAGGGTGAAGTTGTAAAGTAAGTGCCATTCGGCTCGCGCCCTTCCGCTACCTTTTTGATCCCGAATGGTTTCTAAATCGGTGCTCAGGGGAGCTCACGTAGCCATATTTCGCGGAATCGAATTGGGCTGCCTTCGGATTCCAAACACAAAAAGCCTTCGTCGGGCGAGCAACTGCGTCCTCCGGAGACTTCCACCCCATTGACCCACAATCGAATCTCTCTATTGATCCCGCGAACGTAGTACTGATTCCATTCGCCGTGCGGATTCGTTGTCTCAGCCGATGGAAAACTGCGATGTCCATCGGGCGAAAGTGGTGGGAATGGCTGCATCGATGACTTCCCGACGGCAAAGATGTCACCGTGACTGGTGAACCAAGTGGGTGGCTTGCCGGTTTTTTCGGTGTACATGCGGCCATAGTCGAGGTCCAGCATTTGGACTTCGATTCCCGTGTTGGGAAGTCGATTGGGCGGTAGGTCTTTCAGTGCTGACATGGGCACCCAAGCAAAAACGCCCGAGTTGCCGGCCGGTTTGAGATGCTTCCACTGGATGACCAGTTCAAAGTTTTTGACTTCGAAGTTCGTGCGCGTCACACCGATGGGCTGGCCGCTGCCGAGAGCCTCGGTGCCTTCCCAGGTCAGTGTTTGATCGTCGCCGTTGACTCGTACGAAATCATCTCCATCCAATTGCCGCCAACCCGGCGCATTGGTGTCAAAGATTTTTACCGAGACATTGCTTGTCTGCTCCGCCGGTTCATCCGCTTCCGCGATGGATTCGAATCCAACGTTGAGCAGACAACATCCGGCGAACACCAGTGACATCAACGCGGATGACGTGGAGTTTCGTTGAAGAAACGGGAAAGCGTTAAAAAAATCTGTAACGAGCCGCATGATCGAAATCTGTGGATTTGGTGGGACAAACGGGGCGGGTACCGGGGCGAACAGTCACCACGGATGAACTTAAAGTCAGTGTGAGGCGCGTTAGTTTGCGTCACGACTTCTGGTGAGTCGATGATTGAGGATTGTGGCATCGACCGAAGGCGGGCTGGGCCAAGTGAATTCGCGTTGACCCATGGTAGGACAGGATTATAGTCCGGCTTTCACGCAGGAATGAACGGAATGACCTGCGTCGCTTCTTGGGTTTCAACACCCGCCCGCGATACCTCGATGGTAAGTCGATCGGGTTTTTGCTGATGCCCCGAATCTTCATTCGGTCGTGCTTATGTCTCACGGTGGCCTACGTTTGAGGAAGCTCCCTTTCTAATGACCTAGCAGAGCCAGCGACTGAATCGTGAGTCGCGGCTTCGGAAACAAACATGCTGAACTTTTTTCGTCAACAAACCAGTTCGTTCAAGAACGACCTTCTCTCTGGCCTAACCGTTGCGTTGGCCCTCGTACCAGAAGCGATCGCCTTCGCCTTTGTTGCTGGCGTGTCACCTCTGATCGGTTTGTACTCGGCTTTCTTTCTTGGGTTGATTACTGCGGTTGTCGGTGGCCGTCCCGGGATGATCTCAGGTGCGACCGGAGCCATGGCTGTGGTCGTGGTTGCCTTGGTCGCCGATCATGGCGTCGAGTACTTGTTCCCGACCGTGATCTTGTGTGGCGTGTTGCAAATCATCATCGGTTTGCTGCGTTTAGGAAAACTGATCCGAATGGTGCCGCACCCGGTGATGCTGGGATTTGTCAACGGACTGGCAATCGTCATTGGTATGGCGCAGCTGGGCAGTTTTAAAACTCTGTCTGAATCGGGAACCTTGGTTTACCTGAACGGTTTGCCATTGTTTGCAATGTTGGCATTGGTCGGTTTGACGATGGCGATCATTTGGTTGCTGCCCAAAGTCACAACGGCGGTTCCCGCTTCGTTGGCAGCGATTCTGAGTATCACCTTGATCGCCGTGGCGGTGAATCAATCGCAACAAAACGAGTCGGGCGACAATTTGGTAGCGACCGTCGGTGACATGTTGCGAACCAACACAATCGCGGCTGAAACCAAAGCCGCCAACGAAGCCATTGCCGCCGAAGAAGCCGAAGCCGCCCTGCACGCCGGGCAATTCAATCCTGTTAGCTCGGGCGATGGATCCACCACATTGATCAGTGCCGTTGTCGCGCAAGACGGACCATCGATCAAAGATTCCTTCGCATCGGCGACTGACACGCCTGACATTGAAATGCCACCGGCCGATCCCGCTGCGGAAGACACGGCGGGTTCAGAATCGGGCATCAGCGGCGGATTGCCGATGCCGTTCTGGATGGAATTCGAAATGGTCCCATTTAATTTGGCCACGCTGAAAATCATCTTCCCCTTCGCAATCGTTCTGTGTGGCGTGGGATTGATCGAATCCTTGATGACGTTGTCGCTGATCGACGAGATCACTGAAACTCGTGGACAAGGAAACCGCGAATGCATCGGACAAGGCACTGCCAACTTGGTGTGTGGTTTGTTTGGCGGCATGGGTGGCTGTGCCATGATCGGTCAATCTCTGATCAACGTGAACTCGGGCGGTCGCGGTCGACTTTCGGGAATCACCGCCGCAATCTGCTTGCTGTTGTTCGTGTTGTTCTTGGCACCTTGGATTGAACAAATTCCAATGGCGGCTTTGGTCGGCGTCATGTTCATGGTGGTGATCGGAACGTTCGAATGGGCGTCGCTGAAGATGCTTCGTCGCATGCCTCGCAGTGACATGTTTGTGATGATCTTGGTGGCTGGATACACCGTGTTCATGCACGACTTGGCATCCGCTGTGATCTTGGGTGTGATCGTCTCGGCTTTGGTCTTCGCTTGGCAACACGCCACGCACATCGGTGCCGATGTCAAAATCAACGAATTTGGCAGCAAAATCTATCAACTGCACGGCCCGCTGTTCTTCGCATCGGTGTCGTCGTTCAAAGAGATGTTCAACGTTGCCGAAGATCCCGACGACGTGGTGATCGACTTTTACTACAGCCGCGTCTACGACCAATCGGGTCTGGAAGCCATCAATGGACTGGCCGAGAAATACCAAGCCGCCGGCAAGCGTTTGCACCTGACTCACCTCAGCCAAGAATGTCGCTCGCTGTTGAATCAGGCGGGTGATTTGGTTGAAGTCAACGTTTCCGAAGACCCGCACTATCACGTGGCGACCGACCGCTTGGCGTGAAACGGACGACGTGAAACCGTTGCCGTCAAAGGCAGCAAAATTCGCATGACCGGTCCAGTTCGATTCGTCCTGGACCCGGTTCCCTTCCGATAGAAATCCTGCGGAGCCGAGCCACCTGCTGGTTCGCTTCGGTTCATGGATAGGCTCGCTCGCGAAAATCACTTCGTGAGTCTCAGTCGACATCAGAATTCGGTGAAGGGATTGGCGGAATGAAGGTGCACGCAGCGATTCGTTGCCAACTCTTGGCTCTCGTGGCGACGACGTTGGGACTGCTCAGTTCCACCGGTTGCCACGTGCTGAGTCCTGCACACATTCCAGCTCGCCCGCAATACATCGCTCCCGAGTTGCTCAACGATTCAAGCAGCCAGGTTGAGTTTGGCGAGCCCCACAAGGTGCTCGATACTGCGGGATGGATCTGGGGCATCCCAGACAAAATCTTGTTGTGGGACCATCGGGTCGACAATCACCAGATCACTGCCCCGACCGTTGAGACGGTTGCCAGCTACTTGGATGAGAACAACCTGCCGCACGTGAAGGTGCGTGTGAACCAATACGCACCGCTGCAAGACTTTCACCGATTGCGGCAGAACAAAACGGTCGCGTGGCCATATCGTTACACCTTGGGGCTGTTGTCCGTCGGAGGCGAAACGATTCTGCCAGGTCGCTTCTTCGGTGGCGACCACTTCAACCCGTACACGCAAACGGTTCACCTCTACAGCGATGTTCCCGCGATCGCATTGCATGAACTGGCTCATGCTAAGGACTTCACGCGTCGTCGCTATCAAGGCACGTACGCGCTGGCGTACATGTTCTTTCCAACTTGGCACGAAACGATCGCATCGCGTGACGTGATGGCTCATCTCTACGATCGTCACGATCGAGCCGGGATCATCGAAGCTAATCGCATTCAGTATCCTGCCTACGGAACCTATGTGGCGGGCACGGCCAGCTGGTTCATCCCTGGGGGCGGGACGGCGTTGTACTACGGGTGTGTGATCGCAGGTCACGCCAACGGACGCATGCTCTCTCGCGATGTGGATCAGCATTTGGCCGATTACCATCAAATGTTCCGTAGCCAACCGGTTCCGCATCAATCCGTTCCGGCAATCTCTCAGCCAGACATGTCGGTCCCTGTTCCCGAGCCGCAACCGATGTGGGACGAGTCGCAATTGAACCCACCTCGGGTCAGCCAAGCGGCCAGCAACGAATCGCCCGCGTCAAACATGCACTGACGCAGCGGCGGAACATCCTCGCGAATTTTGTCTCGAGAGGCAGACAGGCCCACTCACACTTTTCGCGTCGTGACGAGTTATGATTTCGTTTGTCACAACGAATCATCCCACCTTGTTCGCGAATGCCCTGCCCATGAACACTTCCTGGAAGTTTGCTCTTACGCTTGCCGTTTTCACTGCCACCTGGATGCCACTTTCCCCACCCGCTCATTCTGCGGAACCTGAAACGCTTCAACTTTGGACCGACGAAGAACTCGGATCCACCCCAGCCGATGACACCGAAGTTTTGCACGATCGAGGCGAACGAAATGCCTGGGTCACGGACATCTTGCGTCCGACATTGACGGTCTACCACGCTGACCCGGACAAGCATTCAGGAACGTCGATTGTGATTTGCCCCGGCGGTGGTTATGGCGGGCTGGCAATCGACAAAGAAGGCCACGTGGTTGCCGAATGGTTTGCCGAACAAGGCGTGACGGCTGGCGTTTTGAAGTACCGATGTGGCGGTGGTGCTCACAAGCATCCGATTCCCATGGGCGATGCTCGCCAAGCGGTGAAGTTGATGCGAGATCATGCTGACGAGTGGAAACTGAAAACGGACCAAGTCGGCATCATGGGTTTCTCCGCTGGCGGTCACCTAGCGTCCACCATCGCAACGGACCCGCAAACCGGAGTCAACTTTGCCGCGTTGATTTACCCGGTGATCTCGCTGGACAAAGCGGTCACGCACGGCGGTTCGAAGAAGAACCTGTTGGGTGAATCGCCCAGTGACGAATTGGTGCACCAAATGTCACGAGACGAACAAGTCACCTCATCAACATGCCCCACGTTCTTGGTTCACGCTGGCGATGACAAGGCTGTTCCAGTCGAAAACAGCTTGCGTTACTACTCGGCGTGCATCAAACACGGCGTCCCAGCCGAAATGCATCTCTTTCCCACCGGCGGCCACGGCTTCGGCATGTTCCGCGGCGACCGCCCCGTCGACCAATGGACCAACCAACTCAAAGCTTGGCTGCAATTGAACGAGCTGTTGGACTGATCGCAACACATCGATGATAAAGTGTCGCCAGTCCAGGCTATGACCCAATTGCGGGGACCAATTCGGCAACCACGATCGGTGACACCGGCGGTTGCTGTATTCGGGTCGGGACATCAGGAATGAACGGAAGCACCACATTCACTGCGGCAATCACCAGGTACCTGGGCTTGTCGCCTGCCATCACACTGGTTGGATGCCTGCCTTGGAAGTTTAAATCGAAGACCCCGTCGTCACGGGTCTCTGTCGGGTGGTGGCGTATTGCGAGCAGACTTTGTTGTTCATCGATTTTAACGTATCCAAACAAAAAAGAAGTCTCATTGTTTCGGTCATGTTGCAACCGCACCGAGTTCTCAGCGGCGAGCAGAATGGCGGGTGCGTTTGATCGTTCAATCAACTTCACACCTGCTGGATGGACCACATAGAGCTCGTAGGCAACAGAAAAGCCGCCAGCATTGGGTTGCCTCAGGTTGACCAAAAAACTGCCTTCATCATTCATGAGATAAACGTAGTCACGCAGGTAGTGGCTCTGCGGCATTTGGGACAGCAATTCAGCCTGTGCTGCTGGACTTGCCTGACCTTCGGGGTTGGACAGTGCACACTTGAAAAAAGCCACCTTCAAAAGCGTGGTCTTTGGATCAAGGTCAGAGAGGACGATGATCGATTTCTTGTCAATCGCCGCACGAATCTGCAGGATCTCTCCAGGAACCTGAATGGACTCCGGCTTTCTCTTCAGATTGATATGTCGTCGGCGATCCAGAGGCGACATATCTATCAGAGTCGCCGCGTCGATGATTCGGACGGCCGAACCCGACTTGGATTGGTTTGAAAGAAAGACCACCTTGTGATCACCGATCCAAGTCAGCCCAAACAATTGTGGCAAGCCACTAGTACTGGTCACTGTGCTTTTGGTGTTTGATTCCCAAAGGATCTCAGTGGTTTCGCAGTGAGCGACGAAGAAAACGGAACTGTTGTCTTTGAGCCCGCGAACTGAAATGCCAATGAACTTTCCGTCGGGGGAGAACTCGGCGTAGCATCCTCGCAACCTCAAGCCGTTGGCGAGCGGAATGACATTCAACGCGCTGGAACCATCAAACTGACCAAAGACCAAATGGACTTCTTCGTCTTGACCACTCACAACCGCACACCACTGCTGCTCATCGTTTGACAGGGCGATGTGCCGGATCGGTGCAACGCCTCGGCAGACTTCTGTCCTCGTTCCGGTTTCCAGGTCCATCCGCTCGATGCTCCCGTCGTAATAGCCGAGCAAGCAAGTCGCGGAATGTTCGCAACCGGTGATGGCGGTCAGCGGACTCGGTTTCACATCGAAAGACTGGATCTTCTCAATGATTTTCTCCGGCTCATCGGCAATAACCGGAAAACAAACCAACACGGCTTGCACCATCAAGAATCCCATCGTCTTCGCTCGATTCATTGTGTACCCACCTGGTTTGAAACACCGGACCCCAAGACTCCGTCCAATCCGAAAAAGAAGAACGGTAAGGATAAGGCATGCCACGGGTGCGAAGCAAATTTCTCAGATTTGAATACCCCGAGTCATTCGGGTCCTTAAAGCCTTGGAAAGGATCTGCGGAAAGCGCTCCTCCCAACGGAAGTCGTCGCGAGTTCATTTCACCACTCACGAGTGCATTCGATATTGGCCAATTTGTATGTTGCAACGCGTTTTGGCGAACACATTTCCCAAAACATAAACGGTGATCATACTTCTTAACCAGTGTCGGTACTGGATGATTACTCAGCGGTTGCTTGATTTTGTTGGGTTGGCTTCACTGCCGAATTAACTGATCGCTGGATTCTTTCGCCGGCGACATCTTCTCAGCAGACTCGCAGCCGAAACGAGAGTAATTACAGCTAGACTGGAAGGTTCAGGCACTGCCGATACGGACGCTTGTCCACTGAGAAAGGAAGAAAGAAATAGAGTTGTATCCTGGTCGCTCACCAAGTCGATCGCGAAGCTGGCTGAGTTACTGATTGATGTGATACCCCCATCAGGGTCACTCAACTCGTGTTCGAGAAAGACCACGTTTTCGGCGTCGCTATAGGTGATGTCCAAATCACCAAAAATGATTGATATGGTTTCAGGATCGGACCAGCGACTAGACTCAAGATACAGTTGGTAGTTCACCGAAAAGTTGATCGTGACATCCGCTCCGGTTCTATTGTCGAGCAATATGCCGACAGTTGAGAATGCGAACGGTTCACTCGTCCCAGGACCGTTCAATTCAATTTCAATCGAATTGTCGATCTGAATGGTGTCGGCGACGCCGAGTGAGTTGGGGTTGCTCCCTCCATTTGCTGATGCAAATGCTGAAGTCACGACGCTACCAAAACCAAAGTCATCAGATTGATCATACGGTTCGCTCATTATGTCTAGCCCGGTTGTTGATACCGGATTGCCGCCGCTGTCGACCACACCGTCAATCCTAATGGAGGCATGAATCATCCCCGAGGAGGTGACCAGAGCAGCATGCGATTGTTGCGATGCGACAAGAACCGTCAGGATGACGAACGTTCTCGGAGCCATTGGTATCAATCGAGTCACAGCAAATTGTTGGTTGATCATCTTGAAGCAGGTCAATGGGAGGGAAGCTTTGAGCGTCGTTGGAGGAATGTCGTTACAGGATGGTTTCTGCCTGGGATCCGGCACGCCTGACACCTATCGCGCGATCTCCCAAACCGTTGAAGTACAGGTCTCGTCCTGATAAGCCAAACAACATGTCTCGTTCACCATCGTCGGTGTCGTCGATCAACCCATCGATCGCTTCGATCCGCGTGTTGTAGGGATCATCGCCGTTCCAGACGGACATGACTTGGTCTTGCAAGGAATGTCCGGAAGGGTTTTCGTCAATCGCATGAAAGTCACCACCGATCAAAAGGTCTTCATCACGACCGCCGAG
Source organism: Rhodopirellula baltica SH 1 (assembly GCF_000196115.1). Classification (NCBI taxonomy): domain Bacteria; kingdom Pseudomonadati; phylum Planctomycetota; class Planctomycetia; order Pirellulales; family Pirellulaceae; genus Rhodopirellula; species Rhodopirellula baltica. Next base: position 5,478,114 of record NC_005027.1, read on the forward strand.
TAGATGATCGCGACCGCCACCCCCAATCAATACGTTGCGCGCCTGCCCGCCGAGCAAGAAGTCATTTCCTTCTCCTCCAAGCAGGAGGCTGGAACCGCCACCTGCTGTGAGGACATCGTTTCCGGATCCACCATCGATCGTTGCGGGCACGGTGACCCACGCGGACGCACGGAAGATATCGTTGCCATCCCGCATTTTCGCCTCAATTGATTGCACATCCGCAAGCGGGAACCAGGTGGAACCGAGTTGCAAGCGGTGGGTAGATGGCAGAAAGTTGGCGTAGACGTAGACGCGGGATCCAAGGCGAGAAACATTGACCAAATCGTTTTGGTCTGTACCGATGATGTGCAGCACTCCGTTAACCAACCTCACACCAGTCGTAGGTTCGGCGGATTGGATCTCCGCTGTCAGTGACGTAGTTGTATGAAGGTCTCCGTCGTCGATTGTGATCTCAACTGGATACGATCCTGGAGTCGCGTAAATGTGAGTCGCTTCGAAAGTTTTGCTGTTGGAATCGATTGAGATTTCCAATGGTCGAGGACCACTTCCATCACCCCAATCGACGGTACCGAAATGGATCAACGACGTTCCTGCATCCAGGAAGGTTCCGCTGATCCGCACGACTTCGCCCGCAACAGATTGGTCATCGCGACCCGCTAGCTCAATCGACTCGATAGTCGGTGCGAGGTTGCGGACGAGAATTTGGACGATGGCCGTTTGACTTTTTCCAGCACTGTTTTCGGCGTAATAGCTGAATTCGTCGATTCCGCGGAAGTCTTCCAGCGGCGTGTAGGTGAAGGTTCCATCCGGCCTGAGTGTGAAGCTCTCTGCATACTCTGGTGCTGTTGCTAGAACCGCTTGCAATGGATCGCTTGTCGCCCCAATGTCATTGCTTAAAACGCTGTCGGCAATTTCGACTGACAGCGTGGTCGCTTGATCGACTTCAAAACTGTCTGCCAACGCAACTGCCGGCAACTGCGTCGTAACGCCACTGTTACTGGTTTGCGAACTGTCATCGGAAACACTGACGTTGATTGCGTAGATGCCGTCTTTCGGGGGCGACGAATTCAATGCATACGAATGGCCGATGCGGAACTCTCGCTGTCCCGCCGTGAATATCAGGGTATCGGTTTGATTGTCTCCCCAGCTAACGTTGATTGTGTGGGTATCCACTGTGCTGGCATCGCTGAACGTTCCAGTAAGTGTGACATCACCATTTGCATCTATGATTGGTTCAACGTTGATGCTGCTGATGACCGGTGCATTGTTGTTTACTGTTAATTCGCTGGTGCTCGCCGCGACGGCTTGGTCGGCGTTCAAGACTGCCGTATTGAATAGATATGCTGATCCCGGTGGGAACTCAGCCGAGGAGTTGATGGTCACTTCATAAGTTACAGTTCCGAAAGCCCCTGGTGCGATATCACCAAGTTCCCAGCGAATCACATTGCCGTCGGCTGTCCCGCCGTCGCTGATATTGGTAGGCATCCCCATCAGCGATTCATCGAAGTCGTCCATCAGAACTCCACCAGTGATAGTGGTGGTGCCCGTGTTCTCGTATCGCAGGGTGAATGAGAGCGTATCGCCGGGTTCGGGTGTCTCACTGACGGCCACTGCCCGCATGGATGGAGCGGCAAAGGCGGTCGCAAAACCTCTTGAAGCGGACATCAACGACACCAGTTCAGAATCGGGCACGATGGTCGTATCGTATTCGACGTTCAACGAAGTGGTGTCCAGGTCGCCGACCAGTACCAATCGAGTTGTATGCGTATGAGCTTTGAACTCGAATTCAGGCTTAGCGATCACTTGGATGATGTGATAGCCTTCCGCCGTCGGCGTCCATCCCATCGATAGCAAAGCAGGGCCAGCTAGACCGCCTTCAGGAAAACTGATCGAGCCACTTCCAATCTCGAACGTGCGTACCTGTCCGGCGACGGGGAAAAGGTCGTTGAATGTCACAGGAACTTTCAAAAGAAGTTGATCGAGCTCGAAGTTGAAGCTGCCGAGGATGGTTGCCTCTTCACCGATCTGAGGATTCTCTGGTAAAACGGGATCAGTGACCTCAACCGAAGAAGAGAAGACATAGCCCGGTCCTGCCGGTCCGCGTGGTCGTTGCGGTGGAGGATCGGGGGATTCGCCGTCGACGGTGAGTGTCGACTCAAACACCCTGCTAAATGTCCCGTCACTAATTTCAAACCGTAGCGTGTAGTCACCATCTTCCTTCGGGCTCCGCATGGTGTGCAGGAAATTGCCGTTGGGTGCCGTCCGGGCTCCTGATGCTGCCAACACGTTGCCTGACGAGTCGAACAACCGAGCGGTCACGCTTGCGTTCTGGATGGGGAAGTCATTGGTTCCCGGAATGGTACTGAAGTCGTAGTAAGCTTGGCCGCCGACTGCTACGTATTGGTCTCGGTAGAACGTGCGGTCAGGGATGTCCGCGACTAACTCGGCGGAGCCGAAATCGGGGCTGCCGACTTGCAAGACTTGGATTGCCTCATTGTTTGACTCGTCCAATTCTTCGATCGTTGAGTCAGGATCCAACACGACGCGAACTAGTAGGTACGCTTCCTTGGTTGGCAACGCAGGCTGACCGTTGTTGCCGTCCCAAGTCACGCGAATCTGTGCTTCTGATTTCGCATCTTCTTCGGGATCCGCATCAATCGAAGGAAGCAACCCACGACCGATTTCTAAGAATGACTCCGTCAAGGCGTCGTATACCTGGATGCTGACAGGAACTTCACTCGCGGCAAGTGTTCCCGCGTTGGTCACGTCCACGACAAAATCGAATGATTCACCGACGCCCGGATTGATTGGATCAAACAGGACATCCGAGGAGATCAATGTCAGGTCTGCCAGTGGCGGTAAGTCCACTTCAACGATCAAATTCTTGCTGGTAACCCCGCCTTCCCCGTCGTCAATCGTGACGATGGCGGTGTAGACGCCCGCGGCACCATAGGCATGGCTGAGTTCGAACTCGTTTCCATTGAGCACTAGAAGCTGATCACCGGAACCGTCCGCGTAATTGATTGTGCCTGTCCAGATATCAGGCCCTGGGTCAACAAAAGAACCATCGATTGTCCAGGTTTCACCTCTGCCGACTGCGATCGAGGGATCAAGTGAGATTGTCGGAGCCACGTTGCGAACGTTGACAGTTGCGTAGGCGGTGTCCGAATCACCTGATAAGTCAATCGCACGCATGCCCACTGTCACGCTCGTTGGACCATTTAGATGGTTTGCGTCAAAGTCTGGATTGCTGCCAAGTTCATCGCCACGCTCAGCTCCGACTCCTGTCTCTCCGAATACTCCGTCGCCATCCAGGTCCCAATGAAAGACGAGTGTCTCATCTGACGCGTCAGGGTCGCGGGAATTCAATGCGTTCAATTGCACTGCCCCACCCTCATTTACTTCGTATGGACCACCGGCATCGGCGACGGGTGGGACATTGGGTGGTGTGGTCACGGTCAACACGACGTCATTGCCGGTCGCCGCATCTGATCCCAAATAGGTAATCTGTGCACTCAGTGAGGAGCCGAGGAAATTGTCAATGAACGAACTTTCCGGCAAACCTTTGAAGGTTCCCAACACTGCTTCCATTCCGTCGTTTTCAATCAAGACGAAGGACTCCGCGAGTCCAACTGAATACTCCCCATCGATGACCAGATTGACTCCGGTCAGATCCAGACTACCGAGGAGGCTGAGCTGGGAATATTCAGTATTTGGTGTGGTGCCATCAATTGTGAATCGAATGTCGCGATTGGGGGCAAAAGACAACTCGCTGGCAATCACTTCATTGGATGTCAAACCAACGTGCACCGCGTGAGGAGCCGCACCTGGATTCAACCAAAGCTTGCCCCCAGCGGTGTCGATCGTGCCTGCCAGGAAGATGTCACCTGATGTGATGAATTGCAGATCGGTGTTTGTTGCCAGTGTCACATCGCCACTCAAGGTGATGTCGCCGTTGATTTCCTCGTTGCCAATGACCAACGATGGGCTCGTGATTCGATTGAGCAATCCAATGGGAAGGCTTAGTTCACCCGTGTTTTCCGTACCTACCCCGATGTCCCTGTCGGCCGATAACGGAGCCAGCACCACCGAGTCGGCGGATTGAATCGTTGATGTCAGATCAACATTTAGATCGTCGACCTTCAACGTGACTCGTCCCGTCCCTTGAGTTTGGACGCTGACGCCGGCGTTGATGGTGATCTGCTCCGCGAGAACATCCAGGTCGTCATTGTTCTTCAGTACGAACGTCTCGTCGAAGGCGACCTGATCAGTTCCCCCACCTCCGTCGATGGCAACATTCGCGGCCAAGGAGCTGCCGATGCCTGCGAGAGTGACGGTGTCACTGTCAATGATGTCGCCCAACACGGTCAGTCTTCCGCTCACGTTGCGAACCAGAAGTCCACCCAGCGATTCGCTGAAGGAGATGAGCGTGTCGGTGGTATCAGCGGCAGTGAAAGTGGTCGTGATTTCGTTGGCAACGAGATTGGTTTGATCGATGTCGACAAGCAGATTGGCGATGCTTGAATTGGTCAGGTTGAACAGGTTTCCGGTCGCCAGTTCGAATGTCACATCATTGAGCTGAAGCGTTCCTTGGGCTGGGTCATAGGACACCGTCTGGAAGCTGCCTCCGGTGAATCCCAAGCCATCATTTCCTCCCGAACCACCGTCAAAGGCAATTTGCAGGGCGGCTTCCAGGTTTCCGCCGGTGTAATCCACCAGCAGCGTGTCATCGCCACTGCCGCCGAGGATGGAATCAAAGCCCGTGTAAGTCACGGAGTTGACTCGGATGTCACCATCGGCGGTGACTTGCCAATTGGTATTTGCTTCGCTTCCCAGCAGTTGATTGTCCGCAGGCGCCAGGGCGACGACATTTTCAAGTGAGTAGGAGTCGAGCACACCGGGGACACTGCGGCTGTTGACACTGACTTCCAGGGGCTCACTGCGTGCGGCGAGTTCCAAGCGGTCAGTGCCACCGTTGCCGATGAAAAAGCCATCGTGGGAACCGTCACTTTCGATGGTAAAGACATCCTCCTGGGGGCCGCCATCGAGACGTCCAACATTGGCGAAGCTGTACTGGCCGTCGTTGATTGTTCCAGTGTTCTCACCGGTAATTGTCCACTGATTGACCGAGTCAGGTCCTTCGACTCGTTGGTACGTGGATCCCGAGCCGATGACAGCTTCGAAGTTGGTGGTTGCCCCCGCGCGTCCACTGCTGGTCCCAATACCATTGGCTTGGTTCGCACTCCAACTGACCAGGACGCTGGTGTTGGCTTGATACTGCGAGTAGTCGAGCGTGTCCCAGCCCTCGCCGGTATCCAGCGTTCCGTAGATGTAGTTCGAACTGCTAATGTCACCAAACTGAAACGTATCGTCTGCCGATCCACCGACCAGCGATTCGACATCATAGAAACTGGTCGTGGTGTTGAGTGTGCCGTCGTTGCGATCATCGATCGTCCAGACACTGTGCACGTTCGGACCGATCAGCGTGTCGCTGCCACCCTCGCCGCGAACTGCCCCAGTCGATTGGCCAAGCACCGTGAAGGTGTCATCTCCATCTCGTCCATACAGTTGACCGCTCCAGTTCCCACCGACATCCACGGTGAAGGAGTCCGCCGTGTCGCTGCCATACAGACGTTCGACGGCCGTGAAGTCAAAACGTTGGCCATCGACGAGGACGTAACCGGTGTCATCTCCGGTGATGTGCCAATCGGTTGCTAGCTCTGGAGCGTAGAGTGACTCGGTACCACTCCCACCCACGAACTCATCGAAACCCGCACTGTAATGCACGTTGTTGGCAATGACGGTCCCATCGGATTGCAGGTCTAATGTTGCGGTGCTGGTGCCACCGACCAAGCGGTTGTCTTGTTCTCCTTCGATGAGCAATTCTCCTGCATAGAAGCTGCCGAGTACTCCTGCAACATTGCGGTTGGAAACGTTGACATCGAGCGGCACGCCGCGATCTTCCAATTCGATGCGATCGTCGTTGATGGAGCCGCTGACAGAGCCGGTGATGGATGCATCACTTTCGACGCGAAAGACATCTGCTTGTGGTCCACCCTCGAGGCGAGCGATGTTGGCGAAGCTGTATTGGCCGTTGTTGATGTTGCCCGTGTTCTCACCGGTAATTGTCCACTGATTGACCGAGTCAGGTCCTTCGATTCGTTGGTACGTGGATCCCGAGCCGATGACAGCTTCGAAGTTGGTGGTTGCCCCCGCGCGTCCACTGCTGGTCCCAACACCATTGGCTTGGTTCGCACTCCAACTGACCAGGACGCTGGTGTTGGCTTGATACTGCGAGTAGTCGAGCGTGTCCCAGCCCTCGCCGGTATCCAGCGTTCCGTAGATGTAGTTCGAACTGCTAATGTCACCAAACTGAAACGTATCGTCTGCCGATCCACCGACCAGCGATTCAACATCGTAAAAGCTGGTTGTTGTATTGAGCGTGCCATCGTTGCGATCGTCGATGGTCCAGACGCTGTTCACGTTCGGACCGATCAGCGTGTCGCTGCCACCCTCGCCACGAACCGCCCCAGTCGATTGGCCAAGCACCGTGAAGGTGTCATCTCCATCTCGTCCATACAGTTGACCACTCCAGTTCCCACCGACATCCACGGTGAAGGAGTCCGCCGTGTCGCTGCCGTACAGACGTTCGACAGCCGTGAAGTCGAAGCGTTGGCCATCGACGAGGACATAACCGGTGTCGTCTCCGGTGATGTGCCAGTCGGTTGACAAATCGGGAGCGTGGAGTGACGCGGTACCACTTCCTCCCACGAACTGATCGAAACCTGCACTGTAGTGCACATTGTTCCCAGTGACGGTCCCGTCGGTGTTTAAATTCAGTGTTACGGTGCTGGTGCCACCGACCAAGCGATTGTCATGTTCTCCTTCGATGAGCAATTCTCCTGCATAGAAGCTGCCGAGTACTCCTGCAACATTGCGATTGGAGACGTTGACATCGAGCGGCACGCCGCGGTCGGCCAGTTCGATGCGATCATCGTTGATGGAGCCGCTGACAGAACCAGTGATGGATGCATCACTTTCGACGCGAAAGACATCTGCTTGTGGTCCACCCTCGAGGCGAGCGATGTTGGTGAAGCTGTATTGGCCGCTGTTGATGTTGCCGGTGTTCTCTCCGGTGATCGTCCACTGGTTGACCGAGTCTGGTCCTTCCAGTCTCTGGTAGCCGTTGGCCCCCGAACCCACGACGGCCTCAAAGTTGGTGGCAGCGCCCACAATTCCTGTGTATGAGCTAGTTCCGACGCCGGTGGCTCGGTTCTGTGCCCAACTGACATACACGCTGTGGCTTACGTAGAACTCCGAATAGTCCAGCGTGTCCCAACCCTCGCCGGTATCCAGCGTGCCTTGGATGTAGTCCGAACTACCTCCGGTGAACTGGAACGTATCGTCTGCCGATCCACCGACTAGCGATTCGACATCATAGAAACTGGTTGTTGTATTGAGTGTGCCGTCGTTGCGATCATCGATGGTCCAGACACTATTCACGTTCGGACCGATCAGCGTGTCGCTGCCGCCTTCGCCACGAACTGCCCCAGTCGATTGGCCAAGCATCGTGAAGTTGTCATCTCCATCTCGTCCATACAGTTGACCGCTCCAGTTCCCACCGACATCCACGGTGAAGGAGTCCGCCGTGTCGCTGCCATACAGACGTTCGACGGCCGTGAAGTCGAAGCGTTGGCCATCGAAAAGGACGTGACCGGTGTCGTCTTCAGTGATGTACCAGTCGGTTGACAAATCGGGAGCGTGGAGTGACGCGGTACCACTTCCTCCCACGAACTGATCGAAACCTGCACTGTAGTGCACGTTGTTGGCAATGACGGTCCCATCGGATTGCAGGTTCAACGTTACAGTGCTGGTGCCACCGATCAAGCGGTTGTCTTGTTCTCCTTCGATGAGCAATTCTCCTGCATAGAAGCTGCCGAGTACTCCTGCAACATTGCGGTTGGAAACGTTGACATCGAGCGGCACGCCGCGATCTTCCAATTCGATGCGATCGTCGTTGATGGAGCCGCTGACAGAGCCGGTGATGGATGCGTCACTTTCGACGCGAAAGACATCTGCTTGTGGTCCACCCTCGAGGCGAGCGATGTTGGTGAAGCTGTACTGGCCGTTGTTGATGTTGCCGGTGTTCTCTCCGGTGATCGTCCACTGGTTGACGGAGTCAGGACCTTCCAGTCTCTGGTAGCCGTTGGCCCCCGAACCCACGACGGCCTCAAAGTTGGTGGCAGCACCCGCAATTCCTGTGTATGAGCTAGTTCCGACACCGGTGGCTCGGTTCTGTGCCCAACTGACATACACGCTGTGGCTCGCGAAGAACTGTGAGTAGTCCAGCGTGTCCCAACCCTCGCCGGTGTCCAGCGTTCCGTTGATGTAGTCCGAACTACCTCCGGTGAACTGGAACGTATCGTCTGCCGATCCACCGACGAGCGATTCGACATCGTAGAAGCTGGTTGTTGTATTGAGCGTGCCGTCGTTGCGATCATCGATCGTCCACAGGTTGTTGGTGTCGGGACCGATCAAGGTGTCATTCCCGTTGCCAGCTAAAATCTGTCTTGTTTCGACGCTATGCCCGATCACAGCGAAGCCGTTGACTTCCGTTGTTTGCCCATCGACTATGAACGTGTCGTCGCCACTGCTGCCGATGATTGACAAAGTGTCGGTACCGCTGGTCGCCAAAATTCGTAGCTTGGTTGTTGGAGTGTCCAATTCGCCATTGAAAACAGTTGAGCCGCCACGCCTGACCAACCATTCGTTGGTCCCGCTGCCGACGTACTGCGCCGTGAAGATTTCATTGGCGGAGGTACCGATGACATCGTGGTATTCGCCATCCGTGTCCAGGACATCGATTTGAAACGCTTTTTCGGTGACCTCTCCCAAACTGTCGGTGGCACGCACACGAACGGAATAAACCGACTGCACCTCGTCGTCCAACGTGGCGGCGGTGACCAGTTGTTCCGAGTCGACGCGGAAATTGGCGTTGTCCTCTCCGCCTTCACCAGCGACCAGCTCAAAAGTGTACGGAGCGGTACCGTCGGGATTGACTGCTGCTAATTCACCAACTGGAGAATCCAATGGCAATTTCTCGTAGACAAAGCCACTCGAAAGGAAAATATCCCCAGCCAACAAATGGCGTTTTTCCAATTGTTCAGCGAGCAATTTGCGGCGACGTGGAGCAGATCGGCTTGGTTTGCGGGGGCCAAGGAATGGATTGAATCGGCGACTGCTTGAGTATGTCATCGAGAAAGCCGAGTGGATTGGGGAGACAAAACGAAGGCCAAAGCTTCATGCGAAAAGCCACTTCGATCTGTCCCGTCTTTTCCCGGAAATTTCTTTTCTTCAGGACACGCTCGCCCGTTCAGCGGGATCGTCTCCTGACAGGCGTCCGAAAACAAACGTGATGCGGGACGATTGTTTGGTGATTTTCGCATGGCATAGAGGAAGAGATTGAAACCGAGCTCACCAGATTCCTGATGCGCCTGCCCTTCCAAGCTGTAGCGACGTCGGTGGTGGCTTGGTTCTGAAGTCATTGGAGCTTTCCCCAATTGGTAGCCACATAATGTTTCAATCACTTCTGCGAACTGATGCTGCTACTCGTGGAGTGCGATTCCTCCCTGGATCTCGGCATCTCCGCCTCGAGATGCTGGAGCGACGAGATCTCCTCGCCGCGGACCCGCTACTTCAATTCGTTTTGTCGGCGCGCGATGAAAACGATGCGTTGATCGAGAACCTCCAGGGAGTCTCGGAGGTCTCCATCAACGACACGGAGTCGATTGACTACCGAGTCAACGTTGGTGAGGAGTTCAATCTTCGCGTCGCCGCTCAGACGCTCCAAAGCGATTCCACGTTCGGCATCGATCAGATGTTCACAGACCTGTTGATCGATCAAAAGGGCGTGCTCGCACCTGTCGTCGGAGAAGTCCAGCGAATCTCATTCCCCGTCGAAAACTTGTTTGCGCCGTCTGGGCAGGTGACGTTCTACTTTGATGACAATCCCTTGCAGACCGAGTCGATGTTGGCGGAGGACTTTCTTGGTGACACGAACTCGGAACTTTATTCCAATTTGGCGAATGTGATCGTTTCGCTCTCCGACCAGATCGATTCCGTTGACCAACTCGAGATCAACGCCTCATCTTCTAGTTCAGGAGACATGGTCGAGATCGAGATTGAATATCCCAACCATTTGATCGTGGGCAGTGATGTCCCTCAACTCAACGTTGAGTGGATCGATAGCGGTGAAGTGATCGAAACTCGTTCTGAACAGATCGATATTTTCGATGACGATGGAAATTTCAATGTCTATCCCATTATCGTCGCAATGCGAAATGCTACCCTGCTCGATGGGGTATTTGGGACCGTTTCGCTCGCAGAGTTCTCAACAGACAATCTTCAAACTGATTCCTTTCTGTCCGCTTCGGCTCACCCAATTCCGCTAGGGGGAAGACTTCCTGGCAGTTTGTATTTCAATATTCCGGTCGTGGCTATGCGACCCGCTGAAGACGTACTGGTCAGTTTGGGGATTCCGCAAGACTCCTCGGTAGTCACCACTCTGTCTGATCTTTCGAGTCCGGACGGGAATCTCGAACTCAGTCCGGAAGAAATTGCATTCGCGGAGTCGTCGCGATTCCGGCTCACTGTCCTCGGTGGGGACGACAATGTCCCTCAACCTCTCGAAGTCACTCTTCCCGATGCGACGGCCAGCGACGTCGTTGTCCGACGGAACGGGGAACACCTTGAAGTCTTCGATCGCGTTTCTCAAACACTCTTGGTCGATCGCTCCATGAGCGGTGTGCAGACTTTTACGCTCTTGGGTGCAGAAAATGTCGACGATCGAATCGAACTGGATTATCAAAGTGGTGGGCCGGTCCAGTTGGGCGATGATGAGAATCCAACATCGGAGACGGCGATTCGTATGCTGGGCCGTGGTGGCAACGATGTTGTTGTGATGGTATTGGATCCATCGTCGTCCGTGACGGTCAGTGCGGGTTCGTCCTCTAGCGACGCCCTTGTCGGCGGCGCTTCGTCAGGACAGATCAACGTGCGTGTCAGTACTGACGAGCAAGTCATCGATCACGAACTGCTTGGCTTTCAGTCATTGATCTTCGAGTCGTCTGAGGGAGTCGTGGTCGATCCTCGCGGCGAGTGGAAGTATGAATCGACGGAACGAGAAAACGAGACGCTGACGCAAGTCTTTGAAAATGGTGTGACGCAGTTGCGTTTCCGTCGTACGGGTTGGACCAATGTGGTAAATGCTTTTGATGTCACGGGATCGGAGAACGTTCAATCGTTAGACGCATTACGGATCATCAACGAATTGAATGATCGCGTTCACTCCGATCCTGTAACGGGGGTTTTACGAGACCCGATACTTGTCGATCCGTATCCTCGGAACTTCTACGATGTCAATCGTGATGGAAAAGCAACCGCCTTGGATGCACTCCGAGTGATCAACTACCTCAATCTGATAGACGCAGACGCGGTTTCAGAACCCCTCGAAACAGACCTCCGAAAACCGAGCCACAGTGAATTGGACGCATCTGATTTTGTTTTCGCGTCAATGGATTGGTTGCAAGAAGGATGGCGAAAAGGAGACGTCTGGTCGAACGATGCAGTGATCGATGATTCGTCCAAAAGGCTATTCTGATCTGCCGAGAAGGACACTGGCGAATTGATTGAACACGTGTTAACGGCCCAGCAGCACGGGGACGTAGCCGTGCTCGCTGGGGTAAACCAGAAGCATGCGGCGTCCGTCTCCGGACAATTGGAGGTTTTGCGGGCGTCTGAGTCCGGGACGCGGGTGATACAACGTGCCCAGCGGTTGGCCGGTCGGGACGTGCCAGGCCATGATCCGCCCATCGTTATGACCTGAGATCAAAACGCGGTCGTCGGCGAGAAAACGTAGCGACCAGATTCTCGACATTTCGCGGATATCTAAAAAAACCTGGTCGGTTTTCCGATCCCAAACCGTCAAACGCTGGTCATTTCCAATTGCCACCTGCCGTTCGTCATTGCTAATGGCGACCACGCGCGGATGTGAAATCCTGTACTGATGGTCAACCTCGCCCGATTTGATATTCAGTTCCTGCAGCGATTCTTCGTCGGCGGTCCCGCAAATCAATGTTTGATTGTGGTTGGCAAAAACGGCATTTCCGTTGTCGATCGCAGTGAAGCTTGCTATCAACTCGTGGGTGACCCAGCGATCGACCGATTCCCATACAAAAGCGAAACCACCACCGACAGCGACCAGGCGGCTGCCATCGGAGGAAAGAGCCAGATGCTCATCGCGTTGGGGTGGCGAATCGATTGTGGTCAGTGTCTGGCGAGTCCTTAGTGACACAATGGAAATCTGATTGTCGCTTCGCAACGCGACCAATCCCTCCTCGGCTCGAAGGGACATTTTTTCGACCGGCAATCGGGTCGGTTCTTGCCCTCGGAGTAACAAGACTGGATCGGGCTTGTCATCCAATAGATAAGCTCCCTCGATAGCGACCGGAGATCTGAATTCACTTTTCGGGACGACACCATCGAGATCCCATCTTTGTGCTGTTCCATCGTGGCCGGCAGTGATGAATTGGTTTGGGTCATCTTCTAGCCAACCTACAGCCAATCGCTTGTCGTCTTGTTGATAAGCGTTCCACTGTGTGCGCACTTCGCCGCCGACCTCTGATTCATCTGTTCCGTGCAAGCGGATGATCTGAATCCTTCCGTCGCCATACCCCGCCGTCAGCCACATTCCATTGGAAGATGCTGCCAGCGATTTCGCGTAGGACGCACTGACATTGAACGTGCCCCGTCTCGCTCCGGTCTCGCGATCAAAGACAGCCAGCGAATCAAAGTATCGTTCGCCAGCAATCAGCCACTGTTGATTCGGTCCTGCCCAACACATCGCACGGACATTTGTGAAGGGATCGGTCTCGATTGTCCGATCGTGCCTTGCAGCGGAAACGTCCCAGACATGAATTCCATCTCGTGTCGGAACCAACAATTCCTGGCTGTCAGGCGTGAACAAAAGAGTCTCATGACGATGATCATTGATAAGGCGAAATTTCTCATTCCCGTTCGCATCACCCACCCAGACGCCAGCGTAACGAAAGCCCGCGGCAACGGACCGACCATCGGGCGACCAAGCGAGCGATTCGATCCCGTTCTCCACCGGCCGCACTTGGTGAATGCAGATTGTCTTTTCCACATCCCAGTACTTGATCAACCCCGACGTCGATCCACTGACCGCCATTGAACCGTCCGGTGAAAACGAGACGGCGTGAACCGGTTCATCATGACGTCCCAAGGAACGTCCGGCAGTCGTCGAGCCATCCAAGGGAAACATGACAACGCTACCATCTTCGCATGCACACAAGACAGCTTTCCGTTTCGATGAGATCGCGATTTCATGAATCGCTGAAGACGTTTTAAAACACTGGTTGGGTACTGGAGTGGCCGCCGCTCGAAAAAAGTGGGACAACGCTGATTGCTCAGTCACTCGACTACTGGATGGCAATGCGTGAGGGTGGGTTACGATCTTCGTGAGTTGTGACAACTGCAAGAGATCGCCAGCCTGATATGCTGACACTGCTTGTTGCAACTGATTGCATTCAAGCAGTTCATTCGCTTGCCGTTCTCGCGCTTCGCTGATCGATTTGGCTTGGCGAACCTCAAGCATTTTCCAAGTCGAAATGATGCTTGTCATGACCAATGAGACGAGCACCACGGAGGACACTGCGATTGCAAAGCGGTGACGGCTGACTGTTTTTCGAAACTGATAGATTGGTGATGGAGGGCATGCCAAAACCGTCTGACCGGTGAGGTATCGCTGGATGTCATCTGCGAGTTCAGACGCCGATCCGTATCGCCGGCGACGGTCTTTTTCCATCGTCTTCATGATTAACCAATCCAGCTCTCCCCGAATGCTCGGGTGCAACTTCCGTTGAACGTCACCTTGTTGATGATTGACGTTTTCATTGGCAGAGAGGGTGCGGCTAACGACGCTAGGTCGAGGAGGTTGGATCTCACGTATGATTCGGCGAACCTCGTCAAAGCTTGCCGTTTTGAAGGTTTCACGATCAAACGGTGGCGCACCGACCATCAGTTCGTACAATAACACTCCGAGGGAATAGACATCGCTTCGAGTGTCGATGTCGATCGTCCCCATCTCCGCTTGCTCGGGGCTCATGTACATCGGTGTTCCCATCAACTGTGCAAAACCAGTGTGGATCGTGATGTCGGTGAGCGGTTGGTCAAGTGCTTTGGCCAATCCAAAGTCGATCACCTTTGGAAGTGCTTCCCCATCGATTTCAGCAACCAAGATGTTGGAGGGTTTTAAGTCGCGGTGAATCACTCCTTTTCGATGAGCGTGCTGGACAGCGTGGCAAACTTTTTGGAAGAGACGCAATCGTTGCTCGATGGACAATCCGGAATGACTTGCATACTCAGTGATGGGCGTCCCCTGAACCAACTCCATTACCAGGTAAGGTTGCCCACTTTCCGTTGCCCCACCATCCAAGACTTTGGCGATGCAAGGATGGTCCATCATCGCCAGTGCCTGACGCTCGGCGGAGAATCGTGCTAAAGCTTCCTTCGTAGCGATTTCTGCTCGAATGATCTTGAGAGCAACTTTGCGACGGACAGGTTGTTCTTGCTGAGCTACAAAGACGCTGCCCATTCCACCTTCGCCGATCAGCTCGCAAATCGAATAACGATCGATGCGATGCATCTGATTGGCTTTGAATGTCTCCGGCCAAATTCCCGAGCGGGTCGATGTCCACTGGGTCTCACCAACACCCAAACAATCGACGAGATCATCCAGTCGGTTGGGTTCCTGCTGATGGTGGGACGCCATCAACCGCTCCACCGCCTTTCGCATTGGTTCATTTGATTGGCAGGCCAGTGCAACGAAACGTTGGCGTTCTACGACATCATCAATTTCAATTGCCTGCAAAAACACATCCTTGATGGATTCTTGTTTGGGTGAATCCGACATGCGTTGCCCCTAACCGTCCCAGTGAACCGCGAACCAAGTGCGAGCAAATTCCCAGTTCCGATAGGCGGTGCTTCGCGACATCTTCATCAATTCGCCAGCCTCGGTGATCGACAACCCGGCGAACACACGAAGTTCAACCAGCTTGGCAGAATCGGGATCGACTTTGAACAATCGCTCCAGCCCGTCGTCGAGATCGAGCAAAAGATCGGTTGCGGGCGTGACGTCATCCGCTACTTCACCTAGTGCGAGTCGTCGGCAGTGACCACCTCGCTTTCGACTTCCCCGAGCTCGTGCAGCGTCAATCAGAATTCGTCGCATCGCTTCGGCAGCGGCTGCATAAAAATGCCCGCGACTATCAAATTTCTGCAGACGTCCGCCAGATGCCAGACGTAGGTAGGCTTCGTTGACCAACGCCGTGGGCTGAAGAGTGCGCTCCCGATGTTCCACTGCGAATTGACTTTCCGCTATCGAACGCAACTCCTGGTAGACAGCGCGCAACAGGCCCTCCGACGCTTTCGCATCGCCCGAACGCACCTGGCACAACAGTTCAGTGACATCACCCATTCTATCAGTGTATCTGCAGGCCACCCATGTGGCTAGGAAAACCTCCGAGCCGAAACGAGCGTCTCAACGGTCCGTGTCGAGCCCAATTCGGTCACTCTTCAGCGAAGGTGATGACTGGGAAGATTTCGGGGATGTGGGAGTCCCAGACTCCGTGTTTGCCGAAGGCCCAGCCGCTGGAGTCGGTGGCGGGTTCGGGGGCCTTGGTCTTGTTGAATCGGAAGAGATCGATTCGCCACTGGTCACCGACCTTGGGTGGCAGCGATCGATCGTCGCCTTTGGCAAGCCATTTCATCTCCTTCCATGGAAATGCCAACTCGACCGTCCAGCCTTGATCGACGTCGGAATCGTCGTTCAAGGTCCCGTTGATGTGAACGGCGGATTTGAAATTGGGAAAGTCGTAGCCTAGAAACGCGATGCGTTTTCCGCGTGGATGGTTGGTGAAACCAACGCCATCGAACTCCTGTTGATTCGGAGTGTCTTTGGCGAGTTGTGGGTCGGATGCGTAACCGCCTTTCTCATACGCTTCCTGCCATACAAAGAAACCTTCGTAGACGGTTCCATAGGAATTGATCTCGAACTCGTAGTAGGCGTCCTTTCCAGCGATGAAGACTTCGACGTCGTTGTCGTAGTAAATCGGATCGTCACGGTCTTTGTACTCCGCGTCGACATTGGGCTCCTCCAACCAGAATCCAATGTAGAGAAACTCGTCATCCCACAGGATGGATGAGCGTGTGTCGTAGCGAGTGGGTTGCCCGCTGACCAAGTCGACAAAGGAGGTGGTCTTGCGGGCTTGCTGCCAAGCTTCCTCGTCCAAGCGACCATCGATCGTCAGCTCCGTATCAATCTTCGCCGCGGTGTATCGTGGCAGATCCTTGGCAGGAACCAACGATTGAGGGAACGGCTTGGGCATCTCCACTTCGACAGAACTCGGGAAGGCGAGCTCGGAATCGGATCGCTCGTCCAAGGTTGTCGCGAGTGTTTTCAAACTTCGCGTGACCTGGCCTTCGAACAGCGTTTGACCACCGCTGGTGATCTGGATCGGTTTGTCCAAGTCGATGAATCGGTCGTCCAAGAAGACCTCCATCTTGTTCACGTCCGAGGAGGTCAAATCAATCGTTTGACCGTCGACGGTTGCGATGATGGTCGCACCGGCTTTGACCGACGACTCCTCCACGCCCAACCAGTAGAAATGCGAATGAGTCACATCGTCTTGGACCCACACGATCTTGGACGGGGTCACGTTTCGAGTGTGCTTCGCCATCCAAGGAAGTGCGACCGCATCTTCGCGATCCATCCAGTGGCCTTTGTTCGGGTAGATCTTCACGAAGTGTTCGTATCCCTCGGGATCCGCTTCATGCAGTTCAGCGAGCTTCGTTTGCCAATCCGCAGCGATTTGGTTGCGTTTGTAGGCGGCGTCTTTGCCTCCCATTTGCAACGCGAAGGGAACGTTGCGAAGTCCCAGGGCGGAGGTTTCGTTGGGGTGGCCAGCCATCATCGCGGCGGCTGCCCAGCGGTCGGACAGACGCGGTGCCAGTTGATACACGCCGTCACCGCCCGCGGAATATCCCATCACGTAGACACGATTTGGATTGACGTTTTCAAACGCGACCATGTTTTCAATCAAACGCACGAACATCGGATCGATGTGCTTTTGATGCCATAGATTCCATGTGTCGGTTGGTGCACGCGGTGCCACGTAGACACCTTCCTCGGGTTGATACAAACGTTTCTGGTTTTCCCACTGACGATCGTTGATCGCTTTCGGGGCACCACCACCGCCGTGCATGGAGATGTAGAGACTGCGGCCGTCTTCGGGTGCTTCGCCAAAAACGCGATAGTCAAACGGCATCTCATGATCACCGTGGACCAACACCCGAGCCTTCATCTCCTCGGCACGAGTTTTGAGAAGAGTTTGCTTTTGATGCTCCGCAAGGATCTTTCTGGCTTGGACAACATCGTCCGCGGTCAACGCGACATCGCTGAACGATTGAGCGCGGATTGTCTTGAGATCCGCTGCCGGTTGGGACTGAAGGTAATCCCGGAGAGCTTTGATCGCGGTGGCGGGTTTGTCTGCCGATGATTCGGAGACGGCATCGACGGAGACGAGGTGGTGCTCATGCAATTCCTCATCCGCATCGGTGATGATGGTGTCACGAATGACTTGATCGCCTTCGCCGATCAAGACGGAGTACTTGTGTTGTTGTTTCAGTTCCACACGAAGATGATCGTTGGCATCGAATCCCTCGTCGTTGGTTTGACCTTCAAAGACAACTTCGTCGCCTTCCAGGACTCGCAATCGGCAACTGGCTCGGTGCCCATCCGCACCATGCACCACGAACAACGACTCAGTCATGCCGGGCGGCAATGACTTTTGAAGAGCAACGTAGCGGTCGGTCACGTTCACAGCGGGAATGCTTCGAAGCTTTCGATTCCAAACGCATGGGAACGAGAGCGGGGTCTGTTTGAAACTGGTTGCATAGATCGCGTGAGCTTTTGACGATCGGTCTGCTTTGGTTGCATTGGTGACAAACCAACCACGATCCAGTTCGTTCCCGGTTGGTTCAGCGGCACCTGTGAAATGCCAGCCATCGTCCCAGACTTCCACCCACGAGTGATTTCCGGATTGATTGAACCACAGGGGCGTGCCCACAAACCGAGCGGGGATCCCAACAGAACGACAAGCATCAATCAGCAACACCGACAAACCCGTGCACGACGCCAACCCGGTTTCCATTGATTCCAGTGGGCTTTGATCCGCTTTCACTCGCCGGGTGGAATATTTGACGCCGACGTTTTTGAATAGTTTTTGATTGATTAAAGCGGCGGCTTCGCTCGGTGAGCTCGCTCCTTCCACCATCGGCAGGCATCGCGTTCGAAAATCGGCTCGCCACTCGTCACGTCGCTCGTTGATGCTCGCGTAGGGCAGAACATTGTTGAGGAAGATGTCTTTAGGAATCTCCTTTGCCCACGGTGCATTGGTCCATGCTTGATAGGCCAGTCGAGTGTTTTCCAACAGGTAGTCCGCCGAAAGCGTTTGCAGATCACTCTCTGGCATGTTCGCGATCAGGAACTCGATTCCTTCCCGTTGATCCGCTGGGGCATCTGCCAGGGCTCGTTCCAGTTCCGCACGGTTGTCTCCCGCCAGAGCCAGTCGATCGGTGTCGAACTCCGCCGATGCGAGTCCAGAAAGGCCGAGGAGGAGCGTCGGAAGGATCACGGCAATCAACGGCTGTCTCATGAGATGGACTCAGCGTTCAAGTATCAGGCAGTGGCATGGAACAGGCATCCGATCGGAGCAGCGGTCACTGCTCCCTTTTAAACGACCGGTCAGGTCAACAGTATGACTGGCCAAAGCACACGCAACCACTGATGAACGGTCCTCGCCGGATGGAATGACTCCGCCAGCAAGAAATCTCCACGGAGTCATCTTTTGTTGTTTGGATCATCACCCAAGACGGCGTGTTAAGGGTGGTCGGTCGTCCGTATTTTATGTTGCTGCAGAAAACAGTGGCATTCGCCAAACTCGGAATGTCAATTGTTGGTTTGACAAATGGTGTCACCGCCAAGAACTCGCAACCCGCGATGAAATAATGACGAATCATCCGGCTTCGTACAGCTATGCGACCGAAGCGATCACGACTCCGATTGCGCCGGTGAAACTGTCCGATGATGGGCCAGTCATTTGGTGCAAGCTGGAATATCACAACCCGAGTGGCTCCACCAAAGATCGGATCGCTCGTTTCATCTTGGGAAAGGCAATCCGAAGCGGGTTGCTGGGCCGTGGTGATGCGGTGGTCGAAGCATCGAGCGGGTCGACCAGCATTTCGCTTGCATTGATGTGCGCCCAGTTTGGTTTGCGATTCACTGCGGTCATGCCGCGCGGGGTGAGTTCCGAACGGATCAAGATGATTCGAGCGTTTGGAGCCGAAGTGATCCTGACACCGGCGGAAGAAGGTGTGGGCGGAGCGATGGCATTAGCAGATGAGATCGCCGGTCGAGGAGAAGCGTTCGCAAGCAAGCAGTTTGAGAACCCAGACAACCCGGCGGCACATCGCTATCAAACCGCCGCAGAAATCATCGCTCAAGTTCCTTCTCGCTCGGTGGATGCGGTCGTCAGTGGGGTCGGAACGGGTGGCACCTTGGTCGGGCTGTACCAGGGATTCTGCGATTTTGGATGCATCACTCGGCCGGTGCTGGCTCGGCCGGTCTGCTCCGATGGCCTGTATGAGCTGGAGTGTTCCAGTTTCAGCAAGAAGATACCGGGTGTGGTGGAAAGTGCTTCGGCAATCTTCCGCGATGCCCATCTGCCCGGACTCAGACAAGTCGATGTGAAAGACAGCGTGGCTTTGGCGTGTTGTCGCCAACTGATCCGGCGTGGATTTCCCGTCGGGCCAAGTTCAGGGTTGAACTTCGCCGCGGCCCTGGAAGCCGCACGCGATCTCCCGCCCGATTCAACGATCGTCACGGTCTTTCCCGACCGCATGGAACGCTACTTCTCGACGCCGTTGTTCAGCGACTCAGTGGAAGAGTTGGAATGCGATCCGGCCCAGACATGTTGCTGATGGCCTGTGGCCAGCAAGACGACCGTCGAAGTGAGACCCAGTCCATGTTGAAGAAGGCCTCAGGGAATCGAGCCCTGAGGCCGCTCCACTTCCGCGGCTCAAAGGGCCACCGTCACGGTTTTGCTTTCCAGGTAAGCCTTCAGGCCTTCGGTGCCTAGTTCGCGGCCTTGGCCACTCATCTTGAATCCGCCGAATGGGGCGGCGGCGTCGAAGACGTCGTAACAGTTGACCCACACGGTTCCCGCGCGAACGTTGGCGGCGAAGTGGTGAGCTTTCTTGATGTCTTGCGTCCACACGGCGGCCGCTAATCCAAACATCGTGTCGTTGGCTCGTTTCAGAATGTCGTCGCTGTCTTTGAATGACAGCACGCTCATCACAGGACCGAAGATTTCATCGCGAGCGATCGCCATGTCGTCT
Source organism: Rhodopirellula baltica SH 1 (assembly GCF_000196115.1). Classification (NCBI taxonomy): domain Bacteria; kingdom Pseudomonadati; phylum Planctomycetota; class Planctomycetia; order Pirellulales; family Pirellulaceae; genus Rhodopirellula; species Rhodopirellula baltica. The sequence goes on from NC_005027.1 coordinate 5,498,649, forward strand.
TGAACGTCAGTGAACACGGTCGGCTCAATGAAGTAACCACGATCTCCGGAACGCTTGCCACCACTGACGCAGGACGCGCCTTGCTGGTTGCCTTTGTCGATGTAGCTCATGATCTTGTCGAATTGAGCTTGGTCGATTTGAGGACCCTGTTCGGTGGTGTGTTCAAATGGGTTGCCGACGACACGTTTGTTTGTCAAATCGGTCAGTTTTTCGACGAAGGCTTCGTGAATCGATTCTTCGACGAACACGCGACTGCCGGCACAGCAACATTGGCCTTGGTTCAGATACAGACCCACGAAGCTGCCTTGCACGGCGGCATCCAAGTCCGCGTCGCTGAAGATCACATTGGGACTTTTGCCGCCCAGTTCAAACGTCAGTCGTTTCAACGATTGGGCGGAGTTCTTCATAATCAATTGAGCCGTTCGGTGTTCTCCCGTGAAGGCGATTTTGTCGACGCCAGGATGGTCGACCAGGGCTCCACCGGCGGTCGGGCCAAAGCCCGGCACGACATTGATGACGCCATCGGGGAAGCCAACCTCTTTGGCGAGCTGCGCCATCCGCAAGCAGGTCAGCGGTGTCTGTTCAGCGGGTTTCATCACGATCGTGCAGCCAGTGGCGAGAGCCGGTCCCCACTTCCAAGCGACCATCAACATGGGGAAGTTCCAAGGGATGATCTGTCCAACCACACCGACCGGTTCTTTCCGTGTGTAGCAGAGGTAGTTCCCACGAATGGGAACCGTTTCGCCTTGGATCTTGTCCGCGTAGCCGGCGTAGTAGCGGAGGGCATCGATCACCAAGGGCAAATCCGCATGTCGCGATTCGCGAAGGGGTTTCCCGTTGTCGAGTGTTTCGAGTTGAGCCAGCTCATCGATCTCGTTCTCGATCGCATCGGCCAACTTCATCATCAGCCGTCCGCGATCGCGAGCGTCCATCGTCCGCCAGGGACCCGACTCAAACGCTTTGCGAGCCGCTTTCACTGCAGCGTCGATGTCTTCCTTGTCACCTTCGGCGACTTGAACGATCTCTTCTTCGGTGGCCGGGTTGATCGTGGCGAACGTTTTTCCGCTGGCTGAATCCCGCCATTGGCCGTCGATGAACAACTGGGTGTGACGGACTTTTGGGGGTGCGATTTCTGGAAGGGTTGTCGACATCAGAGATCCTCGTCGGCTGCGATGGGGATGGGAATCAAGCCTTCAGCTTAAGGCTTCGCAGGCGAGGATGCCAACGATTGTGGGAAGCGCGCAGGGGTCTCTGGTGACGCACCGGGCGGCTTGCGCCGCTCCGCTAAGAAAGACTGGGCTTGTTCAGCACTCGGGATCGGGGGTGGTCGTCAGTGGATGACCGTTGATTTGGTTGATCAACATTCGCAATCGACCGAGGCCGCGACGGTTGAAGTGGAACACCAACCTTGGGAAGTCGGCCAGTTCGGGCTCGCCAGCTTCTTCCGGCAGCGGTCCGGTTTGTTCAAACGTGCCGCTCTTCAAAATGTCCGCGAATTCGGTGCGGATCAATTCCATGGTTTCTTCCGAGAGCTTTCGCTTCATCCGCAGCACCAACTGATCACCGACGTAACGTTGGGAGTGATACACGTCGTAGAACGTCAGCAGCTCTTCGACGGCTTCATCAACCGAGTTGGTGATTTTGTAGAGGGCCACGTCCTCGGGACTGATCATGCCATTGCACATCAGTTGCTTGTCAATGAATTTGCCCAAGTCCTTCCAGTAACTGCCGCCGGGATGATCGAGGAAGATCAACGGCATCATGGTTTGCTTGCCGGTTTGCAACAGTGTCAGGACTTCGAGGCCTTCGTCGAGCGTCCCAAATCCCCCGGGCAAGCAGACGATGCCGCTGCACTCTTTGAGGAACATCAACTTGCGAGTGAAGAAGTACTTCAGCGTGACCAACTTGGGATCATTCTCGATGTATTCGTTCGCGCCTTGTTCGAACGGCAACATGATGTTGAGGCCCATCGATGCATCCCGTCCGGCACCTTTGTGACCGGCTTCCATGATGCCGCCGCCGGCACCGGTGATGATCATCCAACCGTGAGCCGCCATCCGCCGACCCAGGTCGACCGCCGATTGATAGTCAGGGCGATCGGGAGCCGTTCTGGCCGATCCGAAGATGGTGACTTTGCGTCGCCGTCGATACGGCCGAAAGACTTTGAATGCGTACCGCAATTCCCGGATCGTTCGAGACAGAATCTTCACATCACCGCGAGCCGTGTTGTCCTTTTCCAATCGCTCGATCGTGTGCCGCATGACTTGGTACAAGTCCTGCGACTGGTTGTCGGAGATCGGATCATCGATCGGTTGCGGCCGTTGCAATTCATCTTCGCCGATGGCTTCGGCTGGCAAATTTTCGTTTTCGTCGGTCATGAAAAGTTCCGGAGGAGATGACGAGCAAGTTGCGGTAGGCAGACAAGTTACCACGAATCACGTGTTCACCGGAACGCGATTTATGGAGGCCCCAAAGTGAGGTTTTGATGAAGCGGCGGCCTGGTAATTTCAGCTCGTTTTGCTCCATTATTCCGCATGACAAAAACACTTCACTTTGACTGTTTATCGGGAATCAGCGGCGACATGACGTTGGGCGCCCTGATCGATTTGGGCGTGTCCGTGGACCAGATCCAGCAGGGGCTGCATTCGCTGAACCTGCCGGATTTGAAGCTGCGGACCGAGGAAGTGAAAAAGTGCGGTTTTCGAGCCGTGCAAATTCACATCGATCACCCGCCGGAAAAGGCTCACCGGCATCTGCACCACATTGATGCGATGATCGACGAAGCCACCGAGATCAACGATTCCGCCAAGGCTCTCGCGAAAAAGATCTTTTTGTGCGTGGGCGAAGCGGAAGCCAAGGTCCATGGTTGTTCGCTTCGGAAAGTTCACTTCCACGAGGTCGGCGCGATCGATTCCATCGCGGACATCGTCGGCGTTGCGATCGCGATCGATGCGTTGGATGTTCAACATGCGACGTCATCGACCATTCCAACTGGGACGGGAGCGATCACGATTGATCATGGCCGCGTTGCTGTGCCGGCGCCTGCCACTGCGGAAATCCTGACGGGCGTGCCGTTGATGGCTTGTGACATTGAATCGGAACTGACCACGCCCACCGGGGCCGCGATCATCAAGACGCTGGCTCGATCGTTTGGACCGCCGCCGGCGATGACTCCGTTGCGAGTGGGCTATGGATCCGGAACGCGCGATTTGGAAGGTCAAGCCAATGTGTTGCGGGTGACGCTGGGTGAGCTGACCGAAGCGAGTTCTTCCCAAGGTCAGATCGAAACCGATCGCGTCACCTTGTTGGAAAGCAACATCGACGACGCGACGGCGGAACAATTGGCCAATGTCAGCGAGCTGTTGATGAGCGCGGGAGCCCTGGATGTTTGGCAGACTCCCATCGTGATGAAAAAGGGACGTTTGGCGACGACGGTTTCGGTGCTCTGTGACGCCAGCCGAATCGGCGCGTTGCAAACGTTGCTGTTCACTCAAACCAGCACGATCGGACTTCGACGAACGGAGATGAATCGGTCCAAGCTGGCTCGCGAAAGTCAGACGGTGGAAACGCCGGACGGACCTGCGAAGGGCAAGACGGTGCGTTTGCCGGACGGAACGCTGCGGTTCTCGTTGGAAAATGACGAGGTCAAACGATTGTGTGCCGCGACCGGAAAATCAGCCGATCAAATTCGGACCGAAGCCCAGGCAGCGTTCGCCGCCGGCTAGTTCGTAGGCCACGGTTCCACCTGGCACGCACTGAGTTGTAGGCCATGGTTCCACCTGGCAAGGGCGAGTACTCAAGCGATAGACGACTCACCTTGCAATGGGTTGGAGTGTCAGCGCGCCTCGCTTCTTTCGAAGCATCGGCTAGGTTGCCAGGTGAAAACCTGGCCTACTCACCAAAATTTCCGCGCCCCTGCTAGCGGGTGATCTGGCCTGGGGGAGCATGAACGCGAAAACTATTTCACTCGGCTGTCTGGGTTTGCTGTGCGTCGGTCTGTTGGTGGTGATGTTTCCAATCGGGCTTCGGCAATACCGGGTTCAGAATCAGTTGCAGGCCATTGCATCGGCTGGTGATCCGATCTCGCTCTCGGAATTGGGTGATCGGACTCCCGTTTCTGTTTGGCCAATGGCGGACAAAGTGGATGCGCGAAGTGAAATCATGGAGGTGATCGAACCGGCAGAACGCCTCTCCAAGAAACTGCAGCCCTATCTGAATTCCGATGCGGCAGCTGATCTTCACCGATCATTGTCTGCACAAAACGAGGCGTTGTTTGAAGACGCTTTTCAAAAGCACCCGGAGGTCTTGCCCGCTCTGCGAGACGCGTCGCATTGCCAGCGATACGCGTGGCCTTCGCCGCTGACGCCGTCCGGTGTGATGCCGCCCGATCAATACATGCAAGTCTTGCTGAAAGAAGTCAGCCGATTGCGAATGGTTGGCCGGTTGATGCTTTGTGGTTCGCGGTTCTTGGCAGCCAAAGGCAAGGTCGATGAGTCCGCGATGCTGTGCGTCGACTTAATCCGTTTGACCGGTCTGCAAGAGACGGGGCCGACAGTCGTTGTTTATCAAACCAACGTTGCGATCCGGCAATCGGCCATCAATCAACTCAATGCGATCTTGCAGACGCAACCGCTGGATCCCGGCACGCACGCCGAAATCGAAAAAGTGTTGGCGGAACACGAATCAAGTGACGCGTTCGTGCATGCTCTCAAAACCGAACGGGCGTACGGGATCGCATCAATCGAATCCATGGGCATGATGATCCGGACAATCTCAGGAGAGCTTCAGGACTATCTGTCGGCGATGAAAACTCAGATTGACTTCGGCAAAATGCCAACGTGTGACTTACCGAACACTCGCGGTCCACCTTTGGGTGCCTTGAGCCAAATTGCGATGACTGCGGTGGATGCTTGCCGTAATTCATTTGAACGTGATCGCATTCGATGTCGGTGCTTGAGGATTCTCAACGCGATTCGAACGCACGAGTTGACTGGAGAAGATGTAACACCTGACCAATTGGATTTGCCGCCCAAGGCGATGGAGGATCCGTATTCTGGAGACCTTTTGAAGATCGAGATCGTCCGGAAGGACTCCAACCCGACCGGATCTGTCGCGAAGGCTTCCAGTGAGGGATGGTCGATTCATTCCGTGGGGCCAAATCCCTTCAAAAGTGCTGGGAATCAGCAGAATTCGAAGGATTTAGGACTTGGTCCATGAGGCGGTGATGGCGGTTTGAGTCCGGTGCTAAACTATCGCACTCAATCTCGTCTTCACTCCTCTCACCAACGATGCTCCACGGATGAACGCACCCGCCGCCACGAAATTGCTAACCCGCGACGAAGTCGCTGCCAGCGATTGCTGGGACCTGTCCAGCCTGTACGAATCCCAGGAGGGTTGGCAGGCCGATTTCGACACGCTGACGTCGAAAATCGACACCTTCGAAACCTACCGAGGACGCTTGGGCGAATCGGCCCAAGTCATCCGTGAATTCTTGGATTTTGATGGCGAGTTCGACCGGATGGCAGAACGCTGCGGCACGTACGCGTTTTTGCGAACAACCGAGAATCAATCCGACAGCGATCATCAAGCCCGCAAGTCGCGATTTCAAAACTTGGCCGTGAAAGCGTCGCAGGCCAGCAGCTTTGTTCGTCCCGAATTGCTGAGCATCGAGCCGGAAAAAATGGAATCGTTTTTGAACGATCCGGTTCTGGAACCTTACAAGTTGTTGCTCGAGCGAATCGTTCGCTATCGTCCACACACGTTGACCGATCGCGAAGAACGTTTGCTGGCGATGCAAGGCGAGATGGCGGGCGCGGCAGGCAACGCCTTTCGACAGCTCAACGACGCGGACCTTCGTTTTGGTGAGCTTGAAAACGAAGACGGACAACGGATGGAGTTGTCGCACGCAACGTTCATTCAGTTCCTGCACAGCACCGATCGCGACGTTCGCAAGAAGGCGTTCGATCAGTACTACCAAGTCTTCTCGGAACACGAGAACACGCTGGCGGCGACCTTGGCCGGCAGCGTCCACCGAGACGTGTACTACGCTCGTGCCCGCAACTACGAGAGCAGCCTGGAAGCGTCGCTGTTCCCCGACAACATGCCCGTGTCGGTCTATGACAATTTGATCCAAGCGGTGCGAGATTCATTGCCAGCGGTTCACGAATACTTGGACGTGCGTCGTCGCAAGATGAACTTGCCCGACATGCATCATTACGACACTTACGTGCCGATCCTGTCAGGAATCAAAAAGCATCACACGTGGGACCAAGCGGTCAACGTCGTGCTGGAATCGTTGCAACCGCTCGGCGACGAATATGTGTCGACGCTGGAAGAGGGACTGCGTGGCCGTTGGGCTGATCGCTATCCCAACCGGGGCAAACAAAGCGGCGCTTTCAGTTGCGGGTCGTTCGATGGCGACCCGTTCATCTTGATGAACTTCAAAGAAGAAGTGCTCAACGATGTGTTCACGCTGACGCACGAAGCCGGTCACTCGATGCACAGTTGGTATTCGTCGAAGAACCAACCTTATCAGTACTACGATTACACGATCTTTGTGGCGGAAGTTGCCAGCACCTTCAATGAACAATTGCTGACACATCATTTGCTTGAGAACGCTCAAGACGATGCCGAGCGAGCCTATTTGATCAACAACGAACTCGACAGCATCCGCGCCACCGTGGTCCGGCAAACGATGTTCGCGGAGTTCGAAAAGAAGACTCACGAGATGGCGGAAGCCGGTGAACCGCTGACCGTTGCATCGTTCCGTGCCGCGTATCGCGAGTTGTTGGATGCTTACTTCGGTCCCGATTTCATTGTCGATGACGCGTTGGAACTGGAATGTTTCCGTATCCCTCACTTCTACCGTGCGTTCTACGTTTACAAGTACGCCACCGGACTCAGTGCCGCCGTGGCGCTCAGTCGTCGCGTGCTCGGTGGTGGCGAATCGGAACTGAATGATTATCTGAATTTCTTGCGTGGTGGTTGCAGCCAAGACCCATTGGATCTGCTTCGCGGAGCCGGCGTCGACATGACCCAGCCCGAAGCGGTGAAGACGACTTTGGATCACTTCGCCAGTCTCTCCAAGCAACTCGACGAACTGCTGTGACCGACGCCACCCATCGTCTGGAACTGACCGGAATTCGCAAACACTTTGGATCGACCAAGGCGCTCGACGGCGTCGATTTGGTCGTCGGTCCTGGCGAAGTGCATGCGATCATCGGCGAAAACGGGGCTGGCAAGAGCACCTTGATGAAGGTCTTGTCCGGTGCTCATCGCCCAGACGCCGGTCGAATCCAAATCGATGGGGAAGAGGTTGATCTGAGCAACCCGCGAGCCTCCCAGGCCGCGGGTATCGCGATGATTTATCAGGAGCTGAACCTGGCTCCTGATTTGTCGGTCGCGGACAACATCACCTTGGGCGACGAACCGTCTCGATGGGGCGGACGCGGAGGTGGTTGGCTGGATCGTGGTCGGCAACATGCGATCGCCAAGGAAGCTTTGAAGCGGTTGCACTGCGAAGACATTGATCCGGCGCAACCCGTTCGCAAATTGTCGATCGCTCAGCAGCAAATGGTCGAGATCGCTCGCGCGGTTGTGGCCGATCGCAAGCTGAAACTGTTGATCTTGGACGAACCTACCAGCAGCCTGACCCAGGTCGACACCGAGAACCTGTTCGCGGTGATCGAGCGACTGAAATCCGAAGGCGTCAGCGTGCTGTACATCAGCCACTTTCTGGAAGAGTGTCAGTCGGTCGGTGATCGCTTCACCGTCCTTCGAGATGGCGTGACAGCAGGCTCAGGCAGCTTGACTGAAAACGACCCGGATTGGATGCCGATGGATTCCATCGTGCAGATGATGGTTGGTCGTGAGATCTCGCAACTCTATCCCGACCTCGACCATGTTCGTGGCGAACCCGTGTTGCAACTCGAAGATGTTCGCGGGTCACGTTTGCCTACCGATGTTTCATTGACGCTGCACCGAGGCGAGATCTTGGGGCTCGCCGGATTGATCGGCGCGGGACGGACGGAAACGATTCGAGCCCTGTTTGGGCTGGATCGATTGGCGTCTGGCAAAGTCGTCGTGATGGGTCGCGAAGATGCGCGGCGGGATCCGCAGAAGAGTTGGATTCGAGACGCGATGGGTTTGGTGTCCGAGGATCGCAAGAACGAAGGTTTGTTCTTGGAACGCAGTCTGACCGAGAACCTGACGCTGACTCGAACCGAGCCCTACCGACGAGGCCCGTTCCTTCGTCGATCGGAAATGAAGAAGGCGACCGAGCATTGGATGAAAGAATTGGCGGTTCGGGCGAGCGACCCGGACCAGGCGATCGGTGAGCTATCCGGTGGTAATCAACAGAAGATCGCATTGGCTCGTTTGCTGCATCATGATTGCGAGATCTTGTTGCTTGATGAGCCCACTCGCGGCATCGACATCGGCAGCAAACGCACGATCTATCAAACGATTGGTGAGCTGGCGGCGGAGGGCAAAGCGATCTTGTTGATCAGCAGTTACTTGCCCGAGTTGCTCGGCGTCTGCGATTCAATTGGCGTGATTCACCAAGGCCGCTTGACCAGCATCCGTCCCGCCAGCGAATGGACCGAACACAGTCTGCTGACCGAAGCGCTGGGCGCCGCGGCAACATCCGAGTGAGTCATGATTTTTTCGGCCTGAACCCGTCGGTGAACATGCTGATCCAATCTCGAGATCCGTGTATCACAGCGGCGACTTCGATGCCTCCGGATATTGGATAGAAGAAAATCACGTAGTTGTTCGCGGGACGAGGAGGCGAGAACACACGGATACCGGGCAACAGGTCTTCTCGAAGAGTTCCGACACCAGGATGGTTGGCCAGTACCTGAAACGTATTGTGCAACGCTTCTAAAATCGCAACTGCGTTGCTCGCATCGCCCGCGATTTCATCGAGATTCGCATTCGCTGAGTGCGAAAGTAGATAGCGACTCACATTTGCGACCGAGAGGCTGCTTTCGCTTTCAGCTCATCAAATCGTGCGGCCAGCGTTTGGTCGTCGTATTCAACCAACTCGCCTTCGTCGAGCTGGCGACGGCTCTCTTTCAATTGGACCACCAATTCGTTGCGTTTACGAAGCAACGCAATACCCGCATCAATCGCCTCTTCACGTGAGGTGTAGACACCGCCTGCGACTTGATCGTCGATGTAGGCTTGGTTCTCAGGGGAAAGATGTTGGCTCATTTTGGGGTGCTCCGAGTTAGACGTGAACAATCGCCATTCTACCCAGTTGTCATTGATCAGTCGAAAAATGAGGTTTGATGATCGTTCGCGTGAACTTTAGCGTCGCGTTTCACCGGGTGAGCCATAGCGATTTCGGTGTGAGGTTCTTGCCGGGACCGGTCGCTCAGATGCGGATGTTCAAACGATTCACTTTAGAAGATCAGGCTGCATCTGAGATTGTCAGTCGTTTTGCGGTGTGTCGAAGATGCGGTCGCCGGCGTCGCCGAGGCCGGGGACGATGAAGGCTTGTTCGTTCAAGCTGGGGTCAACCGCGGCGACGAACAATTTGATGTGGGGGAAATCTTTGGCGACGCGGTCGAGTCCGGCTTGGGATGCGATGATGCTGAGCACACGGATGTCTTCGACTCCCCACCGCATCAAACGACGAACGACCATGTCGATCGATCCGCCGGTGGCCAACATTGGATCGAGAATCAAAGCGACGTTGGGAGCGCCCTTCTTGGGCAGTTTGTCATAGTAGCCGACCGGTTCGGCAGTTTGCTCGTTGCGATACAGACCGAGGTGCCACACGGAGGCGTCAGGGATCAGGTCCAACAACGGATCAACCATCCCCAGTCCGGCTCGAAGCACGGGAACGATCCCGATATCCGTTGCCAATTCATGACACGGCGCGTCCGCAACCGGCGTGGGAATGGTGATGGGTTGTGTCGGCAAGTCATCGGTCGCACGAACACCAATCAACATCGCCAGCCGCGAAACGGCGGATCGAAACTCAGACGGTCGCGTTCGCTTGTCTCGCAATTGACAAAGATGATGCGAAACCAAAGGGTGCTGCAAAACGTGAACGTGCGACATGACTTGAGTGGCTAGGGGCGAATGAATGAGAGGTGTGCAAAAGCGTGATCGAAGTCCGCCGATGATCGATCAAGTCTGTGAAGCTGAATGAGCAACGGAAAGCCTGTGTGGTTGTGCAACCTATCAGGCGTTTGTTGGGCCGATGCCGTCAGCCGTGTTCCAGAAGCCGCCGCGGGCGTGATCGAAGATGGGTTTTTGGCCGCGAATCTTTTCGCGAAAACCGCCGTCGATGGACCACACGATGGAACCGTTCACGATCGTCGTGACGGGCCATCCGCGAAGGGTTTCGCCGTTCCAGGGGCTCCAGCGGTTCTTCGTGTGTTGGTCTTCATCGCGAATCGTGCGTTCGGAATTCATGCGGACCAAGACTAGGTCAGCGTCGTAGCCGTTGGCGATGCGGCCCTTGCCCGTGATGCCCCAAACCCGCGCGGGGGCATCGCTCATCCAGTGCGCGATCTGTGGCAAAGTGACTTTGCCGGCGTTGCATTGATTGAGCATCAACGCGAGCGAGTTCTCAACCGCTGGCAAACCCGATGGCGACTGCGGGTAGGGTTGGGCTTTTTCTTCCAACGTGTGAGGTGCGTGGTCGGTCGCGATGACTTGGATGACATCGTCCTGCAGAGCCTGCCAAAGCTTGGCGTTGTCCTCCGCGGTTTTGATCGAAGGGTTCATTTGGATCAGTGAACCCAGCCGGTCGTAATCATCGACGTTGAAGAACAAGTGATGCGGGCAGACCTCCGCGGTCAGGTATGGCGATGGATCGACGAGCGACACAAGTTCCGCGCCGGTGGACACGTGCAAGACATGAAAACGATGTTGGTGCCGACGGGCCAACTCGGTTGCTCGTGCGGTCGAGATCACCGCGGCGGCTTCATCACGTATACGAGAGTGATCGTGAATGTCGGTGGTGCCGGCCAGTCGTTCTGCATTGGCTCGCACGGTGGTTTCGTCTTCGCAGTGGGCGCAGATCGGCAGAGTCGTCTCAGCGAAGATGCGTTCCAAGGCGGCTTGTTCATCGACCAACAGGTTGCCGGTGCTGCTGCCGATGAAGATCTTGATGCCGGGAACGTTTTGAGCGGCATTCAGCTCGGCCACGTTGTCCGGTGTCGCGCCGATGTAGAAGCCATAGTTGACCAATGACTTTTCGGCGGCGAGGGCTTCTTTAGCTTGGACACCTTCGATGGTGATCGCAGGCGGTTTGGTGTTGGGCATTTCCAAGAACGTGGTCACACCACCGGCGGCACAAGCGTGGGACGCCGTCGCCAAATCTTCTTTGTGAGTCAGACCAGGTTCGCGAAAGTGGACTTGGTCATCGATCACGCCGGGCAGCAGAAACAGATCGTCGGCTTCGATCAAATGATCGCACGAGGCGGTGGATGAGGCGTCCGCGTCGAGAATCTTCCCGTCTTCGATCAGCACGTGACGAAGATCGACGGTGCCGGAAGAACTGTGGATGCCATCGCCAGGCAAAACCGCCTGCGCGTTTCGGATCAGAGTGCGTGCCATCAATGAGCTCAAGCTGAAAAGACCAACCAAACGGAGTGTCGAGTTCGGTCGATCAGTTTAGCACTGATGCGTTGGCTCATCGTGACCCACTGAACAATGAGCCCAAACGAATCCCAGAGAGCCCAAACGGGACCCAAAAACTAGCTTGGACGCCGGTTGGTCGTTCATTGAGGGGCGATCGGTTGTTTCCCTGAACAAATCAACAGCCTGATTTCGCTTCGGGTCATCCACGCTCGGCCAATCGTCGCCGCGGTCGAGAACCTACTCGACGCGACCGGCGGCCCACAGCATTCCACGAACCAGATTGGCGAGGAACACATCGTCTTGGAACGTCTCGTTGGAGTGACCATAGGTCGTTCCGTAAACGCGAGCATCACCGTATTGGTTGGTCCAAATGACGGGATGCGATTTGCCATCACGTTCGCTTTTGGAAGTCGCCAAAACGGTTGTGTTGGGCCAAACTTTTTCGATGATGTACAGCTCGTCCATCGCGGACACGTGGGCGGCGGGATACTCACGCATCACCGGATGGTCTTCCGCGACCACTTTGATTGGGTAATGGCTTTGGTGATCATGGCGACGGCTGGTGACACCTAAAAACTCTCGCCAATCATCGATTTCCGCGTCACGGTAGGTGTGCATGGCACAGTGAATGACCACGGCGGGAACACCAGCGTGGTGGGCTTTCGTGATCTGACGGATGTAATCGGGGTTGGTCGTGGCGGCGAAGCATTCGTTGTGAATGACGACGTCGAACGGTTTGGCCCAATCTTCATCGCCGTAGAAGTCGATTTCGGCTTGGGTGCCTTTGCCACCATCGTTGACGACGGTCCATTTGGCTTCGACACCGGCTTTAGTGGCCGCCATCTGGATGGCTTTGGCTTGGAAGTCGTAATCGTGGCAGCATCCACTGGTGATGATGAGGACACTTAGCGAATCGTCGTCTGATTCGGCTTTGGATGGTTCGTCCGCTGAGGCGAGTCCTGAGAGAAGGACTGCGGATGCCAACAAAAAAGTCGCGGCGAAACGCCGCGACAGGGTGGTGAGAGACGTCATGCTCAGTTGTTCTCTTGAAGTTCGACGGTGTCCATGACTTTTGTGTTTCGCTCGATCGCGATCACGGTGGTGCGTTGGCGAAGACCATCGCGTGTTTCGGCCGTCACGGGAAGTACCTGACGTTTGTCGGGGAACTCCATGCGAACCGTGAACGCACCATCGTTTTGCAGTTTGACGGGATGCCCGCCCACCATCACCGAGGCCGTTGGGTCAGCTTTTCCGAACACGATCAGTTCGGCTTCGACATCCAAACGCAGTTTGGTTTGACGCAGCAGCGAGGGGTCGCCGGTGGTCGAACCTGAATCGTTTCGATGAGGCATTTTGCGTTGAAGACGCTCTTCAAAGACTTCTCGCAGGTCGTTGCTGCGGGATTCGTATCCGCCGCTGAGAGCGTAGATTCGCTCGTAATCTTCAGCGATGTCCTGCCAGTGTTCATCAAGACGTTGGCAATCACCGGGCACGGGTGTTTCGACCACGTTGCTGCGGCAAAGACAGTGAAATTCTCCGTCGCTGGCCAGATACCCGATTGCAACGCGGTAGCGCGACGGTGGGTTTTGGACGTCGACGTACCAATTACTGACTCCGCCGTGAACGGTGATATCGCGAGCAACCGTTTCGGCACTGTTGCTGGTCACGTCGCCAACGGCCAACAAACGCAAGGTTGGGACCGCGGTGTGCCACTTTTCAGCCATTGCCGACTGAGCACGTTGGACGCTGGTTTGGGTGATTTCCCAGCTAGCCTGCAACCAATAGGCGTCGCGAACGACCAGGACGATGCGGTCTTTGTGAGGAGAATCGGCTCGGTGACGCTGGGCACCGTCGGTGACGGCGGATCCGGCAACCAGCGTGCCGGTGGAGAGGTCCTTGTGCTTTTGAACCAGTTCGCGGCGGCGACGCATTTCAGCCCGGATACGTTCGGTTTTTGCGGAAACTTTAGGTTCCGTCAGGTCCGTCATGGGTGCGTCGGGGCGAGTTCGCACGGTCGTCTTTGGTTTGGTGGTGGCAGATTTGCGAGCTGGAGACTTGGTGGGAGTTTTGCTGCTCGTGGCGGAGCGAGGTTTCTTTGCGGTGGCGGCGGCTCGCGGCTCGCTGGGTTTCGAGGTGCTTTTCGCTTTGGCGGACCCTGCACCAGCCCCCGCACGGCTTTTCTTTGCGTCACTGGCGGCTTTTCGGCGCAGCCGTTGCTGAGCCTTCTTGATCTCACTGATCAAGTCGTCTTTCCGCATCGAGTGCCAACCTGTGATTCCGTAGTTCTTGGCGATTTCAGCCAATTCGCGACGGGTTTGCGACGGTAGATCAACAGTACTAATCAAGGTGGGCTCCTCGAGATGAACGCCTCACTGAACACCCCAAAGTTGGGGGGCGGAAAGGCGTGAATGGTTGATTTGAGGCAACAGATTGATGCCAATGTTCACCCAGCCATAACGCCGGGGAAGGAGGCATAATCGGTTAGTGATCGCACCTTAACGGGGGAATCTGCTGCCCAACTATTATGGCAAGGGGATGCTCAATGTTCCAGTGTCCGATTGGCGAAAAGCCGGATTGAGAAGCGAAAAGACGGACCCTCGGATGACAAAAACCCTCTGATCGTCCAATCTTTGCACGGTTCGAGCGAACGAATCTGCGAAGGGTTGGGTGAGATCATGTTCGCGACACTATAACTTGCTCGCTGAGAAAATCGAGCAAACAGCTTAGGAGAGGGGGTTGGCATGAGTGATCCAGGGCAACGGAACGACGAAGGCAACAACACGCAGCCGATGCTTCGATTGGCCTCCGCGGGGTTCGAACTGGCATCTTTTCCCCTTCTGCTGGGCGCGATGGGGTACTACTGGCTGGATCCCTGGATGGGGAACGAGACCCCATATATCGCGATCGCCGGAGTTTTGGTCGGATTCTGTTTGGGGTTCTACCGGCTCATCCTGATGGTGAATCAGCTTCCATCGTGAAATCAGCCTCCGGAACGTGTTTGACACGCCCAATTCTTCGTGGGCGGGCTGTTGATTGACGAGCCGTACCGCGTTCGCGGCGGCTGATCAGACGCCAACCGGGGCGAATACCCAGCGCTAATTCGGCTAATTGTTGTCATTCGGTACACGACTAAATCAGCAGCCCGTAGGCGGTGACATTTGACGCAAGCGAGTTCGAGCAGAATTGTATTGATCACGGTTGCGACGATCACCGTGGTTTGGCTGGTTTTGTGTCTGCTGGTGATGGCGGGGAGTTTTCTTCAGAGCCTGATTTCGCCAAATTCGACCTGGGGCATTGTGTCGCTGGTCAGTCCCTTTTTAGTGTGGCGAAAGTTGGCGATCGCGAGTTGGGTGATCGCTTTGGCCTCGGTCTTTCCGCGATTGATGTCGGTCCAAATCAGCACAGACCGGTGGCTGGCTACGCAAGGCTTTCTGGCTGGGATGCTGATTCGGATCAGCGGGACCGTTGCGTTGTTTTTGGCCAGTAGTTATTACTTGGACGCTCCCGAGACTTGGACCGCCGGCTGGTTGCTGTTCTGGCACGTCAGTTTATTGGCCGTCGAAGTCGTTGTGATCGCACGGTTCGCTCACCGTGACGTTGCCTGAAATCATCCCGACCCAATTCATTTGTCATGTTGCCATTTTTAGCCGCAGCCGGTCACGATCCGACCGATCACGCGATTCCGCACGCGTTGCATGATTCGCCGTTGCTCAAGATTCCGTTTGGTGGCGAGGACACGAACGTTCCCGCGCTGGGAATCCGGGATGGCTACTACGAGTTCTTCCTGACCAATCACTTGATGATGACGGCCGTGGTCGGTTTGCTGCTGATCATCACCGGCGTATTGTGCTCGCGAAAAATCAGCATCTTTCATGGCGAAGGCCTGGGACGCTATCAAACTCGCGGTCGCCTGTCGCAATTGTTCGAAACGATCTGTGCGTTCATTCGCGATGAGGTCGCTTATCCGAACCTGCACGGCCTGACCGACAAATACATTCACTACATCTGGACGGTGTTCTTCTTCATCCTGTTTGCCAACATTTTGGGCGTCATCCCATTTGGCTACATGTTGCAGTTGATCACTGGAAACGACGCATTTTCGCACTGGGGCGGTAGTGCCACTGGGAACCTGTCGTTGACCAGCATGTTGGCTTTGACCTCGCTGATCGCGATCATTTTCATCGGGATTCGCGAAACCAGTGCCAAAGACTTCTTCAATCACTTCAACCCCATTGGCTGGGATGGCGGCATTTTGATGTTGCCCATCGCGTTGATGTTGTACGTGCTCGAGTGGCTCAGTTTGCTGGTCAAATGCTTCGTGCTTGCCATGCGGTTGTTCGGCACGATGATGGCCGGCCACTTGGTGCTTGCCGCTTTCGTTGGTCTGATCTTCGCCGCCGGTGAAGCGAGCAAGGGAATGGGATACGCGGTCAGCGTCCCTGTTGTCTTGGTGGCAACATCGCTGACATTGTTGGAGTTGTTTGTTTGCTGCCTGCAAGCGTTCATCTTCACCTTCCTGACCGTGCTGTTCATCGCCGCGATGGCGACTCATGAACACGACGAGCATTTGGACGACGACCCGCACGCAATGACGGACGCCAACCAAATGGACCCAGACAAGATTTTTGACCCCAGTCGCATCAGTCCAGCCGTGGGTGCCAGTCATCCAGCGGGCGTCTGATCCGTTTTGAAAGACCCGCGACGGTCGATTTGAATGAACAGAAAACGATGTGGCATTTTGTCGCTCGTTTTCAAGACTCAGAGCACGATGAAATTGCCCTGAGTCCGCAAACTGTTTTGATTCGCGCCGTCAGGCGTTCGGGACTGAAACCTTTTTCAGCTCCTTTCTGACGAAACTACAGCAGGGTGGCATGACGGTTCGACTTGGTTGGACTATTCTTCCGCACTCAAAAAACACCTTTCCCCTTTCACTCGCTCAAAATTTTTACGGAGCAATCTGAAGATGTTAGAACTGGCAATGATGTTGGCCCAAGAAATCGCTTCCTACGACTTCGGCCGCATGGGTCTGGGGATCGGAATCGGATTGATCATTATCGGTGCCGCTTTGGGCATTGGTCGCATCGGTGGCAGTGCTGTCGACGCGATGTCACGTCAGCCTGAAGCTGGCGGACGCATCCAAACGGCGATGATCATCGCGGCTGCACTGATCGAAGGTGCAACCGTCATCGCATTGGTGTTCATTCTGTTGTGCCGCGGCTAGGTCGAATTTGATGAAACGCTTGCTTGCAATTAGCTCGCTCACTTTGCTGGCCTCACTGGTGTTGTTGGTGGTTTCACCTGCACGCTCGTTGGCAGCACAAGATGAAGTGACCGTGGTGGACGCTCTTGCGGACGCGGCGGACAGCGAAGATGGCGATCACGACCATGATCACGAAGGTGATGACCATGGGCACGATGAAGCCGCCGGAGACGAACATGGTCACGGCGACGGCGATCATGCAGCGACTCCTCTGTTGTCGTTCGACGGTGGGTCGGCCATTTGGAACCTGATCATCTTCCTGTGCGTCTTGGCGATTCTGTCCAAATTCGTTTGGCCAGCCGTCCTGGGCGGTTTGCAGGCTCGCGAAGAAAAGATTCGCGAAGATTTGGAATCGGCTGAAAAGGCCAGTGCCGAAGCAAAGCAAATGCTGAGCGATTACCAGTTGAAATTGGACGAGGCGGCCAGCCAAGTTCAAACGATGCTGGCGGATGCTCGTCGTGACGCCGAAGCGAACGGTCAGAAGATTGTCGATGCTGCCAAAGTGGAAGCCGCCGCCCAACGCGAGCGAGCTTTGTCGGACATCGAGAATGCAAAGAAAGTTGCGATGGCTGAGATGGCCGGACAAACGTCCAAATTGGCCATGCAAGTTGCTCGCAGTGTGGTCGGTCGCGAATTGTCGGCTGACGATCACGCGGATTTGATTCGTCAATCGATGGAACGGCTGCCCAGCCAGAACTAACGCCTTTGACGTGGTCAAACTCCCTTCCCTGAAATTCCTACGACGCTCAACCGACGAGACCCCCAACGTGTCCGAAACCGCCTCGCATTCCACCGTCCTTGACGTCGGCGCCGAAAAACTCGGCAAGACCTACGCTCGGGCGTTGCTCGCTGCGACTCAAGCGGATGGATCCACCGATGCGGTTGTCAGTGATTTGAACGCGATTTGTGACGAAGCTTTGTTGCACAACCCCAAGCTGCAACTCGCATTTCAGTCGCCGCAAATCGACGCTGACGAGAAATGCCGTGTGGTGGATCGTTTGTTTGGTGGTAACAGTCATCCGACCTTGATCAAGCTGATGAAGGTGATGGCCAAACGTGGTCGACTCGGTTACTTGGTCGCAGTTCGCGATGCTGCGGTCGATTTGTTCGATGAAGCTGCAGGTCGAGTCGTCGCGGAAGTTCGCACGGCGGTTCCGATGACGGAACAGCTGCGTGGTGAAGTCACCCAACAACTTTCAAGCCGCTTTGGCAAAACCGTTCGCCTTCGTGAGTCAGTCGATACCGAACTGATCGGCGGCATGGTGATCCGAGTCGGCGACACCGTTTTTGATTCGTCAGTGGCCAGCCGATTGGACAAACTCGGCAAATCCGCTGCGGCTGGATTCGCTCGTCAATTGATCGAACAGTCGGATCGATTCAGTTCATCGTCGTGATCCAACGCGGCGACTGAACTTCCACCTCAAAACATTTACGCACAAACCACCATCGGAAAACACGGTACGGTCCAGTGAAATTCAATAGCGACGAGATCGCCTCTGTCTTGCAGGCCGAGATCGAACAGTTCGATAACAAAATTGACGTCCGCGAAGTCGGAACGGTCTTGGAAGTTGGTGACGGGATTGCTCGCGTCTACGGCTTGTCCGGCGTCATGGCCGGTGAAATGGTCGAGTTCGCCAACGGATCGATCGGACTGGCCTTCAACCTGGAAGAAAACAGCGTCGGGGTCATCATTCTGGGTGACTACCTGACGATCGAAGAAGGTCAAGAAGTCAAAGCACTCGGAACGCTGTTGTCCGTTCCAGCCGGAGATGCAGTCATCGGTCGAGTCCTCGATCCACTCGGGAACCCGTTGGACGGCAAAGGCCCCGTGCAAACCGACATCACCCGCCCGGTGGAAATCATCGCGACGGGCGTTGCTGAACGCAAACCAGTTACCGAGCCTCTGCAAACCGGTATCAAGGCCATCGACTCGATGACCCCGATCGGACGCGGTCAACGCGAACTGATCATCGGTGACCGCAAAACCGGTAAGACGGCCATCGCAATCGACGCGATCCTGAACCAAAAGGGTCAGGGCGTGAAGTGTTTCTACATCGCCATCGGCCAAAAGGACTCCGCCGTCGCTTCGGTCGTCGACGTCCTCGAGCGTCACGGTGCGATGGAATACACCACCGTCATCGCGGCGGGTGCCAGTGCACCAGCTCCTCTGCAATACGTGGCTCCTTATGCCGGAACCGCGATGGCAGAACACTTCATGTTCAACGGCGGACACGCCTTGGTCGTCTACGATGACTTGTCCAAACAAGCCACAGCGTATCGCCAAATGTCCTTGCTGATGCGTCGCCCACCAGGCCGCGAAGCTTACCCCGGTGACGTGTTCTACTGTCACAGTCGTTTGCTCGAGCGTTCGTCGAAGTTGTCCGATGAACTCGGTGGCGGTTCGATCACCAGCCTCCCGATCATCGAAACCCTCGAAGGCGAAGTGTCGGCTTACATTCCAACCAACGTGATTTCGATCACCGACGGTCAGATCTACGTTCAACCTGACTTGTTCTTCTCGGGCGTTCGTCCCGCTATGAACCCTGGTATCAGTGTCTCTCGCGTGGGTGGTGCCGCTCAAACGAAGGCCATGAAAAAGGTCTCCGGCGGTTTGCGTCTTCAGTTGGCGGCTTTCCGTGCTTTGGAAGCATTTGCTCAGCTCGGTACCGACTTGGATCCCGCGACCCAGGCCGAACTGGACCGTGGTTACCGCATGGTCGAGTTGCTCAAACAGCCACAGTACCAACCGCTTTCGGTCGCTGAGCAAGTCATCAGCATCTACGCCGGTACGAACGGTCACCTCGATGACGTTGCCGTCAAAGAAGTGCAAAGGTTCGAAAAGGAATTGTTGCAATACGTCCATGACAAGCACAGTTCATTGATCAGCGATCTGACCGCGACGCCAGCCTTGAGCGACGAAATCGCTGAACGCATCGTTGCGGCGGTCAAAGAGTTCAAGACTGTCTACAAACCCGCCACCCCTGCAGCCTGAACCCGAAAGGCGGAGTGATTCATGGCCAACGCACGTGCCCTCGATAAACGACGCAAGTCGATTCGCAACATCCGCAAGATCACGCGGACGATGGAGCTGATCGCAACGGCTCGGTACAAAAAAGCAATGGACCGCGCTGCCGCGGCCACGGCTTACACCGAGCAGATCACCAAAATTGTCTCGCGACTCGCTGATGCCGGGTTGGACGTGCAGCACCCGCTGTTGGAACAACGCGAAAAGATCAACACGACTCGCGTTCTGGTTCTGGCCAGCAACCGTGGTTTGTGCGGCGGATACAACGCTTCGATTCTGCGAACCGCTCTGCCCCGCATCAAGTCGCTTCGCGAATCGATTCCAAATGTGATCGTCGATGCCAGCGGTAAACGTGGCGTCAATGGTTTGAAGTTTCGTGGCATCGAAACGGAACAGCGTTTCTTGCAGTTCGAAGATCAACCGGCTTACGACGATGTCGAAAAGATCGCTGAAGGTTACTTGGCCGAATACATTACCGGCAAAATCGACCGTTTGGATGTCGTCTACACCAAGTTCATCAGCACATCGAAGCAAGAGGCCGTGATCGAAACCTTGCTTCCGCTTGGTTCCCTCGGCGACGAGTCAGATTCCGCTTCGGATGGTTCAGACGACACCAATGCCGAATACGAATTCCTTCCATCGGCGGAAAGCATTTTGGAAGAGGTCGTGCCGACCAGCTTCAAAGTCAAGTTGTTCAAGTGTTTCCTGGATGCGGCGGTGAGCGAACAAGTCGCTCGAATGATCGCGATGAAGGGAGCCACCGAAAGTGCCGGCGACATGATCAAACAGTTGTCGATGACCTACAACCGAGCCCGTCAAAGTCAAATCACCGGCGAAATCATGGAAATCATCGGCGGTGTCGAAGCCCTGGAAGGCTAATGCCCTCGGGCAACTTGAGAGCTTCTAGCGACTTGCCACTAGCTACTTGAGTCATCGATTTTCAAATGACGAATCGTCACAGCAAACACACCACCCCATTCAATTCATAAGCTAATTGCTAGTAGCTAACCGCTAGGAGCTTCTCCCTCATGTCCACTGCAACCGCCACCGGCCGCGTCACTCAAGTCATCGGTTCAACCTTTGATGCCGAGTTTCCTGAAGGTCAACTGCCAAAGATCTACAACGCTTTGACAATCCAAAGCGAGCACAAAGGGGTCACCATTGACTTGACCGGCGAAGTGCAGCAACACCTCGGTGGTGGTCGTGTTCGTGCGATTGCTTTGGGTTCGACCGAAGGCATGATGCGAGGCATGAACGTGGTCGACACTGGCAAGCCAGTTTCGGTTCCCGTCGGAAAAGCCACCTTGGGTCGCGTCTTCAACGTTCTCGGGCAACCCATCGACAAACGTGGCGATGTTCAAGCCGACGATTACTGGCCCATTCACCGCCAGGCTCCTCCCGTCAACGAACTGTCAACGAACACCGAGCTGTTCGAAACGGGCATCAAGGTGGTTGACCTTCTGACCCCATTTGTTCGTGGTGGTAAGGCAGGTTTGTTCGGTGGTGCTGGTCTGGGCAAGACCGTGATTCTGACCGAGTTGATCGCTCGGATCGCATCGAGCCACGGTGGTTATTCGGTCTTCGCCGGTGTGGGTGAACGAACACGGGAAGGCACCGACCTCTGGTTGGAAATGCAAGAAACCGAGATCGGTTCGACCGGTCGCAACGTGATCGAGCAAACCTGCATGGTGTTCGGTCAAATGAACGAGCCACCAGGATCACGTCTGCGTGTTGCTCTGTCCGCACTGACCATGGCGGAATACTTCCGCGATACAACTGGTGCTGACACTCTGTTGTTCGTCGACAACATCTTCCGCTTCTCGCAAGCCGGTTCGGAAGTGTCCGCACTTCTCGGACGGATGCCATCGGCTGTGGGCTATCAGCCCACACTGGCAACCGAAATGGGTGCTCTGCAAGAACGGATTACTTCGACCAAGCAAGGTGCTATTACATCGGTGCAAGCCGTTTATGTGCCTGCCGATGACCCGACTGACCCCGCTCCGGCCACGGCGTTCGGTCAGCTCGACGCTTTCATTTACCTTGAGCGTTCGATTTCGGAAAAAGGGATTTATCCCGCCATCGACCCGTTGGCTTCGAACTCGCGAATTTTGGATCCTCAGTACGTCGGCGACCGTCACTACACGATCGCCCGCCGCGTTCAAACGATCTTGCAACGTTACCGCGAACTGCAAGACATCATCGCGATTCTCGGTGTCGACGAACTCAGCGAAGAAGACAAGACCATCGTTCACCGCGCACGCCGCATCGAACGATTCCTGTCGCAGCCCTTCCTCGTGGCAGAAGTCTTCATCGGCAAACCCGGTGAGATCACGTCTCTCGAAGACACGATCCGCAGCTTCGAAGGAATCTGTGACGGCAAGTACGATCACTTGCCCGAGCAAGCGTTCATGTACGTCGGTGCGATCGAGCAAGCCGAAGAGCAAGCCAAGAAGATGGAGTCCAAGTAACCGATGTCCATTCGATGTGTCGTCGTCACGCCCGAACGAACCGAACTGGATCGGGAAGCTGACTTTGTAGCCTTGCCGATGTTCGATGGCGAACTTGGCGTCCAGCGCGGTCGTGCACCGATGATTGGCCGACTCGGCTACGGTGTGTTGCGTTTGCAGACGGTCAGCGGCCCCGAGCGTTACTTCGTCGACGGGGGTTTCGCCCAAGTCGAGGATGACGTCGTGAACGTTTTGACTGGACGAGCGATTCCCGTGGATTTGCTCGACAATGACGAAGCGACCAAGACATTGGCAGAAGCACTGGACATGCCCAGCAGCACTCCCGAGCAAGCTCAAATCAAAGACGCCGCCGTGCGTCGAGCTCGCGGGCAACTGCGAGCCAGCCGCTAGGCTTCACCAAAGCTTCGAATCAAAAACAACATCGACACGTCAGTTCTTGCTGACGTGTTTTTGTTTGCGCCGAGTTGGACTGCTGAATCGTTGCGGCCCAGTTTTCCAGCCTCCCCGGATCAAGTTTGGCACGATTCGGTTCCACCGGCACGAAACGTTGCCGCGGCAACGCGCAGCAGCTAGGATTCTGAGCACGGGAGTGAGTTGAGTGATGTTGGTCAAACACCCCAACTCACTTACCCCGTATCCTGGGATTTCCCGAATACGATCCTACTGAGTAGGGTTGAGTCTGTTGTTGGGCGTCAAAACGGAGTCATCACGCCAGTGGCACTTAAAGACAAAGTTGAGGAAATCCAACGCCTGATCGAAGCTTTTGAAACCGAGGCCGCGAAATTCCATCACCTGCAGTTCCACACGTACCACATAACGCAAGAAGGCGGTTCCATCTTGGACCGCAAATTCGTCCAGCCCAATCACGCGATCATGTTGTGGCAATACTACGGCATGCTGAACACTGACGATGACATCGAAGAGTTGGTAACGAACATAAACGACAGCGACTTGCAGTGGGGCCTCCGCGGGTCTGCCCTCACCTTCATGGGTGTCATCGAAGGTGACGCCACACCACTGTTCGTCCGGATGGCAGCCCGTGCAGGCACCATGTTCGACGCCGACGAAGCCCGATACATCGAGTCGCGGGTCGTATCCGAAATCCAAGACAACGAGAAATCGCAAGGGCGTTCCGGTAAACCTACCGCCGCAGTCAATTCAAACCCGCTGTCCGTATGGCTCAACTACTTGCTGTATCACCTTTCACAGGTAAACCCTGGGCGGGACAAGGCTCATCGGATTGAACCGGACCCATTTTCCCTGTCGCTTCTTGCTTTGGAGCGACTCGCAAACGATCAATCTGTCGGCAAGAGCGATCGTTCTACGTACTCACTGTCCGACCTAAACTTCAAAGTCGCCGTCTCTTTTCCCGGTGAAAAGCGTCGATATGTTTCTCGCGTTGTTGACGCTCTGCGTGACCCACTTGGCAACGATTCTGTATTCTACGACTTCGATTACCAGGCGCAGTTGGCTCGGCCAAACCTCGATACACTGTTACAAAGAATCTACCGCGATCAATCCGACCTAATCGTGGTTTTCCTCTGCGATGAGTACGCCAAAAAGCAATGGTGCGGCTTGGAATGGCGGGCGATTCGCGACATCATCAAATCAAAAGAAGACGAACGCGTAATGTTCGTCAGATTTGATGACGCCGAAGTGGACGGCATGCTGTCTATTGACGGCTATGTCGATGCAAGCAATCGTACAACAAAGAAGATTGCTGAGTTCATACTCACGAGTTGGAGAGCTTCAAAAAGACGCCTAACCAATAAGGATTTGACTTCGCGTGGATGCGACGGTTGAGTCGCTTTCTCCTTCATATTGGTTCGTTCGTCGCAGTTCAAAACGCGTCGCCTAGTTGAAGCTCGAGTTCTCTGTTCAAGATGCCCGATGAAGTTCTCCAGGCGAAGCCACGCAACCCAACGGGCAAACGCATTCGTCGCGACGGATGGCTCAGCCCGCTGACGCTGAGCAAAACAACGCTTTCAGCAGAACCAGAAGTCCACATCCAAGGTGTTCGCAGCAGTGACCGCGGGTTCCTCCACATTCGCTGGAGCGACTACAAGCGGTTGCTTGACTGGACAGCGGCGCAGTCAGTCGCCGGGCAAGTTGCCGAGCTGCCCAATCGTCTGGCCCATACGCTTTCCGAAGTCGGCATCGATGCGTCGATGTGGCGTGGAACGATCAAAGGGGACGGAGGTAAATTAACCATACCACTGCACCAGAGAACTGCGGTAGCGTTCTTGCTCACGGATCGTTCGATGCTGCTAGTCAGCAACGTTCCGGCCTTGTTGAGTGGAACGAAGGTGAGTGCCGCCATGCAGAGTCGGGATCGTCGGATGGTGCCACCCACCAAACCTTGACTCTCGAGTGCCGCTGCGTAGGATCCAGTTGTCTTTTCAGTCGGTTCCGAGATAGAGAGCACAGCCATGCCGCGGCCTCAGCGACGTGAACAGTTTGATTCCGGCGAAGTTGGGATCGTGCATGTCGTGCAGCGATGTGTCCGTCGAGCCTTTTTGGCTGGTGTCGATCACGCAACCGGCAAGGATTTCTCGTTTCGCAAAGAATGGATTCGTCGGCGGATGGAGGCTCTGGCGTCGGTGTTCGCCGTCGACGTTCTTTCTTACGCGATAATGAGCAATCACATGCATCAGATCCTCCGCAATCGGCCGGATGTTTGTGCGCAGTGGAGCGACGAAGAGGTGGCGATTCGCTGGCTGCGAGTCTTCCCCGGCCGACGTCTCGAAGAACACTTAGCCGAACCCACTGAAAACGACGTTCAGATGCTGGTTCGAAACAAAGAACGACTGGCCGAGGTCCGCAGTCGCTTATCTGATATTTCTTGGTTCATGAGAGCCCTGGCCGAACCGATCGCCCGTATGGCCAACAAGCAAGACGAGTGTACCGGCCGGTTCTGGGGATCGTCGGATGGTGCCACCCACCAAACCTTGACTCTCGAGTGCCGCTGCGTAGGATCCAGTTGTCTTTTCAGTCGGTTCCGAGATAGAGAGCACAGCCATGCCGCGGCCTCAGCGACGTGAACAGTTTGATTCCGGCGAAGTTGGGATCGTGCATGTCGTGCAGCGATGTGTCCGTCGAGCCTTTTTGGCTGGTGTCGATCACGCAACCGGCAAGGATTTCTCGTTTCGCAAAGAATGGATTCGTCGGCGGATGGAGGCTCTGGCGTCGGTGTTCGCCGTCGACGTTCTTTCTTACGCGATAATGAGCAATCACATGCATCAGATCCTCCGCAATCGGCCGGATGTTTGTGCGCAGTGGAGCGACGAAGAGGTGGCGATTCGCTGGCTGCGAGTCTTCCCCGGCCGACGTCTCGAAGAACACTTAGCCGAACCCACTGAAAACGACGTTCAGATGCTGGTTCGAAACAAAGAACGACTGGCCGAGGTCCGCAGTCGCTTATCTGATATTTCTTGGTTCATGAGAGCCCTGGCCGAACCGATCGCCCGTATGGCCAACAAGCAAGACGAGTGTACCGGCCGGTTCTGGGAAGGTCGCTTCAAAGCCCAACGAATTGTCGATGAAGCGGGCTTGCTCGCTTGCAGCATGTATGTCGACCTGAATCCAGTTCGAGCGGCCATGTCCACCACGCCCGAGACCAGCCCGCACACCAGTGCCTACGACCGAATCGAAGCTCGCAAGGGCGAACAAATCCCTTCCGCCGCGTTTGATCTCAAGCCGATTCCCACGGAAGAAGCCGGGTGCGAAATCCGCGAGACACCTGTCGAAATTCTCCAGGAAAAACGCAAGGCAAAGCGACGCAACCCAACGGGCAAACGCATTCGTCGCGACGGATGGCTCAGCCCGCTGACACTGAGCAAAACAACGCTTTCAGCAGAACCAGAAGTCCACACTCAAGGTGTTCGCAGCAGTGACCGCGGGTTCCTCCATATTCGATGGAGCGACTATAAGCGGTTGCTTGACTGGACAGCGGCGCAGTCAGTCGCCGGGCAAGTTGCCGAGCTGCCCAATCGTCTGGCCCATACGCTTTCCGAAGTCGGCATCGATGCGTCGATGTGGCGTGACTTGGTATGGGACTGGCAAAAGTACTTCGGCAAGTCCAGTTGCGTAGGCCGTCCGGAATCCATGAAAGCCGACGCGGAACGCAACGGCCATAGGCACCACCGAGGCCAAGCTCGAGCCTCGGCTTGTTTTGGCTGAGAGAACGGTGGCTCATGTCTCTTTCAAGCTTTGAAAGAATGGGCGAGCTTCGCGATCATTTCTCAGCGTTTGGCAAACGCTCGCTTGAGTTCGTCGAGGCTGGTCAGTCCTCGCGCGACCGTGAGGACGGCTTCGGATTGGACGGGGCGGAAACCTTCGGATTTGGCGATCGCGGTCAATTGGCCGGCGTCCTGGGTCTTGGCCAATGCCGCTTTGAGTTGCGGGCCTGGTGTCAGCATCTCGTACAATCCGATGCGACCGTGATAGCCTCGTGAATTGCAGACGGGGCACGGTGTGATTGGTGCAGGGCGTCCGTTCTCGTCGACTTGTTGTTCGATCGGTGGTGGAATGAACGGTTTGTAGAGCAACGGAACTCGACCAGCCGGGATGCCCAGTTGAGCGAGCAGCTTTGGAGGCGGTTCAAACCCGACTTTGCAGTTGTCACATAAACGTCGAACCAATCGCTGATGAATTACACAGCCGATGTTGTTTGCGATCAGGCTGCGACATTCCGGGTAACGTCCCAAGAAAGTTAGCAAGGCGGGCATCGCACTTTCGGCCGCCATCCGGTGGATGACTTGTCGGTCGGCGGCGACGACTTGTTCCAACGCAACCTTCAGTGATTCGGGCTGCGGTGGGTTGGGGAACATCAACACATCCGGTTCACGCAGAACCATTCGGTTGACCATCTCGAGTTCGGTTTTTCCCGTGTCTCCACCAAACAAGTTGGGCGAGATGTTGATGATCTCGGGTTCGGGTGATTCAGCGGGTTCGAACGATTGGAAGTCGCGGACCAAGCGGTCAGCGGCACTGATGGCGACGTTCCAGAAAGTCGAAACACCTTCGCTTTTCTTGGCCGTGATCAGGACGATGTTGCCCGAACCGTTCAGTTTCTCTTTGAACTGTTCGATCATTTTGTCTCGCATGCCGAGGTCGCCCAATTTCTTGAACGGCATCTCTTCGGCTTCCAAACGACAGATCACACGTTCGCCGGTGGGCACGCCTTGTGATTGAACGTTGAATTGATACTTGTCTTTGACCAACTTGACTCGCATGCCGCCTTTTTGGCTGCCGCGACGATCGGCCGGATTCATCAAGCACAGTTGTTTCAATGCGTACAGCATCGCGTCACCGCTTTCGCGATCCAGCGGTGGTAGCTGTTCCCATGCCCCGTCAATCTGATAGCGAATCGCACAGGCGGACTTTGAAAAATCCATCAGGATGTGCGTGGCTCGCGACGTGATCGCGTGCGCAATTTGGCCGCCAGCGATGGCGTAGCCGGCGCCTTGGCGGGTGCTGATCAGCAACGCTTGCAATTCGTTGTTGTCTTTGATCCGAGGAACGAATTCCACGGGAGCGACGGTTTGCCAGAGTTGTACTTCTTCGTTGGATTGCTTTGCCACTTACAGGATTCCTGGTGCTTTGACGTCGATGCCCTTGAGCGCCATCTTCAGCGCGTCCTTGTTCGGTGCGACTGCGAACGCGGTCGGCCGATCAATCAATTCATCGTCGATCAGTTGTTTCAAACTCATGGTGAAGTCTTGCATGCCGTCTTCGGCACCGATGCGAATCGCGTCGGGTAGTTTGTTGTCGTGGCCTTCGAGGACCAATTTGCGAATCATTGGCGAGAACGTCATCACTTCGCAGGTTGGCACACGCGAAACGCCAGGCTTGATGCTCTTGAGCAGTTTCTGGGCGACGATGCCTTTCATGTTGAAGGCGATGGCGCTGCGGATGGCGTTGTGCATTTCTTCGGGGAACAAGTCCAGAATCCGGCCGATGCAGGTCGAGGCACTCGCGGCGTGGATCGTTCCGAAAACCAAGTGACCTGTTTCGGCCGCGTGAATCGCCGTCATGAACGTTTCTTCGTCCCGAAGCTCACCGACCAGAATGATGTCGGGGTCTTCCCGCACGGCGTGTTTCATTCCGATGGAGAAGTCCACGACGTCCTGACCAATTTCGCGTTGGTTGATCAGCGATTTGTCTTCCGTGAAGATGAATTCGATCGGATCTTCGAGGGTCAAAATGTGTTTTCGATAGATGCTGTTGATGTAGTTCAGCATCGAACCGATCGTGGTACTTTTTCCCGAGCCCGTGACTCCGGCGAGCAGAACCATGCCCTGTTCGTAGTGGCAGAGGTTTTCAATCGAATCGGGCAGGAAGAGGCCGCGAAAGTCGGGAATGAAGTTACTAATCCGACGAGCGACCAAACCGATGTTGCCGAGCGATTTCAGCATGTTGATCCGGAACCGCCAGCGGGTGCCGTCGACTTCGCATTGGTAAGAAAAGTCGGCGCCGCCTTCTTCTTCAAAGATGATCAGGTTGCGATCGTCCATCATCGGCAACAGCAATCGAACCATTTCTTCGGCTTCGATCGGTCCCCGATTGAGCGGTTTGAGTTCACCGCCGACGCGAACCATGGGTGGTTGGCCGACTTTCAGGTGAAGGTCAGAACCTTCCAGTTTGACCAACGCCCGGAAAATCTTGTCGACTTCCAGTTCCTTCTTTTCTTGCAGCAAACTGCTTTTCAGCCGCGCGGCGACCGCATCGGGCGACATATCGCGGGGGGGGCCTGCGGGAACCTTTTTCGCTGCGCCGTGTGCCATTCGTTTTGATCTCGCGTGACCGAGAAAAGTCCGCCAGACAGGCGAAAATTCCCGTGAATCGGAGGAAGGAGGAAAAGAGTCTTCAGGTTGAATCCGGGCCTTAGCTTAGTCGATCAAGGCCAATTGTCGAAAGACAAGCCAGATGTTTGTAGGATGTCATCCCGTGGTTTTCCACCGGGCCTCGTGGCATCGCCCCCGTGACTCCTGCTCGCCCCGTTTGACTCTCCGCCCTTCTCCAGTCTTTCGCAAGGCAAGTGCTCGATGCTGACCGCCAATTTGATCCGGACCAAGCGGGACGGCGGGGTCCTGAACGCCGAGCAATGGCGATTCCTGATTGAGGGCTACTGTGGCGGTGAGGTCACGGATTACCAAATGTCCGCCCTCGCGATGGCAATCTTCTTTCGCGGCTTGGATCGACGCGAAACGGCTGAGCTGACCCGGTGCATGGTCGACAGTGGTGAACGTCTGCCCCGGGTCAGTGATCGACCTCGAGTCGACAAGCACAGCACCGGAGGGCTGGGCGACAAAGTCTCGCTGATCTTGGCTCCGCTGCTGGCCTGCTGCGATGTGGACGTGCCGATGATCAGTGGCCGTGGCCTTGGGCGAACCGGTGGGACGCTCGACAAGCTCGAATCGATCCCGGGCTACCAAACGCAGCTGTCGATCGAACAATCCAGCCGAGTCCTGAAGGATGTGGGTTGCTTCATCGTGGGAGCCACCGAGTCAATCGCACCAGCGGATCGCCGTTTGTATGGACTGCGAGACGTCACAGCCACAGTCGAATCCGTGGGGCTGATCACGGCCAGCATTCTCAGCAAGAAGCTGGCGGCAAGCTTGGATGCCCTGGTGATGGATGTGAAGGTTGGATCGGCTGGCTTCATGCCAAGCATTCAGCAGGCAACCGAGTTGGCCGACTCGCTTCGAGAAGTGGGCGTAGAAGCGGGTTTGCCGACCATTCCCGTCCTGTCTGACATGGATCAACCACTCGGACGAGCCATCGGAAATGCGAACGAGGTCAACGAGTCTCTTGATGTACTCGATGGCGGTGGGCCGGAAGAAGTGCGAGCATTGACGTTGCGATTGTCGGCGGAGTTGCTGGTGGCAACGAAGCAAGCTGGCGATCTGCAAACGGCGGAGGGGTTGTTGGCTCGCAAACTCGATTCGGGTGAAGCGAGGCAACGATTTGAACGCATGGTGCACGAACAGGGCGGCAAGCTTTCCGGTCATCTGCCGCTGGGCAAACAACGCGACACCGTCGCGGAGCGATCCGGATGGGTTGAATCGATTGATTGCCCCGCCATCGGCGATGCGATCATTTCGATGGGCGGTGGTCGACGCAAAACAACTGATCCCGTGGAACCGTCCGTTGGAATTGATTTGCACTTTCGCGTTGGCGACCGTGTCGAAACGGGCCAACCGCTTTGGACGGTTTATGAAGGTCAAGTCGCTTGCCCGCCGATCCAACCCGTTCGAATGTCGGAAACAAGCGTCCCGGCTCGGCCGTTGATCCTGCAGCGAAAGTCCGGCGGTTGATATCCCTGCCGCAGTCTCGGAACCGCGACAAACGTCGATCGGCTAGAGTGTGAGATCCAAATTCTTCTACAAGTGTCAGCATGTCACCACGATTCGAAGGCAGGTCTCTAATGGTCGCATCGTCATTTTGTTGCCATCGATTTGGATCGCGATTGCGATTTCCAATGAAGTGCATGTTGGCTTTGTTTGCAGTGACGATGGCCAATTGCGTTCTGGCACGCGAGGTGTCTGCGGTTTCTGCAAACGAACAACCGAACGTGTTGATCATCCAAACCGATGAGCACAATTTTCGGACGTTGGGTTGTTATCGCGACACGTTGCCGATCGAGGAGGCTGAAATTTGGGGCAAAGGTGCCGTGGTCGAAACACCCAGCATCGATTCCATCGCAGCACGTGGTGCGATTTGTACATCGTTCTACGCGACGTCCCCCGTGTGCACGCCTTCGCGAGCTGCTTTCTTTACGGGGCGATACCCACAAAACACAGGTGCCTACCAAAACGACCGACCGCTTCGCGGCGACATGGTGACGTTCGCGGAAGTGCTGCGACGGGACGGTTATGCGACCGGCTATGCGGGCAAATGGCATTTGGATGGACCTGGCAAACCTCAGTGGGGACCGGATCGCCAATTCGGCTTTTCCGACAATCGATACATGTTCAACCGCGGTCACTGGAAGAAATTTGACTTTGAGAATGGTCAACCGAGTGTCGCGGCGACGAACAAAAAGGGGCAGCCGAACTACGATCTAAATGGAGCGGATGAGAAGACTTTCAGCACGGATTGGTTGTGTGATCGAGCGGCTGATTTCATTCGTGAGCATTCGCAAGAACCGTTTTGTTATCACTTGTCGTTGCCTGATCCTCATGGTCCGAACACGGTTCGTCAGCCTTATGACACGATGTTTGAAAACATGCCGGTTCGGCCACCGATGACGTTTCAGTTGGATGGGGATCAACCGGGGTGGTTGCCAGCGACCAATCGCAATTCGCAACAGCGATTCAATGCGAGGTTGATGACACAGTACTTTGGAATGGTTCGATGCATTGATGACAATGTCGGCATGCTGTTGTCACTTCTTGACGAACTCAGCTTGACCAAGCGAACCGTGGTGGTGTTCACTTCAGATCATGGGGACCTGTGCTATGAACATGGCCGCCTCAACAAAGGCAATCCATACGAAGGCAGTGCGAAGGTTCCGATGATCATCGCGGCACCGGGGCTGATCTCGGCGGGATTGCGGATCGATCAAGCGATGGGCACTGTTGATTTCGCTCCCACTTTGTTGTCGTTGTTGAGGAAGGAAGTGCCCGCGGGGACTCAGGGACGAGATCTATCAGAATGGTTTCGAAACATTGAGACGTCCGACGAGGAATCTCATCGAAACAGCGTCACGTTTTTGCGGGCCGCTTCCAGTAAAGCCGCCTGGATCGCCGCAGTCACGGATCGGTACAAGTTGATCGTGTCGGCGGACGATCAACCCTGGTTGTTTGATCTGAAAGAGGATCCGCACGAAACCACGAACCACATTGGCAAACCAGAGAATCAAACAATTGCCGCGAGGTTGGCGCGTTCGCTGCTTCGCTATGGAGATCTGATGAAAGATCCCCAACTGATCGAGGGCAAGCTAAGGAGCGATTTGCAAAAGTTGCAGATCCAACCCTGATGCCGCGAGAAGCCGACGCGGCGAGGTGCTTTGACGATTCAGCCAATTCGTGTTTCTCGGGTTTCTGTCCGCAATCGCAGCAATCGTCACCGGGTTCACGCCTTCTGCAGTTGTCGGCGTGTGATGGAAGTGCTGGAAATTTGCATTCCAGCGGCTCAGACGCCATGATCATCCTCAGGGTGTAACCGCCCTCCCCCTTTTCTGCTTTTTCAAAGGCGAACGAATGAAGCGAGCTTTGTTGGTCATCGATGTCCAGCGTGAATACTTCGACGGTGCGTTTCCTATTCGGCATCCCGTCGGACATCTGGAATCGATCTTGGAAGTCATGGACCAAGCCCGAAACGCAAAGGTTCCAACGGCGGTGATTCGTCACCATCAACCCGATCCGGATTCACCCGTGTTCTGCAAGAACAGCGAGATGTGGCAGTTGCATCCCGAGGTGGAGTCGCGACACAGAGATGCGTTGATTGACAAGGCCTTGCCAGGTTCGTTCACCAACACGGACCTCGACGAATTTCTGAAATCCAACGACGTTGATACGGTCAGTATCGCGGGCTACATGACACAGGTTTGTTGTGACACGACGGCTCGTCAGGCCTTTCACCGTGGGTATCAGGTCGAGTTTTTAAGCGATGCGACCGGAACATTGGACGTTTCCAACAAGGCTGGTTCAGTGACTGCGGAACAGTTGCATGAATCCATCTTGGTGGCTCAGCAGATGTTCATCAGTGATGTGATTGATCGAAACGAATGGTCGGGGCGTTTGTGACCGAATGGGGAGAAGCCATCGCGTTTGCCACGGTTTGAACACCATCGTCACGCTCAGATTTCTTTTTAGGTTGGGATGAAGTCATGGGAACGAAGCTTCACATAAGGTTTGTCGATGTCATCACATTCGGTGTTGCATTGATGGTGGGTTTGGTTTTGTTAGCCGGCGTTGTCCCTCGAATGAGACAAAACGCGAGGCGGTCCACGTGCGAGATGAATCTCAAACAGGTGGGGCTCGCACTTCACAACTACCATTCTGCTTATCGAGCGATGCCGATGGGATGCGGTGGCACATCCTCCGGAAGTGCGGATGAGCCGACATTGGGCAACGCGAATCGTTTGAGTCCGCTGGTGGGTTTGACTCCATTCTTTGAACAACAACCGTTGTGGGAAAAAATTGCCAACCCATTGCGAGCCAATGGGGAGGTCTTCCCGGCGATGGGCCCGGTTCCCTGGTTTGATCCAAAGGTTTACACACCTTGGAACGAACGGCCCGAGTTGTTGGTTTGTCCCGCCGATCCAACCGCGAAGGATTTTCCGACGGTCGCCAGTTACACGATCAACTATGGCGACGCGGTCATGAATGTGGGAGCATCGCCGCTAGAAGAAATGCCACCCTATGGACGAACGCCCGGTGCTTTAAGAGGCATGTTTGGCTATCAGATGGTTTTTCGGTTTCGTGACGTCCTGGATGGGTTGTCCAATACGTTGCTGATGAGTGAAGCCCGAATTGGCGGTGTCCGTGTTGCGAAAGAGGTCTCCGGATTGATCGAGCGACCTGCGGTTTGCCTGGACGCTCATGAGGACGATCAGACCAAGTACTGGCCTGAGGGACGCGGTGCGTGTTGGGCCGATGGATCGCTGTTGTCAGTGGGTGTTCAAACCATTCTGCCACCCAATTCTCACTCGGCGACATCGGAGAAAGGTGAGCTCGAGGGCGTGATGTCGGCGTCTAGTCTGCACGGTGAAGGAGCTCACGTGTTGATGGCCGATGGAGCCGTGCGATTCGCGAGCAGTTCCATCGATGTGGGCGATCAGGAATCCCCGAGTGTTGCCGAAGGACACCTGGACAAAGGCAAGACTCTTCCGCCAGGTAGTAAGAGCCCGTACGGGGTTTGGGGTGCGATGGGGACGAGAGCGGCCCGGGATCGATTCGATTCCAACGAATTGTCTGAGCCTGTGCGCACTTTCACCGAGGAAGAGCTCGCTGAGTTTGCGAAGTTTGAACTGGAAACTTGGCATGCGGCAAAAGGCACCGGAAAGATCCAAGCTCGTCAGGTGGATTTGACCGACAAGGGTGTCCTTGTCTTGATGTCCGAACAAGGTGGGATTCGTCGGTTGGCGTTGTCGAGATTCAGCAGCCAGGACGCTTACCGAGCGGTTCAAACCCATCGCCAACGAAAGCTGGAGGAAGCGAAGCTTTTGGTCGAGCAATTGTCGACTCAACTTGAATTGTTAGAGGACAAACAGTTCGAAACATTTGTTCGTGAGTGGGTTGTTCTCGGCGATGGTCAACAGGGAGATGATCCTGCCGCGATTGCAATGACGGCAGCGATGATAGGGTCACAGCGAGGTGCATTGATCACCGTATACGATCAGCTTCTTGGAGTTACCAGCACAGCTACACCGGAGGTTCTGGGGAAGCTGCAGGAGGCATTGGCAACCGGCAAGGGACTCACTCGCGGTTTCCAATGGGCGTTTTTGGGTGGTCGTTGGAAGCTCGTTTTTGATGCACGGGCAAATCAACGCGGTGGTCGTCAACCGGTTCAGTTTATGCGGGCGATGGAGGCCGCCAGGGATCCTTTCGGGGCCCGTTAGAAGATCCCGATTAAGTGAACCGCAACGTCGCCGCCAAGCTTGAAACACAGTCATCCCCGTGCGGATGCAACCGCCTTTTCCTTTGGAGTTCTCCGATGAAGTCAAAGCTCACTCTCACAGATCTGATCCTCGTCAGCGTGGTGGCGTCAGTTGGATTCAGTTTGTTGTTGCCGGTGGTCTTGCGTCAGCGTGCTGCTAATCGAAACATTCAGTGTTCGAACAACCTCGCAATGTTGGGCTTGGCGATGCACAACTATCACGCTGCTTACAACCAATTGCCGCCGGGGTTGGGTGGAACCGTTGGTGGAGAAGATGACACTTGCAACCAAGGACGGCTCAGCCCGTTGGTCACGCTCTCGCCGTTTTTGGAACAGCAGGCATTGTGGGAAAAAATCGCGAATCCCTATGTGTCGCCGAAGACCGGGAAGCGATTTCCGCCAATGGGTCCAGCGCCCTGGTTTGATTCAACGGAATACACACCATGGGCATCGGCTTTCGCAACCTTGCGTTGTCCCGACGACATGCAAACCAAACCGGAAGTGCCGGAACAAGAAACAATCGTGGTGACGACCTTGGCGATGCCCGAGCTGCCGCCTGGGGCAATCGATCCAGCAACGTTCTGCAACTACGTGTTTAGTTATGGTGACGGAACGTATTTGATGGGTGAGAAGATTGACCAGAAAAATGCCGAATCGATGCGGCGCGTGCAGGCGGGTATGCGAGGTGCGTTCAGCGGGAATCAGCGAAAGAGGTTTCGTGACTTCTTGGACGGGTTGTCCAACACAATTGGAATGTCCGAAACGATCACGCCGGATGAGAATGACGCGAAGGAGTCCCACATTGCTCAAGGGATCAAAGGGTTGAGCTTGAATCCATCGTTGTGCCTGAAGACACGCGACGGTGACCATGCCGATTGGTGGGAGGTTCGCCGGGGATCTCGTTGGGCAGACGGAGCTTTGGCGATCAGTGGTTTCCAAACCGTCTTGCCACCCAACTCGCCGACCTGTTTATCGGATTTGGGAATGGAGGACCCGATTGCATCGGCATCCAGTCGGCACGCCGATGGGGTGCATGCTTTGATGATGGACGGCCGAACCGTGTTTGTTCGGGACAGCATCGACACGGGAGATCTTTCTCAGCCGGGTGTGTCGATTGGCAGCGAATATACCCGGCCGGGATCACGCAGTCCGTATGGAGTCTGGGGCGCGATGGGAAGTCGAGCAGCCAGGGAAGTACTGGCCAGTCCAATCACCAACAATGCTTCCATCGAAGAAGTGGTCAGAGAGCAACGCAATCCAGATCAGGCTGCCGCAGCCGAGGAACGCTGGACGACATGGACAGATCACGATGGCGAACATCGTTTGAAAGCGAAGCTCAATCGGATCATCGAGCGCGAAACGGTGGAGCTGGAAGACAGCAAAGGCATCCTGCACCGGGTGCCTTTGAACACTTTGTCCGACCGACACATCATCATGGCGGTGATGATGTATGAGAGGGAGTTAGAATCGAAAGCGGCGTCCAAGTCGGAGTGATTGGAAGCCGTGATGGTGGAAGCCGATCAGAACTTCAGCGATTCACGCGGCTGCATGGGATTGGCAGCGTCGAACTGTTCGATCAGTTTCTTGGATTCGTCGTCGATCGATTCAGGCAATTGGATTTGTAGTTCGACCATCAAGTCGCCGTCCGTTCCCTTTGGGTTGCGAACGCCCTGTCCTTTCAGACGCAAACGTTTGCCGCTGGAACTGCCGGCGGGAATCGAAAGCGTGATCGTTCCCGCGGGAGTTGGCACGTCGACCTTGGCACCCAACACAGCTTCCGCGACGGTGATCGGAAGTTTGAGTTCCAAGTGGTTGCCGTTGCGTTTGTAGAACGGGTGGTCGTCGACTTGAATGATCAGGATCAAGTCACCCGCACCACCGGGGCCGGGATGTCCCTGTTCACGCAATCGAATTTTGCTGCCGGAGCTGACCCCGGGTGGAATCGCGACCGACAGTTTTTCTTGTTTGCCACCTCGAGCGAGATAGAACTCGACTTTGTCACCCAGCACCGCGGTGCGGAACGTGACAGACAATTCGTGCCGAATGTTTTGACCACGTTGCGGAGGCGCCGATCGCTGGCCACCACCGAATGGTGAACCGCCACCGCCTCGTGCTCCGCCACCGAGGATTTGTTCAAAGAAGTCGTTGAACCCGTTCTCAAATCCAGGTTGGCCTCCTCCCCCGCCACCGCGACCGGCCGCGCCGAAGATTTGTTCCAGATCCAAGCCGTCAAAGGATGGACCCGCTGCTCCGCCACCACCACCGGCTCCGGGATTCCAACCCCCGCGAATTTTTTCGAAGTCGGATCCGTAGCGATCGTATGCCGCTCGCTTTTGTTCGTCGTTGAGGACTTCGTACGCTTCCTGAACGCGTTTGAATTTTTCTTGCGCGTCCGGGTTATCGGGGTTCATGTCCGGATGGTACTTCCGGGCTAACTTGCGATAGGCTTTGGTCAGTTCGGCCTTGTCGGCGTCGCGAGAAACTCCCAGCGTTTGATACAGATCTTCGGCCACAGCGTGTCAATGATTTTGAAGGCGATTGTGTCATTTTGACAGGAACAGTCTTTTGTGGATTCACCATAGCAAACACCGAACCACAGACCGATGGGGGAATGCCGTGAAGTCGATTTGTCCCCTTTTTGCCCTGGTTTTGTGCGGTTTCTGCCCACCTGTGCCGCTTTGGGCCGACGGCGACCTGACGCTGCGAGTGGTTGACGAGTCGACGGGAGAACCGACGATCGCGCGCATGGAGCTGACCCGACAGCTGCCCACAACGGTGCGGCGAACGTCGCGGCCGAAGTCAGTTTCGGTGGCTCCGCGTCATTCGCTGTCGTCGGGGCCCGGATTTGTGCTGGATGAATTCGCGGAACTGTCGCTGCAAGATGGCGCGTACGAGTTCAAGCTGACGCGAGGTCCCGAGTCGCGAGTTCTTCGAGGCACTTTTGAAGTTCAACGTGGCGGTGAAGACGAGCATCAACTCGCACTTCCGCGAATGGTCCAGATGCGACCGGAAGGCTGGACGAGCGGCGATTGCTTGGTGCCTCGTTCGGCGGAAAGTTTGCCGATGCGAATGACGGCAGAGGATCTGCATTTGGCAAACGTCCTCCGTGATTTGGAAATTGCCGGACGCGGAATAGAGAAACCGATCCCACGTCGCAACGCTAAGAACCTGTTCGGTGACAACGAGCCTGTGCAAACGCCTGATGGTTGGCCGACGGAACCATTGTGGATTGAGACTAACGTCGACTGCATCGGCGGTTTGGCGTTTTATCGGAACCAGATCGATCCCGACTGGAATCCAGTTCCAACGGAAAAGTTTGCTTCGCAGGAGCTTGCTTCACTCGGTTGGTTGGCAAGTTTGCCGGCCGATTCTTCCACGCGTGTTGCGATAGAAAATCCGTTCGCTTGGTTGTTGCCGATTTGGTTGGCCAGCGAAAAGATTGACGGCGTCTTTGTGCTCGGCGATTGGTTGCGACTGAACGAATCCGTCAATCGCGTTTCCGACGGACGCATGCTGCAACCCGCCAACCGAACCGATGCGACTCAGCTTGGACGTGACGCCGAGCAGATCCATTGGCATTTGTTGGACGCTGGTTTCCGACTGGCGCCGATGGCGGGCTCAGGTGATGAACCGGGTAACTCGCCGGTGGGATACAACCGTTTGTATGTTGCTGCTCGATCGCAGACTTCGTCGTTTGATTCGAGGGAAGAATCGGTCGCCGTCGGGACGATGGAAGATTGGTGGAACGCGGCTTGGGACGGTTGCAGTTTCGCGACAAACGGTCCCTTGATGCGGACTAATTTGGAGGGACGTTTGCCCGGCCATGTATTCGAGATTCGTCGGGCTGACGTCAGCGGCGACGAATCGGTCGAGCTGACCGCCGAAGTTGTCCTGAACGTTCGCGACCCGGTCGAGTACCTCGAAGTCATTCACAACGGTCGGTTGCACTATGGAGCGAAGTTGGACGAATTCGCGAAAGCGGGCGGTCGAATCCCTCCTCTGAAAATCAAAGAATCGGGCTGGGCGACGGTTCGAGTGGTGACATTGCACGAGGACCACTACCGGGCCGTGATTTCGTCGCCTTGGTATTTTCAGGTTGGTGGGCAACCGAGAATCTCCGCACGCAGCGTCGCTTTTTTCCAGAAGTGGTTGGGCGAAACCGAGCAGCGATTGGCCAAGCTTCCACCTGACCAATTGAAGGCATTTGTGCCCTACGTTCGGGCGGCTCGCAAATTTTGGGCGGAGCGAGCCGAGAAAGCTGGTTCGTGAAGAATCCGGCTGGAAGATGCAGTCTGCTAGAGATTTGAAGCAGGCGAGAGAATTGAAAGCGGGTGGCAATTGAGATTTGAGTTGCCGCCTCTCGTCAAATCGCCGCGGATCGTCGAAACTAGCCGCCATGACGAATCTTGCTAGCGATCTGTTTCCCCACCCGTCGTCGGAATTGTCCATCGACGGTCACACGCTGCGCTACATCGATACGGCGGCCAGCTCTGACATCCCGAGTTCCGCGGTCGGATCCTCCGATGGCGAGCCAACGTTTCTTTGTGTGCATGGCAATCCGACGTGGAGCTTTTACTACCGGCGAATCATCGAGCGGTATGGCAAGCAGCAACGAGTGATCGCGGTCGATCACATCGGTTGTGGTCGCAGCGACAAACCATCGGAAGACGAATTCCCGTACACGATGGCCGCGCATCGAGACAACCTGATTCGGTTGGTCGACGAGTTGGATCTGAAGAACGTGATCCTGATCGCTCACGATTGGGGTGGTGCGATTGGTTTGTCAGCCATGCATGCTCGCCGAGACCGCTTGGCTGGGATTGGGTTGCTGAACACGGCTGCGTTCCCACCGCCGTACATGCCTCAGCGAATTGCCGCGTGCCGGATGCCGGTGTTGGGAACTCCCGCAGTTCGCGGATTGAACTTGTTCGCACGGGCCGCGGTCACCATGGCCATGTCGCGTACGAAGATGAAACCCGATGTCGCAGCGGGATTGCTGGCTCCCTATGACAATTGGAAGAACCGAGTCGCAATCGATCGGTTCGTTCGCGACATTCCTTTGAATGATTCGCATCCCACGATGAAGACTCTTCGGCAGCTGGAGTCCGATCTGCCGGACCTGGCATCGCTACCCATCTCTTTGATTTGGGGAATGAAGGATTGGTGTTTTCGACCGGAATGTCTGCGACGTTTCCAATCCGTTTGGCCCGACGCGGAAGTCACGGAACTGGCGACGACCGGTCACTATGTGATCGAAGACTCGCCCGAAGAAACCTTGGCCGCGATTGATTCATTGCTCGCCCGCGTCAAGGAACGCATCGGTGCGGCGTGATCCGTGGCAATGGATCGCGAATACAATTGGCGGTCCAGCCGATGCGATTCAGTACGCTTGCGTGTTGGAAGCGACCGCACCGAAAGCGGGCAACGTTCATCCGGTCGCAAAGTTTGACGATCTCTGCTTTGCCGATTTCGTTTCTGCCGCCGAAATTGCCGCCATCGAACTGACCGTGGCCTCATCGGGTT
The DNA here is from genome assembly GCF_000196115.1 of Rhodopirellula baltica SH 1. Taxonomy (NCBI): domain Bacteria; kingdom Pseudomonadati; phylum Planctomycetota; class Planctomycetia; order Pirellulales; family Pirellulaceae; genus Rhodopirellula; species Rhodopirellula baltica. The sequence goes on from NC_005027.1 coordinate 5,539,129, forward strand.
TGGGCGATCGAGTGCATTCATTGATCGATCAGACAAGACGCAGGACAAACACGAACGTCAATCTAGGAATCGCGTTGCTGTTTGGACCGATCGTGTTGGCGGAAGAACAGCAGCGGCCGACGAGTGATTCATGGACGTTGAATCATTGGCACGACGCAACTTCAAACGTTCTGCTGAACATCACGAAAGAACAAAGTCATCGGTTGGGACAAGCGATCGCGAAAGCGTCGGCCGGTGGCATGGATGGAGATTATCAACCGGAAGACCCATCGCTCGACGTTCAATCGTTGACCGATTCGTTCGACGTGATGGCCGCGATGCGAGAGGCAAAGAATCGCGATTTGATTGCGGTTGAATACGCAAACGGCTTTGAGAGTTTCTTTGCTGATGTTGTGCCGACCGTAGAAACATCCGTTCGCGAAACGGGCGATCTGTTATCCGGTATTTCGCTGGCTCATTTGCGATTGTTGGCCGACCGCGGTGACTCTTTGATCGCGCGGAAGAATGGCCGACAAACCGAACGAGAGATTCGCAAACGAGCCGAGCGATGCGTGGACGATTTCCAACGCAGCGGGAATTCCGGTATCGGCGAACTTGAATCGATCAAAGAGTTCGACGCGTATCTGCGGAGCGAAGCTCACCGTTTGAATCCTGGAACGACGGCGGACTTCATTGCCGCCGCCGTCTATGTTTGCTTGCGAATGCGCAGTTGAATTCCGGCGTCATTCCTTCGCTTGCAGTTGTTGCTTCAAGCGTTGGATTTCGCGTTGCAATTCTTCTACCGTCGGTGGCTTGGGCTCGGCGGGCGGAAGACTTTCGACACTTGGAGCGAAGGAATCGTTGGGCAACGCCAACGGATCGGACTCGACCGATGGTTCCGCAGTCGGCTTGGGCGAAGGCAGGGATTCGGCGGGAGCGGGCAAAGTGAATGTCGCCTTGGGCTCGGCGTTCGGCGGAGGAAGCTCTTCGCTAGCGGGTGCCTGCGATGTCGAAGTGTTGCCGCCGAGCATCTTGCCAAACATGGATCCCATGCCGCCGAGGAATCCACTCGATGGTGCTTCGCCCGAGTCGGTGGTTTCTCCGTTGGTTTCCGCGGTCGTGGTGGCTGAATTGGCAATGGCGGAACGTGTGGGTTCGCCGCCCGGCCCGCCCATTTCAATTTGCTTTTGAAGCATTGCGTCGCCGCGAATCAAACCAAACTCGATTTCGTCGCCGGGTCGAAGAACGGAGATCTCACGAAGTAAGTCGTCCGTTCCACGGATGAGACGACCAGAGGCCGAAACAATCCGATCTCCTTCGGCGAGACCCGAGACTTTGCCCGCGGTGCCATCAGGAACCGACACGATCATGACGCCACGTTGGGGTGCCGCATCGCGAACTTCGATGCCAAGTGAACCACGCGAACGAGCGAGGGTGGGGCCCGCGTTGTTAGTTGGCGGCGGCAGACGGTTGGTCGCTGGTGCTGGGAGTCGGGGTGCAGGAAACTCGTTGTCCTGCGGACGATTCATGTTTGATTCGGAGTCGTCCAAAACACTTCGGCCGGCATCGGGAAGTGTGATGGGTGGCTTGGCGGCGATGCGTTCATTGGCGATTGCCGGAACATTTCCGCGGTACAAGCGACCGCCTCGAAACAACTGCATCGCGACGGAAGGTTCTTCTCCAGGTGTCGACCGGATGTCATCGAGTGCGGCGACGGCTTCGTCAAGCGAGCGTGTTCGCGAGTTGCCGATCGATACGATCAAGTCTCCCGGGCGAACACCAGCTTCATCGGCACGTGAGTCGGACGAAAAGCCATCGACACGGAGGCCTTGGTATCCGCCGACAACCGCCGGCGAGACTCGCATGCCGAACTCGATGCTATCCGACGCGATCTCACCGCTACGTCCCGTCACGGTGGGTTGCCCGTTCGATGCGGTTGGGTTGCGTTGCGTCGTTGGGGCACGTCGATCGGTCGACGGATTCGTTCTTGGGAACGGCGTGGCCAACGTCCGGTTTCGTCCCGAATTGGCGCGGTTGGTGGCAGCAGGATTCTGGTACGGTGGTTGTTGAAGCGGAGACGGCGGCGGGGTTTGAATGCGGTTTCGCAAACGTTCCAGCAGCCGTTGAGCCGACGCATCCGATGCGTCGATCGCATGAATGCACGAAAACATCGACAGGCAAACGGCCCAACGAATCCAGTTCGAGCGTCGACGTGATCGAAGCATTTTTATCTCAATTTTAGGACTGAAGGTTCCTTCGGCAGTTTGCCTCCCGACGGGTGGGAGGGAACGCAGAAGGACGCGGTCAATCGATCATAGAGAGAATGATGGGGAACGCCAACCAATTCGGGTTTGACGAGCCTGCCAACGGCACCCAAGCGGCCAATTCTGGCGATGCATCCGACCGAATACCGCTTTTTCGGCCATTTTCTCTGACAGAGCTTCCCACGCTGCTGCCGCCAGCACTCGCCCAAATCCCGCCATCTCGAGCGGTGATGGTGGCGGACCAAATTCGATCGGCGATTTCACGCCAAGTCACCGACGACTTGATTTTGTTGATCAGCGAGAGCTCCGATGCGATCGGGATCGTTCTGGGAACACCCAACAGCGATATGGCGACTGTGCTGCACGCAGGCCCGATCGTTGTCGCGGCGGACCAATATGCTCGCCCGCTCGACCGAGAATCTCAGAATTCACGATTGGCCGATGGGCTTGGCCGGACACTTGGTCAGATTTGCCGGCAGCGGGGAATCAGATTCTTGCAGTGGGCGACCGCTTGGCCGCCGGAAGAATCCGCTTCTGATGCGGATGATCCATCGTTTGCAGAAGGCGACTCCACTCGGTCCATCGATTTGCCGAGTGCCTGGCCGAAGTGGATGGGGTTCTCCAAAGTCGGCGATTTGGAGTATCTCGCTCTCGACTTGACCAAATCGTCTTCCTTCGACTCGTTGGATGCCCCGACCCAGTTGCACGTTCGTGCCGTCGATGTCGATGACGAAGAGCAAATGAACGCAATTCGTGCGTTGGTTGAGCTGACGTATCAGGGGTCGATGGATTGTCCCTCGCTGGAACAATTTCGGACGGCGGCGCAGATCATGGATGGCTATCAAGGCGTACCCACCTACGCTCCCGATCTGTGGTTCACGTTGTCCGAGCGACCGGGCGACGAACCCATTGGATGCTTGTTGATGGCGCGGCACGGCGGCGATTCGGCATCGGTTTTGGAAGTCGTCTACATGGGCGTGGTTCCTGAGGCTCGTGGTCGTGGATTTTCGCGTGACATCCTTTCGTTGGCGCTTGAGTGCTGTCGTGAGGAGTCCGCTTCACGAATGATTCTTGCCGTGGATCGAACCAATCGTCCGGCACGCGATGCATACCTGCGTTTGCCGATGCAAACTGTTCTGCGTGAGTCGGTTTGGGCGAGGAATACAACCAGCTGAGAACAGGAAACAAGTGTGCATCGATCTTGAATCCCCTCGCTGGAATGAGGTATCGACGTTCTGCAGAACGTGTCTTCTATTTCCGCTCCGTGCGCTGTCGTGATTCGCTATGACCGAAACCAGTATCTCACCATCCACCATTGCTTCTGAGATGAACTTGGGAGCCGCCGATCCTTCCACTCCAAGTTTTGCGGATGCAACGTCGGACTTGGTCAGTCAAATGACCGAAGGCAACTTCGATGGTTTGACGGACTACGCCACCACACACCTCGCACCCGCACTTCTATCAGCGGGTTTGGGTTTGTTTGTCATCTTCATCGGATACTTGGTGGCCAAGTATCTGATGCGAGTCATCAGTCGGCCGGTTTGTCGACGCGTGGATGAAACGCTGGGCAAGTTCGTCGGCAAGATGGTTTTCTACTCGATCATGTTCGCCGTCGTCGGCGGTGTGCTGACGAAGTTGGGTGCACCTCTGGGCGGATTGGCCGCGATGTTGGCCGCGGCAGGCTTTGCCGTCGGTTTGGCGTTCCAAGGAACGCTCAGCAATTTCGCGTCCGGTGTTTTGATGTTGGTGTTTCGGCCGTTCAAAGTCGGTGATGTTGTCAACGCGGCTGGCGTGACGGGCAAGGTCGACGAAATCGATTTGTTCACGACGACGTTGGACACCCCTGACAACCGACGCATCATCGTTCCCAACAGCGCAATCGCGGGTGGAACAATTGAAAACATCAGTCACCATCAACATCGCCGTGTCGAAGTGCCCGTCGGTGTGGACTACTCTGCCGATCTGCAAACCACTCGAACTGCACTTCAAAACGCGGTCGATCAGTTGTCTGCCAATGTGATCCAAGGCGAAAATCGAGGCAGCGCCGTCGTGCTGGCTGGTTTGGGTGACAGTGCCGTGAATTGGAAGGTCCGCATGTGGGTTGCCAGCTCAGATTTTTGGCCGATGACCGAGGCTTTGACCGGCGAAATCAAAACGCAACTGGATGCGGCCGAAATCGGTATCCCATTCCCTCAAATGGATGTGCACGTGCATCAATTTGCAGACGCGGCTGCAATTGCTGAAAAAGCTGGACGCACGCGGCCGACCCGACGGGGCGCCGATCGCATGGTTGGGTGAGTTAGATGCACCCTTCCGCGGAACGGTGAACAATTGGCGAATCCGTGACTGGGATCGCTGTCGGCTAGCCCGGCGGTGACGCTGTGAAGTATGCTGAGGCCACCGAGTCAAATCTGTGGCCTTTTTTCGTTAGATGCCGTTTCATCACACCATCAATCGGTACGACCATGTGGCACACCAGCCAAGGCGATCGCACGCTCGAAGGTGCCGAAGCGGAATTGATGCAGCGATTGATTGAGTCGTTGCTCGAAGATCTGCTGATGCAGTTCGATGAAGAATGGCAGCCCGATGCCGATTGGTCCTGCGAGACCGGGATCGAACTGTTTGATAACCTGCACAGCGAACAACAGATCGCATTGTTGCATGACGTCGCGCAGCACTTGTTGGAGCCCACGCCCGAAGGCATGCCGCTCAGTGCGATTGCCGAAGCCACGGTGGCAGCCCTGTTTTCGGAGTTGCACCATCACGTGGAGATGGAAATGGATTTGTCGTTGGACGTCGAAAACGTCTACTGGCGGCAATTGATCCGGGACGCGGCAATTGATTGTTTAGTCCGCGATGACTTGCTGGGGATGGAACGTAAGACGGGCGAAGTCATTCATGTCGACGAGGTGATGCCAACGGAATTCCGGATCCCAGATCTGCATTCGCTAGACACAGCGGCGTGGGATGAATTGATCGAGTCACTGGCAGATCAAATTCTTTGGGACCGCGACTTTGAGATGGCGTCTTTGTTCTTAGACGAAGACCCACGCCAATCAGCGACACGCCGAGAAGTGATGGGAATCGACGCGAATTATTTTGTTCAGATCCCGCCTGATCCCCGTCCCAGCGAAATGCCTTCGTTGGTGTCGGCGACGCAAGCGTTGATCCGGCGCAAACCTCGCTGAAACAGACTTCATCGAACTTCACCTTTGGCCAACGGTTCAGATCCGCTGATGCAACGCACCGCGATTTTATTGACCAATGATGATGGGATTGATGCACCCGGCTTGGTTGCAATGCATCAAGCGATCTCGCAATGGATTCAGATATCCGGCAACCAAGATCGCTATGACATCACGGTGGTTGCACCCGATCGAGGACGTAGCGAGTGTGGACACAGCGTGACGACCACCCGCGACTTGGCCGTCACCGAAGTGCAATCAGGATGGTTCGCGGTCGACGGAACTCCAGTCGATTGTGTTCGTTCTGCGATGACCGTGCTGTGCCCCAACGCTTCGCTGGTGTTCTCTGGCATCAATGCGGGCGCCAATTTGGGCGTTGACCTGCTGGTCAGCGGAACATTCGCTGCCGCCCGCGAAGCGGCGTTGCATGGCGTCCCGAGCATGGCGGTCTCGCACTATCGACGTCCGGATGTGCCCAAGACATGGGATCACACAGGGCGGTGGCTCAAGCCGGTTTTGGATTCATTTTTTCGCGAGGTGATGTCGACCGGCAATTTTGATGTCAGAGTGACAGCAAATGATTCCGAGCATCGACCGGGACAATTGTGGAACGTCAATTTGCCAGCAATTGATCCGGACACGGATTTACCACCGATGTTTGATTGCGAGGTGGAACGAAAACCAATGCAGAGAGCAGGAACGCTGAAAGACCAAACGGAGGTTTTCGCGAGGTCTCAATCTGCGACCGGTTCGGAACCGATGCCGAGACGAGTCGAACGTCAACCGATTCAAATCCAATCGGATTTCCATGGACGGCCGAGGACGTCGGGGACGGACGTTGAGCGATGTTTTTCAGGCAATCTGACGATCAGTCGGATCAGCCCCTATCCTGCCTAGGATACGAGCCCGCCTAAGACGCGAGTCGTTTTTCGCGAACAAGAAATCTCATACGGCGGATGATTTTCCACCAACCGCATGTTCACACTGGTCCCTGATTGCACACCTGATGTGTCGCACCGGGGCAACGTGGAGGCTTTGCACAGCCTCAGCACGTGAAGCGTCAGCTTCAATGATCCGACCGAATCGGTCTCAATCGACGTGGGGCAAGATCCACAGCGTGAGACAGGAGGGAAGGACGGGACTCAGTGTGAGAGAGCGGCAATCAACGTTCGGCTTGGCCAGCGACGGCGATGTCGTGCTCAAGCATGGCCGAGTTTGGAGCACCCGCTAGGTCTTTGCTGACGCGATCAACGCTGTCACGTTGATCCAATTCGCCACGCACGATCGAAACTTCACGAGGAGCTTCGATGCCGATTGCGACACGATTGCCAGCGATTCGGTTGACCGTGATCACGATGTTGTCACCGATGACCAACTTTTCGCCTTCTTTTCGACTGAGTACCAACATTTCTGAATCCTTTCCCTGCGGGATGCTTTTGCGTTTTGAAAATCGTTTCAAGCGTTGGTTGTTCGAGTTCAACGTCTCAGACTGAAGAGGGTTGTTCTCGTTTCACTTTGCAACACGGGGGCGATGCCCTCGTGAGGAAACTTTAAGGAGCAAGATCTGCGCCATAAGGTTCACCTAAACTTCCAAATCCTCTTAAATCATTCGCGAATGCTCAAAAAACACATTCTAAGCGGAATTTGACTACATTCGCAAATCGATTTGAGTTCAGACTTGGTTTGGATCGATGACAGTCCGTTCCAACCAGTTCGCGTCCAGCTCATTTCAAAACGAGAGGCCGTCTCACCCTGAGACAACTGTTTCTCTCGTCCACACAAGTAGTATCAGCTAGGGGCGTGACACGTTTGGTCACAGACCAAGATGAGCCCGGACTTTTGCTGTGTCAGGCTCAGAAATCACGCCTTTTTCGGTGATCAACGCTGTTACCAATTCCGCTGGCGTCACATCGAACGCGGGATTCACGACCGCGACCCCCTCGGGAGTCTGGCGAGGTGAATCGGTTCCGCAGGGATACGAAACTTCGTCCGCACTGCGTTGCTCGATTGGGATCAAATCGCCCGATTCCAATTCCGAATCAAAGGTGTTCGTCGGTGCCGCGACGTAGAACGGGATGTTGTGGTATTTGGCCAGAACAGCCAGCGGGTAAGTTCCAATCTTGTTGGCGACGTCTCCGTTGGCCGCGATTCGATCGGCGCCCACGATGACGGCGTCGACCCGCCCCTGCCGCATCAGACTGCCGGACATTGAGTCCGTGCAGACAGTGACCGGAATTCCGGCTTGGTGAAGTTCCCAGGCCGTCAGACGAGCTCCCTGGAGCAGCGGTCGTGTTTCGTCGGCGAACACTTCCAGCGAGTGGCCGGATTCGTGCAGGTGGTACATTGGTGCGAGGGCTGTTCCCCACATCGAAGTTGCCAGTGATCCTGCGTTGCAGTGTGTCATGACGCTTTTGCAATCAGCCAATAGCGTCGCGCCATGGCAGCCGATGGAACGACACATCTGCCGATCGTCATCGTGAATCCGAATGGCTTCGGTCACCAAGCGTTCGCGAAGTTCAGCGACTGGCCCGGAGAAGTCATCCACGATCGCTCGCATGCGATCCAGCGCCCAGAACAAATTGACCGCCGTCGGTCGGCTGGTCGCCAGATAGTCGATTGTTTGCCGATACCGAGCCTGCGCTTCAGGCAGGCTCGAGTTTGACTCAGCATCGACCGGAGTCAGGGTGACTCCGTACGCGGCGGCGATGCCAATGGCGGGCGCACCACGAACGACCAATCGTTGGATCGCATCGTGCGTTTGGTCGATGGTTGTGCAAACCAAACGCGTCAGCGTTCCAGGCAACTTGGTTTGATCCAGCAGGTCCAGTTCTGCCGGCCGCCCATTGTGGGCGGCGTGATATCGAATCGTTTCGGCTTCGTTCACATCAGGGACCGTTGCGAGAGGTTCGTCGAATCAAACGTCAGTCGCACTGGGAACGACAAACCCGTCGCGGTACTCGCGAGTTTCCATCGCTTTGGCTTCGTCGTTGTCGACAAAGCTTTCCGCCTCGGGATCAAACTTCAGCACGGGGCCGAGCGACAACTGCTCTTTTTCAGGATCAACGTTGTTGTCCCGAAGGTGTTGAAGCGTTCGATCGAGCGTGGCTTGATCGTCATCCAGAGACGAAATGTTCGCGAGTGACTCGGAGATCGTTTTGGGATCGACCCGGTTTTCTTGACCAACGTAGTACGAAATGTTGCCCAGGTGAGCGACCGCGGCAGACAGGTGACCGCAGCGCGCATCGGCATGGAGCTTTGAGGCGTCGCGAGACTGTACCGCATCGAGGAAGTTCGCAAAGTGGGCGTCGCCGACGTTGGATGTTGTCTTGAATTCACGCACCAATTTGCGTTCTTTGTCGAACACGGCACAACGGCTGTAACTGGGGCCCTGCACGAGATAGCCGTCTTCACCGTAGAAGATGACGCCGATCTTGTTTCCCTTGCTATAGCCAAACAACTCGTTGATCTCTTGGTCGGCCGATTCGTCAACGCTGAGACCACGAGTTTCAAACACGATGGTTTTATCGCCGTAATCGTAGATCGAAACTTGCGTGTTGGCGGTGTCGCCAGCATCAACGTAGTCGGGGTCTTTGCGTTCCGCTTTGTAACCCAAACGACCGGCATAGCTCAGCACCGCGTTGGGGTGACGATCCAGACCCAGTCCCCAACGTGCGACGTCGGTTTGGTGAGGACCCTGGTTGCCGGAGTCGCCATTGCCGTAGTGACGTTGCCAGTGCCAATCGTAATGGAAACGCTGACGGGTCAGTTTGGGATCGGTGTAGGTGGCCGGTCCGCTCCACTGATTGAAGTCAACGCCGGCGGGAATTTCATAGTCGCCCAATGGGCCGATCGACTTGCGCCGTTTGTAACACAGGCCACGGGCAAGCTTGACTTCGCCGATTCCACCATCAGCGAGGAACTGCATGCCTTCGCGAATGCCGGAACTGCTACGGCACTGAGTACCGGTTTGGAACATGCGGCCGTACTTGGCTGCTGCTGCGACGAGGGCACGGCCTTCGTGAATGTTGTGGCTGATCGGTTTTTCGATGTAGACGTCTTTGCCCGCCTGCATCGCTTCGACACCCATCAGTGCGTGCCAGTGATTGGGCGTAGCACTGGTCAGGATCTGCACATCGTCCATGTCCAAAGCTTCGCGAAAGTCTTTGACGACTTTGGGGCGAAGTCCCTGCAAGTCGGCGACTTTGTCGGCGCGGCTGTTACCGACTTTTTCATCAATGTCGACCAACACTCTGATTTCGGTGCGAGGATCTTTGTCGAACCCTCGAATGTGCTCTCCACCGCGGCTGTTGACGCCACAAATTGCCACGCCAAGTTTTTCGTTGGGCGAGGTGGCTTGGGCGGAAGCGGATCGGCTGGTGTGAACACCAATAGCCGCCCCGACCGCGATTCCGGTAGCGGTGAACTGACGGCGACTGATTCGCGAGCCACGGGTGGAGGAGGCTGGGGCAGATTTCATGGCGGGCCTATGGAAAGGAGAGGAAGGTGGGACAACGGGGAAGCATGCACATTATGCACGCTTCGTGCGGCGTATTCATCCACCTTGTGCCGTCAAAGTTCCAAGACTCGCAATTTTACGCTCCGGTTAAGGAATCTCGTCGATCAGGCCGATTCGGAGGCGACGCCCAGATTTCCTCAAGCGGACGAGCCGCGAAGGTGGAAGGGCTGAGATCTGAAATTTTCAGGGAAAGGCCGAGCCGATCGGTTCATTTCGCAAGCCATTCGCGGCAACACGCTCGCCGCTCAGTCCCAAACAGTCAATTCGATTGCGTTTGCAGGAATTGATTGAGCCCCTCAAGATCGTCGGTGTTGATCAGATCCACTCCGGCATCATTCAGAACTTTCCAGGCTGCTTGGTGATCGGGCGTTGCCCAGAATCGAACTCGGCGGTTTTGTCGATGAGCTCGTTCCAGAATCCCGCTCAGCTTTTCGCGATCGGCCTCGGGCAAGTCGCCTTTGCCCCGCCATTGAAAATTGCGGCCCCAGTGATCGCTGATCAAGGGCATCAGCTCGGCTGAGTAATCCTTGTTCAAATCGTCCAGCCGACCATCCACGCCAACGAAACGCGGCAAGTCCGACTGGACTGATTCGATGGGACGGTTGCCACTGATGATGGCGGTGACGCCGCGACGGTGAATGCCATCGGAATCGACATGCGTGAACACATCGTCGTATTTCGATAGCAATTGATTGAGTGCCCGATATGTCGACTCTCCATCAGACTTCAAGTCAATCAGCAATGTGATGGGTTGGCCATCGCCTTCAACACTTTGGAAAGAGCCCGGGGAATCATTCGCGTGGGTTTGCATGCGCCGACGCAGCGGGTCGAGGTACAACGCTTTCAATGTTCGATCGGCGGAAAGTTCTGCAGTGGAGTGAGCAACCCAAAGATCACCTTCGACCAAAAAAATGTCTGCTTCGACACTGCGAAATCCATTGTCGAGTGCGTCCAGCAGCGGACGATCATGCAGATAGTCGTTGTGAGCGTGAGCCTTTGGATGCGATGGACGAACCGTTGAGTTCGATGCGGACGTCTGGGCCGAGCATACTGTGGCGGTAAGGCTGACGAAGCAGGCTGCGATGCAGAATGGAACAGCAGCGAAGACGCTTGTTCGGCGTCGCAATGGCGATGGGATGTTCACGTGAGGCTCGTGTTGAATGCATGAATCTGGGGTGCAATTTCAGAGCCATGATTCTATCTGCTTTGCGAGGCAGCGTTGGCATCACCATTTTTTGTGAAGGCCTGGCAAAACCAACGGAGCCGATTCACAAGCTGGAAACCTACGCCACTGCAGTGGGCTCGGGACGAGGCGGTACGCCGCGGGCAGAGTCGTCGATGAAGCCAGTGTCCATCCCCAAGTCCTGCAGCAACAATCTCGAACTGATGCGGCTGGACTCGTAGATCACAGGCAGTCCACTGCCCGGGTGAGTTCCGCCACCGACCAGATACACGCCATCGAGTTCTTCGAATCGATTGCGTGGTCGCTTGTGAAGCATTTGGCCTAAGTTGTGTGCCAAGTTGAACGTCGCACCCTTGTAGATCGAGTAGTCGCTTTGCCAATCGTCAGGAGTGATTTGGTGTTCCACACGAATTCGATCACGCACATCGGTCAGACCGAGTTCACCAAGTTTATCGAGAGTCAATTCGCGAAAACCGGCGGCTTCTTTTGACCAATCAACGTTTTCGGTGTCATGTGTGACGGGGACCAGCACATAAAGCGAACTGTGCCCGGCGGGAGCCAGTGTCGGATCGGTCACGCCAGCATTCTGGACATACACCGACGGATCTTGGCTGAGGATGTGATCGGTTTCAATTTCGCGAAGGTTGCGGTTGTAGTCGCTGCTGATGTGAATGCTGTGATGTGGCAGGTCTTCGTATAATCCTTCGATCCCCAAGTACAACATGTAAGTGCTGCAGGAGAACTTCTTTTTGGCGATCTGTTCGTCCGACCAACGTTTGCGAGAAGCGTTGGGGACCGTCTTTGTCATCCAGTCAGCGAAGTCAGCATTGACGACGAATGCATCCGCGTCGTAACGATCGGCTTGGGTATGCAACGCACGAACTCGTCGGCCTTCCATTTCGATGGAATCGACTGGTTCGTTGAGCCGGATCTTCACACCCATCTCTTCGGCGATCTCAGCCATTTTTTCGCTCACGCGACTGCAACCACCGATGGGATGGAAGACGCCATACTCGTATTCGAGAAACGAGAGGATGCTGAACAGACTCGGGCAATTGAACGGCGACATGCCGAGGTACTTGGACTGGAACGCAAACGCGATCACAAGCCTTGGGTCGCTGAAGTAGCGTTCAAGTTCCTTGCCCAACGTTCGAAACGGATGCAGGTGCTTGGCCGCGCCCAGCAACGACGGCTTCATCACATCCAATGCGGAGTGAAAGGGCGACTCCAGAATGGGACGAAACTTTTCCAGCTTGATCCGGTTGTCGTCCATGTACCGCTTTAATTGCCCAACATCTTGCGGTGAAAACTGAGCGATCTGGCGATCCATCTCGTCCATGTCGGGCGTGCAATCCAGTTGACCGCCGCCACCGAATGTCAGCCGATACTGAGGGTCCAAACGTTCCATTGGGACCTCTTCCATCAGGTCGCGACCGGTCGAGTGAAAGATCTCGTCGAGCACGCGTGGATAGAGGAAAAAGGTGGGACCGCAGTCAAAGCGGAAGCCATCGATTTCGATCGCGGATGTTCGTCCGCCGACCTGGCCGCGGCGTTCCAGGATGGTCACATCACAACCGCCCGCGGCGAGCTGCATCGCCGACGCCAGTCCACCCGGTCCGGCCCCAACGACAACGACTTTCTTTTGGGACATGACAACCTTACTGACCAAACGAAGAACACAAACCGATAGCGTGTTCCGCGAAGTGGACTTCAAACGCTCGGTGAGAGAAACGGACTCAAGACGGCCGGGAGATTAGGGCTAGGTCTCTAGCACTTGCTTCCCGCTCACTGCTTATCTTACGCGTCCGGCCAGTGTTACAGATATTGTTGGTACGCCGCGACCGCCAATTTATCGCACAGTTCGTTTTCGGTGTGTCCGGCGTGACCTTTGACGTGGTGGTAGGTCACCCGGTGAGCTTGCATTTGCTGATCGAGCTCCTGCCACAGTTCGACATTCTTGACGGGCACCAGTTTGGAACCGTCTTTGCGTTTCCAGCCGCGACTTTTCCAACCCGCCATCCAGCTCGACATCCCCTGCCCGACGTATTTGCTGTCGGAATACAGATCGACAGCGCAAGGTTCTTTGAGAGCTTCGAGTCCACGGATGACGGCCATCAATTCCATTTGGTTGTTGGTCGTGTGAGGTTGCCCGCCCGAACGCTGGATCTCTTTCAGCGTCCGCGGGCAACGCAACACAAATGCCCAACCGCCAGGTCCCGGGTTCCCGCTGCAAGCACCGTCGGTGTACAGCTCCACGGGTTTGAAAGCAGCCTCGGTTTTGGAATCGGTCATCGTGGTTCAGTCCGTTGGGTGGAGGTGCGTCCGTGTTGCGGGATTTGGATTGCCGGATTTGAGTCGCGGAATGAATGTCGCGACGGTCTCGCTTTGGCCGGGTTCATCCGGTGTTGCGACCGATCTGAAGCCCATCCGGCGCAAAGATGCTGCGGCCGCCGTCGACCGGCAAACAGACTCCGGTGACGAATGTGTTTTCGCAGAAGAAGCTGACCGCGTGAGCGACATCTTCGGGCGTTCCAACTCGCCGAACCAGGGTGCTGTCCGCCAATTCGTTGACTGTTTCCTGCGAGACGTCATCGGATAGCAGCACGGGTCCTGGCTGAACGCAGTTGACGCGAATACGAGCGTTGTGGGCACCCAGTTCGACGGCCAGCGACCGGGTCATGACCTCAATCGCGCCTTTGCTGGGAAAGTACGCGGCATGTTCGGCATACGGTCGAACGGTGGCCCAGTCACCGAGGTTGATGATGCATCCGCCACTCGATTGAGCGACCATGTGTCGGCCAGCGGCTCGAGCGCACAGCAACGACGCGACGGAGTTGATTTGGAAGTACCGACGGATCTCTTCACCGGTGATGTTTTCCAATCGCGTCGGGGTCCAGATCGCTGCGCTGTTGACCAGGATGTCGAGCCGGCCAAAGTGTTGATGTGTTTGATCAACGATCGCGTCGCAGGTCGCATCTTGTTCGAGTGGTCCTTGGACGACGATTGCTTCTCGGCCAAATCGTTGCTGCCACTGTGAGGCGGCTTGTTCAGCCTCATCGACACTGGTGTTGGCATGCAAAGCGACGTGGCAACCGCGTCGCGAAAGCTCTTCCGCGATGACACGGCCGACTCGCGGTGACCCACTGCCGGTGACGATGGCAACCGGGTCATCGGTTTCGAAGACGTTTTGCAATCGTGAACGAAGATCGGTGGTTCCCACCTCAGATGCTCATCTCTTCGCACGAACCGGTGACGTCGAAGCCAAGGTCGCGAATCATGTCGTAATCCGCTTGAGGGGCCTGCCCTTGTGTTGTCAGGTAGTCGCCAACGAACACGCTGTTGGCAACGTACAGCCCCATCGGTTGCAACTGACGCAGGTGCAGTTCACGACCGCCAGCGATCCGCAGTTCGCGATCGGGGTTCACGAATCGGAACATCGCCAAAGCTTTGAGCGCGTCTTGAGGCGTGAGGGCGGCGGTTCCTTCCAAAGGCGTGCCATCGATCGCGTTAAGAATGTTAACGGGAATCGATTGCACACCGAGCTCATTCAGATCGAACGCCATCGACACGATGTCGGATTTGGATTCGCCCATCCCGATGATGCCGCCACTGCACATTTCCATGCCCGCATCGCGAACGTGACGCAGCGTTTGAACGCGGTCTTCGTATGTGTGCGTTGTGCAGATCTTCTCGTAGTGCGATTCGCTGCTGTTGAGGTTGTGATTGACTCGGTCGACACCGCAAGCCTTCAGTCGAGCCGCTTGAGATTCATCCAGCAAACCCAAGCAGGCACAGATGTCCAAGTTGTACTTTTGCTTGATCTCGGGAACGATCTCCTCGACCGCTTTCATCTCACGTTCGTTGGGTCCACGGGCGGAGATCACCAAACAGTAGGTCTTTGCACCTCGTTCGGCAGCGACCTTGGCGGCGTCCATCAACGCATCGCGTTTGAGAATGTTGTACTTGGGAACGGGAGCGTCGGAGACCTTGGATTGGCTGCAGTAATGACAATCCTCAGGGCACAATCCACTCTTGGCGTTCATCAAAAAGTACAGCTGGACGGTGTTGCCAAAGTACTGATGACGGATTCGGTAGCCAGCCGAGATGATCGCGGGCACGTCCAAATCGGACGCTTCCAACATCGCCAGAGCTTGCTCTCGGGTGATCGGCGTGCCATCGAGGACTTGTTGAGCTAACGCGTCGTAGTATCCCGGAGGCGAAAACACACCGACGGACGATGACGTGTCGGCAGTGTCCGGGGCAGCAACAGAATCAGCAGCACTGGAATCAGCAACGCTCATGGAACCAGGGGGTCAGCGGGGAAGGAGATGAGGAAGATCAGGACGTGATTTCGACCCGCATCGTCGGCGTTTGGTCTGCCGTCGACAAGCCGGGGCGTTCCGAAGTGGGAGTTTCTTGGATCGCCAAATCCAAAATTTGGTCCAGCTGCTCTCGCAATTCGATCATTTGGTGGCGGCTCAAGCCTTGTCCGACCAAGCTCGCCGCGTGCAATCCAGCGATCACGACGAGCGAAAGTGGCACCAGCCAAAGGCCCGTCAGTGAAGCACCAAGGCTCCACTGCACGTAGCCGATGAGCAAACCGCCACACAGGACCATCGCCATCACGAGGTACAGAAACATGCAGAAGGTCCAGATCTCCGGCCGTGGCGAGAAACGCCCAAATAGCTGGCAATGCGATTGATGGTCTGAAGAATCCACGGAAGGGGTGACTTCGGTTTGAGCGTTGGAGCTCGCCGGCGCGTCACCGATCTGGACCGACAAATGAGGTGACCAGAATCGAGTCTCGGTTTTTGGCGGAGCAATCTCGACGCACTTGCCCGCCGCGACCGCCCGTGTGTTCGGTCCAAGCGACTTGATTGCCGACCGCACTCGACCCACGAGGACATCCGCTGAGACCGGAAAGTCCATAGAGAACGTGGGCTGCATTTCAAGAGGGGACATCGTGCGAAATCCAAAGTCGCGAATGTTCGGAAGCTGCCCGGCATTGTGACCGGCAAGGCGAACGGAGGCAAATGTGACCAACAAAGCCCTCACCGGTGGGATGCTAGCCGTTGGTCGGCCGACTGGTTGTTTGCGGAGCCTTTGCCCGCGACACTTCGCCGCCTCGTCACTTATTTCCGCTCATTGAGACGCAACCGTGCAGGACTACCGTCACACAAAAATCATTGCCACGATCGGCCCGGCAACCGAGTCCCCCGAAAAACTAGCGGCGTTGATCGAAGCGGGCGTCGATGTCATGCGACTCAATATGGCACACGGAACGCCTGAATGGGTCGGCGAAATCGTCGCACGGATCCGAAAGGTTTCCAAGGATATTAGTCGTCACGTTGCGGTGATGATGGACGTCAAAGGCCCAGAGATTCGAACCGGTGCGGTGGAGGATGCGATCGAATTGAAAGCCGGCGACGAGCTGGTCCTGTTCACCGAAGACTGCGCGGATCAATCGGCGGTCGAATCCGACGGAACTCCGCGGGTCAGTGTGAACTATCTGGGCCTGCCCGGTGCGATCGACTTGGACAGCACGATTTTGGTCGACAGCGGTTTGTTGCATTGGCATGTACTGAAGAAAGACGCCACCACCGTTCGCTGCCGCGTGATCACGCCCGGCGTTCTGGAATCTCGACGTCACATCAACTTGCCTGGCGTCCAAGTCAACTTGCCCGCGATCACGGACAAAGACCGCACCGATTTGGCGGCGGGCGTCAAAGCGGGCATCGACTTCGTTGCGCTTTCGTTTGTTCGCCAAGCGGAAGACGTCCGCACGCTGCGTGCATTCTTAGACGAACACGGCTCACCCGCACGAATCATTTCAAAGATCGAAGACCAAGCCGGTGTTCGCAACATGAAGGCGATCATCCGGCAATCCGATGCGATCATGGTCGCTCGTGGTGACCTCGGCGTTGAAATTGATTACCACCGATTGCCGCTTGTTCAAACCGATTTGATTCGTGCCTGCCAAGAAGATGGCAAGCCCGTCATCATCGCCACGCACCTGCTCGAGTCGATGATTCAATCGCCGGTTCCAACTCGTGCGGAAGTGTCGGACGTCTCCAACGCAATTCGCGAACAAGCCGATGCGGTGATGCTGTCTGGTGAAACGACCACGGGTAAATACCCGCTGGAGTCCGTTGGTGTGCTGCAAAACATTGTCGCCAGCATCGAGCCAACGGTCAGCCGCCAACTGAACTCAAAGATCGTGCTTCGAGAGCCCAAATCGATGATGCTGCGATCGGCGTGCACCTTGGCACAGGAGATGGGTGATTCAGGAATCGTTGTCTTCACCCGCAGCGGTTTTCTCGCTTACGTCCTGGGGGCCCTGAGGCCTCGGGGTGTGCCAATTTTCGCCTTCACCGATGTCGAGCATACGTTCCGTCACTTAATGTTGCCGTGGGGTGTGGAGCCGTTCTTCATGGAGTTCTCCGAAGATCACGATCAAACCATCACCAACGCATTGGAAGTTCTGAAGGAGAGCGGTTGGTGCAAACCGGGCGTTTGGTTGGGGGTCATCACCAACGCTTTGGCCGACGAAAAAATCATCGACACGCTTCAGTTGCGTCAGGTCCAGTAAACCGTCGCTTGGTCTTGAGTTTGAACCTCATGCCGCTTTCGCATAACGGGCCGTTTTACGGCTCATGATTCACCGCGATGGTCTTCGATCGCGTGGGCCAAAACCCTGTTCTACGAACGGCTCCGGTTCACGGTTTGGTTCGTTTTTGAGGCCCTGAATTTAAGGCCGCTTCGCCATCAATTGGCACACTCGTTGCATTTTTGAAGTTCTCGAACGACGTCGTCTGTCAGATTGACATTCGCTGTCGAATGAAACTGAATCAACAAACTTTGCTTGCACATTCGTGTAGACGGAGGATCAAAAATGTTAGCGACTCGTTGGGAACCCTGGAACGAATTGAGCCAACTTTCGCGTGAGATGGATCGTTTGTTCTCTCGCGGTGGTTCATCCCCCACATCCGTTGTGACCTTTCCCGCGCTGAATGTTTGGGAAGACGAGGGCACGGTTTACGTCGAGGCCGAGTTGCCCGGATTCAACTCCGAGCAGTTGGAGATTTATGTCGATGCGAATCAGCTCACTCTCAAAGGCGAGCGATCCGCTCCGGAAATGGAAGGCGGGACTTGGCATCGTCAGGAGCGTGGTTTCGGAAGCTTCCATCGAACGATGGAGTTGCCTGCTGACGTGGACGCCGACCAAGTCTCGGCGGAATTTCAGCACGGCATTCTGAAGATCACGTTGCCAAAGAGCGAAACCGCCAAACCACGTCGAATTGAAGTTCGGTCGAACTGACCGCTTGTTTTCTTCTTGGCCCACCCCTTTGTCTAATTGATTGGAGAATCTCATGAGCACTGCCATGACGACCCATTCCAATGGGTCAGATAATAAAACGACCACCGTGACCAGCCCCAATGCTCGTTCGAAGGAACAAACCCAGAATGGCAACCGCGGCAAAATGTTCACGCCGCGATTCGATATCTGGGAAGGCGAGCAAGCGTTGACGCTGTTAGGTGATTTGCCTGGCGTCGAGCCGGAAAATTTGGACATCCAATTTGAGAACCGATTGTTGACCGTTCGCGGAAGGGTCACACGTCATGTCGAAGCGGACCGCTACCTGCAGTCCGAGTACGAAGTCGGTGACTTTCAGCGAAGCTTTACGATCGGTGAAAAGATTGACGCGGCTGGTATCACAGCCGAGTTGAAGGACGGAGTGCTGACATTGCATTTGCCTAAATCCGAAGAAGCAAAGCCTCGTCGAATCGAGGTCCAGGTCCGCTGAGACTGGTGACCATCGATTTGGTGTGGGTGTCAATGAGAAAGACCGTGCGGGGTAACCGCACGGTCTTTTGTTTTGGAATGTTTCTACTTTGGGCCACGACTCAGTCGATCAGCTTCATCGTTCGCAAAGCTTCTTGAATCTTGGATTTGGTTTCGTCGCAGACGTTGCTGAGCATGGGCTGGATCGGCCCTGTTTCTGCAACGCCGGCGAGAGCGACCGCTTCGTGCAGAACCCGAATTGGGTGGATTCCATCGCGAAGGTTTTCGAGCGGTTGGAAGTATTGCCGAATCGATTCTGCCATCTCCATATCACCGCCTTGGATGGAACCAAGCATGTCCATGCTTTTGCGTGGTGCGACGCAAACACATCCACTGGTGAATCCTGTGATGCCGAAGTCTCGTAAGTGAACGATCGCGGGTTGCTCTCCGATGCCGCTGACAATCCGCTCCGCAGGAAAGACGTCCAAGACTTCGCGGAGGTAGTCATCTTCCGCGGGGTTGTCACGAACGACCGCGTACTTGATCCATGAGATCACACCGTCACTTTCCAGCGACTTCAAATCTTCGGGAGACAACCAACGGTCGTGTTTCAGATAAACGACGATTGGCTTGCCGTATTGTTCGGACAACTTACGGATACCGGTTGCGATGCCCGTCGAATCGACGATGTCTCGCGACGGCAACAGCATCGCGGTTCCAAAATCAAACTCTTGAAGGATATTGATTTGATCCGACGCGATTCCAAAGGATGGGCCAAACGATGGCACCACGGTTGTGTCCGGACCGGCCGAGTCGGAGATCATCCCGAGCAAGTCGTCAAAGTCAGCCAAGCTGGTGTGGTAGAGCACGGCGTTGCCCCCATACAGCAACGAACGGACGCCGCCGGCTTCTAAGAAGCGGATGATCTTTTCGTTTTCGTCGGCATCGATTTGGTAGTCCGCGTCACGAGCCAACGGTGGCACCGCAAAGACGGATTCTGACAACAGGTTGGGATTGAACGGTCCAGTTTTCATGGTGGGAACTCAGGGGGCGGGGAAGTGATCGGTGGGGGCCCGCTGACAGACGACGCAACGGAAGGCAATGAGGTCCGGCGGCGGGCAAAAGAAGAACAGTCAAATCTTGGCTCACAAAGTAACTTGTCCTTCACGCGGAAGCGACGGGAGCAGCAATCCGATCAGCGAACGGGACTCTTACGCTTCTGGATGCCTTCTTGCTGCTGTTTCGATGTTCGGATGCGATGTCGATCGAAAATGATGCCCTGAACGAACGGGAGGCTTGGGTGGATTGTGCGATGTTGCGAAAATGCAACACCTGTGTGTTTGGCGAGACGGTCTCGGCAAAATAGCGAAGCTGCCACCCCGGGGAGGTCGCAAAAGTGTCGTTTTTCACGGGTTTTTTCTGCAAATGGCTTAAGTCTTGCCTACTCTTATTTGTGCGGCTGTTTTGGCCCCAAGGATGCCTGCCGCGCCGATGGTTCGCCCTTTCCTTTGGGTGCGTCATTGCAACAATCCGGCTGTGACCCGTGGGTCTGTACACCTGTCGTCTCGAAGCATTGAGATCTCGGTGTCCCACCCAGGTTTTCCTTTTTGAGACATGCCACCATGACCGTTTCGACTCGTATCGGCCTTCGCCTCAAAGACCTCTGTTTGAATGAACGCATGAATCACACTGTTCTGTCATCGAAATTTGCCAAGCTCTCGGCACTGAGTTGCTTGCTGGCAGCCGGCACCGCATCGGCTCAGGATGCATGCTGCTTCACGCCGCAATATCGCTTGCAGTCCCAAACGATCATGCAGCCCGAGTTGGTCGAGCGAACACGATTGACCTACGAGACGCAGTACGTCGAAGAAGAGGTCAAAAGCTATCGGCCCGTCCTGAAAACTCGTGTCGAAGAACGTGAGATCACCGTCCCGGAAACGGTGACCGAAACCTCGTTCCGCGAAGAACGCTACACGATTTATAAACCGGTCACGGAGACTTCGTACCGGGAAGAAACCGTGACACAAACTCGCTACGTCAATGAGACGGCGGAGCGCGAAGAACGTGTCACGACGTACCGTCCCGTGACCGAAACGCAGATGTACCAGCAGCAATACCAAGTGCAGCGTCCGGTCACCGAAACGCAAATGGTTCAAAAGCAGTACATGGTTCAACGGCCTGTGACTGAGACCCAATTGCAGACGCAGCAAGTCACTTCCTATCGACCCGTCACCACTGTGCAACAACAAACGGTCGACGCCGGTGGTTATGTGCCGCAGACGACCGTTACCCCAAGCCAACTGCAATACGGTTTGGGTTGGAACCCGCGAGCCTACTATCAACCTGGGCCGCTCGGATTGCTGGCGTACCCTCGAGGTGCCGCGACCGCGGTCCCCGTGGTCACACCGCCGCAGGTCCAAACGCAAATGGTTTATCGTCCGAACTACGTCAATCAACAGATTGCTCAGACGCAGTACGTGCCGGAAGTTCAGCAAGTCCAACGTCCGATCCAAGTGACTCGGATGCAGTCGGAAATGGTGACTCAAAACGTTCCCGTTACCGTCCAACGGATGCAAACCGAAATGGTCACGCAGAACGTTCCCGTGCAAACGACCAAAATGGTTCCACAAACCACCGTGCGGAAAGTGCCCTACATCGTTCAGCGTCCCGTGACGGAAACGTCCACTCGTAAAGTGCCGGTGCAAAGCAAACGTTGGGTAGCCGAAGAAGTGGTTCGCAAAGTACCGGTTCAAACGAATCGCGTCGTCTACAAGACTCGTCGTGAACCGATCACGGTGAAGTACTACGAGCAAGAGGAAGTCGTGCAAGTGGTTCGCCGACCTGTGTCGGTTCCGCGATACCAAAAGTATCAAGTGCAGCAAATGGTTCCGCGAACCGTGGTTGAACGGGTTCCGTTGTCATACGTCGACCCTTTCAGTCCAGCAATCACGAGTGGATATTCATCGTTCCATCCAATCGTTGACTCGGTTCCTTACTCGTCGAGCTATCCCAGTTCGTCAATCATCACCGAGCCTGGTTCGGTGATTAGCTCGCGACCCGTTTTGGATTCGGAAGAAACGGAACTTGAAGCTCCGTATCAATCGGATGAATCCGAACCAAAGTCGACCATGGGCAAAGTTGAGTTTGGAGCTCCTGAGCCCGACTCCGAGAGCGATCTGCCTGACAGCTACGATTACTTGTTCGATCCAAAAGATTCGGATGAAGTCGAGCAACCAGAATTGGGTGACCGAGAAGCCAATTGGAAACGCCGTGGAACGTACGGCCAACCCGCTAGCATTCGTAACATCTCGCACCGTGTTCGTTGGAACCCGACCTACGCTCGCGAACTTTAAACGCTCATCTGCAAACGGTTCTCGCGAACCTGCCAATGCATCAAAAAGGCGAGTCTTTCGGGACTCGCCTTTTTTCGTCGCTACAGGTGTCGTGCTCGCGTCTCGACGCTCAACGATTCATTTGTTCGATCGTCAAGTCGTAGATTTCGTCGGCGTCTAAAACTAGAGAGTTCGAGGTGAAGAGTTTGGCGATTGCGGCTTTGTGAGTCCGCATTTTCAAACCGCCGACACCGATCGGACCATACGCCACGGGACCATCCTCGTCCCCTTCATGAAGCAGCTTGGCTTTGTCGAACGCTTCGACGCCTCCGAGTCCGGCGGGTGGCACCGCGTTGAGGTCGATGGCAACTCGTAGCTTGGACAAACTGTCGATCAACTCCTTCGAAGCCAACTCCACGCCGGCGGCTCCGCTGGCGATAATCACATCGGCTCGTTCCAGCAAAGCTCTGAAGTCATCTGGGGTTTCGGGAGCGGCAGCTTCGAGGTTGCCCGAGTTGACGTGCTCGCCGATTTCTTTGCAGGCGATCTCGGCACGGTTGAGCGATCGGCTTGTCAGCAACACGTCGGCGTTTTGCCGTGCCAGCATTTGTGCGACACGACGGCCAACCGGACCGGTGCCTCCCAGGACCACCGCCGTGCATCCGTTTAGAGACACGTGCTTGGAGGCGGAGGCAACCGCAGCGGCGGCGGTCGTGTTGCATCCCGATGCGTCCAACATCACCGACACACGGACGGGCCCAAAGAATGCCTTTTGGACACTGCGAAAGATCGCTTCGGCTTTCACGACGTCGTTTCCACCGATGAACAGAGCCGAATTCTTCAGGTCGTCGCCGCCCCGGGTGAACATCGCTCCGTGGACCAGCGACTCGACCGCTTCGCTCTGTACGTTGCCGTACTGAAGCAAGTGATCGACGCCCGCATCCACCGCGACCACCGAATCGAACGAACTGGGATGAGGATCCACGTCCAGTTGAAGAAGGATTTTCTTAGACATCGTCGCGACCGTTGCTGGTGAGGGAAACTTCTTTGAAGGCAAAAGAAAAGCTTCGGGTTCTCACCCGAAGCTTGTTCGTCGTTTGCTTTGGACAAAAGCTTTGGCTCAGAATCCCTTGAATGGGTGAGCGGCGGTGTCCTTCTTCGCCAACATGTCGTCTGCCGATGGCTTGCCTTGCATAGCCGACTTCAGAGCGTCCTTGGTGGCTTCGTAGTTGTACTTGTAGATCTTTTCGTCATCTTCGGCCGCTGGGTGAATGAACACGCCGCAGACGCAAACCAGATCTTCGCACTGGTCCTTTGGAATGATGCCTTCGCTGACGGCATCGGCAACAGCTTGTGCAACGGCGGCTTGAGCAGGTCCGAACATTTGGACGGCTTGCTTCATTCCTTTGATCGTGACCTTGGTCACCATCACGGTCGATGGCTTGACGGCAACGTTGGGCTCGAGAACGGCCAACAGGTTGGTGTGACCTTCGCTTTGGTTGGCCAGAGCGTTGGCGAACGCCATGCCAACAGGTCCGTCCTTGCTGCCGATCATGAGATCGATGTGAGAAATTTCGTTGCCGTCACCGACGAGGGATTCACCAATGTGGAATTGCATGACAAGATGCCTTTGGAGAGGGGAAACAAACGCCCAAAGAGTTACCGGTGGGAACACATGGTCCTTACCCCACACGCAGGATGAACACACCAATGGCGATGGGTGGGTCGGGCAGGCTCGAAACGGTAACAAACCCCCGCGACGGTGAAAACCGCCCCGCGATTCTGCTGGCGGGGGCGTCTGTCCGCTGGGCTGCGCAGTCACTGCGTCGTGGCATGCCAAATTCACGGGTCATCGGTCTGGATTGGTTTGGCGATTCTGACACCCGAATGGTTTGCGACCAATTTCATCCTTTTCAGACTGGCGAAGATTCCCAGGAAAATCTTTCGCAACAGATCCAATCAGTCGCGAATTTGCATGCCGCTCGCACAATTCATGTCGGCGGGCTCCAGGTTCCTGGCGGGGGAAAACCTTGGCAACGATGGAATCGTTTGCAAGCAATTGTTCGTGAAATCGCCGCCGGATCGGATTGCGGCGAATTCCCCGTCGCAACTCCGATCACCTATCAATGCTCCGCTGGTCGATGCAGCTTGACCGGTGCGAATGATGGTGTCGTTGTCGTCGGCGATCTGATTGCCCAGACGTCGGGGCGACCCATTCACTGGCTTTGGAAGGAGACGAACTCCACCGGCGGAATGGGAGTTCGTTCGGTGGCGCCATCCAATATGTCAAATTCGAAGACAAGCGATGGATGGATGCAACAACGCGTGGCCGGGCGTTCGTACGGGTTGGTGGCAATTGCCAGTGCCGACCAAACACGCATATTGGGGATCACCGTTGGGCTGCACCAAAGGTTCGATGATCGGCCGTTTGTTTATTCCGGCTCTCGCGGTCCGGTGTCACGAATTGGAGACGCCGGTGTCAGTGACGTACCCTGGCGTCATTTGCAAACACTGAGTGAACAAGTCGCAAAATCGTTTTCGCTTCGTGGGTTGTTCAACCTCGATTTCATTCGCGACGCATCCGGGCGATGGTGGTTGCTGGAACTGAACGCACGTCCGAGTGCGTCGTGCGAAGTGATCGAGCGCTGGGCAACGGATGCTGGTTGGTTGGCCCCGGATGATTCGTTGATGCGAATGCACATGGAGGCGATCGATGGTGGTGACTCAACGAGCCGATTTGATGGGGATTCACAAACAGCGGTTTGGTCTTCGCCAATTGTTCGCACTCAGTGGAACAAGCGAATCGTGTTCGCCAATCGAGAAGGTGTCGTCGACGTTGGTAGGATTCGAAGGCGATTGTGTGCCGAATCAATCATCATCGAACTCGCTGACCTTCCTACTGAACGTACCCGAGTTGCAATCGGTGAGCCGATCATGACGTTGTTGCTTCGAGTTGATGACCGCGCAAAAAAAATGGCCTCGGCGCAACTGCGCCGGGCCATTCGGATTGTTCAGGGTGAACTACTTCCGTAGCAACACCGCCCAGTCCTGATCCGCATCCGCGGGAGGCTGTCCGATCTCAACGGAACCACCACCGGAAACCGTTTTGACGGATCCCGATTGAAGATCGCCGCCGATGCGAGCGTTGTACCAATGAACTTGGAACTCACCGTCGGCATCACTCAAATCGATCGAAGTGGTGCCACCATTGGGCAAGTAGACCACGTACGCTTCGCCAGCTTTCGCCAAGCAGTACTTCGAGTTGTCGTGCTTTTCATTGCCCACCAACTCGTCTGCGTTGACCATCTCCCAAAACGGAACTGCGTTGTTTTGGAAGAACTCGATGGCGACTCGGCAAGCGTCCCAGCTTTGATCGCGACTGCGCCAATCTTCGCAGCCGAGATCATTCTCGTCGTATTGGTAGCCGAAGTAGTATTCGACTCCGCCGCCGCCACCCATGAAGTTACCCCACAGCGTTTGCTTGCGGACTTCATGTTGGGTGTAGGTCATCTTGCCAGTCTTGTCGCGACCGTCGTAGCCACGGTAACCAAGGTCGGGGCACTGACCGTGAGCGGCCGATCCAGACTCGTCAAAGGCAACCACCCAAGGTTTTCCAGCCTCACGGGCTTTCTCGCTCCACTTCACGGTTTGCCAGTGAGTGTCTTTGATGTGGCTGTTTTGCAGCGACACACCTGTCAGATTCGACTTGTCACCAAGCAACGGATCGTACTTCTTGTCTTGCTCACCCGGGTAAGTGTGCAAGACACGATGATGACCGTACGGATCCATCTCTTCGATGTAGTTCAACATCGCGAGGTGTTCGTCGGTGGTTTGCGTCGTTTCTTCGGCGAGGTTCCAGTTCAATGCCAAGTTGTGACCGAAGCGAGCGATGATCTCTCGCAAATACAGCTTTCGCTGTGACCCGAGTTTGCCACCATCGAGCGATTCAGGTTTGAAGCCTTTGGCCTTTTGCCCTTGCCGATGGTCATCGTTCTCGGTTTCCTGCAACTTGAAGTGCAGGTACATGCCGTTTTCAGTTCCATGGTCAAAGACGATGCCCCACTGATCCAGCTTGCTGCAATCATAGTGAAGTTTGTCATCACGCTGAATGAAAGGCCAAACGTTGTCGCCGTCGCCACCCGCGTTGTAGGTCAGGAATGAAAATGCATTGCAGCCCTTTGATGAAAGGTAGTTGACCGCACCGATCAAACCCTTGCCTTGTCCGTCTTTCCAGGTCGGATCACCACGACGCCAATCGCCAAGGTGCGGTTCATATTTCTTCAAAGGAACCTTGCCGGGTTTGCCAGCGACGGTTCCATCGAATTCAGCATAACCAAGCAGCGTTTCTGGAGCGTCCGCACCAGCTTTGAGGAAATACTGGCCGGTGCCCGCGAATTGGAGGTGCGATTGGTTGACGTATCGAAGTCGACCATGTGCACGGAAGTCACGTCCGGATTTGTTCGTCTTTGCGACATTGAACGTTCCGGTCTTTCCGTTGAATGCAGCCACCGTTTTGGCCGATGCATCGCGATCGATCGCAGCATCTTTTCCAGTCGCGAAATGAACGGTGTAAGTCCACTCGCCCGTTTCGTCAGGAGCAAAGTGAGCTCGCCACTGGGTGCCCGATTCAGCCGATGTATTGGCAGCATTTCCATCGGCGGCAAAGTATCCCGGTACCAAATATTGCTTGCCGCTTTCATGTTTGAATTCGACTTCCATCCGATGATCCAAGTATGGGTTCGGAGTGTTGTCTTGCTCGTGAGCGTAGGGACCGTTGAGAGTGACGGTGACCTTGTGCCACATGCGTTTTTCACCGGTGACCTGAACGCTACCGTCGCCGTCTTTTTCGCGAGGCATTTGTAGAGGTTGATCACTGACCGGTTTGGTGGGGCTGCCGGTGCGGTCGTTGGACTCAGCAGAAGTCTTCGCGGCAACGAGGTGATTCTCTTTCGCGAAATTGGCTGCCGCCTTCGCGGTCGCTTCGTTGGCTGGAGTAAATGTCAATTCGCTCCAACGGGCCCGGCTGTATTCTGCTCCATCCGCTGATGCGATCTTCGAAGCGACTTCCAGTTCAGCTCCTTCGGTGATCTGAACGTTCGCAAATGTTTGGTGGAATTGTTTGCCTTCGGCAAAGGTTTGGTCCGCCATCGGACAAGTGAAGGAACCAATCGACTCTTTGTCAGCCGATACCGAGTAGGTGGATTGACCGTCGTTCTCACCCACCGCCTTCAAAGTGACGTCGTAACGTCCACTGGGAAAAGGAAAGACCTTCTTCGCAGCAGCGGATTGATTGCGATCAGGATTGATTGCCAACCATTTGCCTTGGTCCAAGTAGTAACCACCGGATTTGAATTCAAACTCCTTCGCCGGAAGCGAAAGGACTTGCGTGGTCGCATTTTCCTTCGGCTTGTTCGACTTACCGGCCGGAGGTCGTTGGAAACTGCTGTCGGTCGTCATCAACCATTGGTCGAACTCAAACCCATCTTCTCGCATGGAGAAGTGAATTTTGTGTTCGCCGGGCTCATGAATGTCGAGGAAGATCTTGCCGGGCTCACCGCAGTGTTGAGCCTCAGTTCGTTGCTTGCTGTCCCAGTACCAAGAGTGTTTTCCCTGACACCATTGCAGGCGTTGCCCTGATTCAGGCCAGGTGCCATCGATGCCGACGTGCAATCCGTTGTCTTCGCTGCCGGTCGAATAGGCTCGTACCCAAACGTAGTAACGACCAGGAGTCTGGACATTCACCCGATAGGTCAGCACTGCCATTTTGCCGGGTTGCGGCGAAAAGTTGGTTCCGTGAATCAGTTTGTCCGCGTGTGTTCGCCGTGTGTCCGGCAAGATCTCCAGGTACGCCCCGCCACTGGCATCGGACGCGTGAGAAGGATCTCCATCGGGTTGGACTGAAGGAGCCGATTCAGCGGTTGTCAAATAGAAGGCGCGTTTGTCGGTGTTGGTTTGTGAAGCAAAGTCTTCCGCTTCGACTTTCAAAAACCCGTTTGCTTCCGTGAACACAGCGTCTGGTTTTTGGGCCGCGACACTGACGCACCAGGTGGCTGTGACAGCCAAAGCAAAGACTGTTTGCAGCGTAAGGAATTTACGTAATCTACACACTTGCATGGTGTTAGGACTCCTTGAGGGGGTGATAGGAGCGACCAATCTAGTTCAGTGGTTGCGGAATTAACAGCGATCGCTTGCAAGGTTGTTTTGACGATCGCAGTCCACTACAAACGGGAGGTCGCTTCCGCTCCTTTTAACCATGAAGTAGAGACAGATGGACATCGAAAAATACATGGCCAACGTCAAAAAGTACGTGCCCAATCCCAGCGAAGACGCGGTGGAATCTTTGGCCAACCATCTGCGGTTGGCTTTAGCGAACCGTGACTCAGCAATCGTCGCGGCCTCTGACCCTGAAGAACTGGCCAGCATCAAACGTGGTTACTGTTCGGTGAACCTCGATTTGACATCCGAAGAGGCCGACGCAGCCATCGCGAAGGTGTGCAAGATCATGCAAGGCGACAAGTCAAAATGTCGCGTCACGTTCTACTATTTGTTGGCACAAGAAAGCGATACGATGAGCCGCGTGGCGGGATGATGATTTTCTAATGCGCTAAACTTTCGCGAGGTATCGGTTCATGTTTTTTGCGAGTGACAATTGGGCCGGTGCCGCCGATCCAATTGCGGAATCCTTGAGCCGCCACGCGAAGGGGATGTCGCCCGCCTACGGGACGAGCGACTTGGATCAACGACTCGAACAACGTTTCAACGATTTGTTCGAGACCGAGCTGGAAGTCTTTTTTGTCGGTACCGGTACCGCCGCGAATTCGTTGGCTCTGTCCGCCGTTAACCGACCGGGTGGCTTTGTGCTTTGCCACCGTGATGCTCATCTGATCGAAGATGAATGTGGGGCCCCCGAATTCTTCACCTCGGGGGCTCGTCTGGCACCCGTCTCGGGAGACCTGGGAAGGATTTGCCCGCGAGCCTTGCAAAAGCAACTGCGGCGGTTCGATCCCAATTTTGTTCACCATGGACAACCGATGGCGGTCAGCATCACGCAAGCGACCGAAGTGGGAACGGTATACAACGTTGATCAGCTGAAAGAGATCAGTGGCATCGTCCATGACCATAAGTTGCCGCTTCACATGGACGGTGCGCGTTTCGCGAACGCGCTCGTCCATTTGGATCTGACACCCGCAGAGATGACATGGAAAGCGGGTGTCGATGTGTTGTCGTTTGGCGGTACGAAGAACGGTTGCTGGTGTGCAGAAGCCATCATCTTCTTTCGTCCTGAGTTGGCCAAGCAAATGCCATTCATTCGGAAACGAGCGGCGCAGCTGTTTTCAAAGACTCGTTTTATCGCCGCTCAGTTCCACGCTTACCTGGATGACGATCTTTGGCTCGGCTTGGCTCGGCATGCAAATAGGATGGCATCGCGTTTGGCCGATGGAATTGAGAAGTCTTCCGCTGCGGAACTCGCTTGGCAAAACGAAACAAACGAAGTGTTCGTGGTGATGGAAAAATCGCGAGCAGAAAGCTTGCAAGCAGCGGGGGCCCGTTTCTATCCCTGGCCGACTCCGAATGACTCCACGACGGACCCACCTGAGGGGCATGCGATGTACCGATTTGTGACCTCGTTCTGCACGGATCCCGCCGAAATTGATCAATTCCTGGGTTTACTGGGTTAGGCGACTACGGAGTCCCGAATGTGTCCTACGTTTGAACGTCATCTCAAACTCGGCACTCATTTCACGGACTGATCCCAACCTATGCCCATCGAATCTCTTCGCTTGTTGTTGGTCGAAGACAATGACTTGGATGCGATGTTCATCACACGGGTGTTCCAACGCTCCACGAT
Source organism: Rhodopirellula baltica SH 1 (assembly GCF_000196115.1). Lineage (NCBI taxonomy): Bacteria > Pseudomonadati > Planctomycetota > Planctomycetia > Pirellulales > Pirellulaceae > Rhodopirellula > Rhodopirellula baltica. Next base: position 5,569,220 of record NC_005027.1, read on the forward strand.
GTTCGATGCCGAGATCGTTCGAGCGTGTTCGCTCAGTGAAGCTCTTGAAAAGACCGAACAATCGGACTTCGACGTTGTCCTGCTGGATTTAGGGTTGCCTGACAGCAGCGGACTGCAATCAATCCGCGCGATTCGGGAACGAGTCACATCGATTCCTATCGTTGTCCAAACCGGCGACGATCGAGTCGAAACCGGGTTCGCCGCAATCGAAGCGGGCGCTCAAGACTTCTTATCCAAGAACGACTTGAAGGATCACTTGCTGACGCGATTGACGATCCATGCCATTCTGCGTCAGCGTCAAATGCTGGAACTTCAAGAGGCTTCTCACATCGACTCGATGACGGGAATCGCCAATCGACGCCGCTGTGATATTGAATTCCAAACCCGGTTGGAGTTGTTTTCACAAAGCGGTGTTCCGTTTTGCGTTGCCATCGTTGACATTGACTGTTTTAAATCGATCAATGATTCCGGCGGTCACGATTTGGGTGACCACGTCATCTGCAAAGTCGGTCAAGAACTTCGTGAAATCAGCCGGCCCGGTGACCTGGTGGCTCGGATCGGTGGCGAGGAGTTCGCAATCATCTTTACAAACACGTCGATTGATGAACTCGGAACGCTTCAGCAGCAACATCGAAAGGCGATTGAGCGATTGGACTTTCACCCCGAAAACATCAGGGTGACTGTCAGTGTTGGTGGCACATGTGTGCTGGCTTCTGATGACAGCCGTTCTGCTTTTCGCCGAGCGGACCTGGCCTTGTACGCCGCAAAGAAAAACGGACGCAATCAATGCAAGATCGAGACCGCCATTCGGCCCGCGTGCAGCGGCCAAATTGCCTGAGTTCGCTTAAACGCGGATTCCGAGTTTTGCTTCCATTTGCTCCAGCGAGATGCCCTTGGTTTCAGGCAACATCGTGATGACCCAAAGTCCTTGCAGGACCATCATGAAGCAGAAAAAGCCGAAGATGGCAGCGGGATGAAACGTCTCCACCACGGCCGGAAAAACAAGCGTCAGCAATGCCGCAAAGATCCAGTGCGTGAAGCTTCCCAGCGATTGACCCGCGGCACGATGCTCGTTGGGAAAGACTTCTGAGATCAGCACCCAAATGACCGCACCCTGCCCCATCGCGTGCGATGCGATGAAGGCGAAAATGCATGCGGGAACAATGCTAAATGTTTCGGATTGAAAGGCGTAGGCGCACGTCCCCAGCGACAGGATGTAGCCCGCCGAACCAATCAGTAGCAACGTGCGACGACCCAGTCGGTCGATCAAATACAAGCCCACAAAGGTGAAGATCAGGTTGGTGATACCAATGCCGATCGATTGCAAAAGAGCGGCTTGTTCGCCCATACCGGCCAATTCAAAAATTCGCGGTGAGAAGTATAGAACGGCATTGATTCCAGAAAGCTGATTGAAAAACGCGACGAGGAATGCAATGGATATGGGAGTGAATAGTCGACGGCTCCAAAACGGTTCCGCGGGAGTCAGGTCCGACTCGGCACGGAGAGAGGCGACAATTTCATCGACCGTCCTTTGCACCTCTTCATCGGACGCATCTGGCCGTAGTTGTTTCAGAACCGACATGCCGGCCGCTTGGTCTTTCTTGACCGCGATCAACCATCGAGGGCTGGATGGCAACGAAATGCACATGACGGTGAAGATCAAAGCGGGGATCGCTTCCACCGCCAACATCCATCGCCAAGCATTCTCGTTACCCCAGGTGCCAATCAGATAATTGGACGCGAACGCGACCATGATTCCAAAGACGATGTTGAATTGAAACAATCCAGTCAAAGTCCCGCGATGTTTCGGTGGCGAGATTTCAGAGATGTATAGCGGAGCCGCGACGGTAGAAATTCCAACGCCTAAGCCGCCGATGAAGCGAGCGATCATGAACGAGAAAACGTCGGTCGCGAAACCTGACCAGATCGCCGAAACCAAGTACAGAATTCCGATCCAGAGCAACGTCTTTTTGCGTCCAAATTTGTCAGTTGGCCAACCGCCGACCAAGGATCCGATGACGGTCCCCCACAACGCGGCGCTCAGAGCAAGACCGTGTTGGAAATCACCCAGCGCCCACAGACCCTGGATGGCTTTTTCAGCTCCGGAAATAACGACTGTGTCAAAGCCGAACAAAAACCCCGCCAAGGACGACGTCAAACTCCACAGGAAAACACGCTGATTCAATTTTGATTGCCCGATGTTGGAACGTTGCTCGTCGGAGGCACGCTGCTCAACCGCCGTGCCAATGATTTCGCGCCGACCGAGCGTTTGCGTGCCCGCCGTTCCAAAGTCTAGCAAGACTTCATTCGGGTATGTTCACCGCTGTGGATGAGTGTTCATGGGATGCGGCGTTGGCTGGTTCGCCATCAGGCGGAGTGTCGTGGCGCAAACGCGTCAGTTCCTTCGCGGCGTGATAACGCGAAGCGATTCCCGGTTGTGGGTACAAACCGCCACCAAGCAGCAACAACGTCAGCAGCAGAATCGCGAAACGTTCAGCAGGGCGAGCCCGCATCGAAACCAAAGTTCGATTTTCGCGACCGGTGAATACTCGGAAATAGGCGAGCAACACCGCGATGCCGCATAACGCCGTTGCGATCACCACCATCGTCCCAACCAACGGGTAAACCTCGACCGCGCCTTCGATCAGTAGTTCCATTCCAACGAACCCGATCGTTGCAGGGAATCCAATTGATGCGAGTCCGGTCAGCAGAAAGAATCCTGCCAGCATCGGCATTTGTGCGTAGAGACCGTGGAACTCGTCCAACGAAAAACGAGAAATTCTTGCTTCGATGCATCGCAACGTGATCCCAAATCCGGTCAGCGACATGGCCACCGACAACCACAAGCTCAACGCACCGGTCAGTCCGGTAGGCGTGACCAGTTCCAGTCCAACCAAAATCAACGAAGACTGAGACAGAAGCAAGAAGCAGAACATTCGGCGAGCGTCCGATTGCACCAACGCCATCGCACCGGCATACACCGCCGTGAACAAGGATAAAACCGCGATGCTTTGCAACGCCCACGAAGGAGCAATCGGCAAAACCAATCGCATCACCGCGTAAGCACCCACCAAGGGAGTTGTGTGCAAAATCGCGGTGCCAAAGGTGGCCTTTTCGAACAGATCCGTCATCCACAAGTGCAACGGGAAAATGCCACTTCGAAGCAGACCCGCCGCGGTCAGCAACGCACCTGGAATCAGAATGGCGGTGGTGCCGGAGTCGACCAGCGTCAACCACCCATAACCAACGACCAGCAACCCAGCGAACAGGCCCATGTGCAAACAATAAATCCGTGTGCACCGCTGGCGACGTCGCAGTTCCAAGAAAGGCGGAATGGTGGAAGCGATCAACAACGCGACTAATGCCCATGATGCGCGACAACTGAACGTTGCCAACACCAACGACTCTGAAATCAATGCCAACTCAAGCGAGAAACGTGGTGCCTTTGTGCGAAGCGTTGATAGCACGATGACCATGAAAATCAACGCTGCCAACGGAAGCTGAAATGCACTCAGTTCGTCAATCACGAAAACATCCGGCGGAAAGATCCAGCTCAGAAATTGCCAGTGGTCGTGAGCTTCGAATGCGCCGACCATGGTGAAGTCGACCAGTTCGCCAATCGTCAACAACAATGTCACGATGCAGATGACAACGGTGTCCCGCAACGCGCGTTCGCTGTTGCTGCGGAGTTGCAACCAGACGGCACCGAGCAGTGGAACGAGAATCGAACATTCGATCCAGGGAAAATGCAGTTCAGACAACGATGGGGATCCCTATGCGGCGGTGGAGATGTCTTGTGGCGTGTTGTCGTCAAAACCAGACTCATCGGTTTCGACGTTGGAATCAGGTTCCCGCGAGAGAAAACGAGTGATCCGTTCTTCCGTTCGATTGCAGGCGAGGAAGAAACCCACGAATGGTCCCGCAATCCAACGATCCAGGGCAATGTCCATGAAGCCTCGGTCAAACCCGAATCGATAACACCAACGTTGGACTGGTTTTGGCAACCAGCCCACACCTGACCAAGGTTGTTGCTGCAAGCGAGAACCAATTTTATTCTCGAGGTCGTTGTAGTCTCGAAGCAGGGTTGGAGCCCTGAGCAACTGCATCGTTCGCAATGTCGCATGCCCCATGATGTGAATGAGCGCGAGGTAACGCAGGCCCAATCCGATTTCGACGACGATGATTCCGACCTGAGTCAGAGACGCATACGCGAGCGACGTTTTTACATCGGTTTGCACCCGAGACATCAAGGCGCCTCCGATGGCCGAAATGACGCCGAGTGAGAGGACCATCACTTGCAATGCGAGTGAAGCTTCCAACAAGGGGCTGAGACGAAGCAACAAATAGGCACCCAAATGAACCGACAAAGCCCCGTAGAAGATTGCACTCGACGGAGTTGGCCCTTCCATCGCGCGCGGCAACCAACCGCTGAATGGAAAGAGTGCCGATTTCCCTGCTGCACCGATCAGCAACAACGTGCCCACCAAGAGTGCCTGGGATGAAGTCACTGCCGCGGTTCCTTCCGGCCAGATTCCTGAGTTCATCAGACCGCCGAAATCGCCTTCGCCGACCATGTGATGCATCGTGATCGCGGCAATCAACAAAGCGGCATCCGAGAGCCGATAGATCGTCCAAACGCGTTGTCCATTTCGAACCGGATTTTCGCGTTCGTGGAAATAGGCGATCAGCAAGGCAGACGACAATCCCACCATTTCCCATCCAACAAACAATGTTTCAATGGTGCCCGCCAGCGAAGACAGGACCATCCCGCAGTAGAAGATCGCGTAGAACAAAAAGAACCGAGCAAAGCCTTGTTCGCGATGCAAGTATCGCCGCGTGAACTCTCCGACGACGCCGCATAGCACACACGAGAGCATCAAGAACGGAATGCTCAGTCGATCGAAGGTGAACTTCAAATGAAAGTGAAAGGCTTGTTCCGGAATCGTCACCCAATTCCCAAATTCGATCGGAACGTTTCGGATTCCCGTCGCCAACATCGCGATCAAAATCGCAATCGCAGGAATGAGAGCAAGCAACACCGATGTTTGCGTGAGCCGAACCGTCGCTGTTTCGCTGAGCGGGCGATTGAAAAGCAAGGTCAACCCCATCACCGCCAGCAGCAACACGGGGCTGGCAACCACGGCGGTGCCCAGCACATGAAAGAAAATGTCCAGTGTGTTCATACCAAAACCTCCGATGTGTTCGCGTCGGACTCGGATGAACTCACAGGCGTTTTGATCTCAGATTCTTGAATGGTCGCAAACCCGAGGTGGTCACGTTGGCCTCTGTACCAATGCATCGAGGACTGGACCGTTGGGATCTCACGATCGGTGACCACGTGCGGTTCAAAATGTCCGTCGATGTATCTCTGGATGGTGTAGGTCGACGGATCGAGGATGGCGAGCTGAACCCAGTTGCCTTCGACCATTCGCCGGATGCCTTCGTTTTCGGAAATGATCTTTTTAAGCATCTCTGGAGTGGTTTCGATGACAAACAAAATTCGCATCGGTTCGTGAATCTCAACCATTTGCTGTGAGAGACCCGGTCGCAGATCGCTGGCCGCACCTGTCATGACGCCGACCATGGACGCCACATTGTGCGGCAACTTCGATCCACACCCGTAACCTTCAACGTCCACCGTCGAGAAGTAGTATTCCAAGCTGATGCCACCGCAAACCGGAATCGCAGCTTGCAAGATGCGAGTGAGAATGTGTCCGTTTTCGTCATCCACCGTCGGGTCGTATTCGGTCACGAATGCTCTGCGATCCATGAACAAACCTCGCGACCAGTCACGTCGACCCACCGTGACCAATGCGTTGGTCGCGTGGTTGTATTCCGGTCGCGCTTGCGACAAATCTTCTGCGCGTTCCTCAACATGTTCGAGAGCTTCCTGAGGCGTCAAATCCAATGGAGCCGACTCAAATCGGCGGGCTCGTTCGTGAGCGTTGCGGGCTCGCGTTTCGATGACATCCGATTCAATTCGTCGGAACAGCTCACGAAGTGACCGCGGCAAGAGATCCAAATCGTAGTAGTCGACGTCGTCATTGCAGGTGTTGTGATAGGCCCCGACAAAGCGAACTTCATCGGGCAGTTCGATCCCCTGTTCGGCAACGCGGCGGCGCACCCGAGGGTCGTTGGCCATCACAGCGAATGCTCTCGCGTTGGGGCCACCACGACCTCCACTGCAGGCACCACAGTTGTAAGCGGATTCGTGCGGGTTGTTCAGGCTGCCGCTGCCATGACCAAAGAACACGATGATGGGTGGGAAGGCATCGACCATGCCGATGTCTTGCAATATGCGGACGACAATTTGGGACATCTCATCGAGGCTGTAACCCATCGACGCCGGATCGGAACCAGGGGCATCGGCCAGTCGTTCGAGATGCAGCTCAGTTGCTGGCGGACGAACCAAGCTTCCCATCGATTCGCGAATCTGCGATGTCAAACGAGGTGCCAAGATGCGAGCGACCATCGGCACCGTCGCGATGGCACCAAACAAACCAGTGACCCAGCCGCCAATCAACGTCCGTGAGTTTTGATGAACTTGGTGAGCGAACCAACCCAGCCGTCGTCGCCGAACAGCACGTCGTTCACCGGCGGCCATCGAAGAAAACAACGGTTCTTCGCGGACGTAGTGTTGTGGTTTTACGATCGCCGGACAAAGAGGGCGGAAGCTTGCGTGATCGGCACCCTGGTAGTACATCGCCACGGCAAAGAAGCCGGCTGCCGATGCGGTGCGGCAATCCGGAGCGACCTCTTCTAGATGCCGCCGGAATGATTCTTCGCGGTCGTCGATGCAGAAAATCGCAGCGTAAGCTGGACGTCGTCGCGAATTTGTCGCGAGCTCACGTCGGCGACGAGAGTGAATTGAAATCGCATCGAGCGCCTGGTTGGCGTAATGGCGTTCGTAGGCGGCATGCAACAACCGGCGGCGATCCAATGACGCGAATGATTCGATTTCGGTTATCAAGCATCGCCATTGAGCGGACGACATGTTCAGCATCTGCTCGGGAGTCCAGCCTCCCAATTGAGCCAGCTGAAATACCGTGTGGGTGCGGGAACGCACGGAGGACGCGGACCGGACGTCCGCCGATTTCAACGCCAGTCGAAGGATCTCGCTCGCGGTTCCGACGTTGAACTTGGCTTTGCCGAAGTGCTCAATGGCGTGCGCGAGCAAAATCAAACGGATGGCCAAGTACTCGTTGAGAGATCCCTCGGGGATTGGATTCGCTAAGAATGGACCGTTTGTTTCCATCTGCCAAATCATTCCTGCCCAACCTCTCAGCGAGAGCAGACACTCGGACAGAAAACCTTCGCACTCATTGTTCGAAATACCCATTCGTTCCAGCGACTGTTCAATGCTCTGGATGGCATCCCAATCCGGCGACTGGACTTCACGTAGCGACGCGTCGACATGTTTCATCCAGTCCGCACGGATCGCCCACCGACCCAAGTACAAATCGGCGAACGCTTTGGCGAAGCCGTTTTCCCGCTCGGGCAGCTTCCAATCCGCGAACCCCTGGTCGAGGAAGCAGCCACAAAAACGAATCAGGACGTCATCAATCTTCGTCTTCAGATCAATGCCAAGTTCACCCCGCATCAATCGATGGAGCGAATCATTGCTTGCCGTATTGGGTGTTTGAACCTCTGCTTTCTCAACGCCCTGTTGGCAAGTCTCCCACAACGCGTGCAAGGTGAAGGATTCCCATTGCTGATCATTCCAGCGATGGATTTGGGATTCACCGGCCGCTTTTAAACGATCCTGCAGTGGAGCAGGTAGCGGAGATGCCGGATTCGACGATGTGGTGTCCGTGGTGATCGGTTCCAGATGTCGCATCACCCAACCACGTGTTTGGGTGATTGTTTTTTCGCGATAGGGCGCGGGAACTTCCTCTCGAAAGCGTTTCAACAATTCGCTCTCGGCCAAGACCCAACTGAGTCCTGATTCGGGCATGGGTTGCAGTTCGGTCTGCAACATTGACAAACGCAGCGTGTAGCGAGTCCCAAATGTCGCCACCAATTTGTCGGCGTCATCCTGCAAGTCAGCCATCAAGACTTCGCGAAGATCCTCGCGGCTAATACGACCTCGCAAAAGCTCTTGGTGGTAGCGTTCCTCGCTGAGATAGGGTTCGCAACCAAATCGTCGTCCACCCTCGATCACTGCTTTCTCGAAAGGCAGATCTTCGAAAGCGTGCAGGGTGTTGTGGTGGACAAATACTGAGATAGGGCCCTGCGCAGGCAAGAAGTGACGTGCGTGTTCGATTGCTTGCAGGACGTTTGTGGCTTGATGTGAAGTGTTTGGTTGAGTGTCCTTGTGAAGGGCGGGAAGCGGTGATTTGAGACGGGTTGGCTGATTGTTGACTGGTGAGTGGTTTTGGCTCGACGTGTTGCCAGAGCTCATTGAGCTTTGTAAGTCAGTTTCAGTTCATATGGGAAACAGCGAGTTCTGCGGTTGCGTCCAAGAAAACAGAAGGTCGTTGGGAAAGCACGTGTTGTGCCAAGGACGGTTCTGGGTGAAAACGAGTGCGACTGGCGAGCTTAAACGGCGTTAAAAACGAAGTTTTCTGTTCGCTCACTCCATTTCGCTCGCGTTAGATTCTTCCCGAGGTTGTGCAGAATGTTGCACAAAATGTGTGCAAAGCATTGCACGCTGGCCGCGAATGAACATGACCCTTCAACCACGCAATCTCGATGTTTGACAATCACGATGGCCCCAGCGTCAGGGGATTCGCAGCGGTGCTGGCACTGCTGAGTCTGACGGCATTCGCGGTCACCGCGTCCATGTTGTACCACGTGCATCATGAACAAGAAATTTTCGCCAAACTGACCCAGCATTTGCCAAAGAGCGATCTCGAGGCGGCTCGCGAACTGTCAGGCGAACTGAGTCTACAAGGCGGATTGTTGGTTCTGTTGGGGCTCAACACGATCGGCACCGCGATTGCTTTCGCTTGGGTCGTGCGAGGTTACCTGACCAGTGAACGGACTTTGGAAGACGTCAAAGTTTATTCAGCGGACGTGCTGGCCAGCATGGATGCCGGAGTGATCACCACCGATCGCAACGGACGGATGACCAGTATCAACCCGAGTGGAAAGCAGCTGGTCAGTTGCGACGAAGATCATCTGGGACGAACGCTCGAGTCGCTGGGGAAGCTGCACTCACTGCTCGTCGAGATTCGCGAAGACGTCGCGACCTATCATCACCCGATTCGCGACCGTGATTACAACCTCGACAATCAAGGCCATCGTCAAACGCTGCGAGCCGGATGCACTCTGTTGAGGAATCGCAGAGGTGAGGAAATCGGCACCGTCCTGCACGTGCGTGACGTGTCGGAGCGGGCTTTGATGGAAGAACGTCTCCGCCGAATGGAACGTTACATGGGGTTGGGGTCACTCGCGGCAGGTTTGCAGCACGAGATCAAGAATCCGCTCAGTGCCCTGTCCCTGCATATCCAGTTGCTTTGCGAACGATTGGAAACGACCACGCAGGACGCGGAAGTCGACGAACTGCTAGACGTTTTGCACACGGAGATCCGCCGTATCAACGACGTCTTGGACGGGTTCCGCAACTACGCCTCCACCAACCAAGTCGGTCGAACTTCCGTGGACGTGGCGATTTTGATTGAACGATTGGTGCGTTTGCTGCGTCCGCAGGCTGAGCAGCAATCGGTGAAGCTGGACGTGCAGCTACCCGCTGAAATGGTGGGACTGATTGAGGGCGATTCCGTCGGTCTCGAACAAGTCCTGCTGAACTTGGCGCTAAACGGAATGGCAGCGATGACTGATGGAGGCAAGCTCACCTTCCGGCTCAGTCGCCAGGACGAGTTCGTTCGGATCGATGTGCGGGACGACGGCATCGGTATTCCCGAAGAAATTCGGTCCCAAATTTTTGACCCTTACTTCACGACTCGCAACAACGGCACTGGCATGGGGCTGGCTTTGTGTGACAAGATCGTTCGTCAGCACGATGGTAGCATCGATTTTCGGGTGATTGAGAACTCCAATCCCGACTCCGACCATTCCGTATTGGGTACCGAGTTCACGGTCCTCCTTCCACTGAGTCAATCAGCATGAACCGCAGCGAATTTTCGGTACTGATCGTCGATGATGAACCCAACATTCGTTCGGGGCTTCAGAAGGGGTTGGTCAATGAAGCGGATCGAATCGAAACCGCAGCCGACGCTGAACAAGGTTTGGCAACGTTTGAAACAGGTGTTTACCAATTGGTGATCGCCGACGTTCGGCTGGGTGGTGGCATGGACGGGATCGAATTGCTGGGGCGAATTCGGCATATCGATCCGGAGGTCGCCGTCATCGTCATCACCGCCCACGGCACAGTTGAAACCGCCGTCGATGCGATGCGTGCCGGCGCGTTTGATTTCATCTCCAAACCGCTCGATTTGAATTTGGTTCGGCAACAGGTTCGGAAAGCCCGAGAGCACCGAGAGCTGCGTCAAGAAAACCAGTCTTTGCGAACTCGATTGGCCGACGCCGGTGAGTTGTCAAACATCATCGGTCAGTGTGCCGCGATGCAGGACGTATTTCATCAAATCCGACAGGTCGCCGCGACCGAAGCCACGGTGATGATCCAGGGCGAGAGCGGTTCGGGCAAAGAACTGGTGGCGCGAGCGTTGCATGATTTGAGCGACCGAAGCGGTGGACCATTCGTGGCGGTCAATCTGGGCGCGATGCCCGAGACACTTCTTGAGAGCGAGTTGTTTGGCCACGAAAAAGGATCATTCAGCGGCGCTTCGCGGCAAAAGCCAGGCTGTTTCGAGCAAGCGACCGGTGGGACTTTGTTTCTCGACGAAGTGACGGAGATGTCAGCGAAAAGCCAAGTGGATTTGCTGAGGGTGTTGGAGTCACGTCGCTTCACGCGTGTCGGCGGAGAGAAGTTGCTGGAAACGGACGTGCGAGTGGTTTCCGCCACCAACAAATCGGTGCCCGAGTTGATTCAAGACGGTTCCTTTCGCGAGGATCTTTACTACCGACTGAATGTCATTCCGATCGAAGTGCCGTCGCTTCGTCAGCGTCGCGATGACATCCCTTTGTTGATCGAACACTTCCTTCAACATTTCTGTTCGCGTCATGGTCGCCCGATGAAGCAGATTGCTCCGGATGCCATGCGTGTGCTGGTTGGTGCCCAGTGGCCGGGGAACGTCCGGCAGCTTCGCAATTTGGTCGAGCGATTGGTGGTGACTCACACCGGCGACGTGATAGACTCAAACGAACTGCCCACCGATTTGCAGCCGGCCATGACGGACCGAGGGGTCAAGACGCAGCCGGCCTCGCTCAGCGAAGCGGTCGAAAACTGCGAACGTGAGATGATCTCGACCATTCTGGCCGAATGCGATTTTCATCGAGAAAACACGGCCAAGCGGCTCGGTGTCAGCGTCCGGACACTCCACTACAAAATGGGTCGCTACGGTCTGCACTGAATCGTGCAATTCTTTGCAGGTTTCACGCAATCGTTTGCACGTCCACGTCACGGATGGGCAGCCGAAGCGGCAACTCTCTGCGTTTTCCAAAAAAATGAAATAGGTTTCGCCGCGGAAAACGCGGGCAAAACGAGCGGTCCGTCCCCGGTCATGCCCGATGCCAAGTCGGGTTGGTACGGTGCCTGCAATTGAGTGCGTCGGCCTCTGCAATGGCAGAGGTTTTCACTCAATTCGCGATGCCGACTTCATGATGAATGCACCTTCGGATTCTTCGACCGCCAGCATGGACACCCCACCCCGCGGTGACATCAGCGGGTTCAAGCGATTTCTGAAAGACGATTTGATCGCCGGCGGTTTGGTGTTTTTGATCGCCCTGCCATTGTGCTTGGGGATCTCACTCGCCTCCGGGTTCCCCGCGATTGCCGGTGTATTCACCGCGATCGTTGGTTCCATTCTGACGACCTTTTTGAGCAACAGCGAGCTCACCATCAAAGGTCCCGCGGCTGGGATGATCGTGATCGTACTGGGTGCCGTGAATAGCTTTGGCTATACCGCCGGAGTGGATCCCGTCGCAGACATGCAGGCGTACAAAATGGCGCTCGCCGTCGGTGTTGTGGCCGGTTTGGTTCAGATCGCATTCGGCTTGCTACGAGCTGGCATTCTTGGTGACTTCTTCCCGACGGCAGCCGTCCACGGAATGCTGGCGGCGATTGGCGTCATCATCATGGTCAAACAACTGCCCATCGTTGTCGGCCAGTCCGCCAGCGGCGAACCGCTTGAAATCTTGCAAGAGCTACCGCACCTCTTGATGAATGCGAATCCCGAGATCGCATTGATTGGCGGTGTGTCACTGCTGATCCTGTTCGGGTTGGCATTTCTGAAAAGTCGTACCAGCGACGGCTTCATCAACAAGATCCCTGGTCCGTTGGTGGTTCTGTTGGTTGCAATCCCGATGGGAATGGCGATGAATCTGAGCAGCGACCACACCTACACTCTGATGGGAAAAGAATTCACGGTCGGCGAAAGCGACTTAGTGACTGTGCCTTTCAACCTGTTTGGTGCGATCACGTTTCCTGATTTTGGTGTTTTCCTCAACAGCGAAACACTTCCCGCTGCTCTGGGCTGGGTGCTGATGTTTGCGTTGATTGGTTCACTGGAATCGTTGCTCAGCGCTAAAGCGGTCGACATGTTGGATCCCCACAAACGAAAAACGAATCTGGACCGAGACCTTTGGGCGGTTGGTGTTGGAAACATGGCGGCGTCGTTGATCGGCGGCCTTCCCATGATCTCAGAGATCGTGCGGAGCAAAGCCAACATTGACAATCAAGCCAAGACTCGATTCGCGAATATGTGGCACGGAGTCTTCTTATTGGGATTCGTCGCTTTGTTGCCTGGTTTGATCCACAACATTCCGCGAGCGGCGTTGGCCGCGATGTTGGTCTTCACCGGCTTTCGTTTGGCATCGCCCAGTGAATTCCGAAGTGTGTACCGCGTTGGCCGCGAACAATTGATCATTTTCGCGACGACATTGGTTGCCGTCCTCGCCACGGATCTGTTGATCGGAATTGCGATCGGTATTGCGACCAAGTTTGCCATTCACATGATCAATGGAGTTCCTTTGCGATCGTTGTTTGTGCCGACGTTGCAATTCGATGAAACGTCCGAAACGGAAGTCAATGTTCACGCAGGCGATTCGGCTGTGTTCAGCAACTGGATCGGTTTTCGGCGTCAGGTTGTCGAAAAGAGTCTCAAACAAGGCAAGAACTGCACCGTCGATTTCAGTGACGTTCACTTGATCGATCACAGTGTGATGGAAAAATTGCACGAACTCGAAGGCGAATTCGCTCGTGAAGGGATTGAATTGAACGTCGTTGGGATGGATCATCACCAACCGTTCTCACGACACCCGATGGCTGCTCGAAAGCGATCTTTCGTGAGTCATTGATTCGATCCTTTTGCCCCCTTCGACGTCATGACGCGTCTCTTCGCAGGAACACCGTTTGATATTCCTCCGACCTGCGATTTGTGCGGTCAGAAGGAATCCGAGTGCAAATGCACGCCCCAGCAAAAGGCTGAAGCTGAGGCTCAACAGCAACGGGAAGCCGACCGATTGCCGCCGGAAAAACAGACCGCACGTGTTCGATTGGATCGACGTAAAGGTGGCCGAACCGTCACGCTGGTCGAAGGTTTGACGTCCCGGGCGAATGATTTACCCGAATTGCTCGGAAAGCTGCAATCTGCATGCGGTGCGGGTGGGACGGTGAAGAAGGCGGACGACTTCATCGAACTGCAGGGCGACCACGTGGAACGAGTGCGGCAGAAACTTGCCGAGATCGGCTATCGACTCAGGAAGTGATCCGAAGATAGAAGTCGGCGGATGGTTTCCACCCTCGCACGACTCGTTTGGGTGAGATTTTGTTTTGATTGCAGATAGCGTTGTTCCTCCGCCAATCGCTGCAACAACCGTTCGTCCTTTCGCAACAGAAACCACGGCCCAAACATCAATCCCATGGACTCATCCAAGCCGACCTCATTTAGCTTCTGATAGACCGGATCGTGTGGTGGTCCAAACCGCGAAAAAACCAACACTTCGAAGCGCCGTTTGGTGCCGGTGCACTTTTCGTCCGTTAGCCAATAGCCGTTGTCTCTTGCCCATTGCCGGACCGAGGCGATCGCTTGGTTGGGTTGTAAAACGAGCTGTTTGGGCAGTCGGTTCGGATGCTCACTGAGAATGCGAACAATCGATTGACCGCCCATGCCACAAATGCTCAGTGAATCAATCTCATTTTCCTCGATGACGTCCATCCCCTCGCCGAGTCGAACTTCCGCGTTGAGTCGTTCCAACGTGGCGGAGGAATTCCGATACGGTTGCAGTTTGTTCTCCACCGCGATGCCTCGCTCGATTCGGTCGGCTGACAGCAGAGCGGCGAGCAGATGCCCATGATCCGATCCAATGTCGGCGTGGATCTTTCCTCGGATTTCTGCCGCAACCAGTTTGAGGCGGGCATCAAGTCGAGGCATGGCAGATCAAAGAGTTTGCGTTCGCAACGCAGCACGATCGTTGAGGAAATCTCGAAGCTCTTGAGCCAATTGGCCCGCGGACTGGGGGCGTTCCTCGGGATCGTCGGACAGACATCGAGACAGGATGGATTCGAGTTTCGGGTTGAACTTGGGATTGATTTCGGTCGCCGGTCGCGGATCGGTGTTCGCAATCGCATCGATCGTTTCTTCGCGGCTCAGCGACAGTGCACCGTGCGGGTGCTCTCGAAGCAGAAACAGATAAAGCATCGTTGCGACTGCGTAAAGGTCCGATCGATGATCGACGCTATTTGCGTCACCGCGGGCTTGTTCCGGTGACATGTAAAGTGGTGTACCCAGGACAGCGCCATCGTGGGTGCTGTTTGCCGACACTGGTGATTTGGTTCGGAACATGGATTTGCTCAATCCAAAATCAACCAACTTGGGTTGTTCGTCGGGACCCACCATGATGTTGGATGGTTTGACGTCTCGATGGATCACACCATGATCGTGCGCGTGTTGCAATGCATCGCAAACCATCGCCATCATCTCGATGATGCGAGTCGCACGGGGAGATTCCCGAGCGATGTAATTCGCCAAAGACTCGCCATCGATCAATTCCATCGCGTAGTAAGCAAGGTCGCGTTCTAGATGGCTCGCATAGATGGTTGCGATTCCCGGATGATCCATTTTTCGCATCACCTGAATTTCGCGAGCGAACCGTTCGAAGACCAAATCGGTTGCCAGGTCCGCGCGAATGATCTTGATCGCTGCCGGTTTGCCCGAGGCACGATGCATGCCTTTCCACACGGTCGCAAAGGCTCCTCGTCCGATCAGATGATCAATGTCGAAGCCTTCGATTTGAGGTTTCGTCCACTTCATCGGTGGAACGGCTTCGACAATCCGCCTCGCGGCGGTCAGGCGGCTCTTTAAAAGCGGCGCGACAATTGGTTTTGTTAAATAGTCGTCGGCGCCCGCGTCCAAACCCTGAATCATGTCTTCGTCGCGATCGCGACTGGTGAGCAGAATGATATAGGTGAATGGGTTTTCGGGATCCTGTTTGATCCGGCGGCAGATTTCGACTCCCTCCATCCCCGGCATCAACCAATCGAGCAACGCCAACCGAGGCGGGTCGTCGGACTGAAGAAGCTCATAAGCCTCGTTCCCATCCGAAGCCAGCTCGATCCGGTAGCCCCAGTTTTCGACAGCCGCCGAAATCAGGTTTCGCCAAACTGGATTGTCGTCAGCGATCAGCAATTTCATAGTGTTTCGTTTCCGGGGTTTTCTCTTCCGGATGAAGAACGCAGAAACTTCTTCAGTTCAGTTTGGGCCAAATCGAAGGCACTAGCGAGTGCTTTCATCTGATTGTTGAAAAAATGCGAGGACTTCTCTTGAGACGTTTCCCCAGAAGAAAAGGTTTCCAACCTGTCAGCGATTTCTTGAGCCCGCGTCGCACCGATTGCCGAAGCGGTTCCTTTTAACGTGTGTGCGGCTCGTGCAATTTGAGTTGAATCGCCCACTTCGATGGCTTGTTGAAGCCTTTGCATTTGTGGTGGCAATTCATCCGTGATGGTTTGGACCAACATGGCGAGCACCTGCAAATCACCGCCAACATTGTGAAGGATCACCTCGCGGTTCAATGGTTCGGCCGACGGTTCGTCAACATTGGTTGAAGGTGACTTTTCGATTGATTGAGGCGAAGAAACCAAGTCATCTTGGTTATCGGTATGAGTGGCGAACGATTCGATTGTTTCAAACAAAACCTCCGGCGGATAGGGCTTTGTAAGGCAATCATTCATCCCCGCGTCCAAGCATCGTTGTCGGTCTTCACGCATTGCATGGGCGGTCAATGCGACAATGGGAACCTCGCTGGCCGGAGCAGGCAAGTCGTTTCGAATGATCTGAGTCGCCGTCAAACCGTCAATTTCAGGCATTTGCACGTCCATCAGAACCAGGTCGAATGAATGCAATCGGAGTTGTTCGATTGCGTCTTTCGCATTGGAAACGGATGTCACACGATGACCTCTCGAACGCAGCATGGTTTCCGCGACGGTGCGGTTGATGGCACCGTCTTCAACTAGCAATAGTTCACGCGGTTGGTCGCACTGACCAAATGACTTGGTGGACGTCTCGAGCGGCTGTGTCTTCGCAATCTCGTGAGGCTCCACCCCATTGGTTGTCCGCAACGGGATGTCGAAGCGAAAGCTGCTGCCTTCGTTTGGAACACTGCTGACCTGCAGACGTCCACCCATCAACTCCACCAATTGCGAACTGATTGATAAACCCAATCCGGTTCCGCCGAACCGTCGCGTCGTGGATGAGTCGCCTTGAGTGAATGCCTCAAAGATCTTGGCCTGCTGTTGCTGCGTCATGCCGATACCGGTGTCGGTGATCGTGAATGCGATGCGAGATCCTTTTGAATCCGATGTGTCCAACGTCGTCGCGTCTCGCGTTTCGTTCTCGACGGTTACAGTGACTCGACCCTGTTCGGTGAACTTCAGAGCGTTTCCGACCAGATTGATCAGGACCTGACGGAGTCGTGTGGGGTCACCGACAATGATTTCGGGGACTCCGACGGGCGGTTGGAATTGCAGATCAACCTCTTCGTTCTTGAGATTCACGACGGCGTGCATCGTTTGGCTGAGAAGATCCTTCAACTCAAACGGAACCGATTCCAACGTCATCTGTCCTGAATCGACCTTCGAGAAATCGAGGATGTCGTTCAGTACGGTGAGCAGACCTTTTGCCGATGTCTGAATCATATACATGTAGTGCCGTTGTTGCTCATCGAGCGAACTGCGGGTCATCAGTTCGGCGGTTCCCAAAATGCCGTGCATGGGCGTTCGGATTTCGTGGCTCATGTTGGCCAGGAATTGATTCTTGATAATGGCTGCTTGCCGAGCTTGCGCGGCGGCCTGGGTTGCCAAATCACGCTGGTCTTGCAACAGAGCGTGGCTGCGCTGTTGGGCAACGATTCCAGCCTTCAGCATTCCAATGCTGGTGACTGCACCCAAAAACAGAGTGATGAGTGCGGCAATGATTCCCATCGCACCGAGCCGGGTCAGGATGATCGAATGGATGTAGTTTTCGGCGGGGAAATCGACTCCGACCAACGCCTCAACCTTCCCATCGGCATCAAATAGAGGCGCGTAAGCGGAAACCCATTTCCCCCATCGGTCTCGACTGGGTTGATTGGCGAAAGTTGTCACTCCGCGGAAAGCTTGTTCGATTTGCTCGACGCTGCTGTCAGAAAAAATCTCGCCGATCTCAGTGCGACTTTCTCGAACGCCTTCAATCCTTCCATCGCCGCTATAGTCGGTCTCTGAGTCGACGATGATTTTGTAGAGATGTCCGTTGTTGTTTTCGCGATCGGGCAACGGACGGGTGGACAAATCTAACTCTGTGACCCGCCGCATGGTGTAGATGTCGGTGACTTGTGGATTGACCGACAACCAACGTTTCTGAGCCTCAATCATGCGAAGGTATTGCGGATCATCCGGCGATGTTTGCTCGTCGATGTTCGCATGCCCAAGCTGTTGCAACTCGGCCGCATAGGTTGGTGCGATTCCGAAAACTTGTTGTCGCATTCGCGATCGCTGGACACGGTCGGCGGTTTCGACCGCTATGAAACCACCGATCAGCAACAAGACGAGAATGCAGAATGACAACCTCGTTCGCAAGCCGGATCCAATCGCTTCGGGAGAGGTGGATGTTTCCGGGTGCGTCGTGGAAGGCGGCGGCATTGCCCGTCGGACGCGCGAAAGGATGGAGGAGTGCCCGACTAAGAACACGATGGTGAACAAAGCGTAGTCGATGCGATATTCGTACCACGCTTGCCACATTGGTCAGTTGCCCTGCGTGGGAGCGAGTGTGTGTAGCACCAGCATGCCGACTCCGACGAAGAGTGCGATCGTGTAGATCAGCACCACAATTGACCAGAGGACTCGTTGCCAAGCAGAGAAGTTTGGGTTTCGCCACAACAGCGGTATCCCGAAGGCACCAGTCACAAAAAACAAGACTGTCAATGTTGCCACGGGACGATTCGACCACTGGGCCGCATCGTCGTCATTGGTGCCTTTCAAGTACGCCGGTGCAACCGTTCCTGGCTGAATGACGATCGAACGGTGAACACGATCGGAGACGCCATGCGTTTGTTCCGCTGACGAGTCAACGCCTTCGTTCGGCGGGGGGAGTTCCAGGTTCGCTTCGGCGGAAGTCATCCAGACGATCTCGCTAAGGAAGTTTGTCGACGGCGGCACCGGCAGATGTTTCCGCTAATCGACTTTGTGCGGTGGCAACGAGCGGTTCGACAGCCGCATTGGACCCATACAGTTCTTCGATGCTGTACCAGATCTTCCGCGCCGCGATGGTTCGCCCTTCGACGAACATACGGTCGGCTTCTTTCAGCCGGTCCGTGATGATCCGGGCGGCTTCGGTTTGGTTGGTGTCCGCCTGTGAGATCTGCGCAATGCGGTTGCGGGCGAGATTGACCAATGGTTTGTATTGTTCTTCGTCTCCGAGCACCGTGATCATCGATTGGTATTTGTCGACTGCGGTGGCATTGTCTCCGAACGTTTCATACCGCATGGCCTCGGCAACCAGGCGTTCGGCTTCGTTCTGGAGAGGCAAGTTGCGATTCATCTTGACCGTCAAAGCATGCTCAGCCTCGACCATTCGCACGCGGTCAATTTGTTCGGCCGCCCATTCGGAGTGTTCTCCATCCGGGAATTGAGCCAACATTGGTTCCAGGTAACTGATGCGAGCTTGCGACATCGACGAGCGTGTGTCTTGTGCTAGCAGCTCCTCCGCTTCGTTTCGCATCTTTGATTCGTTCATTGGCCAAGCGACCCATACCAGTATGCCGATCAACAAAGCCAGGATGGGTAGCAGCACCAATGCTTGATCGTGCCACGGTGTGGCATCCGGAATCGAATCAACCTCCGCTTCGATTTCCTTTCGACCCAGCAGCTTGCGGGCTTCTTTCCGATCCGCATCGTCCGTCACTGACAACGGACTGAAACCACTCGAGGCATGCTCGGCGACACCACTGCGAGACATGGAACGTTTGCGGACTTCGGCTAGCTGGAGCTTGACCGCGGCAGCCGACACCGGGCGTTGTCCGGGATCTTTGTTGAGCAACTGCATCACCAATCGATCCATCCACACGGGGCATTCCATCACGGTGGAAGCCACGGAAGTTGGCGACTGATACTTCAGGTTACTGGTGACTTCTTGAACGGTGGAACCGGTGATCGGCGGGGCACCTGTGAGTGCTTCGTATAGCAACGCACCGAACAGATAGAGGTCGGTGCGGGCGGTCACCGGATCGTTTGGCGTGGGGGCCTCCGGAGCCGACCGCATCATTTGGCCGATCGATGGTGGACGCGAAACGTGGTACGGACCGCTTCGAAAGGGAGGCGTTCCGTCAACGTCGCGAACATCGATCAAGACCGGACTCAGCCCAGCGATGATGACTTTATCAGGGGTGATTCTTCCGTGAACGATGTCGCGGTCGTGCAGATACATCAACGCATCGATCAGCGGTTCCGCGAGTTCTAGAACCGATTCCCAAGGCAATCGACCTCGACGCTGGATCTCTTCGGCCAAAGTGGATCCTTCGACCAACTCATGAGCCAGGTAGGCTTCTGACTCTTCAAAGCCGCCGCCGTAGCATTTGACGATCGCTGGATGATCAAGCCGTTTGAGGCGATCCCATTCTTCCGCGAAAGCCTGTCGCGATTCTTGCGTTCCGCCAAATGGCATTTGGAAGACGCGAACGGCCACCGCTTTTCGCATTTTGATGTGCACAGCACGCCAAACACGCGCGTCCCTCGCCGACGGATCGGGACCCAGCGGGGATTCAATGGCGAGCGGACCGAGACGACTGCGAGGCATGAGGCAATGAAAGAAAACGGAATGGAGAAAACACCTTCTCTATCATACCCACGTCATGGAAGATTGGGTCGGGAAGTGTGTCAGGCGCCCACGTTTAACCCGCCAAAGCGACGTTGTCTGCCGGCAAACTCATCCAAAGCAGCCTGGAAGTCGTCTCGCTCGAATTCTGGCCAGCATTTCGGGGTGAAGTACAGCTCGGCATAGCTAATCTGCCACAGCAGGTAGTTGCTGATTCGGATGTCTCCCCCGGTGCGAATCATCAAATCGACGTCGGGCAGTCCCGCCGTGTCGAGCGATTCATCCACCAGCGACTCAGTGATCTCGTCGATTGACCGCTCACCGTCCCGGACTTGCTGAGCGAGTTGCCGAGTCATTCGAGTCAGTTCGTCGCGTCCGCCATAGTCGACCGCCAGGACCAATTCCGTTCCGGTGTTGTTTTCGCTCACCGCCTGCGTTTTCGCAATTTCCTTCAGGACTTCATCGCTCAGCCGGTCGCGTCTTCCGATGAAACGCAATCGCATGTTCTGATCGCGAATGGTTCGCCGTTCCTCGACGAGATACTGCTGAAGCAGGTGCATCAAAAAGTCGAGCTCTGCCTGCGGCCGTTTCCAATTTTCGCTCGACAAGCAATACAACGTCAGAGCGTCGAGTTTGAGTTCGCTGGCCATTTCCGTGACCGTTCGCACCGTCGTGACGCCGCGTCGGTGGCCTTCGATGCGAGGTAAATCGCGTGCTTGGGCCCAACGGCCATTGCCGTCCATGATGATCGCGACGTGACGTGGAAGATTCATGCTGAGAAGTGGAACAGAAGTCATGCGAGTTTGGAAAGGACCGTTTCAAGGCACGGTTTCCAATCCCCGAGCTCGGTTTGGCGAACGATTTCAACGCTGGGGTACCAAACGGTCGTCTCCCCCGATCGGAGCCAACGCCAATCGGGAACTTTGCCCAGCAGCAGTATCGTGCGTACACCAAGGGATCCCGCCAAGTGGGCAATGGCTGTATCGGTGGTGACCAACGCATCCAAGTTGCACAGCACTGCCGCAGTATCCACAAATTGTCCACCCGATTGGTCGATGTCGTCGGGCAACCGGTGGATCGAGCTTCCCAAATCGCTTTGCTCGAGTTGTTCGGATCCATGCCCGAATTGCAGGCTGATCGATTCTACGTTTGGCATTTCAATCAGCGGGCGAAACGTTTCCAGCGGAACGCTGCGATACACATCGGCATGGTGTTCCGGATTGCCCTGCCAGTTGAGCCCGATCAGCTTCTTTCCGGGTTGCTTCAGCGGTTGCAGGAAATTTGCCCAGTAGTGGACGGTTGATTCCGGAACGCTCAAGTACCCCGCCCAGTGATCCGATTCATTCCGCTGAAACAAATCGGACCCGTCGTAAAGTTTGCCATCGCGCTGATACAAACCGTCGAGCACCTCGAGGAAAGATCCCTGGTAATCGATCTCGACACCCGCGGGCAAACTCATCAGCCCGGATTGAGCGTCGATGTCTGGGATCAAACGTTCGATGCCCAAACCTGATGGTCCGACGGCGGAGGAAAACAGTGGGACCATCTTTGGTGGGCAGACGACCATCACGTGAGCACCATCCTGCGCGAGTGCCGCGGCGACACGCAGGAAGTGAATCGAATCACCAAGTCCCTGTTCGGGATAGATCAAAACGGTTTTGCCAGCGAGTGGTTGGCCGGACCAAACTGGCACATGCCCACCCGCGGAACGCAAGTGATCCGTGATTGCGGGACGACCGACACCGGGCATTCGCCAACGCCAGCGGTATTCGTTCCAACCCCGGTCGTAGTCACCCAGCAATAGCGAGATCACACCGAGGTTGCGGTGCAGTTCGGCGTTGTCGGGCTGGATCGCGAGGCCTTCTTCATACCATTTCAGGCCACGTTCGATCTCACCATTCCAGATCCAAAGCGTGCCGCGATTTTTGATCGCGGAAAGATAGCCTGGCTGAAGCTCCATGGCTTTGGCAAAGCTTGCCTCGGCTTGATCGACTTGGCCGATCATTCGGAATGCGTTGCCAAGGTTGTTCCACGCGATCGGGAAGTTGGAACGCAGATCGATCGCTTTTTGGTACGAGTCCACCGCTCCGGTGAAATCTCGTTTGTCGAACTGAGCGATGCCCAGGTAGACCCAGGCATCCGCGGAGTTGGGTACCTGACGCAAAACGCCGCGATACATTTGCATCGCGGCGTCCACGTTACCCGATTGATGAACTTGCCAGCTTTGCTGCAAGATCTCGGCCAAGGTTGGCATCAGTCCAGGAAACCAACCAAATCTTGGCTGCGGCTGGGCTGTTGCAGCTTGCGGACCGCTTTGGCTTCGATTTGGCGAATTCGTTCACGGGTCACCTTGAAGATGTGCCCGACTTCTTCCAGCGTGTAGCTGTAACCATCGCCTAGACCGTAACGCAGTTTAATGATTTCGCGTTCACGATAGGACAGGCTTTTCAGCACGCCGGTGATTCGTTGACGAAGCATTTCTTGGGTCGCACCAATCTGCGGGCTCTCTGCGGTGCCATCGGGCAGCAGGTCGCCGAATTGACTGTCTTCGCTGTTGCCAACGGGACGATCCAACGAGATTGGGAAACGGCTCATTGTCAAAACACGACGTGCTTCTTCGATGGTGACGTCCGCACGACGAGCAGTTTCTTCGATCGATGGTTCGCGACCAAGTTCTTGCAACAACTGGCGAGCCACGTTGCGAACACGGCTCATGGTTTCAACCATGTGAACGGGAATCCGAATCGTGCGGCTTTGATCCGCGACGGCACGGGTGATCGCTTGGCGAATCCACCAAGTGGCGTAGGTGCAGAACTTAAAACCACGACGGTATTCGAACTTGTCGACCGCTCGCATCAAACCGGCGTTGCCTTCTTGGATCAGGTCCAAGAACGACAGTCCCCGGTTGCGATACTTTTTCGCGATCGAGACGACCAGGCGCAGGTTGCCTTCGCTCAGTTCACGTTTGGCTTGTTGGTAATCGCTGTAAACCGATCCCAACATCTTCACGCGATTGCGAAGCGAGGTGGGCGTTTCCTGGCAAGCGGTCAGGATCTGACGACGCTCGTGCAGCAATTGCTCACGGACTTCGCGGCCGTGCTTGGTACGTTTTTGCTGACGCACCAACTCATCGATTTCGTCGAGTCGGCGAGAGAATTTCTCCAGCAAGCCGATTCGGGTTTCGATGCGCTGTGTACGCAGACCGAGTTCTTCGACCAAACGAACCGCACGACGACGGCGACGAGCCAATGCACGCCAAGCTTCCGCGCGACGGCGGGCGGGTGCACTCTTGCTCATCGCGACTTTCCAGTCGTGACGGTTGCGGTTGAGCAACGTTTGCAGGGTTTTCAGGTTGTGTGGCAAACGACCAATGATCTGTTCTTTTTCCAAACGATCGGTCACGCTGACCTGAACGGTTCGGTCGAACGGCAGTTGGCCGCGGTAAACCTTCTTCAACGTCTTGTAGGCTTCGACCAATACGTAGTGGTTCTCGAGCAGCTTCGTGCGGAAGCGGCGGCGAGTTTCTTCGATACGTTTGGCCAACTCGATTTCTTGACGACGTGTCAGCAAAGGGATCTCGCCCATTTGCGTCAGGTACATTCGAACAGGGTCGTCCGACCAAGTTTCCGACTCATCGAGCGCAATCAGTTCGTCCGGGCTGTCCAATTGGACTTCGCCTTCGGGCGCATCGGCAACGCTGACCGCGTTGTCGTCTTCGCTGTCGTCGACTGGTAACTTGCGGAATCCTCCTGTGACCACGTCAGTGCTTTGTGCTGAAACGTCGTCGAAATCATCCATCATCGGATCAAACAAAGTAGATACTCCTTTAGGTGGCTGTCTTTTCTATGTTCGACGACCGCGATTGGTTTGGTGGGTCGTCACAAAGAACGCTGTGGCGATTCAGCGTTCGGGGCAATTCAATTGGTTTTGGAACATCCGTGTCGTTGGGCGGCGGCACTCGTATGAGCAGCTCGTCGTCGGAGTGTAGTTACGCCGAATGTGAGGTCGAGACGTAATCTGCCGCCGGGCATTGGGTCACTGGCGAAGTCGGTCAGGAGAAGTTCGAGAAGCACTTGGGTTTCGAGAAGAACAATCAATCAATAACGAATTCGAAACGGTCCATGTGTTGGGAATGTTGCCAGTGCGAGGGACGCGGGTGCAGATCGATTGACCGACCGACGACGTCCATTGAAGAAAATTCCGACACACAGTGACTCTACCACCCGTTAACCTGCGAACCTCCGAATCAACTGCCAATTGGAAAAATTTTCCGATTGACCCGATATTCCATCCTGGAGGCTGAAAAGGGACGGTGGACCGTTTGTTGCGCGAACCGAATCCCATTCGGAAGCGAAGACGAACGATAGCTCGTTGTGGTTGTATCGCGACTCATCCAGAGGATGTCCGGTCAGGCAAACGTGATTCTCGTGATCGATTGGCCAAGCAAGTTGAAGAATTTCAGATGAAACTCTGAATCAGCTTGCCGCCAAATGGCCGTTCGACGAGAGTGACGTCCTGACGGGAGCGATTGGTCGTGTGTTACCCTCAGCACACCGTGATTCTAGTTCCCAGAATGTCTCGGTCCACCCGGGCGTTGTTCTTTTGACCCGTGATTTCAGCCATGTATTTGCTTCCCTGTCCGCACTGCGAAGAGTCCGCCGAGGTTAGTCCCGCCCGCGCCGGTGACCAGATCCCATGCCCTCATTGCGGCCAGAACATCCCCGTTCCAAAACTGGGTGAACTGCGTCAGCTCCCCACCGCAGAGGGCGACGCGGCGACGGAGAAGTCCAAAGCCAAGGCGGCCGAGGGTCGAGCCAACCGGCCGACAGTGCTGTTCACGGCACTCGGTTTGCTGGCAGCCGGCCTGTTTCTCGCGGCCGCGTTTTGTGTCGTGAATTGGGCCACTATCAGCGTTCCACTGACCACCGAAGGGCACATCGATGAGTTCCGTCAGGCCTACAAAGAGGTCAGCTCAGCTCAAATGATTCGGGAATGGGAAGAAATCAATCGCAACGGAGTCGACCTTCCGGCGATGTATCAGTACCGCGTCATGGAGCTCGACAAACAGGCTTGGCTGACGAACGCCGGGCTGTTTTCCGGAGCTGGTTTGCTGGCTGTCATCGGGGCGTTTTTTGTCGGTCGATCCGGTCGGGCAAGCGAGGTGTGAACCCGCTCACAATCCAGAAAAAAAATCTGGACCGATACATTTCAACACCGTTCGGTTGAGGGACACTTGGTTGGCGTCCTCTTCGGGGGCGTCTGTCTGTGCTCAACCCTTGTTCTGCAGCACGTAAACAACGTCTTCGGTTGACGCATCGACGGTGATGCGATCATCCATGTCATACGCAAAGTCGTACGTTGCCAAGCATTCCCATTGGTCGTCCGCCGCGATCAACCGATTCATCTGTGCCGGTGTGTAACTTCGCAAGTGAAGTTCATCGTTGATGCGGAAACTTCGACTCGGGGTGTGCACGTCAAAGCGAATTCCGAAACGCTCCATTCGTTTCTTCTTGTCGCGGTTGATCGTCCACATGTGTGTGTTGATCGCCAAGTTGCCGCGACGCGCCGACCATGATTCCGTTTCGCTGGGTGGAACCTTTGTGGGTGTCAGGTGCACACCGAGTAAGTAGATCCCGCCGCGACGAACCATCGATGCCATACTGCGTAGATGCCCGCGAGCGGCGGCTTCGGAGTTCACGTGCCGAAAACTGTTGATCGTGTTGAACGCGACGCAGGCTGGCCCTTCCGCTTTGGACGTTTTGGCTTTGCCGAGTGCGGATCGAAAATCAGCGGGTGAGAAGTCGCACATGTCCGCGACGATCGCGGTTGGTTTGAATCCACCTCGTTTCAAACGCTGATTGCAGAACTTGACGGCTTTTTCGTTCAGGTCCAATCCACAGGTCGCATGTCCTTTGCGGTTCAGCGAAGCCATCAATCGTCCTGTCCCACACGCAGGCTCGAAGAACAACTTCGGTTTGCGGGTTAGAAAATTGTCGGCGCAGTCCAAGATGAACTGCGTCTCCGCGGCGATGTCAGCTCCAAAGACCAAGTCGTAGTACTTGGGATGGTCGTAGATCGATTCTTCGAGGACTTCCATGGATTCAGTTTCTTTCAGTTCCTAGCGAACGGATTCCAGGCCGAGCCCGCGTCGCAGCATTCCAATTTGGCCCGCATGCAAACCTTCGTGAATCGGGCAAAACAAAACCGCGCCCAACTTGCAGGGGTACACCGCGTACGGCATGTCGATCTCGACCAACAACTCAGCAGGATCCAGTTCGTCCAGTTCCGCTGACGCGAGAGCATGGATGCGATTGAGTTTGTCGAGCAACTCTTCCGCGGTTGGTTGACCTTCGCTGGATTCGGGCGGCTTGCCGCCGCGGCCATAGGTCTTGCGAAACCGACCTTTGATCAAATCCAAATCCTCGGGACGACGGCCCCGCATCCGGAACATCAGCAAACCGTATTGGCTGACGGCCAAGTGTCCGACTTGCCAAGCCACATGGGATACGCCACCCGGTGGAATCTCGAACCAGCGATCCATCGGAGTCGCTTCAAGCAGTTCCAGTGTGTACTGACGGGCAAATTCAATTTGACCACGTGCGGCTTCGAACATCCGAATCGCGTCGGACAGCTCTGGCAGTGGCTTGTCGGAAGAGGGAGGTGTTTGGCTCATCGCCGAACTTTAGCCCGGTCGTGCGGCTCTGTCACCCAGCGTCCAAAGCTCACCATCATTCAGATTCGCCGACCCGGGCAAACCATTTCGATACGGCGGTGCCCGATACTACGTTTCACGATCGTCGTTCAGTGGATCGAACAACTACCTGAGTCGCACGATTTGCCCGCCAGCCGATACCGACGTTTGGCGACCTCGTGATACAGCCGACGCCACAATTTTGCCGTCCCCGGAAGATGCAAGATCGGAGCAGCAAACCACAGCATCGGTAACCGTCGCGAAAGGTAGCGAACCGCATCGGCACCGCCGTGACGTTGGCCTTGCTGATCAATCACGTACATCTGTTCCATCAGCTGCTCTCGCGTCAGATCGGGATAACGGGTCGACACTCGATCGTCATGGAGCGACAAAAACGCCAGCCTCTTTCCACCCCAATCCAGACGCCGAAGGTTCTGGACGCCCGCTTTGCAAAAATTGCAGTGGCCGTCGTAAATCACCACATCGCACGTCGAGCACTGGTCAGGATCCGGCAAATCGCCAGATCCGCGTGTCGTTTGCGAAGGACCGGGCAATGGCTCTGCGGCCGTTTTCGCGTCGGTAATGGGTTGGGTTTGAGACATGTATGGAAGTGTACGTCACTGGCGAACCCGCCGGATAGGATTCTCGTTTCATCGGGGAATTTGAGGAACGGCACGGATTCCGCCGCACAGATTCTGCCGTCGGGAGCAAGATTCGGCGTGCGGGAAAAGCGTTCGCCGCGCTATAATGATAAGAATCGAACCGCACTCGTTCCAAGTTCACAACTTCGGGCACCCACGGAGCTATCCATGACCAGCGTCGCCCCATCGCAGGATCCGCACGACGAGTTGACCCAGTGGTCGCCCGAGGAAGCCAAGGCCAAAGTGGAATCGAAGGTTCGTTCCGCTCGCAGGCGAATGATGCTTGGGAAGTTTGGACGCACGTTCGCTGTAACATGGTTTGTTGGTTTGATTGTCGCAACGATTGCGGTCGGTGCGATGGCAATCACCCCGTTGCCGCTGGATCGCTTCGGATTGGAATCTTCCGAAGTTGGAGCCTCCCCGTTGACGGTGCAGCAATGGGCGACGGGATGGATCGTGGCTGCCACCGTGGTTTCCATTCTTGCGTCCGCGATTGTGACGATGGTCTCGGCTCCATCGGTCATGCGAGTCGCTGCCGAAGTCGATTCTCGATTCGGATTGAAAGAACGTTTGAGCAGCGCATTGTCATCCGATGGTTCGACGGATGGAAAATCCGCGGCCGGGAACGCACTCCGGCAGGATGCCGCCCGACGAGCCAGCAAGCTGGACGTGGCGGAGAAGTTTGCTTTGTCACCTCAGCGAGTTTCTTGGTTGCCGCTGGCGATTGTCCCGATTTTGGCCGTCATGGTTTTCGCGATCGAGCCGGCAACCGAAATCACTTCCGAGCTGAACAACGAAGTCAACGCGAGCGAAGTTCGACAAGTCAAAATCGCCGCCGCGGAGCTGAAGAAACGTTTGGCTCAACAAAAGCGAGAAGCCGATGCGAAGGGCTTACTCGAGGCACGCGAACTGTTCGAGAAGATGGAATCGCAACTCGACAAGATCACCGAAAGCAAAACGTTGAAACGCAAGGACGCGTTGCTGGAACTCAACGACATCAAAGAACAAATCCAAGCTCGCAAGGACCGACTGGGGTCGCCGGAAGAGATGCGCAAGACGCTCGCTCAGATGAAGGGGCTCGATGGCGGTCCGGCCGAAAAGGTTTTGTCGCAGATTCAAAAGGGTGAGTTTGGCAAAGCCGCGGAAGAGATCAAAAAGCTCGCAAAGCAAGTGAAAGATGGCAAGCTCACCGATCAGCAGAAAGAAAAGCTGAACAAGCAAATCAAAAAGATGGCTGAGCAGATGAAAGAGGCTGCAAAGAACCACGAAGAGAAAAAGAAGCAATTGCGAGAGAAGATCGAACAGGCCAAAAAAGAAGGACGCAACGAAGAGGCCGCCAAGTTGCAGCAGAAACTGAACGAATCTGAATCAGCCGATGCACAGATGCAGCAAATGCAGAAGATGGCTGATGCGATGCAGCAAGCCGCTGACGCGATGCAGCAAGGCGATGAATCCGCAGCTGCTCAAGCGATGGAAGAAATGTCCAGTCAGTTGGGCGACATGCAAATGGCCATGTCCGAGCTGGAAGATTTGGAATCGGCCCTGGGTGACCTGTCGCAGTCCAAGAACCAAATGAACTGCAAACAATGCAATGGCGATGGTTGCCAAGCGTGCCAGGGTCAGGGATTTGGTGAGGGCGAAGAACCAGGGATGGGAATGGGACGCGGCAAGGGCAAAGGAGACCGGCCCGAAGAAGAAACGGACGTCAACACCTACGACACTCAGGTTCGCGGCAAGGTCAAACGCGGACGAGCAATCATCGCTGGTTTTGCGGACGGTCCCAACCGAAAAGGTGTGACCCGCGAAGACATCCAGTCGGCGATCGAGTCGAACCTCAGCGAAGAAGGTGATCCACTCGAAGATCAGGTCTTGCCTCGTGACGAACGTGAACAAACCCGTGAATACTTTGATCGATTGCGAGAGGGTTCATGAATCGCGGCAACGTCTTGATGGTTGTTGTCGTTCTAGTGGGATGCGTTTGGCGTGGGTTGTGGCTGTCCGCCGGCGTAACCAATTCCACCTCGGTTGCCGACGTGACTCGCACTGAGTTGCTCCGCCAAATCACTGATGAACTGAAGACACGCGGACATGTCGCCGGTCCGCAGAACCTGCAAAGCGTTCAGGTGTTGGCGTATTTTGGTGATGCTAGCTCGGCAGAGCCATCGGTTGCTGCATCGCGTTCATGGAAGCTTAATTCTGTTCAGCGATTCGATCCCAACGCGGAAGTGTGGATCGTGTCGGGTGCCGATGGCAAACCAGGTTGGGACGGCTGGGATGATAACCAAAATGGCACGGTCGACGACTTAAGCGAACTAGGTGCCGCATGGAGCGATGACCATTGTTTGACACCGCTGGATTCGGGGTACGAACAAGTCGATCCCGTCTATTCGCGGATCATCAATCGCGGAACGTTTGTCCCCTCCGACTTCGAATCTTTTGCGGCGGATCATTCTTTTAACCCGGACGAAAGCGAGCACCAACCACATTCGTGGCGAGTGACGTTCGTTGATCAGGCCGCAGCCGAGTTCCGCTGAGCAGCTGTTTCAGAAGTCCAAGCTTGGCGTTGTTGGTCCAACCGATGGATCGCTCGTTCGTCGATTTGTTGGCATCGTTCGCGTGCGCCCCATGCCAACACGACGTGCGTCCAAAACGCCAGTTGACGATAGTCTTCGTTGGCCCATTCAGCGATCAGCTTCACGGCGTCTTCGGTGACGCGAGGTCGGAGCTGACCGGCGTGTGACAGCGCTGCTGCGAGACAACGGACAAGCGAATTTGTGGAAACGCTCATCGTATGACTGACGCCAGGAAAGGTTTCCGGCCCCATCAGGAGCAAGGTCATTGGGCTGCATCGCGGATCGAGCTTCAAGGACTGCTTGTACCACTGAATCGTTGCCTGGTCGGGTGTTCCGTCGACGATGCACAACGTGTGAATGCCAAGGGGCCGATTGCTTCTTGCAATCGACAGCCATTGCTGACAAACGTCATGGTCAAATTTTGTTGCCTCTGTTCCCAAAACGTCCAGCGGTAGATCAGCCAAACCGTGTGTTGCCATCCACTGTCTGGCCCACGTGGTTGCGCCAACTCCCGGGCAGATGTTCAACTTCGCGATTCCGACCTTGTTTCGCAGAATGGTTTCCAACCAGATCCGAGCCTGCGAATGTTCTGCGGACGCGTATAGAAACTCATCTGGCCGCGATGGAACGTTCACCGCGGGAGAATCGGCGAATGGTTGGCGGAACAATCCCCAGTGGCTTTGATCGGCCGGGCTGAGCAACGGGATCGGCATCGACGGCGGTCTCTCTCGGAAAAGAATCGGCTGGCCCAGCGGGGAAGATGCATGACCGAAGCTGACGTGGCAGCAATCTGAGTCAAGAATCTTTGGTTGGTTTGAGGCACCACTGGGGTTCGCTAGTCAGTCAGATCGACTGACCCGCTCGCCGATCGCTTTCCGTTTCGGTTACCTTGCACCGATCGATGCAACCGGCACGATTGTACCTTTTGGCTTTTTTGTATCTCTTCGAATCCTGCTGAACCGCTCGCGATGACCCGACGCTATTACGTTCCCGATCTGCAAACCCAAGTACCCGTTGTGCAACTGCCTGATGAAGAGGCGTCGCACGCGTCGCGAGTCATGAGGGTGCAAACGGGTGACCAGATCGAATTATTTGACGGGTGCGGGCACCAGGCCGATGCGGAAGTGGTATCAGTCAGCAAACGGGAATGTGTTGTCCGGTGCGATGCGATCGAGGCAGTGGATCGGGAGCCCAGCATCGCGGTCGACCTTGCGATCGGTTTGCCCAAACCGGATCGAGCCAAGGAAATGATCGAGCGGTTGACCGAGCTGGGCGTTGCGCGTGTGTTTCCAATCGTCTTCGAAAGAACCCAGCGGCCTCCCAAGGAAAATTTTCTCGATAAGCTTCGAAGGATCGTGATCGAGTCGTGCAAGCAATCGGGACGCAACGTTCTGATGACAATCGAATCACCAATCGACTTTGTTAGCTTCACCGAGACACTTGCCGCAAGCAGCGCGACCAACGACGAGGAAGATCCACAGCCGCGTCAATGGAGTTGGCAACGGGTGTTGGTCGCGATGCCGGACTCACCGCCACTGAGTGCAACGGATGTTGAGCCAACCGGCGTGAGGCAAACCGGCGCGGCGCAAACGGGCGTGGGACAATCCGACGCGAGACAAATCAACACAGGGCAATCCGGTTTGAATGACCGACCGAGAACGCTGGCATTGATAGGCCCGGAGGGTGGGTTGTCGGAGGCGGAGCATCAGAGATGCGTTGACGTCGGAGCAGAATCCATTGGATTGGGGCGGCGTATTTTAAGGATTGAAACGGCTGCGGCGATTATTGCGGCACGCTTGGTGGTGGATTGATAGATATGTTCACTATGAAGGCAGGTTGCAGTTCGGGCTCGAATCGCAAGCTAGGTTTGCATGGCCAACGATCTCGTCCCGCTGGGGTGGGTTGTTCGGAACCAATGCAAACAACTCCAAATGCTTGCTTCACGCATGAATGCCCTGCTAACCGACACACACAACTTCGAATCAGCCGCGTTGGGCGGTTTGTTGACGGACGATACGTTTTGGCCGGCGGAACCCCGCTCGCTGAATGAACTCGGCCTGTCGGTCAGCTTTATCGAAGCGTTGACGATCAAGTCGATTCATCAAATCGGAACCATCAGTGGTCGCAATGTGGCGACGATGATGGGATTGCCGTTTCGTTTGGTGGAACCCATCGTTGATGCGCTTCGGACTCGCAAGTTTGTTGCTCACGTGCGACCGGCAGCGTTCAACGACTATTACTACTCGCTGACCGAACTGGGGCAAAAGCGGGCGCAGACTCACCTTCAGCAATGCAGCTACATCGGGCCAGCACCCGTGCCATTGGCTGATTACACACTCAGCGTGGAAGCTCAAGCCGCCGGTGTCGATCCCATCGAGCGAGATGATTTACAAGCTTCGCTTTCGAAGATCTCCTACCAGGACGAATTGCTCGACCAGATTGGTCCAGCGATCAATAGCAACACTGGGATGTTCTTGTTCGGTCCTCCCGGCAATGGAAAGACCACCATCGCTCGAAGCTTGACCCAGTGTTTGGGACAGGAAATTTGGATCCCCCATGCGATCCTGGATGATGGCAATTTGATCAAAGTCAAAGACGATGCCTATCACCAAGAAACGCCTGTGCCGGAAGGCGACGGTCAGTTGTTGAAGGCGCAGGAATGGGACAAGCGTTGGGTGCGAATTCAACGACCCAGCGTCGTTGTTGGCGGTGAATTGGTAATGGAGAACCTCGAAGTTCGCCACGATCATCGATCCAATATCTGCGAAGCACCGCTTCAGATGAAAAGCAACTGCGGTTGTCTGTTGATCGATGACTTTGGCCGTCAACGAATTGCTCCGGAAGAGTTGCTCAACCGGTGGATTGTGCCGCTGGAAAATCGATGCGATTACTTGACGTTGCCAACGGGTAAGAAGATTCAGATCCCGTTTGAGCAGCTCATCTTGTTCTCGACCAATTTGAACCCGGACGACCTTGTTGACGAAGCGTTTCTTCGCCGCGTCCCCTACAAGATCTTTGTGAACGACCCGTCGCCCGACGAGTTTCGGTCGCTCATGAAAACAGTCGCTTCGCAAATGGGTTTCCCTGAGACACCCGAAGCCGCCAACCATTTGCTCGCCTACTACAAGCAAAACAATCGACCACCGCGTCGATGCCACCCGCGAGATTTGCTGACGCAAGTCGCTAACTTCTGTCGTTACCGTCGATTGCCTTTGACGTTGCGGCCGGAGTACCTCGATCAAGCATGCCGTAGTTACTTCAGTGCTCTCTAGGTTTTGTTCTAGGCGTGGCTGACCCTTCAATAGGGAATGCTCGACGTCTACTGATTTTTCGAAAACAGCGGATTCCATCAAAGAATTCGTGCCGAACCAGACTTTCCATTCGCCGCTCAACAATGTCGTTCACAGTCGCCCGATGACCGTCAAGACAACCCAAACGATCGCTCCCGGATACGAACCAATCACCGGCTACACGCTGGAGAAAAAGATTGGTGAAGGCGGCTTTGGTGAAGTTTGGTTGGCCAATGCGCCAGGCGGATTGAAGAAAGCGGTCAAGTTTGTGTTTGGTGCCAACGACGCCAGACGCGGTTCGCGTGAGCTGAAATCGTTGGAGCGAATCAAGGGAGTTCACCACCCGTTTCTGTTGACTCTGGAGCGATTTGGAATCGTGGACGATCGCTTGGTGATCGTCACGGAACTGGCTGACGGATCGCTCGAAGACGTACTGAAACGACATCAAGACCGCGGTTCATGTGGTATTCCCCGGGCCGCTTTGTTGTCGTATCTGCATGATGCAGCGGATGCTTTGGATTACTTGCACGGCAGCTATCAACTACAGCACCTCGACGTGAAGCCAGGAAATTTGTTGTTGGTCGGTGGGCACGTCAAGGTTGGTGACTTTGGGTTACTCAAAGATCTGCGAGAGATCGATCACTCGGTGATTGGCGGATTGACCCCCATCTACGCTCCGCCGGAGTTGTTTGACGGTCGGCCATGCATCAACAGCGATCAGTATTCGCTCGCGGTGATGTATCAAGAGTTGTTGACCGGTACGCGTCCATTCACCGGTCGTACGATCGCGCAATTGGCAACGCAGCACATCCATGCCGCACCCGTGTTGGATTCATTGCCAGCAGCCGACCGTGTGGCGGTGGCGCGAGCATTGGAGAAAGACCCGGAACGTCGTTTCGACTCGTGCAAGGACTTCGTCGAAGCACTGCGAACAACCCGTGGTCGCGATGAGACGGCCATCCATACTTCGACCAAACCAAGCATTCGGACTCGCCAGGAAGCCGTCGAAGACTTGCCAAGTCTGAAGTCGGGAAAGGCGATGGTCCACGCCCGTGTGACGGGACACGCCTTGGTGGTCGCCGTTGGTGGCGTCGGAGCAGAATGCTTGCATGAACTACGCAGCCGTGTTGCGACCTTGCATAGTGCTTGCCCCTTGGATCTGCATTCGGTATTGATCGACACGGACATGCATACCATTCACGCGGCTCGTTTGGCAGAAGCATCGGACCGCATTCCGCCGGCGACAATTCTGCACACACCGCTCAAATCGGCTCAGCAATACCGCGAAGGACGGACTGATCACTTCCGATCGTTGTCACGTCGTTGGATTTACAACGTGCCTCGCAGCGGTACGACCGAAGGCATGCGTCCACTGGGTCGGTTGGCGATGATTGATCACGCGAAAACCATCGACTCGGGGCTTCGCGAATCGATTGATCACTTGGCTGCGGTCTGTGGTGACCGCATTCCGTCGGTCTACATCATTGGTTCGCTTTCTGGTGGAACGGCCAGCGGAATGGTGATGGACTTGGCACCTCGGATTCGAACAATCTTGGATGAAGCGGGTCTGGAAAGCGCTTCGGTATTGCCGTTGTTGTCGACCGTATCGCTGCAGGGCAACCCGCACCAACCATTGACGCTTCATGATTCATTCGCCGCGATCTCTGAGATCGGTCACTACATGTTGCCCGAGAACAGTTATCCCGGGGATTCCGGCGTGGACTGGTCCGGAGTTCCTGCCTCTCGAAACCCGCTGCGAAATGCGTATGTGGTCGTCGACGGCGATCACGCTCTCCCAAAATCAGGTTCGGCCGCGGCAACGATGGTGGATTACCTGTGGGCGGATGCGACCGGTGCTGGCGAACTGTTGGCGGAAGCTCGACGAAGTGATCAAGCCGATGCTGCGGTGCTCGCGAAACCTATGCTGCGATCGGTCGGAGTGGCTCGGCTGAAATGTGTTCGCGCATTGGAAGAGAATTTGCTCGCGCCCGCTGCGGCACGTCACCTTTTGTTGCGTTGGCTCGGCAACCCCAATGAGTCACGTCAGATCGCAGGTCCAACAACCGAACGCTTACGGAAACGGTGCGGTCTGGACATCGCGAATTATTTGGACGAAGTGAAGGCACCGTTTGGCCAAGACGCGGACAACATCGCAAGAAATTTGTCCGAGATGCTTTCCCGTCTATCGGTTCAGGAAATCATGGATGGCCCACGAATCACGCGACTGTTGAAGGAAAAACTAAGCGAGTGTGATGTTTTGGATCGATTGGACCGCCGGGCGGCAACTCAAATGGTCATGCTTCGTCGCGAAGTGTCGGTCAGGATGCACGATGGACGAATCGATGTCACTTCCAGCATGCAGGCCACCGAAGGATTGATGAATTGGTGTTCGGCCCAAGTCCAAGAATTGGAACAATTCCGAACCGACCTACGCGAGCAGCAAACCGCGGTGCGGCAACAGCTGTGCTCCAATACAGACTTGGAAAGCGAAATCGAAGCGGCCGAGAAGTTGGCGATGATGGAGTTGAATCTGATTGCATCAGAAATGGCCGGCGAACAGCTCAAAGCAT
Source organism: Rhodopirellula baltica SH 1 (assembly GCF_000196115.1). Classification (NCBI taxonomy): domain Bacteria; kingdom Pseudomonadati; phylum Planctomycetota; class Planctomycetia; order Pirellulales; family Pirellulaceae; genus Rhodopirellula; species Rhodopirellula baltica. Next base: position 5,605,351 of record NC_005027.1, read on the forward strand.
TTGCAAAACGAATTGAGAATCTGCATGCGACATTGACCAAGATGGCAGTCGGCATCGCGAAGGCCATTCGATGTGTTCCCGGTGACAATCGCGACACAGAGAATCCTTGGACGGAGATGCCGCAGGAGATTCAGATGCGTTTCAATGCGGTACTGGAAAACCTGCATTCGCAAACCGCGTCACCTTGGTTGCTCGGTCCGTTGCGTGACGCGAAAATCGAGTGGGACGAACAGGCGTTGGCAACTGATTTGGTCGGGAAGTGTTTACCCGTCGTCGAAAATGTGATCGACGCTCATCGACAGTCTTCTGCTAGTTTGACTGATTCAACGACCTCGTCAGCATCGGTTCTGACTCAGGATTCAGACCTGACTAATACCCAAGTGATCCCGGATCAACGCGACACCAACACGGCTCAGCTAGCCCGGACAGGTGTTTGCGAAACTCAAACATTTGAGCAACCACAGAACGGCACCTCGTTGTGGAATGAACAAACAACGATTGAATCCGCGTTGCGGGTTGCATCGCCACCGCTGCTGCAATGCGGCGGGCGGCAACGATTGTTGTTGTTGGTCGGAAGCGAGTCGGATCGTGAGCGTTTGGAACCCCAGGTTTCGTCCGCTCACACGGGCTCATTGACGACGGTGGTGATCCCGGGTGTGACTCCGATTTTGGTTCACGAAGCCCAGCAAATTCCGATTGATAATGTTTTGGAACAGCTGGAGTTGGTATCCGGCGGCAACACGCAGGTCAGCAAACGCTTGCACGCTCGCAGCGACGTGAACTGGAAAGAATAGCCAACCGCTTCTGGCAAACCGAAAAGCGTGTCAGGAAGCTCTTCACGCGTTGGTGTTCTGCGGCAACAGTTCCCAAAGTCGCGGATCGGCAAGTGATTCAGCGACCAAATGGACGTCCTCAAAAACGTGCGACCGAGTGTGCTCGTTCGGTACCGCGACCGTGACTGCACCGGCCGAAACCGCAGCTTTCGATCCGTTACCGCTGTCTTCTAAAACAAGCATCTCTGTTGGCGATACACGGAGCCGATCGGCCGCTTTCAAGTACATTTCTGGATTGGGCTTGCCGTGAGTAACATCGTCACCGGTCAACGCAAACGCCAGATCGTCCGACCATTCGGTAGTCGGCAAGATCATGTCCACGAACTTTCGACGACTGCTGGTGGCTAAACCGAACGGCAGTCCACTGGTTCGCAACCGTTCGATCCATTCCGCCAGACCTGGCATCGGTCGAAGTTCTCCGAGCAAAAGATCGCCGTAGACGTCATCGGACTCCGCGAGCAAAGACACCGGGTCGTCATCCAATTGGTGGTGATCGATCATTTGACCAACAGCGGACAAACCTACCCGCCCCATCATCTTCTGTTGCAGTTCCAATGTGAAAGTGTGACCGCGACGTTCCATCAACACTTGACCGACCTGGAAATAAATTCGCTCGGTATCGAACAACAGCCCATCCATGTCCAACGCAACGCCTCGAAGATGCATGTTCGCTCCAGATTTCAATGTGAGTTTGTCAGACCGTCGACCGCGACGATGGCAGCGGGCAATAACGTGAGATTGATCAAAGCGGACGCCGCCAATGTCGCGGCGATCAACATTCCAAAGGTGGCGGTGGGGATGAAGGGGCTGGTCATCAAAATGCCAAACCCAATCACCAATGCTAATGTCGCCAGCAAGATCGGAGCCGCCACATCCGTCGCCGCTTCCGTCGCAGCCACCACCACATCCACGCCGGCGGATCGTCCACGCTGATAGCCCGCAAGGAAGTGGATCGAACCGTCGATGGACAAACCAATGGAGACCGCACCAATCATGGCGGATCCTAAATCCAAACCTCCGCCGGCAAGTCCCATGACAGCCAAGACCAGCATCACCGGCAACGTGTTCGTCAGCAATGCGACGAGAGAGTATCGCAGGCTTCCGGTCGCGATTCCGATCAATATGCCGACCAAGGCCAGAGCGATCGCCAAGGCTTTCCATTGGTCGCGAAGCAAACTGCTGACGAGTTGAGACATCAGAACGGAGTAACCGGTAACGAGTGCTCGTTCATCAAACTTTTGGGCCAATTGCGAGACTTGATCGATGAGTTCTCGCTTCACTTCGCCAGGCAGGCTTTCTTCGCTTCGCAGCATGATTCTCAGTTCTCGTGTCTCACCTTCCTTTGGTGGATCAAACGTCAACAGAGCGTCAGCGAAAGTGGGAATCGCGGTTCGCATGCCTGCCAAGCGAACTTCGGGGGTCACGATGGATAGCAGTGGACTCTGAGCTGCAACTCCGTCCGCATCCGCAAGTGACAAGACCTTCGTCAGGCGATGAATTTCGCCGGTCGAGGAATCAACAACTTCCAGTTCACGCAGTTTGGTCTCCAAACTTTGAACTCGAGACACGTAGTCCGGCGAAATGGTTTCTGGTGCGGGAAGTACAACGTCCCATACCCCCGCTCCGCCCAACTGTTGCTCCACACGAGCATAAGCCTGAACGATGTTGCTGGTTTCTCGAAAGTTGCTTAGGAAGCTGGTTTCGGTTCGCAGTTGAGTGACCATCGTTATGCTTACGATCAGAGCGATGATAGAAACGATTGACAAAAGTTTGCTGTGACGCAGGCTGACTGACACCAGGTGAACGAGGAATCTTTCTGAGAGACTGGGTGCTCCGTTGGAGTGCGTTGGTTCAAGCGGAGTTCGTTTACCTGATGGCAGGCTCATCAAAGCCGCGGTGAACCAAACCAATGCGGCAACAATCGCCAATGCGGCAACAGCGGTCATCGTGCCAAATTGCTGAACCGGTCGCACTTCCGAGTTCAACAGCGAAGCGAATCCGGCCGCATCCGTCAGGCAGGTCCAGAGAATGGGAATCGCCAGAAACGCAGTGACTCGGACGATCGATTCATTAACAGGGGATTCGCCTGACCCGTTGGAGTTGTCTCGCGAACGGACGCCGATATGCATCACAGCGGCGACTACGATGACCGCGATGATGGCGATCAGAATGGTTGAGACCAAAGACATTTCCATTCCCAACGCGACGATGGATGCTCTCGTGCAAAGTGTCGCCCATACGATTGCCATGGTGGCCAGCAGGACAACGCGATAATCGCGAAGCGTCAACAGCATCACCAGGCTCAGCAGACCGATCGTGCCCAACGCCAATCGATTGCCATCAGCTTGGATCATGTCAAAAGCATCATCGAGCAACACGGGTTCACCTATCAGAACCGGGGCTCGTTGAGAAGGAATTTGATCAGCAAGCCGTCGCAATTCTGCAATGGCTGATTCGGTCTGCCCAGGTTGAAGCATCGCCACAATCGCAGCGGTCTTCTCGTCCTGCCCATGGGTGTACCCCGCAAAGAGATCCCGAAACGAATTCGCGACCGGATCGTCTTTCGCTAGCATCTTTGACGGAGGCGGCGGAGCTTCTGAACCAGATGGAAGCGATCCTGCTAGGAACGAAAACTGTGGCCGGATGTAAGCAAACGCCTGGACCAATTTCGAGACTGACAAAACGCCTCGAACGCCATCGATCGATTCAGCAGAGTTGGTCCATGCTCGATTCCGGGCGACTCCCTCAGGGGTCATCAATTCGGCGTCATCGTAGACCAACATGACGACCAAATTGCCGCCAAAGGTTCGCTGCAGATGCTGATACTGATTCAGCGTTGGATCGGTTGGAGAAAACATCGCCGCCAGGGAACGGTCCATCCCCAGGTCTGTCTGGTAGATCGCCAGCGGGATCGCCGACAGACAACCGATGAGGAATAACCACCAACGCCAAACCCAAAGCAATCGAGCCAGAGTGTGTCGTGGCGACGCGATCAGCGAAGTTCTCACGACGCGGCCGGCTTCGTACCTTCGGTCGGTTCGTCCGGCGCCCTCCGGCCTGGTAACTCATTGCCGTCGGCTTCACCGTGCGGTGGTGGCGGGAAGAAGAATGATTGAACCAACAACATGATCGCTCCGGTAACCAACAAAGAGTCCGCAATGTTGAAGTTGGGCCATTTCCATTGATCGGATGCCTGCCAAAGAATCCAATCGCGAACGCCGCTTTGCCATTGATCCGGCAGTCCCGGTTTCCACCAAAATCCTAGACGGTCGTAAAGGTTGCCGATGATGCCTCCGGTGATGCATCCGAGTGCGAACGTCAACCAACACGATCGCGCGGCCTTGAAGAAGAACAGCCAAGCGATGATTGCCGCAGCGGCAAAGACTGAGATCGCCGCGAAAACCAAACCTTGGCCAGCTCCCAAACCGAAGACCGCGCCGATGTTCACCGCGGTTTCAATCCCGAAGTAACCTTCGATGATCCAATAAACGTCTTGGGTTCCCGGCAAACCACGCCAACGGAAGATGGCCTCTTTGCTCCACAGGTCCAATGCGCCACCAGCAATGGCGAGGCCGAAAAACAATGCATAGCGGTTGGCGGGAAACGCTGCCCCCTGGCTAGCGGTTGGCGCTGGGGTGGGGGCGTGTCCGGAAGGATTCACTTTGGCTGAATTCATTCGGGTGGGCCAAATGGAGGAACGCGAAGCAGACAGTGCCTGCTCGGGGTGCTTCAATCAGCCAGCACCGTAGATTGCGGAGGCGAAATTTCCCAGATGACTATCCGAGAAGAAGCCGCAATCGTCTCAGAATGTTAGAAAGCAAGAGGGCCTGCATTCCAAAGAGCCAACAATTCCGCACATCCAGGCCGGCTCAGCCGGGGTCACTGGTGACTGGCGACCCAACTTCGGAGCTCAGATTCCGATCGATAGCCCACTTCGTCCGCCAAGACCTTGCCGTTTCGGACCAGGAACATCCTTGGAATGCCTTCGATTCCAAATTGGGCGGCGACTTCTGGTTGCTCTCCCACATCAATTTTCACCACACGAACCTCCCCCGCGAGAGTCGGTTCAAGCGATTCCAATTCCTTGTCAATCTGCCGACATGGTCCGCACCATGGCGCACCAAATTTGACGAGCACCAAATCTTGATCGCCTGCTGAACCGACAACCTGTTGGATGGCTTCGGCGGGGACGTTCACCGTCGGCCCGGGGTTGTTGGGGACGTTGCACCCGATGAAGAACAACGAAGCCAGACCGATACCTGCAGCCGCAATGGAAGTCACGGCAAGTGAAGCGGGGCGAGGATAGGACGTCATGATCAGACTCCGCGAACAAAGCACCGCCGGAAAATGCGGTGCAAAAATGGGCAACGCGAAAAGACGCAATGCGAGGAACGGGAAACAAACTATTGTACTGCTAGGTATGCAATGTCTGTTCCACGGATTTCCCCGCACTGGATTTCATTTCAAATTCGCCCGTTTGCAGGCGGATATCCCACTCAAGAGTGGAAGTTGTAGTCCTTGTTGTACGGATCGAAATCCGCATCGGTCAGTCCAACATTGACCTTCAGATTGAGGTAGTTGTACTCCTCGATCACTTCGCCGCGTCCGTCCGCGTTGTTCGGCCAGTCATAGGCGATGTAGCGGATCGGCATGTCCAGTTCGTCGTCCATGAATACTTGAGCGGTATGGAATTCCGCATCCGGACGACGGGTGGGTTGGGTCAATTGAAGTACGGTGCACGAACGATCTTTCAGCCGGGCGCCTTTGCGGAATTCTGCGTGGACGTCTTCGAATTGCAGAGCCTTTTCGCCTCGTTCGATCAGCTTCAAAATCATGTTCTCGACACCGATTTCGGTCATCGGATATCGCTGGCCACGCATGGCAAGCATCCCGGTCGGCGGAATCGAGACAGTTGGCAAGAAGCGGCCTTTGAAGCCGCCTTCGTGAGCGACAATGTTGCCATTGTTTTGATTCTCAACGTAGATGACTTCGCGACCTTTCACCGAGCTTGGTTTCAGGAACGACAGGTAAACGCTGAATGGTTGCACCAGACGACCATTGGCCTCTTTGCGGTTGCGAACCTTGATCGACATGTATTCGTGTTCGCCAACGGTGTCACCGATGCGTTCTCGTTTGACCAGGATCGCGGTGTAATCGTTGACTTCCGTTTTGGAACGCGTCAGCGATTGACGAGCCATTTCCAAGCCACGAACTAAGTCGGCTTTCGCGGAACTGACCGGGGCGGCCGGTGCAGCTTTTTGTGCGGATAGGGCGGCGTTGGCGACTCGGTGAACCGGCTTGGTCCACTGGGGGTCTTGCCCAAAGAGAGTTGATTGAGAGAGTCCACCGGCCAGCAGTCCGCCGGCGAGTCCCAAAAATTGACGACGGGGTGTATTCATCTCAGCTTCCTTGCTGCGTGTGGGTCAGGCATTGAGTGGGAGGAACGCCACGGGAAGACGATCCAAGGGTCTGCGTCAATCAGAATCGACCGACTTGGTATGCAGCAGCCAATCGAGTGTTCGACTCAACTACAACCCGAACAATCCGAGTAACCAATCGGAGAATTCGTCCCTCGGCTATCGTGAAAAGTGCCGAAGGTGCGCCGACCGTAGCAAAAAGTCAGCACGAAGACCAAGCCAATCCTGCCCTTACGTCACGAAAAACAGTGCGTTTTCCGTGGTGCAGGACAACGATTGATCTTCAACGTGAGTCTTTCAGTCCACGCAGAATCGAACCGTGCGATTGAAATGCAGACAAACGCGTTTCCATGTCCGACAAATCCGTGTCAATCCAATCGCCAAAGGCAGCGTTTACTGACTCGGTGTCAAAAAGAGCCGTGATCCGTCCCCAATCAAGACATTGGATTTCATGCCGAGGCGAGCCGGTTTCAGACGGCACCCATTCGGATGGATTCGGTGTTGGTGATGAAGTTGACATGGTTGTTTCTCCAGGACCATTCCAGATGGCTTCACCCAGGATAAGGTTCGGCAAAAAGTGGGCCGAAGAATCAATGTGGTTTACTGAAAACCTACGTTAAACGCGATCGAAACGCGTCGGAATCGCCTGAAAGAGAAGAGAAAACGCCAGCCTGGGACTGGTGTTTCTACGAATCGAAACCGCGGCAGGTCGCCGGAATTCACCCTGTTTGTGGGATTTTCGGTTTTTTTGCGCCCGTTTGCCAAGACGCGACCGCCTGGAACGAAGAACCCAATGATGCGGCACTGACTCCGCCAAAAAATCCCACAAAATGTTTTCTCAGGAGAACACACATGCTCAAAAAACTAGTGCTGGCAGGAACTGCTGCCACTTTGTTGTCTGGTTTGACCATCGCCACTCCAATCGGCAGTTACGCTCGTTGCGGTTGGTCGTACATGACCAATACCGCTAGCGACGCGGTGCCATTGGAATGGGAACTCAACCGAGCCCGCCAATTGATCGTTGATTTGAAGCCCGAAATTCAACAAAACGCTCGCCGAATCGCTCAGGAAAAAACTGAGGTGGTTCGATTGCAACGCGAGTTGTCGACAACCGACGAGAAGTTGGCAAAGGCGAAGAACGACATTGAACGACTGACCAATGACCTGCGGGATGAAAGTTCCGTTTACTCCTATGGCGGTGTGACTTACACGTCGGCTCAGGTGAAGTCGGATTTGGGAAATCGTTTCAAACGCTTCCAAACTCGTCAGCAAACTTCGGAAAAGCTGCGACAAATGCTTGCCGCTCGCGAAGCTTCGCTCGCTGCGGCTTCTGAGCGGATGGACGCAATGCTGGACGCAAAACGCCAGTTGGAAGTCGAAGTCGAAAACTTGCAGGCTCGTTTGGGTGCCCTCCGTGTCGCTCAAACCAGCACTCAGTTGCACCTTGATGACAGTGCTTTGTCGGATACGCGGCGTTTGCTGGACGACATTGCCACGCGAATCGATGTGGAAGAGGAAACGATGAAGGTCGATGTCGAGTACTTCGGCGAGATCAACTTGGACGAACCTTCGGACGAGAACCTGCTCGATGACGTTACCGCTTACATGCAAAAGCTGGATGGCGGCAAAGATCAGGCCTACGTTTCGATTCAATTGGAAGAAGAAAGCAGCGATTCGTCGCTGTGATTTGTCTGGCACGGGGAGCATCGGGCTCCCCGTGTGACCGTCCGAGTGAACCTGGCGGAACGTTCTCGTCTTGATGAAAAGGCATGCGATGAGTGCTTTGGCCGATACAATGGAACTTCCCGCAGACTACTCGAACCCAATGCCATCAACTCGTTCGATGAAATTCACCCACTCCCCTAACGATCTGGTCCTGGACCGATACACGATTCGTCGTGGCATCGGAGTGGGGGGATTTGGCGAGGTGTATTTCGCGGTCAGCCAAGCGGGCAAGGAAGTCGCACTGAAACGCATCCAGCGAAATCTGGAAGTTGAACTGCGAGGGGTTTCTCACTGTTTGAATCTAAAACACCTGAACTTGGTCTCGCTTCACGACGTGTGTCGGGATGCCGACGACCAAGCCTGGGTGGTGATGGAGTATGTTGCCGGTCCCAACTTGCGAGAAGTATTGGATGACGCGGCCAAGTCCGCCGCATCCGATTCTCGCAATGTGTTGCCCAGCGGCATGTTTGAATCGCAGGCTCGTCACTGGTTCGCCGGAGCCGCGGCCGGCGTTGCCCATTTGCATTCCGCTGGTTTGGTCCACCGTGACATCAAACCTGGCAACTTGTTTGACGACAACGGCATCGTCAAAGTTGGTGACTATGGGCTGAGCAAATTCATTTCGGCGTCTCACAGAAGCGGACATACCGAAAGCATCGGTACGTTCCACTACATGGCACCCGAGATTGGTCGTGGGCAGTACGGTCGCGAAATTGACTTGTATGCACTCGGCGTGATCTTGTTTGAAATGTTGACGGGCGAGTTGCCGTTCGATGGCGAGACTCCCCAAGAGATCATCGTTAAGCACCTGACTGACTCACCCGATTTATCGCGTGTGCCGAATCAATATCGAAATGTGATCCATCGCTGCTTGCAAAAGGATCCCAGCAAACGTCCTCGTGATGTTGCAGAAATGCTTTCGCTGGCTTCGATGCCGGCCGATCAGACACCCGTTTTAGCGGAAGTGGTTTCGTTCGATTCAAAAGAACAAAACGGCGCTACATTCTGCTTTCATCCAAAGAACAACCGAAGAAGCGAGCTAGTTGGTGCCGCGGGCGGTGTGGCTTCACCAAATGCAGACGGTGCGTCCATGGTATTGAACACATCGACCGGCGAAGAACCCATCGCTCGAGCAGTCCGAAACAGTTTTTCAGATGCACGAGCTTGGTGGCGGGCACTGGAAACATCGCCTGGTGTCAAGCTGGTCTTGGCCATCTCTGCGGTCGCCATTTTGTTGATCAATACGCATTGGTTGTTGCCAGTACTGTCGATGGTTGGGTTCTTCTACGTTCCGTACTACGTGATTCGTCACGTTGTACTGCAACTGTCCGAACCGACGTCGTATTCGCCAGGTGCAACAGATTCGCGAAGTGTGCCGCATCAAAATTCGACGGCTCATGCCGTCGCGAATGTTCGGCCAGCTGGAAAACCAGTCATGACGAAGGCTCAAGTCCGATCACTGCTGAGAACCAGTTTATCTGAACGAACACGGTTGTCGCGTTCGGCGGAATGGGCAACATCGGGAATGACATCGATGATCGTGGCCGGTGTGCTGCTCTTGCTTAGTTCCGTGATCGGAATGCGAAGCACCCCGCTGACACCCATCGCCTTGGCACCTTACGTTTGGATGGCGTTGGTGATTTGGTTGGGGGCGTTTGGATTGCTTGGCATTGGTAAATTCTGGGAAGGCAGTGAAGGCGAAGGATTGGTTCGTCGCCTGGTGTCCGCTTCCTGGGGAGCCTGCGTTGGTCTTCTCGCCTACGCTCTCGGCCATTTCCTAATGGTGCCAATGGATGAAGGATTGGGGCGAGACATCGATGCAACGGTGCTGCCCGTTTCGTTCTATCTGGAATCGGGCGTTCCCAAAGCCGCGGCGATGATGGGGCACTTCGCTCTGCTGTTTGCACTACTTCGCATGTGGAAGCCGGTTGATCCTTTGCGTCGCGTTCGATTGAGTTTGTGGGCGGTCACCGTTGCGGTGGTTGGTGAATGGGTCGTTCATCAAATCGTTCCCGTTCCTCAGCCCGCAGGCATGTTGATTGCCGGCGGCGTGATCGTGATGACACAATTGTCTGCTCCCTGGGTGAAATCCAATGCAATCTCAACAATCTGAATACCGATGGGTGAGCATCGCGATCGCGATGTTTTTGCTAAGTGGTCTACCCAGTTTGGGGCTTTCCAACGCGCGGCGATGCTTCGCCGACGATGAAGTCAAAACTGAAGTGAAGCCGAAAGTGAAAGAGGCCGCTGAACTCAGTGTTGCGCCACTTTCGCATTTGATCTATCCGGACGATCGACCCGGTTGGATCGATCAGCCGATCGTAAATGACGGCAAGGATTACAGCTTGGTCGTGACTGCGGGACCGAGTGGTTCGATGGAGGAAGCCGATGAACTCATAGGAGTTTATGCTCGTGGCGCCGTTCAGAGTTACGTCGATGAACTGGTGTCTGAGCAAGAATGGGCGACTGAACCTGAGATGATTCCGCTGGACATCGATTGGATCCGCGATGAACTTGTTGTGCGGCGTTACGAGGGTGTTGTCCAGGTGGGCGATGAGCAGCAGTTCGAAAAAGCGATCTTGATCCGAATTGAACCCGAAGACAAAAAGGTCTTCGAAACTGCTATCGCCGACATGAAGCTCAAAGAACGTTTGGCAGCGACGGGGATTGTAATCTTGGGCGGTTTCTCATTGTTGGTCGGAGGGTCAATCGTCCTCGGTGGATTGGCTTCGCGTCAGAAGCAGCCGACCGCTGCAGCTTGAATCAACGCTCAAACCTGTGCACAGCTGGACCTATGCACAAACTCCTGCCGGCTGGTGGGACTGTTTCGTCGGCGGTTGACCATTCCCCGTCGGCTTTTTTCGGTCACTTATTTCTGGGCCGTCAATTCATTCGCGGCCCGAAACAGTTCGGTAGAGAATGCTCTTTCGGACTGCATCCGAAACTCCGCCAAATCAACGACAACATCTTGACGTTGGTCTTCGTCGTCGTCGTCGTTCGAACTATTCGATGCGAGGCTCACGTCAGGGGTGTCGTCGTCCCTGATGACTTCTTCGCTCAACTCGTACGGGAAAGCGGAATCGTCAAGGTTCATCGAGTTCGCGGACGTCAGGTAGTCACTGGTGCTGACCTTCGGCATTGAAAAGGCACGCTTGCGAACACGACAACCGATCAAACGGGTGTGATACGGAGGCGCGAAGTTGACGAAGAACGTTTGGTCGTGAACACCCAAATCCAAGGTCAGCCGAGGATTCACCCGAAGCAGATTGGCGATTTGTTTGGGGTCCAACGAGCAATCTTTTAGGACAACGCGACGAAGGGATTGCGAGTTGGCCAACGTGTTGAGATGCGATTCACTAAGTTCGCACCCGGTCAGGTCGAGAGCCTCGAGGTTGCCTGCAGCAAGAAGTCGTTGCAAATCCTCGGCTGGGAAATCGCATCCGCTTAAGTTCAAGGAAGACAGTTGGTACAGAGTGCTGACCATGCGTCGAGAGTCAGGGCTCAAGGGGACCCGCGCAATGGATAGCCGGCGTAACGATGGAATCGCATGCAACCATTCGAATGTTGGCAATGACACCTGTGTGTCATCGAAATTCGCGACGCGGAGACGAAGAAGTTTGGTCCAGTGTGATGTCACCTCGTCGTCCACGCGACAACCTGGGATCTCCAGGCCGGTCAGATACCTGTACTGCCCCAAAGCTTGTAATCGGTCAGTGGAGACATTCGGATACGCCAGCACGATGTGGTCAAGCTGCTTGAACTCTAGCAGTTGATCGATCACGTCATCGTTCAGCTCAGGCCCACCACCACCGAAATAACGCAGGTTGGTCAAGCCTTCCAAGCTCGCCTTTCGAGGCCACGGGCTTTCGACCAGTAACTCATCGAGAAGCGGTAAATCGACCAAATGCACATTTTTGATCTCGCCGCGAATTTGAATGGAACCCCGTAGCCGGGGAAGACCCCTCAGTTCCAATCGGTTCATCTTGGAAACCTCGAAGTGATCGAGCGAAACCAAATTTAGGTTCTCCGCGATGGTCAGTTGATCCAGATCGGAAAGGTCGGCTTGGACCATTCGTAACCTCGGAAGCTTTGCCAAGCAATCCTGAAGCCACTCGGCCGAGATTCGGCAGTCACGGATGCCAAGCGACTGAAGCTTTTCTAAACTCAACACCCAGTCGAGATCCGAATACTTCAGTCCGCACTTTTGAATGCTGAGCTGTTTCAGATACGAAAGGGTTGCAAGTTGTTCGAGAGACTCAGGCCGGAAGTGAACGCTCGCCAAGTCGACCTTGGTCAACGAAGGTATTTTCGCGATTTGCTGCAGCCAAGCTTCGTCACCAACGACCGTTTTCGAATTGGTTGTGATCTGCCCTTGTGAGTCGTAAGAGTACACACCCAAGTAGAACTCCTTCAGGCGACCCACATCCGATAGCCGAAGTTCTTTCAAATCGGCGGCGTGGCACTGCAATCGTCGGAGATTGGGAACATCTTGGAGATCGACGCTTTCGAATCGTGTAAGCCCGTGCAATTGGTCGTTACGGCCGTACAAAAGCATCAGATCGATCGGTTCTAAGATCCGCCGGAATCGCGGCAGGTTCTTTGCGTGCAGCGAATGCTTTTGCGAACGGTCCAGTTCGATTTCGGTCAGCGACGGCAGGTTCGTAAGCGTCAACTTGAGGGTCGCATTGTTGTAAATGCGAATTGAACTTCGAATGGACAACCGTTCCAGACTGGGCCATTGATAGAGATTTATATGCCCTGTTTCACCTGGCTCAGGGCGACTCAGTAGCAACGAACGACAGGTGGTTGACCATTCTGGTTTTGAAATCGTATCCAACTTCAGCGGGTTTCTGCGTAGATCAACGTACTGCAGTTTGTCCATCTCATTGATGGGGGCCGCCATCTGAGATGTCAGATTGCACTGGTCCAAGCTGAGAAACATCAACCGTTTGCAAGCTCGAATGTCTTCGCAAATCTCGTTTGATACGGGAGATCCGTTCAAAGTCAGGCTGGTCAGTTCGGTGGCATTGCGAAGTGGATCGAGCGTATGTGTTCCTAGTCGACCATCCGTGATCAGGACCGATCGCAAGGTCTTGATTCCGATAAGCGAGTTCAGTGTGTTTTCGGTCGGTGAATAAAGCTCCAAAGTGCGAAGCCGCAAAAAGCACGGATGCAGTTGTGCCGGGATTCGCTTTTTCAAAAAGCGAGGTGCTTCGAAGGTGAATTGATAGCCACCACGCGACTTTGACGATTCGATAATCGCCAATTGTGTTTTGGCGGTCCAGTTGCTCGCGAAAACCAAACCGGCCGGCAAAAGGAAGCAGGCCGAGGCGACGGCGATGTCAAACTTTCGACGAGTTCGCTCAGGCGTTTCAGATACCGCGATGCGTTCACCTCTCCAGCACCACAGCCAAAACGTAAGACCGATCAATAGGGAAGCGAAGGCAACGTCGGCCAGCAACGCCCATCCGGACCAATACTGCGGGGCGTTGTTTGCAAGCGAACGTGCCGCGAGAACATTGCTGGTAGATCGTTTCGAATTGCCGTCTGGACCTTCGTCGACCAAAACTTGATACCGCCACGGCCAACCGGCCCGGGTGATTTGATCCGCTTCTAAGGCGGGCGCGCGTTGCACGAGCGTGAATGGTTCGCCCATCCAACGCTCACTGATCTGCGTGTATCGCCATGGAAAGTTAAGAAGGACCGCTACAACGGCGATCAGAGCGGCAACGGCATAAGCTGTCAGCCGAGTGCGACGGCGATACTGCGAGACTGAATCCAACAATTCGATGCCCCATGCGAGTGCTTTTCCGCAGAGGGGTTCCCGTGCGGCTCTCCGGTCAATCTGTTGTCAGTTTAACAGACTCATTTGACGGATGATCACGTGAAATTTGCAACTTCGGTCGGATCGTTGTCGAGCTCATTTGCTCACCAAATTTGAGCCTCCACGAGTTGGCTGGTCGCTTTTCCCGCCCAATCCTTGTTCGCCGCTGGGGATGCGGGGCTGGGATGCAAAATCCGATGGATCGAAACGGATGTTTGCTCCATGGACTTCACAACGCGTTGAAGGCAATTTTCCGCGAACGCGCCCACGCCAACCAGATCCGTCCACGGGGCTGCGGCGATGACCTTTTTCAAGTGGGCGTCACAGACTGCTTGCAAAGCGTCTCTTTCGGCGGCGGGCAGTTTGTCCGGGGTTCGGTTTCTGCCACTTTCTTCCATGAAAACCAGCGGACAATAATTCGCAACGAAGTGTTGTTGGAAGAAGTTAGACGGCTCGGGGTATCTTTCGGAAATCAATCCCCACAACCGACGCCCACTGACTTCGCTGCGTGAACAGTTCAATCCTTCGATGGGACGTTTAGAATGTTCGTTGCTTGGACGTTCGACTTCGCCTTTCAAACCCATCCACTGAACCACGGAATCGATTTCACCGAATGGAACCCCGCTTTGCGCCATGCCCCATGGCCCCGGGTTCATTCCGAGAAACAACACGTGAGCATCGGCGCCGATTTGCCGAACGTATTGTTGGTGAAGGTTCCACGCATATCGCAGTGGGTTGTAAACGTGGGTGACTGGTTCAGCGAATTGTAGTTGATCCACTTCATCCGAAAGCTCGCTCGCGGCGTCGAGCAATTGCTTTTGAATCTTCTCTTGACTTGGATTTCTAGCTGACGTCATGGTCACTGCGGGTTGGGGTTACGAGTCGGCGTGGTGGTTCCAACGGACTGGTTGAGGATCATGATCTTCTGCCAAATTTTTCGCGACAAACCGGTGGAGAGTTGTTCAACCTCACTAACGGCAGCGACGGATGCGGCATCGTCGAAGTTCTTGACGTACAAAGCAGCGATCTTACCGGTCAAGGACAGCATCTCGCTGCAGTAGTCGAGGTATCGATTCAGCTCCAGCGGCGTCATTTTCTGACGCGGCGAGTTGTCGGTTCCACGAAAGTTCGCCAGCACCCGTTCGGGATCTTTGGTGAGCTGATGCATGTCGATGATGTGACAGATCGAACGTAATTCGTGAATCGCTGTGAGTGCACGACGACGTTTCAATCGCGTCTCCAGCGAGATCAAAAAGTAGATGCCCGCACTGAGTAGCAGCATCACTTGGCTGGAAGAATCCGCCATCGCAATCAGATTGGGCAGCTTCATGTCATCGCTGGACAAATCCGTCGTTGTGGGTTGCGCGATGGAAAAAATTAGAACGACCAATGATCCGATCAATCCAGCCAGCAGCAGATAACTGGCGAATCGTATGCGTCGAATCGGTCGGCCAATTTCTTGAGAACGCTGAGATGCACTGCGTCCAACTTCCAGCAATTCACCGCACAAATGCTGAAGTCCCGAATCGGGAAACCGTTCGCTGATGCGACGTTGCAATTTCGCAATCGTCTCCACGATGTGGGTGTCTTGCAGCGTCAAGCGAGAGAGCAATTGCTTTTCCATCGTAGCCTTAAACGGACAGATACTCTTCCATCGCTTCGCGAAGCACATCCACCTGCACTTCAGCACCAAGCCACTGGGGAACAACTTTTGCCAAGCAGGCCGCGTGGATGTCCCAGCGAGTGATGCAGTTGCTGCCTGCGTCCATCTTGCAGCGTTCCCACTCGCTAATGTCGTTGGTGTCCCAGTTTTCGGTCAGGTCGACGAGCACCGTTCCTGGAGGTGTTGTTGAGCTACGGAACGCATCGATGATTTCGGATGCCGGACCGTCAACGGCCAGCCAAACGTTAGCCAGCGAAGTCGTGGTGATTTCGTCCGGCGAAGTCACCATCACGACGCGGTCCAGCGCTGATTCAAGTTGCGGTTCAGCGCCCGATGGACAATCAGGGTCGCTCTCTTTTGTAGAGATATCCTTGTCAGATGCAGTGGCGTGCTTTGATTCGGTTGCGGCGAGTTGATTTTTAGCGACCAGCTTTTGCGAGAGTTGTTTGCGAACGTCCGCGTCAGTACTGATGATCAAAACTTGTTGAACCGAAAATCCTCCCCGTTCGAGCTGATCTCGGACCAACTGAGTCCAGGTTTTCTCTCGAACTGAAATCGCGTTCCAGTTTGACCGGGGCTCATCGGCTGAGTTGGATTCGGGTGCACTCCGCAATGCTTCAACGGGCGATGATTGGTCCATGCCGGTGATGTGAAGATTGTCAGCGGTGTTTGAGTCTTTCGAGATTTGGCCGCGACAGCTCGCGTCGATCCAAACGCCCCGAAAGCTCATCGCGTGCATGCCATTCAAAGCGATCGGCAATTGCTTTGCATCGAGATCGAAGGACAAGACGCGGCAATCCACGTTGGCTTGTTCCAGCGCGCTTTCAAGAGCGAATTGGGTGGGGTTGCCGGCAACCGGATGGCCAACCACCGCTAGCACGGGCTCGATCTTTTCGTCCATGGATGGCGGCATGCCGTGAGTGGTGAGGCGTTCGATGTATTCAGAGGCATCCTTTTTGGATGTTGCGATCCGTGTCGCGTCTCTCTGTGTTCAGTCTACCGTCATCTATCTCGATGCACGACCTTGCTATGCTGGGCCAATCGGCCGCGGTCTTGTTTTGCTTGCTTTCCCTTTTGCGGCCGGGGTGCTGCCACGACACGACGATCAACTTCATGGAACCTTCTCGATCTGAATTCCGCTCGATGGACCGCGACAGCCTTCGGACGCATCAATGGGCTCGGTTGCAATGCGTTTGGCAAGGGCTGAAAGAATCAAAGCATCCGCTTTATCAACAGGCTGTCACCGCGACGCCGAATTTGCATGATTGGAATTCATTCGAATCTTTGCCATTCCTCACCAAATCTGATTTGCTGGGAAACGCTCGTGAGGAACCGTCCAAGCTTTTCACTCTTGCGCGACGAGCCTATTCGCGAGCACACCAGACCAGCGGCTCCCGGGGTTGGCCGATGCCAATTTTTGACACGCCCGATGACTGGCGTTGGTGGTTGAAATGTTGGCAATACGTTTTGGATGCAGCTGATGTCACACCCGCTGACACAGTCATGATGGCGTTTTCGTTCGGACCGTTCATCGGGTTTTGGACCGCCAACGATGCATTGGTCGAGCGTGGTTGCCTCGTCGTTCCGGGTGGTGGCCTGTCTTCATCGGCTCGTTTGCAGATGATGCTCGATCGTGATTGTACGGTCGTGTGTTGCACTCCGACCTACGCTTTGCATTTGATTTCGGTCGCGAATGAACATGGAATCGATTTGAAAGGAAGCAACGTTTCGCGATTGATCGTGGCGGGAGAGCCTGGCGGTAGTGTGCCCGAAATCCGCCGGGCAATCGAAGAACCCTGGGGGGCTCGTGTAGTCGATCATGCTGGAGCGAGCGAGCTTGGAGCGTGGGGATTTCCGACTGCTGATGATCTTGGTTTGCACGTCATTGAGTCAGAGTTCATTGCTGAATTTGTGGTGTTTGACGAAGACGGTCGGGCCGTGCGTTTCGCAGAGGCTGGTGAAGAAGCCGAATTGGTGATGACCAACTTGGGACGCTCTGGTGGACCGATTGTTCGCTATCGAACCGGTGACATTGTCCGACCGGTTTGGGATCACGGTTTGGAATGCCAGTTCGTCAAACTAGACGGGGGTGCGATTGGGCGAGCAGACGACATGCTGGTCATCCGTGGTGTCAACGTTTTTCCCGCCAGCATCGAAGCGATTGTTCGTCAGACGCTGCCTAAGGCGGAATTTCGAATGATCGCGACCCGTCAGGATCATTTAGACCAACTTTCGATCGAAATTGAAGCTCCGGGCGAAATGAACTCTGATGCCGGCAGACTGGGTGATTTGCGAAGACTGCAAAATGCCTTTCGCGAGCGATTGGCCCTGCGTGTTGAGATTGCTTCGGTGCCTGAAGGATCGTTACCACGCTCGGAGGGGAAATCCAAACGCTTTGTGGATCATCGCTGATCCGGATTGGCTGTTTGTGTGAATCGCACGGATTGTCCGGCTTTTGGTCCGGGTGTGATGTCACAATGACAGCACTTCGTGCGGGAAAAATGGGCAAAAACGCTTTTTCGCTTGACGATATCGAGAGCGCAAGTGAACATCGGTTTGTCACGGTAGGGGGAGTCAACGAAACCCTGCGGTCCACAATCGATCGATCTCGAGAAAGTATCTATGGCTGAGTCTGCCAAACCGACCAACCGACTTCCATCACGCAGTCCATCAAGCTCAACGTCTGACGGCGAAGAAACGCTGGATGTTCTGCAAATATTGAGTCGGCAACGGTGGCTGATTGCGTTTTTGTCAATCGCAGGACTCGCGGCTGGCGTGGCTTACGCTCTGAATGCTCAGGTTTGGTACGAGTCCAACGCCAAGGTTCTGATCAACCAGAAGAGTGCTGGGTTGGGTGGCAATAGCACTGGCACTGACATGGTTGATGAGGACATTCTCGCCAACCATATGGAGTTGATTCAAAGCCGAATGATCGTCGGTGAGGCCTTGGAGCAAACCGAGTTAGTGAATTTGCCTTCTATCGAATCTCACCTGGATGAGAAAACGGATGCGATCGACTATGTCATCGATCAACTTTCCATAGTCAAAGGTGGAGATGGTTCCGCCAAGACTGCTCGAAGTCTCAACATCACATTCACGCATACGGAGCCTGATGATGCCAAGCGGATCTTGACCGCCGTGATGAAACGCTACGAGCAATTCATCATCGACCAGGTCGAACAGGTGATGGGCCGCGCGAATGAGATGGTCAACAAGGCAAAGACGGAAGTTGAAGCCGAGTTGGTTGCCGCTGAGCAGGAACACTTGAAAGCTCGTCAGGAAGCTCCGCTGTTTTTTCAAGGCGAAGGTAGCAGCAATATCTACCAAGATCGCTATCGCCGGTTGCAGGACGAACTGCTGGATCTCGACATCCAAGAGTCAACGGTCAAAACACGTTTGACTCGAGTCGATGAAACGCTGAAGGAGATGGATGAGTCGACAGATCCAATCGATCAACTGGACAAACTTGCCTTGATTGATAGCGAGAGTTTGGAACGTCTTGGCGTCTTTGCAGGACTGCAAATGAACTCTGCCAACACGGCTGAATTCAAAGCGGCGATGCCAGCCAAAATGGAAGAAGCTCGGACGCAGATCACTCACCTGTTGAGGCTTAACAGTGAAAAGCAACGGTTGACTTCGGTCTTTGGGCCTGGGCATCCGAAGGTGCAGGAACTCGAGAGTGAAATCACGCTGGTCAAAGAGTTTTTGCAAGACCAAAAGGATCTCACCAGTCCGGCGGAAATGTTCGGCGACAGTGCACTGACCCCTGAGGGATTGTTGAAAGCTTATGTGGGCTTTTTGAATCATGACTTGGCGGCTCTTTCCGAACGTCGTAAGGAACTGACCTATCTCGCGGCCGATGCTGAAACAAAAGCGAAAGAACTGATCGAGTACGAACTCACCGACATGATTCTGCAAAAGAAGATTGGTCGACAAGAAGATTTGTTCGAAGGCGTCGTGCAGCAACTCCGGGAATTGGATACGGCGAGTGGATTGACTGGATATCTTTACGAGTTTTTGGCCGTTCCGCGAACCGGCGAAAAGTCATGGCCAAAACTGCCGCTTTGTGGACTTGGCGGTTTGATGCTGGGGCTGTTTTCCGGACTGTTTCTGGCTGTTGCCAACGACGTTCGTGATGGACGTTTCCGGTCGGCTGCTGAGCTGGACGAAGCAATTGGATTGCCAAGCCTGGGGCGTGTTGGCAAGCTGAACTCGATCAATCAAGGCATCAAGGGATTGATTGCAACGGAGCTTTCGCCGGACGCCGAAGCTTTCCGTTTAGGACGCACAGTCTTGCTACCTGATGTCCGAAACGGGAATGTTCGTGCAATTGGGTTCACCAGTCCTATGCAGGGCGATGGTAAATCGACCGTGGTTTCCAATTTTGCTGTGTCGTTCTCTCAAGTCGGATTGAAGGTATTGGTGATCGACGCTGACCTTCGACGTCCGAGTGCTCATCGCTACTTCAGTCTAGGGAAAGAAGATGGGCTTTG
Organism: Rhodopirellula baltica SH 1; assembly: GCF_000196115.1. NCBI lineage: Bacteria > Pseudomonadati > Planctomycetota > Planctomycetia > Pirellulales > Pirellulaceae > Rhodopirellula > Rhodopirellula baltica. Next base: position 5,625,306 of record NC_005027.1, read on the forward strand.
TGATGTTCTCGAAGGTCGCTTGGAAATTCCGGAAGCGATCAAAGTGACGGAGGCTGAGAATGTTTCAGTGATGACAGCAGGATCATCCAGCCAAACACCTGCCGAACTATTGCAGTCGCAACGACTCGACGAAGTCTTGGCGGTTGTGAAAGAAGACTACGACTTGGTGCTGGTTGACTTGCCGCCCGTGCTGGCGGTTTCCGACCCAGTGGTGGTGATGCCGCGATTAGATGGTGGCATTCTGGTTGTCAAGGTTGCCAATGTTCGTCGAGATGAAGTGGTCAACACACTTCGCCGGATCGATAGTTCCGGCGGTGAGATGCTGGGCTGCATGCTCAACGCTTTCGGAGCTGGCAAGAAGTTTGACTCCGATGGTGGCTACTACGGGTACTACAAGAGCGACTACACACGACCATCATCGTCAACGACTCGCCAAGCCGCTCCAAAAGCAGCGACGATTTCCAGCAATGGACGTGTAGCAGAGTAAAGCTGTTATCTTCACTGTTTCATGAAAGAGTAAGAGCTTGCAATCAGTTCTCTTTTGATTTGATATCAACGCAAAAAAGGCCGCGAACAAATTGTTGTTCGCGGCCTTTTGGTTTTGTCTGGTCAGGCAATCACTATTCTCGAGTGAATGCGACCAAGATTGAATCGCCGCTGAAGTAGTTCAGGAACCCATTGAAGAACGCTCCACCTGGTTTCTGTTGCAGCATCACAACATCATCAGGAAGAATTCGAATCCGTTCTTTCGGATCTTTCATGGCACGATCGAGGTCGCATCGAATCGTCATTTGGCGACCGTCAGGCAGCGTTCGTAGAATCAAGACGCGGCTTGGTTCGCGAAGGTAACCCGGCGTTCCACCTGCCAGAACGCTTCCGTCTCGCCCAAGTGGACCACCAGCAGATCCGCTGGCAAGTGCGATTGCCTCGATGACGTCGACATCTTGATCACGTGGTAGCGGCACGCGTCCACCAGGTAGTAAGCCGCCCGAGATGAAGTATTCGTTGCGACGTGGGATGAAAACAACGTCACCTTCTTCTAGAATCACATCTTCCTGTGTGAACGGCAGGTTGTCGCAAGGGCATCCAGCAAGTGGAATGCGAATGACACCTGCGTTGCATTGACCGCCTTCACCGCCAGAGACGATGCTCTGAAGTTGACCGCCACTGATGAAGCTGTTGTTCAGACCGGCACTGGCACGGATCACGTAAAGTTCACGAGCCGCATCCGTTCCCGGCAAACCACCGGTCGACGCCAAAGCATGCAGCACGTCGTTTTCGTAGATGGGCAAGTCGATGACTTCACCCGAACCGCGATGGATTTCATCGACGGCTTGCGGCGACACCAAAGCAACAGCAGTGTTTGGTGTGTCTTCTCGAAGGACAACGACTCGCTTGACACGTGGAATCAAGAGATCAACCGTCACACGCTCCTTGCCTTCTTGAACGACCTCTTCCTCAACCAAACGCGAGGTGATTCGTTCAATCGTTTCGGCCATCGTCAGGCCATTGACGTCCAGTCGACCGATGATGGGAAGTGTGATGCTGCCGTCGGCATCGACTTGAATTGGAAGACCTGTTGCAGGTGCAACGACGCTACCACGCGGTGGGTAGTACCGTTGATTGACAGCCTGGGTTCGTTGCTGAACCGGAGTCTCGTCTTCATTCGGCGGAAAGACCCCGAAGACATAAACACTGAGCGTGTCGCCAGCGCCGATTCGGTGAGCCGCCGGTTTGGGTTGCCCCAAAGTCGCATAGGGCAACGGACCCAACGCTTCTCGTGAGCAGGCAAACAGCTCTGGATCGAGTCGGTGCGCCGGAACTGCGTGAGCAGCGGACGAAACCAAGTGTTGATGGCAGCCGGTGGTGCCGATGGCAGCCAGAGCAAGCAATCCGCATGCGGTCTGTGCCACGCTTTTCAGAATGGATTCTTTTGAGCGAGTCATTGCTGAGTCCCTTCGCAATGCAAGGAATGTATGTGTTGTTAAAGTTGCAAAAACGGGAACTCGACTATTCGGCGAGTTTGACAACCGATTCGGTTTCAATCATTTCAAAGAAGCCAGTTGGCAATGCAATTGCGTTGCCGCTGGCATCTTTCAACTCAGCCGTTGCTTTCAAGCCTTTGTCAATTGGCTCTACCATGCGAACGATGGTTGTTCGAGCTGAGGCGGGCGTTGCCTCAATTGATCGAACATTCTTTTTCGCCACGAGTTCCGACTCGTGCTTGTGAGCTGCACGGCGGGTTGCTGTGTCAGCTGATGCTTCCTTGGTAGACCGTTGACTGACTTCAGTCTCGTTGCTTGGAAGAACGCCCGCGTCCAAGTTGATGATCGCGTTCTTTTTCGCGGCGGCCGCTTGCAAGTCGCTGAAAGACTTTTCGATGTCGGTCGTTTCGACGGTTGGCATGGGAACCGGAGCCATTTCGATCAATTCATCCGAAACAGGCATTCCCATCGTTGGCATTCCGCAAGGCACACAGGTCCCGTCCGCACACGGTTCTTCGCAGCGCGGGAATGGACATTCGCAAGTTTCAAAGATGCGAATGGTATGAGTGTCGGGGAACTGCTCGGCACGTGCTGCACCGTCTTGCCAACCACTGTAGTAGGCGTGTCGTTTGTTGTCACAATCCTTCAGGATCTGACCCGGTTTCCAATACCGCGATGGAGCGACTGCCGGCGGGCATGTGCTTCCGCCGGTCGAGACTTCGTAGAAGCCATCGATCCAACCACATTTGTAATCATGCGGGTAGCAAGATGACTCAGGGTTTCCGCACTTGACGTACTGGACCATCGCTCGAGCTGATTGAGTGTGCTCGTAGCAACAATCGTTCAACGATGCACAACCGCCGAACGGGACCATCAGCAGCATGGTCGCTAAAAGTTTTCGTTTCATATTCATACTCGCACTGTGGCTCGTTCGAGGCCCGTGAATGGGATCGCCTACCGGTGTTTTCGGAAAGTCAAGCGAAATGCCGGTGGGGAACTCGGGAAAACACGTCCAATTGACACTCCCCCCATCCTGCGAGCTTCAAAACCGGCGCGACTGCAACAGCCGTCAAAGTTTGCCCAGGCGGTTCGCTCGGGTTTGGGTGACTGCTCGCAACGCACCACGCAACAACCTTTTGCACGTCTTTGCTCAACTATTCATGACCCGCAGCGTCAGCAAGGATGCACGTACGTCGCAGCATCTCTTTCATCCAAACGCTGGCAAGCAAGATAGACCCGCCATTGGGCTCTCCATGCACTTCTCATCGAAGCAATCCAACGTGACCCAGACTAAACTGGTTACCCCCTGAGCCTAGTACCGCGCAAATACATTCTGCATTCCGCAAGATGCTCCACGGAAAAATCCCAATGACAACCTGCAGGCGTAAATCAGTCTCAGCAAAATCATTCGCTCAGTCGTGAGCGTTCAGCCAAAAGAAAAGGCAATGAGCGCCATTCGGTTCGCTTTGCCATCTGCGGTTCTTTTCTTCCTTCCTCTTTCAACCTTCACCTCCACATGTTCAGCCCCGAAATTTCGTTTTGGATCATGCTGGCCGTTTCGCTCGGCTTCGCAGGGTGGTTCGGCTGGCGGCACGGCAAGCATTACGCGCTAGGGGCTGGTATGGCAGCCTCACTGCTTGCTGGCACGTGGTTTGACATCATCGTGATGGGCACTCAGATCAACGTAACGATGGCGACTGCGATTGTGCTTCTCGTGGTCTATTGCACGCACTCATGGCGTGAGATTTTTCGGTTTCTCGGACCACTCGACTATTTAATTGGTGCGCTGACCATTTGGCATGTCATTGTCGACACGTATTATGGCGAGCAACCACTCGCCGTCGCGGCTCAAGCCTACGGCCAGTGGATGCTGCCCTACGCAGCGGGGCGATATGCATTCCTGCATCGGGATAGTTTGCTCAAACTCGCGCCGGTCTTCAGCATCATTGGTGCTGTCATCTCATTGCTTTGCATTGCGGAAGCTTGGACGGGGATCAATTTGTGGGAGACAGCGTTTTCGCCTCGCGATGAACTCGTCACTTTCACCGGGCAACTGCGTTACGGAATTGCCTATCGCGCCTGCGGTCCGACCCGACACGCGATCTTTCTGAGTAACGTGCTGCTCACCATGGTCCCCTTTGCCATTCTGATGACGCAGCGAGAAATTGCTTGGATTCCTGGACTAGGCAAATGGAATCGATGGATTGGTTCGATCCTTTTAACTGTGCTCCTTTTGGGTGTCGCATCGTCACTGTCTCGCGGACCCATCGTCACACTCATTTTGACAGGCGGTCTGGCCTTGGCATGGCACTATCGGCCGGCCGCTTGGGGACTGTCAATGGTCGTAATTGTTCTAGCAGGATTGGTCGCAAGCAATTGGGACGGATTCCTCCGTCTGCTTGAGTCTGATGCAAATGAGCACAAACGAGCAGCTGTTTTGGTCGTCGACGATCAACAGGTGGTGTACACCGGGACTCGAAATCGTTTGGTCAATCTGCAGGTTTACATGCCAATTTTGATCGAGGGCGGACCATTGGGCTACGGAACAATCAGCAGCACAGGATTTCCGCCAGCAAACCTGCCAGGATTGCCGACCGATCCAAAAGTAAGGAAACGCCTCGGAATCGTTGACAACGCGTTCCTAAACAACGGCCTACGTTTTGGCTGGGTTGGACTCGTTTTGTTTTCGGGTTTGTTCATCGCCACAGCAATCACCGCGTTCCAACTGTCGCGTCGAGCGAGCACCTATTTCTTCCCACTCGATCAGCGCTACTTCATCGCCGCGGCAACGCTCGCTCTTGCGTTTCTATTCGAAATCGCCACAGTGTTCTGGTCGTATGATTACGCCCTCTGGATCATCTTCGGGTTCGGGTTGCTTTCTGGCTTGGCATCGAGCTTGAAACGACCCAACTTTTGTGATTGAGAAATCCTATTGTTTGCCAGCGGTTTTTTCGCGTGACTAGAGCACAGCAGAAAACCACAATTCTGCAAGCGTTGCTGCGGTTCGCACCTTTAACGGTGCCGTTGGTGCGTTTTCGCGAACGACGCAAATCGGTGTCATCGCTCTATTTCAATGTCAATACTGATGGAGCTTAAAAGAGGTCGGTTGAGATACCTAAGTTGTGTTCCAACAGGAAGTCTTCATCAGAAGCAAATACCTCATCAGCGTCCCATCGGGGAACTGTTTTGCTTTCGTCTGTTTTCGAGCCAATGACGCTCTGTTTGGTCAAATAATTGATGACAACAAGTGCATCACGAGCGGTGACGAACCCGTCCTCATTCGCATCGAACGTCAATGCCATATTCGATACGCCAACGTCGATTGGCTCACTCATGCTGGAGTGAGAAAGGAAGTTGATGATGATCAAGGCGTCCAGAGCGCTGATGGAGCCATCGCGATTTGAGTCCATTGCAACATCATTGTTGTTGTCGTAGCTCGCTGCGTTGCTAGACGACATCGTTACAGCTTGGTTGAGAGAGGCATTTGACGTTGCGGCTCGTGCGAGAATGGCACCGATTTCGAAGGCTGCGAATCCAACATTTTCGTCCGAGTGGCCGGTTTCTGCGTCGGCAGACTGTTCCTCTTCGACGAAGACCTGGACCGAGTTCTTGTCGAGATTGCGGAATCGCAATCCAGCAGGGTCGGCCCCGGTGGTGGTTTGCATCGCTGCCAAAAATGCGGGTGGGGCATCGAAACCTGCGCCAAGGTTGATTGATGCGAAGGCTTCGGAGATTCTCTCGCCGGTGCGGCCGACACGATATGATGTGCCAGCTGCGTTGCCAGCGCCTGCTTCGATGGCAACGTATCCAACACGCTCAGTGCTATGATTGCCGTCTGCTCCCTGCTCTTCCTGCACACGAACCCTGAACCCAGTTCGACTGATCTCCTGTTGACGGGTGACAATCGCAGAGGGTCCATTCACCGTTTGGCTCTGGCTCAACACGACCGGAGACGTCTCGAAGATGTCCGGAAAATCGACGCGTTTGAGGTTCTGATTGACACTCGTTGTTCCCGCGTGCAGCACACGTCCATCGGGTAGCGCGTAGGAGCCTTTTTCAACGACCAAGTAGCTCACTGTTTCTAGGGAGTGGTTCCCGTCGTCGTAGTCCCATTCTTGCAGCCGAACTTGGAAACTATTGGAAGTCACGTTGCGGATACGCACGGTGACTGGATCCGGGCCACCGAAGGACGCGGGAGAAGCGATCACGACCGGATCTACATAAGCGTTTTGCAGCTGGATCGTTTTCCAATCCTGATCCACACGGAACGTCCCCGACTCGCCGACTACTTCAACGGGCTGACCCACGAGTGCACCGATTTCGAAGGCTGCGAATCCAACATTTTCGTCCGAGTGGCTGGTTTCTGCGTCGGCAGACTGTTCCTCTTCGACGAAGACCTGGACCGAGTTCTTGCCGAGATTGCGGAATCGCAATCCAGCAGGGTCGGCCCCGGTGGTAGTTTGCATCGCAGCCAAGAATGCAGGTGGGGCATCGAAACCGGTGCCAAGGTTGATTGATGCGAAGGCTTCGGAGATTCTCTCGCCGGTGCGGCCGACACGATATGATGTGCCAGCTGCGTTGCCAGCGCCTGCTTCGATGGCAATGTATCCAACACGCTCAGTGCTATGATTGCCGTCTGCTCCCTGCTCTTCCTGCACACGAACCCTGAACCCAGTTCGACTGATCTCCTGTTGACGGGTGACAATCGCAGAGGGTCCATTCACCGTTTGGCTCTGGCTCAACACGACCGGAGACGTCTCGAAGATGTCCGGAAAATCGACGCGTTTGAGGTTCTGATTGACACTCGTTGTTCCCGCGTGCAGCACACGTCCATCGGGTAGCGCGTAGGAGCCTTTTTCAACGACCAAGTAGCTCACTGTTTCTAGGGAGTGGTTCCCGTCGTCGTAGTCCCATTCTTGCAGCCGAACTTGGAAACTATTGGAAGTCACGTTGCGGATACGCACGGTGACTGGATCCGGGCCACCGAAGGACGCGGGAGAAGCGATCACGACCGGATCTACATAAGCGTTTTGCAGCTGGATCGTTTTCCAATCCTGATCCACACGAGTGTTACCCGACTCGCCGATTTCACGATCGATCAGTGATGGGCTTGGAGGATTAGGAGGCGGTGGTGGTGGAGGAGGCGGTGGTGGAGGAGGCGGTGGTGGATTTGTATTTCTGACGGCCGCGACGGCAGCATTAGCGTCGATAAGCCCAAATCCTGTGAAGTGATCAAACCCGTTACCGGTCAGCGGGATGTCGATGGCAGTATTGGCCATGGCGGCGCGAATCTGGGCGGGCGTGAGTGAGCCTCGTCCGCCAGCAGCTTGGAGCATCAGGGCTGCAACGGCGGCGGCGTTGGGGGCGGCGGCCGATGTGCCCGCGAAATTGAAGATTCCGTCGCCTTCGACGTCCAGCGGTGAGCCAAAAAACGAATTATTGATTGTGTCGGGAGCGGTAACAACTGGCTGAGTCCGGATCTCGGGTGTTGCAAGCCGGTTGCCCGCGGTATCGAACAGAATAGGCAAACCTCCTTCACTGGTTGATTCTTGGACTCCAGGTGGGGAGACGCCAAAGGCTGGAGTTTGCCGATAGTCGACGGCAGCAATCGCGGCTACACCCGGCGCTTGATGGTGTCCGAACAGCGTTCCACCGAGCGTTTCGAACTGAAAAATATCGAAGTCGGTCGGCGAAGTGAGCGGGTGGTAATGAACGATGCTAGGTCGCGGGCCTCCCGCACTGACATTACGAAAAATGCCAACCTCAAGAATGAGTGGACTATTGGTCGGATTAGAAAGCGCAAAGATCTCAATGGGGTCCTGGCCAACGTTGTTTTGCACGCCTCCGGAAACGGGCGTCCCAAACTCATTGAATACTATGATGTCCATGTCGGTCGACGCACCGGGGCCACCCAAACTTGCCGACGGCTGGTCCCACTGGAACGTGATCGTTGTTGAACGCCCGGAGCCGAGAACGACTCTCTGGAAATTGTCGACTCCTGGTCCGGGATCAAAGTCGTGAGGTTCGTAGACTTTGCCTGCGGATGGGGGGAAATTAGGGATGGTACTGGTCCGTCCGTCCGTATGATACAGCGCACTGTAGGCTTCACTGCCTTGATTACCGGCCGATGAAAAGAAAGAGATTCCCGCACTTGTCGCTTGAGCGACAGCCTGCGCAGTGACCCCATCTTGGAAAATTTGCATCCCAGCATACGTGACATCATCAACGATGATATCAACGCCCGCAGCACTCAGTGCTTGTACTGCTTCCGCGAACTGCACGGGACCTGTGATTGCGGTGTGGAAAAACAGTTGTGCGCCAGGAGCAATGTCGTGGATCAGCTCCAGCATTGCTCGCCCTTCATCTTTGCCATTACCTGCGGTTGGCCCCGTCGTTGGTGCATCCTGCAACACGGTAACCGGGATTGTGAAGCCGTTCGGGTTACCGGATCCAGGTAGATTGCCGGATGCAACGCTTCCACTAGCTCCTCCGCCTCCATTGGTTCGGCTGTAGCTGTCCGAGATCACACCAATCTTGATACCGGCTCCATTCACATTGAATTGTGACCGTGCGAGATTGCTTCGCATTGCCGGATCCGCTTGGCTAAAAACGGTTCCCGCATTGAAAATGGCGGCCGAATTTTCGCGAACGACCTGGACCATCGGCAATTCTGCCGCCTCCACCATTTTGCCCCGCGCCAAATAGCCTTCCAAATTCCAGCCAAAGGAAGCGGTTTTCTCGAAATCCAACTCGGCTAGTGCGGCCTGAGCATCCTGCGTCGAAAACGCATCGTCGACCCGGATCTCCACCGAAATCAATTCCGTAGGATCACTAGCTTCCCAAAATTCAGAAAAGTCATTGGATGAAATTGTTTGGGTGAATGCCGAGCTTTCACTTTGAATCAACGCGGCATTTGAGCTCCCACTCAGAAACGCCGGGAAGTCGGCAAAACTCCGAATTTCTGGCAGTACCTCGGCGGCCAAGAGTTCTCGACGCTCCAGCGGCTCGCATTGCATGGATCGTTTACGACGAACACTCGCCCTACGGGACGAAACTCCAGACTGAATGACGGGAGGACTGCTGTTCGGAGTGAGAAAACTGTCCAGATTGCCGGTCTGTAACAGCTTCGTAACCAGAGTTCGAATGGCCATGATTCAAAGCAAAAAGTTTCAGGGTTGATCGCCAGACAAATGATTGCGTGTTGGAGTTGGCGTCCTTCAGCATCAACTCTGCGGCCCTCATTTCCAGGGGGATGATATAGCTCAACAGGGGTGGTTTCAAGCAAATTGTTTGGGCTCTCGCGTTCGTTCTCGGCAGGACGTGGATGTTGCGTCAGCACTGAAACTCAGAATCCCTCGCCTTTCCGCAATTTGTATCTCACCTTGATACGCCTCAGGAAAACTTGAGCAGTCCCCTCAATCGGGTTATTGTGGCGGACATCATCTGGCGACCGCGAGCTCTCTGTTTCCAAGCCCTCGAAATGCTGTTTTCTCACCGACGACCCCATCACCTGACGCCGGCTTTTTCACCGCGTCAGCGTTGCAGGGCAATTTTCGAATCGCTCGAGGATCGTCGACTGCTCACCGCATCGCCTGGCAGCAACGCCTTCGAACATCTTGATGTCAATCGAGATGGGACGATCACTGAACTGGACGCGTTGCAAGTCATTAATGTTCTGCAAGCGGATCATACCGCGTTGGGGGCAGGAAAGAGTTCCGTCGAGGCCCGGCATGATGTCAACCAAGATGGCAGGGTCTCGGCCGTCGATGCGCTTTGGGTCATTAACTTTGTCAATGATGAGGACACACGTGTCATCAACCAGTCTTTGCAGAGTGAACCGGCACCGACCGCTTCGATATCTTTGCCTGGGCAGATTCGGGCACGTGACATCGCCGAGTTGACCATCCATTCGATCAACGACCTCGATCTTTCGACCATCGATCATCTTGAAATCGATTGGGGTGACGGACGGGTGACGGAAATCAAGGATGATCTGTCACAACCGCTGATACGGTTGCACTCCTATTTCATTGATCCCGCCACGGCATTCGTCGAAGTCCGCGCTGTACCCCATGTTGGTTCTGCGATCGTTCTGCAGAACGCTTCGATCGACGTTGTCGCCAATTCGCCGTTCATCGTCGACCGAGCCAATGAGGGACTCACCGCTGAGGTCTACGACAACACGACCTTCACAGGGCCGTCGGTCAGTGTGCGAACGGATCCCACGATCGACTTCGATTTTGGCGTTGGTTCTCCTGATCCAAATTTGAACATCGGTTCGGCACCCTTCTCAATTCGATGGCAGGGCCAATTCAATCCGATTCAAACTACTAACTACACTTTTTTCGCAGAGGTTGGGGAAAACGATACGGTCGACTTCTACCTAGATAATCAATTGCTGTTCACTGCCAGCGACGGTGAACAGTCCGCAACGATTCTCCTCACCGAAAATCAAAGCGTTGATCTCAAGGTTGATTACGTTGCTGGGGCGGGAGTTTCAAAGATTCGCGTTGGCAGTGAAACCGGATCGTCCTTTAAAACGGCATTGCCGAGTAACCAACTCACGCCGCTGGTTCCTGCAAATCAACTCCGCAGCGGCGTATTGGTTGAAACGTTTGAGCCCGTTGCCCCCTCCCCGCCACTCTCGTCGATCGCCGAATTGCGTGATGATGAAACATTCGTTGCTAACACACCGAGCACTGCGTCGGATATCAGCAGCTTCAGTTACTCGGCGGCGCCCGGTGCAAAGGTCAGTCGAATCCGAGGCATCGTCTCACCGCCTGTCAGCGGGCATTACACCTTCCATCTTGCCGCCAGCGACGAGGCCGAACTGTGGTTGTCCCAAGGCGTCACATCTGACACTTCCCGATTGATCGCCTCGGTGGCAACACCCACGTTGATGGAAGGATTCACCGACGCCAATGCCGGTCTCTCCGCATCCGTCTATCTGGTCGCCGGTCAAGATTACTACGTCGAAACGCTGCAGGTTCACGACGATCCAGTGGCAAAAAATCATCTTTCGGTGGCTTGGACTCGTCCGGACCAGCTTGCTTCCGGACCACAGTTGATCGGCAACGAGTTCTTGCGTCCGATTGTGCCCCAGGTCAGTTTGCATGCCGAGATCTCACAGACAAACGAGGTTTTTTCCGTCGACTCATCCATGCGTTTCGTCGTCATACGCGACGACGATCTGGGGCGGGATCTGCCGGTTGCGTACACCCTAGGAGGCACTGCAACCAACGGTGCGGATTACCCGGCCGACACCGGAACCGTCATCATTCCAGCGGGACAGCGATCTGCCGAGATTGAGTTGGAAGTGACCAAAGATGGACTGCCCGAACCGACTGAAACAGTCGTGATTCGATTGGTCGCAGATCCTGCCTACCAACTCGGCAGTGAATTCACTCGGCAGGTGACCGGAACGATTGGTGGAGAGGCCCTAGGCGGAACGGAACTGCTTCCCGTCGATCCCATCCTCTTGTCCGCCTTTTCCTACTACGACGTGAGCTCGCCGAACTCGGTGGTCGAATTCGAAGAGACTGATCCCAGACTGCCGTTCGTTGATGCCTCCGCTGGTAACAATGCGATCCGAGTCGATGTCAACTCATTCACGAACCCGTGGGACGTCGCCTTCTCACACACGCTGCCACCAACTGAGATTGTCGACGGTGACAAGTTGTTCGTCAGCCTTTGGGCCCGCAGTGTCAACATCGATGGTTCTCCGGTGACCGTGGGCATGCGTCTTCAGGAAAGTGACAGCTATCACGGCAAGGAGCAAACCTGGGAAGTCAAGGATGAATGGACTCCGTTGCTTTGGCCAGTCGTCGCCGACTTCAACAACAACGCAACCGCTACCCGTGGTCTCGATATTCGGCTGGGGTACCAGCAGCAGTCCGTTGAACTGGCAGGTTTCAGCCTGCTGAAAATGCCGGGCTCGACGGAGATGAACAGCCTCCCGCGAACGATCTTCAGTTACGAAGGCCGCGACGCGGACGCCGCCTGGCGAGCCCAGGCCAAGATCAACGAGCAAACTCAGCGATCAAATCCGGTCCAAATCCTCGTCCAGGATGCCGCCGGCAATCCTGTTGAAGGGGCTGTTGTCACGATCACGCCGCAGGCACTGTCTCTTCCCATGGGAATGGCAGTCTCGCCCTCTCAGGTGGTGCTGTCAGCGGATCCCATTTCATTGACCGCCGACTCGGCTCGTTACCGGGCGATCATCGAAAATTACTTTGACACACTGACCGATGGTGGTGAAGCTCAGTGGGGCCCTTGGGAAGAGGACTCGCAGCTTCCAACTGATTTCTTGCAGTGGGTCGTGGATCGCGATGCCTTGTATCACGGGCACGCTCTTGTGTGGGGTGAGCTCGATCGCTTTCCTGCCCCTGCTGATTTGCTCACAAACTACGAGCAGGTAGAGACCACGGAGGGCCCCGTCGCTGCCAAGGCTTGGCTCGAAAGAGAAGTGCTCACGCACATTGCCACCGGTCCCGCGTCCGCATTCTCTGGAACACGGGATGGCACCGACGAGCCGCTCGTGACGTGGTGGGATGTCATCAACCATCCGATCTTCAGTGACGACCTTTGGGACATCGTCGGCGATGACTTCATGCTCGATGTCATCGAGGCGGCTCGGGCGGTCGTTCATCCCGACACGCGATTGATCATCAATGAGTTCGATATTCTCTCCAACCCTGACAATGGCCAGAGCGATGATTTCTTCAACCTGCTGACGTTCCTTGACGCCCAGTCCGCTAGCGGTCGTGCCGACTACGACACGATTGGCTTTCAAGGTCATTTTCTGTCAGAGCGTTTACCCGCCATCGACCGCGTTCTGGCGGAACTCGATCGTTACGAGAGCTTTGGCCGCAATTTCCAAATCACCGAATTCGACGTGGACGCATTGTTCATCGATGAGCAAACCCAAGCCGACTTCACCCGGGACTTCTATCAACTCCTGGCCAGCAATCAAGCCGCCAGCCTCTTCACACCTTGGGGGGTCTGGGAAGGCGATCATTGGCGTTCCGAAGAAGAGGCCGCCCTCTTTAACCAAGACTGGACCCCCAAACCCAACGGCCAATGGTTGTTGGACCAAACATCTGACGAGCAAACGCTTGTTCGAACTGGCGCCAGCGTGGACGCCGTATTAAATCCTGGATCCCATCGCATTCGGATCGAGGCAGATCAGTTCGATGGTTTTTATCTAGTGGATGCATCCCAGACGGAAGGCGTTCTCACGTTCGTGATTGATGTGCCACCGGACTCAATGGATGACCACTTCACTGCAAACCCATTCGATGTATTGCCGGACGTCAGCCTCTCGACAGAGACCGCTTTCCAGCAACCGGATGATCAAATTCGGTTTGAATCGAGTTTGGATCTCGATTCGATCGGAGCTGAAAATGGCGACTGGACGATTGGGTTCGACCTTCGTCCTGACGCACCTCCTGATGGCCAATGGCGTTCGGTCTTGTTCAAAGGCGATGACGACTCCCAACGTGGGCCAGCTGTTTTCCTTCGCCCCAATGACATGCGGTTGCACGTTCGGGTTTCAACGGATCATCGTGACGACGAAGGCTTGGTCAGTGATTCGGAATTGCCACTTGGAGTCTGGTCGAATGTAACCATCGTAAAACGGGGGCAGCGCCTTGAACTCTATCTTGACGGACAGCTCGATCGTGTTCGGATCTTGGTCGGGGATACCTTGGGCAACGTCGGAGGCTTGACATTGGGCGCTGATTTCCGTCGGCCATCAGGCATTTTTTCCGTGTGTGATCTCGGCGTTCTCTCATCCGCAGTGACCCACGAAAGCCTAACGCAGTGGACTCTTTGGGGACCAATGAGTCTCCAGAGCATCAGAGGTAACCTAAGTGACAATGACAGTGCCATCTCGCCTGGCGATCTTCTCTATGAATGGATTCAACCTGTTGAGGAATTGCTCGGTGGCTCATCGTTCACGCTATCACCAGATGGAAACTTCACATTTGCTGCTGGTTCGCTCTCGGACTCCGTTGTCACACTTGAAATCAAAGTCCGTCAGGTGACGGGGCAATTCACCATCTCAACTCTGACGATTGAATTGCCTGAGACCGCCTAAGGGCCTCGATTGCGAAAAGTGAGCTTTCTGGATGTAGGGTCTAGACTACCCTCGTGGAAGGGCTTAATGTGACTGGCGGATCCCCCTGAAAGAAGGGGCTGTCGAGGGCTTTTCATCACGATCGTTGGTGCTGAGCTGAATTTTGACGACCGGACTACTTTGAGCGCAACCCAGTCCTCCTCTGATTGCTCGATTGAACTCCGCTATCGGTGTAGTTCTGAGTTCATACCCATTTTGCAGCATTTGCGGGCATCCATCGTGGTGTCAACTTACAAGCTGGGAAAAGTAGCTGTGATCCAGGCTTCTGGGAGTGCCCTGGATGTGCGTTTGACGTCGTTCCCAACGGCGATGGGATTGGCAATTCATCCCAGAAAAATCACGGTGGGAACTCGCCGCGGACTGTGGACGCTTGCGGCTGAGAGAGACATTCCCTGGGAGGCCTCGTCGTCCACTGGGCCATCGAGCAATTCAAAGTCGCTCACACTAGCGGCTCGTGATTATCACATCACCGGCAACATTAGCATTCACGAGCTGGCATACCACGGCGACACATTGTGGGGCGTCAATACATTGTTTTCGTGCCTCTGCACGTTTGAGACATTGCACAATTTTGTTCCGAAGTGGAAGCCGTGGTTCATTTCGGAACTCCGTCCCGAAGACCGATGCCATCTCAACGGCATGGCAATGGACGATGATGGGCCTCGCTATGTCACTGCGTTGGGGCAAACGGATGTCGGCGGCGGATGGCGGGAAAACAAAATTGACAGTGGGTGTTTGATCGACGTTCGCAACAACCGAATCGTTGCGAGTGGATTGTGTATGCCACACTCGCCGCGACTCCATGATTCGAAATTGTTTGTGCTCAATTCTGGCTGCGGCGAATTGTGTGTCTTTGACGAAACGGACGGGCACGTCGATCCGATCGATGCCGTTCCCGGTTACACCCGCGGGTTGTCGATTGCAGGCCAGTTCGCATTCGTGGGAATGTCCCAGATTCGCGAGTCAAACGTTTTCGGCGGATTGCCGATTGCCAAAAAGCACGACGCTCTGCGCTGCGGGGTCGCCGTTGTTGATTTGATCTCGGGCCGGAGCGTCGCTTGGTTCGAATTCGAAACCGCCGTCGAAGAAATTTTTGCGGTGGAAGTCCTCTGCAACGCCGCTCCCACCCGCATCCACAGCCCCGACTTGGAAGAAGACGACCAAGAACTTTGGATCGTACCGCCCTTGAAGGCGCCATCTGCGACTGACTAACGCTACCGGCGCTAATTGATTTCCCATCACCACGACCTGATTTGACTCTCTCGGACTCAACCATGATCTCTTTCAAGAAACGACGTCAACCGCGGGCTTCACGCAATCGCTCACGGCGGTCATTTGAGTGTCTGGAGCAGCGTCGGTTACTGGCAGTAGATTTGGTCACTGACATTGTGGCCGATAACATCGCCAGTTCACCCAACGAAGGAATCGCGATCGGAAACATTGCCTACTTCGGCAACACCGACTCGACGGGCGAAGAGCTGTGGCGGAGCGATGGAACGTCCTCAGGAACCTACCGACTGGCAGATCTCAATCCGGGCGAGTTTGACTCAGCACCAAGAGACTTCCTGCCGTTCAAGACGGGGTTTGTATTCGATGCTGAAAACAGTTCCGGAGACGTGGGCCTGTTCTACTACGACACGACACTGAGTGAACCTGAGTTGTTACTCGAACGAAATTATGCGACTGCCAAAGCCGATGTTTCAGGAACGTTGTTCTTCACGAACTACGACAACATCAACTACGAATATGAATTGTGGAAATCCGACGGCACGGCTGGCGGAACGATGGTCGTTAAAGACGACTTCACGCAAGGGATTTACTCTGACTTCTCGGCGGCTGGGGGCAAGCTTTTCTTTGCTTACGATGATGGCGTGCATGGTGAAGAACTTTGGGTCAGCGATGGCACGTATGAAGGCACCGAAATTTATGATGACATCCTTCCGGGGGCTACAGGTTCCGACCCATCCAATTTCTTTGAAGCCGGCGGCAACTTGTACTTCACAGCAGTTGACGGGACACATGGTCGTGAACTGTGGTCCGCGTCACCTGGTTCAAGCAGCGTCACATTTTTGGGTGACACGAACCCTGGAATCGCCAACAGCTACCCACGTGATTTTGTTGATTCTGGAGGTCAACTTTTCTACGTTGCGGATGGTTCGTCAGGTGACGTGCTCATGACCTCAGGCGGGACATTGGCCAACACCGTTGAGCTTGCGCAGCTTGGCCAAATCGATGATCTGACAGTGGCTGCGGGCACCGTTTTCTTCACCGCAACCGATGCAACGACGGGCAATGAACTGTGGAAGTCCGATGGCACTCCTGGGACAACCGGAATTGTTAAAGATATTCAAAGTGGGTACCTCTGGAGTTCCCCGAGCGACCTGACCGAGTTCAACGGCAACCTGTACTTCGCTGCGGATGGCAGCGATGGGAAGGAGCTCTGGACCAGTGACGGAAGCGAGTTGGGAACAAATCTGGTCAAGGATGTTGTTCCAGGAGCAGGTGGTTCCTATCCGAGCAAATTGGTTGAGTCGAACGGACAGTTGTTCTTCGAAGCTTACAATCCGGCGTCCTCGAGTGGAGAGCTTTGGAAGACGGACGGATCGACCACAGGAACCGTGTTGGTGGAAGATTTGTCGTTGCTCGAACCAACCCCTTATTCCTATCCGTCCGTTGTCGGTTTTTTGGCGACCAGTTCGCATTTATTCTTCCGCCCTAGCACCACGATTGATTGGTTTTCGACCGACGGAACGCCCAGCACAGCGACAAATTTGACCAGCAATTTCGCAAGTTCTGGATCCAATCCAAGCTCCCTGCTCTCAACTTCCCAAGGACTGTTTTTTGCCGCCGACAATGGGCTGTGGAAATCCGATGGGACAGAAAGCGGTACCATCCGGCTGGACGATCCCATTGCAAATGGTTTTGGGCTCTACCCGCGTGATCTCGTCGAGGTCAACGGGGAGGTCTATTTCTCTGGCTGGTCGAACGTGGATGGTTACGAGCTGTGGAAAACCGATGGCACGCCTGGTGGTACCATGCAGGTCGCGGACATCAACTCGAGTGGCGATTCTTATCCAACCAACCTGACCGCGGTCGGTTCAACGCTGTTCTTTACCGCCAATGATGGAGTCCATGGAAACGAACTGTGGAAACATGATTCGGTTCTCAACACGACCTCAATGGTGAAAGACTTGTCGGTCGGTGGTTCCTATGACGGATCATACCCAGACTGGCTAACCGTCTCGGGTGGGATGCTGTACTTTTCTGCGAACGACGGAACCGGCGAACAGTTGTACCGAAGCACCGGTGATGCGGCCGGGACGGTGCCGGTCACGCAAGCCGGAACGGGGGACCCCATCCTCTCGCCCACTTCACTGACCGATTTCAACGGCGAATTGTTTGTCGAAAGTGATTTTGGACTCTGGACCACGACCGACCAAACCGGAAGCACAACGGTGGGTTCGCTGGGCAATTTCAGCGGCTACCCCGATTACTACGGCCCTCGATTTTTCGTCGCACATCAAAACGAACTCCACTTCATCGCACGCTCGGACGAGCTATGGAAGACCGATGGAACGCCCAGCGGCACCGTGTCACTCTTCGATGCAACCACCGACCCGTACGACTACGCTGACGTTGGATACCTCACCGAGGCAGGAGGCTTGCTGTATTTTGTTGCAGATGCGGATTCGGTTGGATACAACGACTTCGAGTTGTGGAAGTTTGATGGCACAACCGCAAGCGTTGTCAAAGACATCCGAGTGGGTGATGAAGGTTCCTATCCGCTAGGTCTGACCGAGTTCCAGGGCAAGCTCGTTTTCTCAGCCGATGACGGTGAGTCTGGCCGTGAACTTTGGATGAGTGACGGCACGCAGAGCGGAACCATCTTGATCGACGACATCCATTCGGCTGTTGGAACCGGATCGCTTGCCAACGACACCTTCTTTGAGTTTGTAGAGTTTGACAACCAATTGTTCTTCCCTGCCGACAATGGTGTTGTCGGTGAAGAATTGTGGAAATTCACGCTGCCGCAGGTCACGGTGACCAACTCGCCGGTGAGTGTCGACGAGGGGGCCACCTTCACAGCGTCAGGTACATTGCGTTTTGCCGACACGATCACATCGGTTCCTGCGGGCGTCGTTGACAACCTTGATGGAACCTGGACCTGGACCGGATCCTTCGCTGATGGACCGGCAATGGAATCCGTTGTCCTCACGGTCACCGACTCGGATGGGCTAACAGCCTCGGTCTCTTTCGACATGGAAATTGAAGACGTTTTGCCAACCTTTCCAGTAACTGCGTCAGCGGCTGCCGTGGAAGGAGAAACTTACTTTGTAACAGTACATGGCAATGACCTTGTCGATCCCGGTGCCGATACGTTGGAAAGCATTCTGATTGAATGGGGTGACGGAACTAGCACGTTAGCACCTCCAGTGACCGCCTTCCCGACTCACGTTTACCCAGACAATGGATCCTTTGACTTTAAGGTGTTTGCCAACAACGAAGACGGATCGCACCTTGTCAAGTCGGTGACGGTAATTGTGGAAAACGTTTCTCCCGTGGTTGTTCTCGGTTCCAATACAACTCTCGATCCAATGGACGAGGGGCGGTACACCCGAACACTCATTTTTAATGATTCCGGAGCGGATGAGTGGACCGGGACGGTGAACTACGGCGATGGAACCATCGAACCTTTAATGATTGGCCCTGGAAAGACGATCCAGCTAGATCATACGTATGCAAGCGAAGGAGTTTTTCAGATCCAGGTGACTGTTACCGATGATGATGGTGGTTCTGGTTTCCGATTCATGACCGTCGACGTTGACCTCAATACGCCCCCCACTGCATCGGACAATACGGGCACGACGCTGGAGGACACGGCTCATGTCTTTACCGCGGCGAACTTCAATTTCAGTGATGTTTCGGAACCCTTCGATTCACTTGAGGCGGTTTCTCTTACGACTGTACCATTGGCCGGAACGTTGTTCTTGGATACGAATGGCAATGGCACCTTCGATGGTGCAAGCGAGGTCCTATCGGCGACTGACGTCGTCGATATCAGCGATATCACGGCGGGGCGTTTGATCTTTACACCAGCACCAAATGCCAACGGGACGAGCTACGCCAGCTTCGGTTTTGAAGTCAGCGATGGCTTTGAATTTTCGACGACCAACAATTCGATGGTCATCGACGTCACGCCGGTGAACGATCTGCCGACGGTCGACGTCGACCAGCCCACTTACACCGTCAACGAAGGCGATGCCGCTTTCGTCACTGGCACGTACGGCGACATCGATGGCTTATCCTCCGTGGTTTTGTCGTCGCCTGCCGGCCAAGTCACCAACAACGGCGACGGCACCTGGAGTCTCTTGCTCCCTACCAGCGATGGTCCAGGCGATTCGCAAACCATCACCGTCACCGCCGATGATGGAACTGACAGCGACGCGGCTACATTCGATTTGGTTGTGAACAACGTCACTCCCAGATTTAGTCCGTTCGGCAATCTCAACGTACCGTCAACGGCCTTCGGCGTCTTGAACGAAACATTTTCCTTTATCGACCCAGGTGACGACATTTGGACCGGAACGATCGACTATGGAGATGGGACTCCGGTCGAACCTTTGACCATCGATCCGTTAACGAAGACGTTTGTTCTCAATCATACCTACACCCAGGCATTGAGCTACAACGCCTTGGTCACCATCAGCGATGGTCTGGGAACCGATACTGCAGGAATTGACATCATTGTTCAACCGAGTGCCGATCTCAGTCTCAGTCTGGTGGCCCACTGGGAATTTGAAGGGGATGCTCTGGAGAGTGCTCCGGAGGGAAGCGTCGTCGATGATGGCACGTTGGTTGGTGCGACGATTGTCCCCGGAGGTTTGGGCAGCAGTTCGGTTCAGTTCTCTGGGACGGGCCAAGTGATGAGGCTTGCTACTTCATCGGACATCAACGACCGGACGACGGATCAGCGAACAATCGGTCTGTGGTTTTACCCAACTGACTTGGAGGCCAGCGGACGTCAGGTGCTTTATCAGGAAGGTGGAGCGTCTCGTGGCCTGAATCTCTACCTGGAGAATGGCAGTCTTCTTGCCGGTGGGTGGAACGTACCGGATGGTTGGGGTGGGACCTGGATATCGGACTCCAGTGTGCAGGCTGACGAGTGGAACTATGTTGCGTTGGTGTTTGACTCGATAGGAGGTGAACTCCGTCTGCAGCTTAACGGCGGCGTTTCGATCACCGGTGCGGCCCCGGTCTCGATCGCAAGTCATGCCAATGCGACGATCGGTCGGTCTGAGGGTGGGACGCTATACAGCAACGGTTCTGGTGGCAGCGTTAACATAGCTGGCACATCAGGTCACTACGTTGGCCTGATTGATGACACTCGCATTTACAATCGTGTCTTGAATGAGTTGGAGTTGCAGCAACTCTCTTCAGCAGCACCCAGTGCGCCGGTGGACCTGGCCCTCGGCTTGGTGTCTCACTGGCAATTTGAAGGGAATGTTTTGGACAGCGCCCCCGAAGGTGGTGTAAGCGACGATGGCAACTTGATAGGAGCTGCGATTGTGCCCGGAGGTTTGGGCAGCAGTTCGGTTCAGTTCTCTGGGACGGGCCAAGTGATGAGGCTTGCTACTTCATCGGACATCAACGACCGGACGACGGATCAGCGAACAATCGGTCTGTGGTTTTACCCAACTGACTTGGAGGCCAGCGGACGTCAGGTGCTTTATCAGGAAGGTGGAGCGTCTCGTGGCCTGAACCTCTACCTGGAGAATGGCAGTCTTCTTGCCGGTGGGTGGAACGTACCGGATGGTTGGGGTGGGACCTGGATATCGGACTCCAGTGTGCAGGCTGACGAGTGGAACTATGTTGCGTTGGTGTTTGACTCGATAGGAGGTGAACTCCGTCTGCAGCTTAACGGCGGCGTTTCGATCACCGGTGCGGCCCCGGTCTCGATCGCAAGTCATGCCAATGCGACGATCGGTCGGTCTGAGGGTGGGACGCTATACAGCAACGGTTCTGGTGGCAGCGTTAACATAGCTGGCACATCAGGTCACTACGCCGGCCTGATCGATGACGCTCGCATTTACAATCGCGTCTTGAGTGAGTTGGAGTTGCAGCAGCTGGCTGCAGCAATTCTGAATTCTCAGGGTAGTTCAGCGATGCTTTCTTCTCTCACCGTCGCCGCACCCAGCCAAATGGACAGAGAAGACACAAATGCCGATGGAACGGTGACGGCATCGGATGCCCTGAGAGTCATCAACTATATGAACAACGAAAGCATCGCGAAGGCTGAAGGAGAACAAATCAACACCGGATGGTCACGGTTAGATGTCAATGGCGACGGTTCGGTCACTGCGCTGGATGCTCTGCTCGTGATCAACAAACTCAACCAGTTGGAGCAAGTGCCAGCAAGCGTCATAGTCGATGAGGAAGAGTTTTGGTCAGAAGAGTCTATCGATCAAGTTCTCGCCGAGGGAAAGCTTTTTTAGCTAGTGTGAAAAGGCGAAATCGATGATTACCCTTCCTGGATTTGCTGGGAGATCGATTTGGTTCGATGGTCACCTTCTGAAGTTGCAAATTAATCAGTGGATACAAAGAACGGCAATATTGTGGTTTTAGAATGGCTTGACGCTTACTAAGGACTGAAAAAACTTAGTGTGTTGAATCCAAGTCTTTTTTTTACCATGTAGACGGCCAGCAAGTTTTGTGTTGCGACCGCAACCGCAGTCGCAATCGCGGCACCGACAACACCAAAGAAGTTGGTGAGGACGAATGCAAGTCCGATAGCAAAAGGCCCAGTTAGAAGGACAATATTTCGGTAATCACGTTCATGATTTGTCATCATCAGCAGATAGCCCACTGAGCCTGTCAGGAGGTTGATGAACTGACCCAGCGTCAGGATCTGGAGTAGGGCTGATCCCCGTTCATATTCGGCGCCAAAAAAGCCCATCCACATAGAGGGAAATGCAAGAATCAGTGCAACAAAGGGCGTGGCAGCGATAAGCATCAAGCGATTTGACTGGCGAGATAGTTGCTTGATCTGGCGCATGTCGCTTTTGGTAAACGCAGCGGAAAATTTGGGTGCCACAACCAAATTGACACCAATCAAAAGAAGGCTCCCAAGCATGGCAGTTCGTTGAGCGGTCGAGAAAATCGCCATGTCCGTACTCGATAGCATAGCCGAACCCAAAAAATAGCCGGACCATTGAACAACGATGTCCATGATCACAATCGGGGACAAGTAGATGACGGAACGGTTGAAACTGACGTCAGGTTTCGCAAATGGTGTCCATCGACTTCTTGAGTCCCGCCACCAAACAATCGAAGCAATCGCAAGTGCAACTAAAAGTCCCGATACCAATAGCAGAACGAGCGATCTCGCATCGATGGATAAACCAAGAGCAACTAAGATTCCTGTTCCGATAATGATGACTAGCGGGAAAACGGAATTGAGTACAAACGAAGAAATGCCGGCTCGGTGTCTTCCTTGTATTGCGGAAGCGAGAACTTGTAACAATGCGAGTAAGAAAACGCATAGCGAGGTGATAGGCAAAAGCGTTGCCAGCATTGGTTTGCCGAATATGTAGTTCGCGATTGACGCAGAAAGCCATGAGGCCACGCATACCACGAGAAAACCTATTGCCGCGATCCGACGATGAGCGACTCCAATCACATTGTTAATCAGACCCCAGTCTGAATGCTCATTTGCACCAACCACTTTGAGGATTGCTGTGGGCATTCCCATGGAGGCAACCCGACTGCCCGCTGAAACAATCGTGAATGCAATGAAGAATAATCCCGCTTCTGTGGTGTTCAATACACGAGCGACGACAAGGCTTAATGCGAAACTAGCGCCTGCCCCAAATCCACGTACCAAGAGTGCGATGAGTACTTGGTGGGATACCCCCTTTGCTCGCGGCACGCATTTTCTCCTAGAGAATTGAATTACCCGAATTTGCGTTCGAATCTAGTCTTAAAGGTATTGTTGTTAAGCGACAAACTTTTCTAGCTGAATGTCCGCGGGACGCAAGCAAGATACGTTACTTTTGGCAAGACAGCGAGTCTCAATAAGAGCAGGCGGTAGTCTGCTACGAGATTCTGTATCCGTAACGCCTCAGTAGGGGGTATGCAAGCAGGCTTACCTTTCGACGAAGTGCCACTGGGAGTTCTTTTTGCCAACGATCATCAGTTCTAAAACTGGTCATTCCTGATTGAAATCGATCTGGGTTCCCTCCGATGCTGTGGAACGGTTGGAAATCAAGCCGGCCCTCATCATCAAATGGGATTGCCTTGCCCTTTAGCGGGTCAATTGCCGCGACGAGATCGTTCATTCGTCCAACAGGGTTCTCCATGAGTCCTTCATAGTTTTGCATGTAGTAAGGTATTTTTCTCCCAATTAGTTCCGCAATCAAATTCCTCGCAATCCAATTTGAAACGACCCGGCCCGGAGCAATCTTGGTGAACTGCTCACCAGTAGCTGGATTGAGTCTCGTTCTTCTCCAAGCAGTTACAACTGCTCTGACGTCGCGCACGAGATGAATAGCATATACATCGAACTCAGGGATCTGCGATAAGAGGTATAGCCTGCTCGGTACCTTTGATGAGTCAATCAAAATCTCAGATTTGGACTGCTCTGCAATCGCATTGTACAAGCGTTTTAGCCAGTCTAGATAGGCGTTGAAATCTGCCATCCTTTGCCCCAACTTCGCGTGAAACACAGTGCTAGGCAAGGATTTCGTGTGGTCGAACCGTTCATAAAGGGAAGCTGCATGGAGCAGTTCGTTTTCGTTCCTGTCGACACTTTCGCAGATTGATCTCCAGAATTTGCAATCGTGAAAATGATGCCCACATGTGCATTTGTCGTTGCTCTCAATGCCATCGGGAAAGAAACGATATATTTCATTCATGGAGACAACTCCATCAAGGGTGCCTAACATTCGGTCGAGCACAGTGCTGCCGGATCGCCCTGAACCGACGATGTACACAATTTTCAGTCTATGATTTGACACGACTTTCTCTTCTCGAATCAAGGAGGTCTTGGACTTTAATCCATGTGTCAGACGTGATGGAGTGAACCGCATCCAACTCAGACGAAGTGAGGAGTCCGCGACCGTATTTGTTGACTTGACTGATGTCGCGTTTCTTGACGTGCGCTTTGGTCTTGCTCGGCACGCTAGAACGCTTTTTGGATTTGCTAGTCAACTCATGAATTGTTCGGTCAGCCTCCTCTGTCCACTCTAATCCGAGGTGCTTGTACATTAATTGGTAATTTCGAGAGGGTGCCTCGACAACGTGCTGCAGATCGAAGAGCGAAATATGTGATTGACGATTGTCATCAAAGACCGATATTACATAGCTATATACAATGTTCCAAAGGATAGCAGCATTGGAGACCGGGCACTGATTGTGCTCTGGGACACATCCGGTCCCGGGGTAAGGTAAAGGATGCCCAGCGTGAGCTAGGTTCTCAGAAAGCTTATTCAAATCGAACGACCAATTCATTCGCTTAAAGCTGGCGGCGATTGCTTCAGGGCTACGAATAAGCACGATCGTGGGAATGTGGGCCAAGTGAGTAAGGTTAAATATCACAAAGGGGTCTTTCCAGATCAGATTGCGAAGGCCTCTAGCTCTCAATCTCGCGTTTAGGAAGCTTAGTTTTGTGCGACTGCCGATTGTTCGCTTTCGAAGCCTTCGAAGGATGTTGTCTTCTGGGAAACAGCCTGATTTCAGTTTCGGGCGGAGGCTGCTGATTTCATCGATACAACTGTCAAAACTTTCGTTCGTGAAGTCGGATTGGCCTGCAATGGCAAAATAGGAAGGGATTTGTGAAAGTCCTGTATGGAAATTGAACGGCTCGTAAACTGTTTGCGTCGCACCTGCCTTAGAAAGCAATTCCCCAACTGCCGTCGTTCCCGAGCGTGGCATACCAGTTACAACTAACAATTTGGTGTTTGTTGTTGATGACATCTTGAAATTGCAGTTAAGGTTATTTACTTAGAGTATGTAAGTTTGCGGCGATTCGACATGCCTGCGATTGCCTTCACTAGGCAGATCGAAATGAAAAGCGCATATATAGGGTAGCAAGCAGCGATATTTGGTGTGTTAGACACTAAGTATCCAAAAAACAGAAAGATGAAAAAACCAGCGATAATCGGTCTGTCTCGATCGTGATGAGTATACGATGGAGTGCTACAGATCTTGATCAAGTATCCAAATGCGAAAGATGACAAAACTAATCCGGGAATACTGAAGTTATAGTACCATTCTGTGAAAGGCAAAGCCCGCACTCCAGGGTGAGATTTGGGATCGAAGCCGAGGATTTCTGGACCGATATTTCCCCATGCGAATTGATCTCGCCATGGCATGACACTGCTAGGCACAAAGCCTAAGACTGAGCTCAGTATGGTCAGTCCTCCATATTGGCTGTCGAAGTCGGACTCTAAGTTACCGAGTAGCCATGCCAGATTTCGGAAGTCAGGAAAGTTTTCGCCATAAAGGATCTTGCTGTTAATCTCCTGTATGTCCAAGCCAAGGTCTCTTTCACCTCGGAAACTTGACATCGCCACCCCGCCAATCATCGCAAGTGGCAACAACACTACCAGGAATTGTAAACCACCGAGTTTGCGTCTTTGACAGATCGCAGACAGCCCAACGATGATTGGCATTAACACCGCGGTTCGAGTTCCGGATGAGATTGCTGCCAGGAGCATGAACGTCGTGTATGAGAACCATGCAAATCTTGAACTTGAACGTTTTGAACCTTCTAGGCGAACACACCCAATTGCGATCCCCATCGACGCCAAGGCGGTCATGGACTTCAGCAGGGGCCGTATTTCCTGGTTCTGTTGGGCAAACTTGCGAAACGTTCCAAACGGCGCCCCCTTTGATAACGCAATTGCCATGAAAAACGCTACTAAAACTATTGCGCTGATTGCAAACGCGTTTGAGCACAAGACCGAACCGATATAGTGAAACCACTGTCGCTCACTTGCCTTCCCAGTGCGGAACGTGAATTTGCTGGCGATGCAGTAACCAAAAGCGATGCACAAAACTGCTGCGGAGGAAAGTATGCTGGCATCACCGATTGCACTTTGGACCGTTTGAATGTGTTTTGGAAGAATTTCTTGCGAGTCGCTACATGCAACAAAGCCAACTACTACCACAGGCATAAACAATGCTTTGAAGACATAGAAGTTCCCAAGCGTGATCCAGGAGCCAGTCCTTCGTTCGCTCATGAAAATATAAAAACATACGACGGCATGCAGGAAAATAGCGAGATACAGTAATGTCGTATCGTTTGGAGAATTTGTGCCCATTTAATAGTGGTTGTGTTTAATGACTGCATTTGGGGAGAATTGCGGTAGCGATTTTATCCGCTGATGCTTCCCAGGTATACTCAATGCATCTCAGGTGCCCATTGATGGACATTCTCTCTCGAATGCTTTCGTTTCCTGCGATTTGGTCCAAGGCGTCGGACCATGCTTCACCATCCCTCGGGTCTCGATATAGAGCGGCGGAACCACAGGTTTCAGGTATAGCCGCAGTGTTGGAGGCGACAACAGGGCATCCACAATACATCGCTTCAATAGGTGGAAGTCCGAAACCTTCGAAGATGGAGGGGAATAGTAGTGCTTTTGCGTTTTGATACAAAGCTTTCAGTTCTTGGTCGGTGACACGGCCAATAAACTTGGCATCTTTGTGCGCTCCGGTGAAGTGCTTCTGGAAAACGGCGTTGTTACCGCCGCCAGCAACTATGAGAGGGTGCTTCTTATTTTTTCGTAGCGCAAGTGCTTCCAGCAACACGCGTATGTTCTTGTGCGGGCTCAGGCTGCCGATAGCAAGAAAATAGCCGTTTTGCTGGATCTTATGTTTCGACAAGATGTCGTCGCAAGCTTTCACTCGCAGGATATGATCACCACCATTTGGAATGACCATTGCTTTCCCTTTTGGGACCACGCCAAATGATTCTAGTTGCTGGCGTGAGTATTCTGACACGGTCGCGACGTATTTGGCCCGATGACCCAGTTGAGGCAAGATCCAACGGTACCAGTTGCGAAATGCGAGGGAGTACGACTCAGGTGTTAGGAATACCTGAGCATCATGAATCATGACAAGTTGATTTGAGACCGTAACCGGTGCTAGGTTGCAGAGGTTCAGAAGCAGAGCATTCTTCGCTTGGAAAGGCAGTTCCACCTGCTCCCAGAATTGGCCAGATGTTCGTCCTTTGAGAATTCGTGACGACGTCTTAGGTTCGCCGCAAGCGGCATTCGGGATTGCAATCGAGCAGGCGCCCTTTAGCCGGCCCGGTTTTTGCTCAAGCCTTTGGGTCACTGAGTTCCAAAGTTCGTGTGCAACCCGCTCCACCCCGGTTGATGGACGTGTTAAAAACCTCCCGTTTAGCATTATGTCCTGGGGCCTGTCGTTGTTCGTCATGCTAAACTCGCTCCGGTGTTTGCATGCGCTCAACCACATCGCTTACTCGAGTATGAATCCCATTCCTATTGGTGATTTGGTTCAAGAGGTCGCGGAAATTTTGTTGGAAGTTGCTGCGAGAGTACTCAGTGACTGAGTTTGAGATTTGCTTGACCTTCGATCCGAACTGGTGTGATTCGAGTTCATTGATTG
Source organism: Rhodopirellula baltica SH 1 (assembly GCF_000196115.1). Taxonomy (NCBI): domain Bacteria; kingdom Pseudomonadati; phylum Planctomycetota; class Planctomycetia; order Pirellulales; family Pirellulaceae; genus Rhodopirellula; species Rhodopirellula baltica. The sequence goes on from NC_005027.1 coordinate 5,653,056, forward strand.
CGGAGATGAGGCAATCGGAAGTTTGTTCGTGGAAGAGGATTCCATTGACCCCGTGGCGAACAACATCAACTGCTCCGCCCCGTCCGAAGGCAATGACGGGTGTGCCACGTGCCATTGCCTCTAGTTGTACGATTCCGGCGTCTTCTTGCTGGGGAAGCAGGAAGGCTCGCGATTTTGATAGTAGTTCATTCTTTACGTCTTCATCTACTCGTCCGGCGAAACGAATGTTTGCCGAGTCTTTGGCAAGAGCACGTAGTCGAGATTCATCGGGACCTGTGCCAGCAATGACTAGCTGCTTGGTGGGCAAATTCCGGAATGCCTCAATCGCAAGATCAAATCGCTTGTAGGGTACTAACCGACCTAACGCTAGGTAATCGCCGTTGCGGTCCTGGGCTAGATCGGGAACCACATCATCGTAAGGTGGATATAGAACCGACGCCTTGATCTGATAAAAGTCTTTGACTTTCTTGGCGGTTGCAATTGAGTTGGCTATATAAAAGTCGGGGCGACTGCGGCAGTGGAAGTCATGCTGTTTGATCTTGTCCAGCATTCTAGAGGCAAGGCTGCGCGCACCCCACGGAAGATTTGAAACTCGAGAGTCTAGGGCTGGTTCCCACGCGTAGCGTATCGGTGTGTGTATGTAGCAAACATGAGTTTGTTCCTTGCGAGTTTTTTTGACATTCTTAGCGACACATGAGGACAAACTGATGATTAAATCGAATTCGCTGAGATCGTGCTGTTCAATTGCATGAGACAACAGGGGCAACAGAGCTTGGTGTTTGCGATTCAATATTGGGAGTTTTTGAAGGTAGCTTGTCCGCACACGGGTTTTATCGGGGAAAAGCTCTTTCACGGCATCGTGAGAGTGGACAGTGGTGAAAATTGGGGCAGTTGGAAAGATTTGAGCCAACGCAAATAGGACTCTTTCTGCGCCACCAAGGTTGGTCAGCCAGTCAGTAACGAGGCATACTTTGGCTTCGTGCGAAAGTGGTGTGTTGTTAGGAGTCATTGTATTCTATAGACGATGATAAGCCGTTTTCTTTGCTCGACGATCAATCGCCTGCGAGACATGCAACGCTCAGTATGCTCCCTCTCGGAGCACAATCGTTTTGATTGTGTGGATCAAGATGTAGATGTCGAGCCACGGTGACCAATTCGTGACGTAGTAGCTGTCGAAGCGGACGCGTTGGTCGTAGGTTGTTTTGTTTCGGCCTGAGACTTGCCACAGGCCGGTGATTCCTGGACGAACGCGTTGGTAGAGTGGCAGCACGCTGCCGTAGAGTGAGGTTTGGGAGGTCATGCATGGTCTGGGGCCTACTAGGCTCATGTCTCCCTTCATTACATTCCACAGTTGGGGTAGTTCATCGAGGCTGGATTTGCGGAGGAACGATCCTATGCCTGATATGACGCGTGGGTCATTTTGTAATTTCTGGTATTCGATCCATTCTTGACGCATGTCTGGGTCGTTCTCGAGATAGTCCTCCAGGACTTGGTCTGCATTGATGACCATTGTCCGGAACTTCCATGCCTTGAAGAGCTTGCCGTCTTTGCCGACACGAGTTTGGCCATAGAACGCGGGGCCGGGGTCGCGCAACTTCAAGAGAAGGACGAAGGCGAGGATGAACGGAGAAAGTATGGTTAAGGCGAAGCCTGACAAGCAAATATCGACGAACCGCTTGATGGCTCTCGCGGGATGGTTGTGCAAATGATCTTTCAGGTGGATCCCCATGGCACCAGCACATTCGCGAGATCCTGACCAGAGACTGGGCAGTTGCATTTGCGAAGGGAGGATCAGCACGTTGGAGAAGTTGCCGGCATGAGACAAAACCTCGTTCATGTCAATTGTCTGGCAACCGCCCGGAGCCACGATTGACCAGCGAGCTTGTGTCTTTCGACGCAAGCGTTCTAGCCGTTGCACAGATCCCAGGTATGGGATGCCGGTGAGTTCAAGGGAATCCTGCGATGAGGCCGTCTTGGCAAAATCGACTACACCGAGAGGGCGGAGTCCACGTTGCGGAGCACGGGAATAGTATCTGTAGATCGCCCTGCCTTGAGGGCCAGAGCCGATGATGATAGCGTTTTCGCCCCACCAGCTCGTGGTGGAGCAGAGACGTCGCGTTGTTAATCGAGCTAGTGGGACAATCAGCGACGCAAGTGCGCTTGCCATCAAGAAAATTGCCAGTTCGGTAACGCTAAGCGTTGCCAGAACGAGATTTGCGACAATAGCGAAAGCAAAAGCGGCCATCGACGCGAGGACGCATTGGCGCAATTCCAGAACAGGGCTCATACCTGTTCCAGGATACAGGCCGTAAATAGCCGCACATGCGACGTAGAACGTCATGACGCAGATGCTATTCAGTAGTAGGCCCGGATGAAGGCCAATCAAACCCAGCAAGACAAGTGAAAGCGTAGCGGCAAGAATCGAGAACGTTAACGCAGCTATGTCGGCGATGAATAGCGGGGTCAGTGTTAAAAGCACCTGCAGGGTGCCGGTCGCCTTGTTGCGCGTGATGCGTCGGCGTTTCGAGTTGTTTCCTGTGCGTTCGGTACGACGTTGATCAGTAACCGCGCCGCTGGGGACGAACGGGTTCAGTTGTTCGATCGTGTCTGTGCAAACGACACCGACCGGGAGCGGATTTGTGTCTAGTTGCGGCATCAAACGCTAGCCAAGGTGAACAAACAAAGAAGAGTGGGCGCTCCAGTCACCTTTCATTCGGTGGCTGGACGGTTGGCATTGTAATTGCGCTAACCAGGAATAAAGGCAGCTTCGCTCGACTTTCGAGCTGATCAATGGCGAGGTGCCGCCATCTCGTTATAAAGGTGTTTTGGTTTCCGTTAGGTAAAGTGTTTCAAGGATTTGGGAGGATTATGGAGCCGGACACTTGAGTCCATTGATGGGCTGTCGCACTTCAGATCTCACGTGAATGGGGGTCGGATTTGTTCGGATCAACGCCAACGATTTTCAGTTTGATCGCTCATCCACCAGCGCTCACAAGTCGTCCATCCTCGACGTTGCGCTGTCATGTTGATTTGCCTTCGGTTTGGGTGTCGCAGCCGCCGGCTTGGGCAAGTGGCAATGGATGCAAATTGTTGGCTGGTGCAATGGCGGGCATGTCCGCGACGCTTCTCGGATAGGTCGCGTGGTTCTTTGCAAAGTCGATGGAAACATCGAGGGCGTCGAGCATCTTCTGCGTTTGCAGATCGAAGTGCAGGAAGCTGCCCATGACGGTATGCGCGTACTCAAACTTGGTCGGTCCCATCATTGCGGCACGAACAAAGTTGCGAATGTAAAGCGACCGAGTGCGTTTGTCGCGAAGCATTCGCCAGGCGATGGTTCGAAAGCCCTTGAACATCCGGCGGAATTCCCAGGCATTGGGAACGTGTTTGTTGACGATCTTGATTCGTGCAGCGGTGTCGATCACCCGGTCCATGAACGCTCGTGGCGAGTACACGTTTTCGATGATGTTTCGAAGTTCTTGGTAAATCTCCACCCGATCTCGAGTCGTGATGAAATTCATACCGCTGATCGTTTGGTCCTTGGACTCAGCGCTTCGGAGCTCGTAATTCACGCCCGTGTCCTGGATCCAGTTGTGTTCGGAATCGATCAGCCGGCGTTCTTTGGCGAGACGGCGAGTGAGTTGTGTATTGGGGAGTGCTGACAGCAGGCCAACCATGGATAGTGTGATGCCGCTTTCTTGGATGAAACGAATCATCGGGCCATCGGTGCCAGGTTTGTCAGTATCGAACCCGATGATCAAACCGGCCGCGACGGAGATGCCATGGTCGTAGATCGTTCGAACTCGATCGATGATGGGGTGAACCGTGTTGATTCGTTTTTGGGTGTGAATCAGCGTTTCTTCATCGGGTGATTCAATTCCCAAAAAGACGTATCGAAACTGAACGTCGCGCATCAATTCCAGCAGTTCCTTGTCGTCAGCGAGGTTGATGCTGGCTTCGGTTGAAAACACAAAGGGATAGTTGTGATCTTCGTTCCATTGCTTCAGGGCCACGAGCAATGGTTTGATCAGTTTGCGATTACCGATGAAGTTGTCATCAGTGAAGTCGACCCAACCTCGATAGCCCAAGTCGTAAAGCTTTTGAAGTTCGGCGAGAAATTGATCTGGCGTTTTGACGCGTGGTCGCCGGCCAAACAGTTCAATGATGTCGCAGAACTCGCAGTTGTACGGACATCCCCGCGAGGATTGCACTCCGACGTGCAGATAATCGTTGAAGTCGACCAAGTCGAAACGCGGAGTTGGTGTCGTGGTCACGTCCGGTTTGTGTGGCGATTCAAATTGGCCCTTGGGATTTCCATCTCGCCAAGCATCCAGCCACATCGGAATGGTCAGTTCGCCTTCGCCGACAATGACAGCGTCCGCGTCCTGGTAGATTTGCGGTTGGCTGGTTGGGTCAGGTCCGCCGACGACAACAAATTTGCCTTCGGCGTTGGCACGTTCAACCCACTGCAAGATGCCAGGTTGTTGAGGCAGCATTCCTCCCGTGCAGATCACATCAGCCCATTGCCAATCCGATTCCTCGACTGGGCCAACGTTTTGGTCCGCGATGCGGAATTCCCATTGTTGAGGCAGCAAAGCTGCGACGGTCATCAATCCAAGCGGTGGGGCGGTCGCTTTTGCACCAATCGCCTTGGCACTTTCCACGAAGTTCCAATAGTTTGTTTGCTCAAAACACGGTTGGATCATCAAGCAACGAACGGGCGAGTCCGGGCTCTCGGGCAGTCTCGAAGATGCCGGCAACCGGGACGGATTGGACGTCGAATGCATGGTCGCGGGTCTGGTTGAGAGGAAGTTGCGGGAGTCCAGCAGTGCCGAATTGATCGGCCGAGATCTGATGCGGCCGCCTCCACACGGTTTAATCAACCTAGTCAGAATAGGTGGTTCCGCCAAATCAGAACTGTGGTTTTAGCGGGAAATTCACGGTGCGGCGGAGTGGACAGTTGAGGCCGTTGGGCCACGTTGACAACCCGCTGAATCAAGCTAGAGCCGATTTGGCGGGCTTTGGCAATGGAACACGCGTGCTGGAGAGACCGTGGATCCAATCGGGATGATCCGCACAGGCCGCGTGATCGATTTGATTCGGATCTTACGGTTTGGCTCCCACGGCAAGGGCGTCTTTTTATGTCACAACATTTGCACTAGGGATTCTGTGAATAAACTTGGGCGATACGAAACATTTGTACTTCTGCCGCTTTGAGCGCCGTTCAACGAAGCCCTGCTCACATCATGTCTGACTCGCCCTATCGACGAATGCCCTTGATCACGGGAGCCAGCGGAATGCTCGGCTCCTACGTGGTTGCTGAGTTGTTGCGGGGGCGAATCGAGTGCGCGGTCCTGGTCCGAGCTAAGGGGAAGCAAACAGCGGAACAACGCATCGACCAAATCTTGGCGCGTTTCGAACAGGCGTGGCAAGTGTCGCTGCCAAGGCCAAAAGTTTTGGAAGGCGATTTGAACCAGTCTCGATTGGGATTGCCAGACGAGTCAATTCAGTGGGTGCGAGCCAATTGCGATCGAATGCTGCATAGTGCAGCGAGCTTGAGCTTCTTGCCCGCCGATCCGACGGGCGACAACGAACCCTACCGAACCAATGTCGATGGAACCCGCGAAGTCGTGGCTTTCTGCAAGGCCGTTGGGATCACGCAGCTGCATCATGTTTCCACCGCTTATGTTTGCGGTACCCGTTCGGGACGGGTGAAAGAAACCGAAGGTGATACAGGCCAGTCGTTCGCAAACGACTACGAGCGAAGCAAGCTGATCGCCGAAGGCATCGTTCGAGAAGCGTTTCGTGGTTCAAACCTGACCGTTTATCGCCCATCGATTGTGATCGATCGGACGGGACTGTCACCTGTCTCGGGTGATCGAACGATTTATGGTGCATTCTCGATGTACCAGATGTTGGCATCACGATTTGGATTGCCGGAAGATGGTCAGTGGTTTCGCGACCTTGGCTTTTCAGGGAGCGAACGCAAGAACATCGTCGATGTGGACTGGATCGCTCGAGCGATTTGCAAGGTGATGAGCACGCCGAGATTGCACGGTCGGACTTATCATCTAACGACTCGAGAAGGCACAGCAATCAAATCGTTGGACGCCGCGTTCCATTCTGCCACCACGAAATGGCTTCAGACGCGAAAACCGGATCGGCTGAAACGACCACGGCAACTCGATCGGCCCGATCCCACTGGCCATTCCACTCAACGCGAAGAGTTGGATCAGATGGCGGATCCGTTCGTGAAAACGTTCTTGCCATACTTTCGGGATGATCCGGTCTTTGATCGCGCCAACATCGATGATGTGATCGCGACAACGCACTTGGATGATACACCCGAGATTGGCAGCACCGAACTACTGCAGATGATCGGCAATTGGTCAGCGGTTCCGACAAGGGTGCCGAAGGCAGCGAAGCGACCGTCAGCCGAACCGCAAGCCGCACTTCAACCATCGGCAACGCACCGGAGTGGCGACCCCGACGACTGTGTGATTTGTGGTTTCGAGGTTCGTTTGCCAGGTGGAGTTGATAACGCGAAAGCGTTTGAAAGCATGCTGTTTGAGGGGCGTTCGGTGATCGCACCGATGCCTGAAGACCGATTGAATCGCGAATTGTATTTTGCGAAGCAGCATGGTGTTCCAGGAAAAACGTACACGCAGTTGGGAGGTTGTGTTTCGCCCGGCCCGTTGGACGCCAACGTCGAGAATGCGATTGAGTCTTTAGGCGATTTTGATTTGACGCATCGCCAGTTTGCCCAGGTCGCCGTCGCGGCACTCAAGGCCGCTTCTGGCACGGGCAGCTTGTCGTCGGATTCGCCGCTGCATCGGGCGTCCAGTCGGACGCTATCGATCAAAGCCATGCGAGCTGGCGTGTTCGTCGGCCACAGCGGTGGAACCGAACTGGGTGGCCCGCTCGCGATGGCGACGATGGCAAAAACCGCGATGGAATTGGTGGATCAGGTGCCGTCAATGCACCACATCGATTCTGATTTGCGGAACCGAGTCAAAGACACCGTTGTATCGGCCATTCGACGTGATCGGCCTCGGTATGAGTCAGGTCATTCGCCAGCGTTCAATGCGTACTCGGCAGCGTCTTTGGCGGCGAGATTGATGGGATTCGAAGGCCGTCGAGAGGTCATCGACGCGGCTTGTTCATCTTCGCTCTTGGCATTGCAGCATGCGGCTTCGGCAATTGCAGCGAATCGGTTGGACTTGGCAATCGTTGGCGGTGCAACGTTCAACAATGTCGACAATCTAGCGTTGTTTTCTCAGTCGGGCGCGTGTAGCGAAACCGGATCGTTCCCCTTTGATAACCGTGCCAGCGGATTGATCAGCAGCGAAGGTTACGTCGCGGTTGTCGTCGCTCGGCGAAGCGTCGCGGAAGCCAACGGGCTCCCTGTTTTGGCAACGTTGCGAGGTGTGGGGGTTGCGTCCGACGGAAAAGGCAAAGGCCTCTGGGCTCCGCGAAGTGAAGGTCAGCAAACGGCGATGCGTCGCGCGGTTGATGCAGAACCTCTCAACATAGATTACTTGGAGTGCCATGCTACAAGCACTCAAGTGGGCGATGCAACGGAATTGGAAAGTTTGACTTCGCTTTTGCGAGATGGCAAAAGCACCCGGACGGTCTTGCCCATCGGTAGTGTCAAAAGCAATTTGGGCCACTTGTTGGAAGCCGCTGGATTGGTTGGCGTGGTAAAATGTTTGCTGGCGATGCGTCGAGGAGAGATTCCGCCGTCAATCAACTTTGCTGTTCCAACGGAACGTCACGACTGGAGCGATCCAGCGGTTCGGATTGTGGATCGGGTGGAACCGTGGCAGCAGCGAACCGCGTCCAGCGGTCGCGTCGCCGCGGTCAATGCATTCGGCATTGGTGGATTGAATGCTCACGCGGTGATCGAAGAGAAGCCTTCATCCGGCGCTTCCGCATCAGAAGCCAAGTTGACTGAGGAGCCCATCGCGATCGTGGGTCGTGGAGTGGTTTTGCCGGGTGCTGGAACGTTGCAAGAGTTCCAGGCGTTGCTTCAAAGCGGGCGATCCGCAATCAGTGATCCGCCGGAAGGACGCTGGGTGGTTGATGCGAAGAACGGATCTTGGATGGGTTTGGATCCGAATCGGTCCAGCTACACAACGCTACATTGCCGCGGTGGATACGTTCGGGATTTCAAGTTCGACGCGCAGTCCTACCGTATCCCGCCGAAAATGGTGGCGAATGCCAATCCCGCGCAGCTGATGTTGATTGAAGCGGTTCGCCAGGCGATGGACGAATTCGATGGTGGGAAGTGGTCGGTCGACCGCGAGCGTGTCGGTGTTGTCGTCGGTACGATTTTTGGCGGTCAGTTCAGTAACGAGCTGCAAATTGGTTTGCGATTGCCTGAGATCGCAAAGCATCTGGGTCAAGCATTGGCGGCGATGGGATGGGACACATCAGCAACCCAGTCCGCCGCCGATGAACTTAGAAAGTTGGCACTGAAAAAGTATGGTGCCCTTCTTGATGAGACCGGTGGTTTCACCGCCAGCACGCTCGCGTCTCGAATCGCCAGAACGTTCGACCTGATGGGCGGAGCGTTTGCTGTTGACGCGGACGAGGCATCTGGTGGCTTAGCGCTCATCACAGCTATGGAACAACTGCATTGCCATGCGATCGATCTAGCTTTGTGCGGCGTGACCCAGCGAGGCATGGATCTGGTTGCTTTTGAGCAGCTCGCTCACAAGAAACAACTGTTGCCATCAGGTCGACCCGAAGACCTACCTGCCGACGGATCGCAGATTATCCCCGGCGAAGGGGTCGCAGTTCTGACGCTCCAACGTCTGTCCGACGCCAAAGCGGAAGGAAGAACGATTCTGGGAGTTTTGTCCAAGCCAACCGAGTCTTTCGCGGGGGATGTTAAGGTGGCTCGTGCGGAATCAGCGAGTCTTTCTGAAGTGCCCGGATTTATTTCTTCACAAAAATTGGTCGGCCAAATCGGGCATATGGGCGGCGGTCAGGGTATCGTTCGAACGATAGCGGCGACATTGTCACCCAAGTTCAATCGCAAGGATGCTTCCGGCATTTCAATCCCCATCGGTGAAGTTGCCGACGACGGATATCGAGTTAATTATAGTGTCGCCCCCCAGATGAACTACGAGTCGTCCACATTGTCTTCCGGCGAGTCCACTTTGATTTCGACCTCCCTAGCATCCACGCCTCAGCCGACTTCTTCCGCGCCAACACGGTCTCGTTCCGAAGCGATCGTGACGGCGGCGGACTTGGATGCGTCAGAAACTTTAGTTGTTCGACTCCAGTGTGCATCGTTGGATGCGCTGACAGCTTCCTTGGAAAAGATCGCTGGTGGGAAGCCTTCGACCGAGACCCATGTTTCGGCATTCTCGCCTTCGTTGGCAATGACTTTCCGAGCAGTCTTGTTGGCCAAAGGCGCTAGCGAGTTATCAGCGGCGGCATTGGCGGCATTGGCTGGTCCAGTTCGCCAGCAGGTGTCTGGCGTGCTTTCAAAACATGATGGCTGGGTTTGGCTGCCAAATGCTCGTTCCAGTGAGTTCTCCGATCCACGCGTCGGTTGGTTGTTCCCTGGGCAAGGTTCGCAGTACTCGGCCGTGCCCACTTGGTTGCAAACAAAGGATGGTTCGGCCAGCCAAGCCTTCTTGGATGGATTCGATCGAAATCTGAAGTCGATGGGACTCCCTTCGGTTTCGGATCGATTGCACGACCCCGACTCTCAACTTGGTCGAGACGTATGGTGGACCCAGGCTTGGGTTTTGGCGGTCGGTTCAATGTTTGCCGATTCACTGATGCGTCGCGGTTTGCGTCCCGATGCGGTGCTCGGTCACAGTTTTGGTGAGTGCACAGCAGCTTGGTGTGCTGGCGTTGTGTCAACGCGACAAGCGATCGAGTTTGCCAAGTCGCGAAGTGACAGTGTGGTGATGACAACACGAGAGCGTGGTGAATTGCTCTCCGTTCGCGGTGCACCATCGGCGGTAGATGCTGCCCTGCAGGGATCTGACGTTCGCTACACGATTTCGCATCACAATTCGCCACAGCAAACAGTGATCGCTGGATCTCCTGACCAAATGGCAGCTGCAAAGAAGCAGCTTGCTGCATCTGGAATGGCGTCAATCGTGATTCCTGTTCCAGCCGCATTCCACACGCCCGAGATGATGCCGGCGCAAGAGATGTTGCGAGCTCGGTTCACCGGTCAGAACGCACGACCTCCACGGTTTGCTTTCCTGTCCGCCGTTTCGAATCGCTACTTGGCCGAGCCCTCCGACATTGTCGACAATTTGGTCACCCAGTTGACCCGTCCGGTGTGCTTTAGCGGCGCGACCGAGCGTTTGGTCCACGATGGTTGCGAGTTGCTGGTGGAAGTAGGTCCCAACAATGTGCTGACTCGTTTGGCCAACGCGACGGTCGCCCCGCATGTCCTGTGTTTGTCGGCAGATGATCGTGGTCGCGATCCGAATCGGCAGCGGCAATTGATCGATTTGGCTTATGAATCCCTCGGTCGTTCGGTGGACTCGTCGAACCGGTCCACTGACAGCGCGGTTGGCGAAGTCACTTTGGCACCGCAAGCGGTCGCGACGAGCGTTGTTGAACCGAGCCAGCCCACGTTTGAAGTCGTCGATGTGACTCGTCGAAGTCGGCGACAACAGGAGACTGTTCAGGATGAAAGTCGCAATGAAGCCAATCTAGCTTCGAAAGCGATGGCGAGTGACGCTGGCACAACGTCTGCTTCTATTCCGTCAATCAATGGCAATGGAAAGGCCCATGTAAACGGCGTGCATCACGGCAGTGTTGCGTCGGGGCATCTTCAACCGGTTGCGGTTGCCACGGAAGCAATCGACTCAGCGGTACAAGAGGACTTGCAAGACCGCGTCCGCTCGGCGCGATCGTTCTTGTTTGATCTCGTTGTCGACCTGACGGGATACGATCCTGAAGTGATTGAATTCGATGCAGACTTGGAAGCCGAGTTGGGCGTCGACAGTATCAAGAAAGCTCAGTTGATCGGCGAGATCGTTCAGTGGGGCAACTTGGAAGTCGACACGCAATCGATGCGATTGGCTCAGTTCGCTTCGCTCAATGACATTCTGCAATTGGTCGGTGATCCTGCGAGTTGCGGCGAAGTCGAATTGATTGACGCAACATTGGACGCTTGCGAAAGTGATATCGAATGCAGGCAGGTCAGCGATGAAGCTCCGACCGACATTGCTGAATCATTGCGGCGATTGATGATTGATTTGGTCGTCGATCAAACGGGATACGATGAAGACATCATCGACATGGATGCTGATCTCGAAGGAGAACTGGGCATCGATAGCATCAAGCGAGCTCAATTGCTCGGCGAACTGGAACAACAATATGAGTTGCAGTCGCTTCGTGAGTCGAATTTGAAGCTTTCTGATTTCCCGACCCTCTCATCCATTCACGCTTTTGTGATGGATCAGATTGGTCAGCCTACGGACGAAAAAAAAAACGCCTCGCTGAATCAGAATCCCACCGCAACTGAGGAGACACCTCAAGCTCCTGCGACGGGAACACATCGTTTCGTTATGCGGATGACATCGGCACCGCGACGAAAAGGGATGCCGACGATGCCGCAGCTGAATGGGGCGGCGCTGATCGTCGGCAACAATCCTGTCGCGGATTCGGTTGAAAATCGATGTCGGATGGCTGGGGTAGCCGTTTATCGAATCGCCGCCGAACTGACACTGTCAGATTTGGATACCGAGCTCGATCGAATTTGGGCCAATGATTCGACGCCACATTTGTTCCTGACAACGCCACATGATGATGCGGCTTGCTGGACAACGTTGGACACCGCCGGTTGGGAACGACGACATTCCGATGCACTCGCGATTCCTTATCGAGTGTGTCAACGCTGGATGCAGCGAACGATCGATGATGATCGTATGGGCAAGGCTTCCTTGGTTACCACGCTGAAGTTGGGTGGCGGTTTCGGATTCGACGCGATGTCTGAATCGGTCCAGACTTCTGAACAGATCAAAGGTCGCTCGGCTGAGTCTGGCGGGTTGGCTGGTCTAACCAAAGCGATGTTGATCGAGGCTTGGATGCGTGGATATCGCGACACGCCGATGTTGGTTGTCGATCAAATTGAAGGTGCGAGCCCTGATGATTTGGTGGACGGTGTCTTCCGAGAATTGGCGGTTCCGTCTTATGACGAAGAAGTCGCCGTGGCGGGTGAACAACGCTTGGCCACGGAAGCCTGTTATCGTCCGCTTGGTATCGCCGCCGTGGCGAACCAAATCACTCGGGGCGGAACCTGGATTGTTGCCGGCGGCGGTCGTGGGATCACTGCGATGACGGCGATGGCGCTGGCCGAACGGCACGGGTTGAAACTGCATCTATTGGGAATGGCCCCCGTGCCGGAAATCGATCCGTCCATGCGAGAGCATGCTCAGCGAGATCGAGCGGATCTGCGTCGTGTGATGATGGCTCGCATTCAGAAAGAAGGTGGCAACCCGGTCAAGACTTGGCGGCAACTCGAGAAGGCCATCGAGATCGATCTGACTTTGCAAGCGTGTCGAGAACGCGGGATCGAAGCGACCTATCACAGCGTCAACGTTTCAGATTTTAAAGCCGTTGCTGATGTCGTCGAGAAGATCCGAGGCATGGAAGGGGCGATTCACGGAGTCATCCAAGGTGCTGGGTCCGGTCAAGATGCACGTTTTGATCGCAAGCGTCCCGACAAGGTCGCTCAGTGTTTCTCCGCCAAGGTGGATGGGACGATCGCTTTGGCTGCAGCGACTCAGGAGGATCCATTGGAGTTTTTCGTCGGCTACGGTTCGATCAGTGGACGCTTTGGCGCCAACGGTCACACGGACTACTCCGCCGCGAATGACATGCTCGCGAAGTTGATTGGCCGGTTGCGTCAACAACGCCCTCAGACCCGCTGCCTGACTTTTCATTGGCACGCTTGGGGAGACATCGGAATGGCGACCAAACCGGAAGCCAAGCTGGCACTTGACATGATTGGCATGGAATTCATGCCTGCCGAAGAAGGACTGCAGCACTTCCTAAATGAAATGGAGCATGGTGGTGATGAAGCGGAAGTGCTGATCACTGACCGTCGCTACGTCCGCAAGTTCTTTCCCGCCGAGTCATCGCGAGCCGGGCATTCGTTGCCAGGCCCCTCGCCGATGATTGACCCCACAGAACGGTTGGTAGCGACCTCGCGGGATTCGTTTGCGGTAACGCTCGACCCTGAACGTGATTTGTTTTTGAAGCACCACCTCGTGAACGGTCGTCCTACGCTGCCATTCGTTATGGCAATTGAAATGTTGGCCGAGGCGGCACGTTTTGGAACCAATCAGAAGGTTGTTCGTTGTCGAAACATTTCGGCGACCATGCCACTGAAGCTCATAGGGGATGATTCGTTAGCAGTCGAGCTATTGCAAGACCCAACCGAGCATACGCGGTGGTCTTTGGTCAGCGATCTGCGTCGACGCGACGGGCGGTTGGTCCAAGCTCAACGCCCACATTTCTCGGCAATGATCGAACTGGGAAACGACAGCGTGCCCATTGCGGCAATCGGCGATACGAAAGTCACGGAGGCCGCAGTGCAGTACTCCGACGAGACAGCCCCGATTTACCACGGACCATCGCTGCAGTGTTTGCGGTCAATTGGATTTGCGAACGTCAACGCGGGAATGTCCGGCGATGATATGTCCAAACTTCCGATCGCGGTTGGGACCATTGTTGCCCCTAGTCCAGCTCATTTGGCGGGCGAGGCACGTCCTTTGATGGGATGGGTCTTGTCGCCGGCGACGATGGATGCGGTTTTGTACGCCGCGGGCATGCTTGCATACCATGTTGCGGATCGAGCAAGTCTGCCGGTCTCGTTTGATTCAATCGAGATTGGACGTTTGCCTGATCCCGGTGAGCCATTAAAGGTCCATGTACAATGGGAAGGTAAATCAACCACCGTCTCGGATGGTGGGATGATGTCCGCGATCTTGGTTGGGCAAAACCAGGAGTTGATCCTAAGGATCGAAGGCTACCAAATTGGTTGGCTTCGCTAAGCCATGTATCACGCGACGACTTCTCAACCGGCATTGCTGCCGTCGAACTGGTACACCGATCCATCGATTCATCGACGCGAAGTGTCCGTGCTGCGTCATTCCGGTTGGCAATTGGTCACCACGACAAAGGGGCTATCCAGAGTCGGCGACTATCAAGCGATGGACCGGTTGGGAGTGCCGTTGATCGTACGCAACCACGGCGGCGAATTGGTCGCACTCCGAAATGTTTGTGCTCACCGACAGTGCCAATTGGTTTCCGAAGGAGGCGGTCACGCAACAGAACTGAAGTGCCCCTATCACGGATGGCAGTACGGCGGTGACGGACGGACTCGCAAGATTCCTGCTGCAAAAAACTTCCCGCATTTTGATCGTGAACGGTATCGGCTGAGCAGCTTTCCAGTTCGCGTCGTCGGACAATTGGTCTTTGTGAATCTGGCTGGCGAATCCAATTCGCTCGGTAACGACGCTTGGTTGGATGACTTTGCGACGAAGACCAATACGGCCTCGTGGCAGCAGGTTCTTTGCGAGGAACTCGAGTACTCATGCGATTGGAAAATCCCGATCGAAGGTTCGCTGGAAAGTTATCATCTGAGTGAGGTCCACTCGCAAACATTTGGCAACGACCCGGGCGAGAGTGAGAGCACTCATATATTGTTGGATTGGGGCACCAGATTTCGGACCGATGCGCGAGACGATTCGTTCTTGGCTCGGACGGAAGAGCGGGTGATGCGTTGGTTGGTTGGAGATTTTTCGACCCACTATCAGCATGTTCACGTGTTCCCAAATATCATGGCATCGTTCACGGACACAATGAGTTTGGTTTATCAGATCACACCCACCGGGACATCGAAGTGCAAGCTGACCGTATTCGGGTTTACCCGCCGTCCCACCCGGTCCGGCTTGATTCGAAATCGGGTCGCGAATGGATTGGGGCGCAGTGCCGCATCGATGGCTCGAAAAGTGTTGGCCGAAGACGCGGCGATTTTCCCGCTGGTTCAGGCCGGCATGGATTCGGCTCGTTGCGACAATCCGGATGAAGACGCCGGTCGGATCTTTGGCCGCTGTGAAGAAAGACTGCACGCCTTTCATTTGCACTGGAACACATCAATGAAATCAGAAATCGCGGCTTCGAAAGAAGGTACGCTGGAAGATCACCATGAATGAGGGATCGAGGACAGGCATGAAACCATTGGCGGACTTGCAAGGCAAACGAGCGTTGGTGACCGGTGCGAGCCGAGGGATCGGTCGCGCGATCGCGTTGGAATTGGCTGCTCGCGGTGCGTCGGTTGCGATCAACTTTTTGAAGTCGGAAGAGCGTGCGGTCGAGGTCGCAACGGAGATTTCCAATTCCGGCGGAGCGGTGATGTTGGTGCGAGCTGACATCTCTTGCAAGGAAGACGTCGACGCGATGGTCGAGAGCGTCGTTGAGAAGTGGGGCGGATTGGACATTGTTGTCAGCAATGCCGCGGCGGGCGGTTTTCGCGATCTGAATGATTTGACACCTGTCAATTTCGACGCGGTTCTTCGCAGTAACTCAGCGCCGGTGGTGTGGTTGGCTCAAGCGGCTTGGAAGTATTTGGCCGAGGGCGAATCTCACGGCAAGTTGGTCGCCGTCAGTAGCCACGGTTCGAATTGGGCGGTGCCTCATTACGGAGCCATCGGTGCATCCAAGGCAGCGTTGGAAGCGTTGGTCCGTCATCTTGCGTTGGAGTTTGGTGATCGTGGGATCAACTTCAACTGTGTACTGCCAGGCATCATTGCCACAGACGCGATCGCCAGCATGCCCGGTTCGGAAGGTTTGATTGAAGCGGCGAGCGAACGAATGATGGTTGGTAAACGACGGCTATGCGAACAAGACGTTTCGTCAGTGGTAGCGTTTTTGTGTGGTGATGGAAGTGATTTGATCCAAGGGCAAACGCTCGTGATCGATGGTGGCGTCAGCATTCGCGTGTGATGCGAAAGTCGGCCATGCAAGTATTTGTGACAGATGTTTCTAGGCGATTGGTAGTTCGATGATTGATCCATTGATTCTTAGACGGGCGACGATAGCGCTGGTGGTCCTGTTGGCGGGGATGGTTGTTTGGCAGGTGATGAAGTCCACCGCGGAACAATCGACGGCAACGAAAGAACGTGATCCGAATGAGCCTGAACTGAGCCTGGGTAGTTTTGCGCAACCGTCTTTGTCTTCCAGATCCGATGGAGAGTCGGCCGGTGAACTGACCCTTCGCGTTGGAAAGATCGGATCCGCGCCGCGACGCGACGAAATCACTGTGTTGAAATCGTTGCCAAATTCCGAACGCGAGTGGACACGTGCTTACACGATGGCGAAGGGGAACTCGTGTCGTTTGGTTGCTCCCGGAGCATCCGTTTCTGCACCTTTGTCGATGGCTCGCAGTGGTCAGCATGGCGAGTTGGGGCGAATCTCGGCGATCACGATTGGATTGGAAATGGCGTCACAAGGTCGGCAAAAGCTGCCTTCTGTTACCCGGCAACAGGTCGATCAGTACTTTGAGGAGCATCGTTTGTCGGTCCAGCCCAAGTTGTACTACGACGAGGAAAAACGGGTTTACTTCGGCACCGATTGCACGGCAGCTTTCTATGAGATTGAACGTCCCGGCTACACAATCGAACCGGAGCCAATGATCAATGTCGCGGTCAGTCGATTTCGTACGCTAGGGATTGTTGGCACTTCGGAGGAGTCCGGAGTTCTATTGGGGCGGACCCTAGCATTGATGTTCGCATTTGAAAAAAGCGACGACACCGTTTCGGGTGTGGCCGATGGTGGTCGTCAAGCGTTGGAGTTGATGCTGTTGCACTTGCCCCAGGACTCAACGGCGGATGACCTCAACATCGAGGTCTACATCACCAGTGATGAGCGAGCCAATTTGCACCGATTGGATTTGGGCAACGAAGCGGTCAATTCGCCGCTTCCGACGATCTCTTCAGAGGTTCGTTTCGACAAGATGGTTTTGATGGGGATGTACCCGGCGGAACCCGTCGTGACGGAGATTCATTTCCGTTCGGCTGGCATCCTTTCGATGGAAATGATCACTCGGCTCACTCGAGGAACCAGCGACCGTACGGGGATGAGCTTGACCGAAATCTTGGATGAATTTGGAAAGCTCGCGATGCAGTCACCCATCGACACTGCGCCAAAATACGAAGACCCGGAAGTGGCGGAAGCCGCTCGTCGCAAGTACGAACGGTTGAAGGCGATGCGAGAAGAGGTTTCGCGTGACGACGCGATTTTGATGCCATCGAAGCGTCCGATGATGACCGGACTGGATGACTGATGCAAAGCGTCACGGGACGCTCCGATGAGGTCACCGTGACGGCAGAGTGGACGTAAAAAACGGAAGCCAATCTGTTACCAAACTGGCTTCCGTTCAATGAATCTTATTTGCGATTTGGTTCGGGACTAGCGATCGCCACGGCCACCGTAGCCGCCGCCACCGCCTCCGCCGTATCCTCCACCGCCGCCACCATAGCCACCGCCGCGGTTGCCACCGCCGCCGCCGTAACCACCGCCGCCACCGCCTCGGCCGCGACCGCCGCCGCCACCACCGTAGCCTCCTCCTCCACCACCGCCGCCACTACGCGGCTCGCGTGGACGAGCTTCATTGACTGTCACGCTACGGCCATCGATTTCATGACCGTTCAGGTTTTCGATCGCGTCCTTCGCGCCTTCGGCATCCGCCATTTCGACAAAGGCAAAACCGCGACTACGTCCTGTCTCTCGGTCCATGATGATGTTCACAGCTGACACTTCGCCATACTGTTCGAACGCGCCACGGAGTTCTTCTTCGGTGGCCTTGAACGAGAGGTTCCCGACATAAATGTTCGTCACTAATCTGATACCCTGCAAACCGTCACCAACGAGGCAAGATGCCTCTCGCATTCGGGCTCGTTTCACTGGAAAACGCTTCCAAAACAAACCAACCAACCCAAATGTGGTGCTCAACTGACTGCGCAGCGTGAACCATCCCGATACCCCAGTCAATCCCATCTTTTTGCCCCTCCCTCGGAATTCGCGAAACAATTCGAGAGTGTTCCAGGCGGTTTTACTCTGGATTTCGAGGGGTGACTCAATCGTGCCTCTTGCCCGCCAATCCGCCTCCGAGCGGAAGTCTTGGTGTCACTTCAAGATGCGTTCCGCGGTCCGTTTTGAAGCTGCGATCACTGGAGCGATCCCGACGCCACCCAGTGCGTTTGTGTTCAGGTGCAGTCCTTCGAGTGATGCAAGAGCGGTGCGGATCCGTTGGACTTTGTCCAAATGGCCAACTTCGTATTGAGGCATCGCGTCGTTCCATCGCACGACTTTCACCATCGCGGTGATGTCTTGGAGCGATTGAGTTTGGTCCAGCCCGATCAGCTCACCCAGTTCGGCACGAACAATGTCGATGATCTCATTATCGCTGCTATCTAAGATCTCAGGTTGCATCACGCCGCCCACAAATGCCCTGACAATGACATAGTCATCGGGCGCCCGCTGGGGAAATTTTGTACTCGCGAAACTGCCTGCCAATACGCGGCGGTTTTCTTTTGGTGGCACAACAAACCCAAACGTCGTCGGCAACCGCGAGATGCACTCGCGTCGGACTGCCATCACAACAATTGCGGTGGACGCGAATGGTATGGAGCGAAGCGTGGACGCGGCTTCTTCGCTGAGTGGTTGCAGAAGTGTTGCCGCGACGTGCGCGGGCGTTGAAACAACGACCTGATCAAACTCTTGAGTTGATTGACCGTCGATGTCAGATTTGACGTTCAGTTGATAGCGATTGTCGGGAAGTGGGACAATCGACTGCACAGCGGTGTTGAGCCGAATGTTTTCCCGGCCTGTGAAGTCTGCAAGCGTGTCGATCCACTGCTTCATGCCATTGGGAAACGCGCGGAACTTCTCATAGCGAGCTCCACTGCTGGCTTGCTCGGTGGAGTCTTCGCCTGTCCGAATGCGTCGCAACGTCGCTTTCGCAAGTGAACCGTCGCTGGTCTCCATGTCCCAAATCGGTTTCATCGTTGCCGCCATGCTGAGGCGATCGACATCCGCGGTGTAAATGCCAGCGACCAAGGGAGCGACGATGTTGTCCAGGCACTCTTCGCCAAGTCGCCGGCGGACGAACGATCCCACGCTCTCATCGGTCACGCTTTCCACCCTTCGTGCAATGAAACGCTCTTGCAGCAAACGAAGTTTGGCCGTGAGGCTCAGCAGAGGCGTCGTCAGCATCGACCCAAGTTTGGTCGGACGCATCAGTACGAATCCTTCCGGGATTGGAATCAGACGGTTGCCTCGTGCGATCATCGCGCCGCGGCCGAGCGGACTGGGACGCAGCAATTGATCCGCGACACCAAGTTGCTCACACAAATCGATTGCTGCCGATGGGGCGGTGGCAAACATATCGGCCCCGTGATCGATCACAAAAGTGCGGCCGTGATCGTCCGTCAGCGTTTCAGTGTGAATCACGCCTCCGAGTCGATCGGAAGCTTCGAAAAGAGTGATGTTCGGAAGAGGCTTGTTTTGCTTTTGGGCCAACAAGCGTATGTGAACGGAAGTGGACAATCCTGACAGTCCACCACCAATGATCGCAATGTTCATCGATTCATTGTGCTCATTGATTCATCGGTTCCATGCCATAGTTCGAACCACTTTGGTCCATGCTGCCATCTTCCATCATGGTTTCGTCATAGAGAGGGTCCATGCCCATGTCTTCGTATCCAGGATCGCCCATGCCGTAACCGGAGTCACCGTAGCCTGACATCCCATTCGCATTTCGACCACCGCCCATCTTCAACGCTGCTCCCGCCAAGCTCAGCATTGGTTGAAGTGGTGCGAGCATTTGTTCGGATGCCTCATGGAAAGCCGTGGCATCGGCAGCAGCTTCCAATGTCGCCAAATTTTGGCTCATTTGGGCAGCCATGCCCGACACCATCGCAGCGGCGGGGCCCGCCTGAGGGAGTGTCAAACCGGAGACTTCATCAGCATTCATTTCGCTGATTTGCTTCCGTTGTTCTTCAACCCACTTCGGGAATTGATCCGCGACGGACTTCGGAATCCAGTAGCCTTCGACTTGTACGAAGTCAATCGTTTCGCCGCGGCTCGGACGCCGTTGTCCCGGTTGTTGGGTGCCCGATCCAGCACGCTTGATTGTTGCGGTCTTTTCGTCAAAACGGGCGACTTCCCATCTTGGATCAGACGATGTGAATGACTGAGTGAGTTGTCGGAAGTAGGGTGCCATCGCTTCGCTACGTTCGCGAATCCAGTTCGTGACGCCCTTTTGACGAATGGTTTCTGCGTCGCCAGCACCATCGGCAAAGCCAGCACGAATCATGTTCGCGATTGGCAAAATCATTTCGTCGATGACTTCCACATAAGGGCTGTCACTGTCAGGTGAACCGGCGGCCACTCGCGGATGTGACTTGATCCAGTTCTGACGCGTGACAATCAAATCCGCCCATCGGTGAAGCTCTCGGACGCCTTCATTCAAACTATTCGCGTCAGCCTTTTGCAAAGCCAAGTCAGTCAGTTCATCGATGTCGCTTCGATAAGAAGGTGGCAACGCGTCGATGGCAATGGCCAAATGTCCTTCGCGAAGTTGCGTGTGAATTTGTTGGATCGCTTCGTCAATGGAAAGATTCGGTGCCAACGGTTGGTACGCGGCAGGTGCAGGAGGAGTCGGCAATGGGTCTGGAGCAGCAGCAGCTTCTGCGTCCGCGACTTGTCGAAGTTCCTCGCTCAACATTTCGCGCTGTTCTTTCAAGCGAGTCGCAATCTCTTCGGCTTGAATCCGGCTTTCTGCGATCAGCGATTTCATTGGGACGCTGACACGTTTTCCGTTGGACATCAGCAGGATGACGTTGTCGTCCCACAGTCCAACCATCTGGGCTTGGATCGTTCGGTTGCCAACCAAGCTGGTCCAGTTCTCTGCGGACAAGTTCGACGATGTGCCCAACACGAACGAAAGAGCGATTGTGCCTGATAGGATCGAGAGACGATGCGGAAGTTGCCGAAAGAAGACTTGGCGATCAAGCATGATCGAAGGTCCGAATGAAAGGTGAGGCGGTGAGATCGCGAAGTCGAGACAAGCGAAGCGACAGTGACCACTGTGATAGCGGTCGCTGATTCACTAGGCGGAGGGCTTTCCATCTCGGCCGATTCACATCGCCTTGCAGTCAAGCCATTTGTCAAAAAATGCCGGGCTGACAAAGCGAGGTGGATACAACCACGCCGCTCGACCTCATCCACTATAGTAACTCAGGCGGACGAGGTCGCCGACGTGAAAAAGGCATCTGGGAGTTGAAAACGCGATGGATGAATTGGGCTACCCGGACGATGAAGAGAAGCGACTGCTTCGCGAGCGGCACTACAACGCGACCATCATCAAACGGATGGATCTGACGGAAGACCTGGCCCGGTTCCGCATCCAATGCGATGAACCCGTGATGCCGTTTGAGCCCGGACAGTATGTCGCCATCGGGCTTGGGAACTGGGAACCGCGATTGCGTGGCACCCAGCCGGAGGACGTTCCAATCAAAAAGTCGCGAAAATTGGTGCGACGGGCGTATTCCATTTCATGTCCGATGCTTCACGATGCCGAATCGCCCAAAGCGGGTGAGTTGGCGCCCGTCGATCAAATCGACTACCTGGAGTTTTACATCACGTTGGTGCGTCAGGGCGCAACTGCCGCGAGCAAGCCTCCCGCCCTGACACCTCGTCTGTTTGGCAAAGGTGAGGGAGATCGAATTTGCGTCGAGCGCAAAATCACGGGTCGGTATTTGCTGGGTGATATTCCGGCGGACGAAAACGTCTTGATGCTCGGGACCGGCACCGGCGAAGCTCCGCACAACGCCATGGCGACCACATTGTTGTCTGGCGGGCACCGTGGAAAAGTCGTCATCGCAACCAGCGTCCGTTATCAGTCGGACATCGCTTACCAGAGCGAGCACGATGAACTGATGCGACGTTTTCCGAACTATTGCTACTTGCCGTTGACGACTCGTGAGCCCAAGAATCTGGAACCGAACCGGCCCGACTATGTCGGCAAGCAGTATCTGCAAACCATGTTCACCACCGGCAAGCTGGCGGAGTTGGTTGGTGATCCACTCGCGCCCGGCAACACGCACGTCTTTTTGTGTGGAAATCCGGACATGATTGGTTACGTGCCGCCTGGCGGAGACGTTCCCGACCGACCTGGCATGCTGCCTCTGCTTCGCGCTGCCGGTTTCCACGATGCCACAGAAACACCCGGACCTGGCACCATTCGCTTTGAGAAGTATTGGTAAGCTAGTCAGATCCGAAACAAGCGTTCACATTCACCATCCTTCACACTAACTAGCACGTCATCCCACGAGAGTGATCATGGACTTGAACAATACAATCGCGTTGATTCTTGGCGGTGGCCGCGGAACTCGATTGTTCCCGCTCACAAAGATCCGCGCCAAACCCGCTGTGCCCTTGGCTGCGAAGTATCGGTTGATCGACATTCCGATCAGCAACTGCATCAATAGCGGCCTGAATCGCGCTTATGTATTGACGCAATTTTTGTCAGAGAGTCTTCACCGTCACCTTCGGCAGACGTACACGTTTGACCACTTCAGCGGTGGCTTCGTTGAACTGTTGGCCGCTCAGCAAACGGTCAATTCCGGCACCGATTGGTACCAAGGCACCGCCGACGCGGTCCGCAAAAACTTGGTCCATTTGCGTGAGAGCTGGATCAAGCACGTGTTGATCCTTTCGGGCGATCAGCTGTACCGAATGGATTTTCGCGACATGATGAAGACTCACATTGAGTCCGGAGCCGCAGCGACCATCGCCGGCATCCCTGTGACTCGAAAAGACGCTTCGGCGTTGGGGATCATGCAAGTCGACGATACCGGACGCGTGACCGGCTTCGTCGAAAAGCCGCAAACGGAAGAAGAGATCGCGAAGGTTCGCATGGAACCCAGCTGGATCGACGCTCGCGGCATCGAAAGCCAAGGACGTGATTTGTTAGCCAGCATGGGGCTGTATATTTTCGACAAAGACCTGATGGTCGACATGCTCGAGAACAGCCTGCACAGCGACTTCGGGAAAGAGGTTTTCCCCGAAGCTATCAACACTCACAAGGTTCAGTTGCACCTGTTTGATGGGTACTGGGAAGACATCGGAACCATCCGATCGTTCTACGAAGCGAACCTATCGCTCGCTAGCAAGAACCCACCGTTTGATATTCGCAACCGCCATTCGCCAATCTACAGTCGGCCACGCTTTTTGCCGCCGACGATCATGGGCGATGCCAAGATCACGGGCAGTTTGATCGCGGATGGCTGCCGAATTGGCGACAATGTCACGATCGAAAACAGCGTCATTGGTCTGAGAACCGTGATCGGCGACAACGTAACGATCAAGGACAGCGTTGTGATGGGAGCTGACTTTATCGAGATGCGCGGCGCTGAACGCGACGGCAAATTGCCGGTTGGCGTCGGTGCGGGAAGCGTGATCCAGGGTGCAATTCTGGACAAGAATTGCCGCGTTGGCGAAAACGTTCGGATCTTGAACGAAGCCAAGGTTGATCATCAAGGTGAAGACGATGACCTGCAAATTCGCGATGGTATCAGCATCGTGATCAAAGACGGTCAGATCCCTGACGGTTTCAGCTGCTAGTCAGCTTTGACTAAGAGAAGGCTCGGCGGTTCTCCGCCGAGCTTTCAAGCTGCGAGATTCCTTTGCAAGAAACCACGCGGCCGAGTTCAGAATGCGAGTTTCGTGGAGTGCTGGCTCGCTCGAACTTCTCGGGTTCCGTGCCTCACTATCGCAGTGAGGGCTCAGGAATCGGCGGATTCTTTAGAAGCGCCAAGTTGTCGGGTGACCGCTTCGATTGGGATTGGAATCCCACGCAGGCAACCTTCGAGAACCAGTTCGGTACCCACGACACCTTGGAATCGGGCAACGATCATGCGTCCACGGCGAGCTTTTTCGAGCTTGACCAGGACGATGAGATTGTCGCCGGGGGTAACGACTCCGCGGAAGCGAACTTCGTCCACTCCGCCAAAGCCGACCATGGCTGCACCCAGCAAATCGTGCTTTTGGGTGTAATAGCTGGATAGCTGAGCAACCGCTTCCAGCATAACGACGCCTGGCATGAGCGGCATGCCGGGCATGTGACCGCGAACCCAGAATTCGTTTTCGGTGATCGCTTTGTAAGCTGCGCACGCGTGCTGATCGAGATCCTCATGGAGAATCGCGGTCAGTTGTTCCATTTCGTGCCGCTGCGGGTTGTACTCGCGAATCGCTTCGATATCGGCGATTGGCTTGTCAACGTCCAGCAGAGCCGGATCAAGGATGAATTCGCTGCGTGCCACGATCAGGTCTTGATTTTTTTCCGCTTAGCTTTGCGTGCCTTCGCATTTGCGGGGCGTTTGCCGTGATTGGCTTTCTTCGTTTTCCGGTGGGGCTTGGCCACTGTATCGGTCGCTGTTTCTGGAGGAAAGACGTCTGGAAATGGCAAGCAAATCGGCGATTGAAACCGTCAGCCAACGCAATCGGATATTAGCGTTCGCGGTAAACGATACGACCTTTGGTCAAATCGTATGGCGAAAGCTCCACGCGAACTTTGTCGCCTGGAACGATCCGGATGAAGTGCTTTCGCATTCGACCAGCAACATGGGCCATGACCTCGTTGCCGGTTTCCAATTGCACACGAAAGCGAGTGTTGGCGAGGGCTTGTGTAACGGTGCCCTCGACTTCAAAAGCTTCTTCTTTCTTACCCAAAATTGAACCTTCTTAGCGTTTGCTAAACTGAACGCCACGGCGAGCACCACGAAGGCCTGGTTTCTTACGTTCCTTCATGCGTGAATCACGCGTCAGGAAGCTGCCTTCACGCATCGGGTCGTGCAGAGCCTCATCGTGGCTGCACAGAGCACGAGCGAGGCCCATGCGAACGGCTCCGGCTTGGCCGGTCATTCCGCCGCCCGAAACACGAATCAGCAAGTCGACCGATTCGGTCAAGCCAGCGGCTTCGAGGGTTTCAGTGATCGCGTAGCGATGTTGGTCGTTGACGAAGTACTCTTCGATCGACTTACCATTGATAGTGATTTTTCCGCTGCCTGGACGAACGCGTACTCGGGCAACGCTGCTTTTACGACGTCCTGTTCCCAGTGCGTCGCCGTTGATCTTGTCTTTTTTAACTGCAATCATGGATCAGACCCGCGTGATGCGGTCGGTGAGGGCGTGTGGGAACTAAGCGCTAGCTTTTTTGCTGGTGCGAACCAATTCAACGGGTTGCTGAGCGGTGTGTGGGTGCTCAGGGCCAGCGTAGATTTTCAGCTTGCTCAGCATTTGGCGAGCAAGTTTGTTCTTTGGCAGCATCCGGCGAACGGCGTGATACAGCAAGTATTCCGGTTTGCGATCATGGCGATCTTGGTAGCTTTCCAGACGCAAGCCTGGGTAGCCGGTGTACCAAGTGTAGTGGCGATCACGCATCTTGTTGCCCGTCATGCCGATCTTGTCGGCGTTGGTGACGATCACGAAATCACCGCAATCAACGTGAGGTGTGTACTCAGGACGATGTTTTCCCATCAGCACGACAGCGATATCGCTGGCGAGTCGACCGAGGACTTCGTCGCTGGCATCCACAACATGCCATTGCTTTTCGATTTGGCCGGGTTTGGCCATGTAGGTTCGTTGAACAGCCACTGCTCACAACTTCTGACAAAAGGGCACCGAAAATTTGAATCGCAGAACCTAATCGACTGAACCCAAATTCGGCAAGGGCTATTTGGGAAACGTTTGTAGGCTTTTTGGGCGAAATGGGATAGCCGAGCTAGCCAACCTTGAACTGAAGCTCCCCCGCGTCGGCGGGTTGGGGCCGAGTCTTGGCGGTCGCCGTTGCTTTTCGCTCCGGCTTTGCCGTCAGTTGAATCGGCGGGACGGAAGACGATCCACCATGAAACGTACGCTTGCCTTCAATGGTGTGATCGAGCACAAAAGCTCCGCCTGGCATCCCCTTTCGCGGCGAGACACGCAAGATTGACGCATGTCCGCACTGAGGGCATCGAATCCGAAGGCTATGTGTGTCCAACATCTTTTGGATGGAATTGGCAAGTTCTCGGTTTTCGTTGAGTGACGAGAGCGATTTGCCAACCAAGCCCTGAAGTTTTGATTGTAGCGTCAATCGAACGGTTCGCTGGATTCGGTTGAGTTCCCATTGCAGCGATTTCAACATCTGCCCCGTTTCGGAATTCTCGGGTGCAGAAGGTTGGCTGCCGGATGGTTGCTCGCTTTTCCCCACGTGCATCGTGGGCTTTTCATGAGCCAAGTCGCATTCTGAAGAACCACCGCCAGCGGATCCGCCATTGGATGTGTCGGGTTGATCGTCGGGTGCAGCCAAAGCGGGCGTCCAGGCGGAGGTGCGTGTCTGAGAAGCTCGAGAGGATTGGTCGGTGAACGCGAAAACGAGTTCCGTGAACTTTCCGACATGAGTCTGGACAAGAGGTTATACAAAATGTATAAGTTGTCCAGCGGGAATCGTTGTAATCGATTTTCTCTGTGTTTTCAGCGTTGTCGGAGTAGTCGCGTTGGGGGGAAAGACCGGGGCAACCGGCGTTTCCCATGCCAGCGTCACAGTTCGCCAGCGAAGAATGCAAACTCCGCTTTTGAAGCGACTTCCAGTGGCGATCTGAGCGGATTTTTAAGTAGTGTCGGCCCACTGGACATTTCCGCCCCCTTCTCGCCCGAGCAGTCAGACAGGCCCATGTCGGTCAATCAACAAACGGTCGAAGAAACCAAAGCGCAGATCCGCGGTTTGGTTAACGAAATTGCAGCTCTCACGAAGAGCGGTGCCACCGCTTCGGAGTTTTATCCGGAGTTGCTGAGCAAAATCATCACTGCCCTGGCTGCGGCCGGAGGTGCGGTGTGGATGCTGGACGAGGATCAACAACTTCGGTTGCAGTATCAAATCAACGCTGAGCCGTCGATTTTGACCGAAGGCACCGAGGATGCCGATCGCCACAACCGTTTGATCCGTCGCGCTGCCGCCTCGGGCCAATCGTTGCTCGTTCCTCCGTATAGCGGAACGACCGATGGAGACGCAGAAGGCAACCCAACCCGTTACCTGTTGGTTTTGGGGGCCCTTCAACACGACGGTCAAAAAGACGGTTTGATCGAGATCTTCCAGCGTCCCGATACCGCTCCCGATACACAGCGTGGCTACCTGCGGTTCTTGCAGCAGATGTGCGAGTTGGCTGCGGAATGGCTTCGCAGCCAAAAACTTCGCACACTCGGCGATCGTCAAACGCTGTGGCAACAAGCCGACTCGTTCGCGCGTGCCGCTCACGAATCATTGGATTTGAAAGAGACCGCCGCGATTGTCGCCAACGAAGGCAGGCGTCTGATCGGGTGCGACCGTGTCAGTGTGGCGATCAAGAAAGGTGGCAAGTGCAAGGTCGAGGCCATCAGTGGTCAGGACACAATCGAAAACCGCTCGAACATCGTTGCAGCCCTGAATGTGCTGGCCACGCGAGTTGTCGCGGCTGGCGAACCTCTGTGGCACGATGGATCCACCGAAGACTTGCCGCCGCAAATCGAAGAGGCTCTCGAAGATTACGTCGACCTTTCCTATGGCCGTAATCTTGCAGTGCTTCCGCTACGGGAGCCACAACGCAAACTCGGCCAGGAAGCTGAGATGGGTGCGGCCGGCGAAGTCGATCGCGATGATGCCCACCGTGGCGAAGTGATCGGTGCGTTGATCGTCGAGCAAATCGAAACGGATCTCCCGCCTGAAATCTTCCGTCAACGATGCGATTTGGTTTACGAGCACGGCACTCGTGCAATTGCCAACTCACAGGCTCACTCGAATCTGTTCTTGATGCCCGTTTGGCGAACGCTTGGACGAGCGACTTGGGTCTTGCGAGCTCGAACACTGCCAAAAACTTTGGGAGTGATCGGTGCGATCGCCGCTTTGATTTGTGGGTTGATCTTCATCCCGATGGAGTTTGACCTGGAAGCCGACGGAACACTCAAAGCCGAAGCTCGCCGGGAAGTCTTCGCGGGGATCGATGGCGAAGTCCGTGAAGTGCTGGTCGATCACAACTCCATCGTCCAAGCGGGTGATCCGTTGGTGAAGATGATCAACCCAGACATCGGTATCGAGTTGGAAGATCTGCGTGGCCAGATTCGAACGACGATGGCGGAACTGCAACGCATTCGAACTCAGTCCCGCAGTCGGTCGCAATTGAAAGCAACCGAACGGCGTGCAATTGAATTGGAAGAAGTTGAAGTTCAAACCAAGCTCGAAGCACAACGTGCGAAGCTGAAATTGAAAGAACAGCGTGCTGAAGACTTGGTCGTGCGTTCGCCAATCGATGGCATTGTTGTTTCGTGGGAAGTCGAAAAGATGCTGCTCAACCGTCCGATCCAAACCGGGCAAGTGTTGATGGAGATCGCTGATCTATCCAAGCCGATGTATCTCGAAATTGAGATGCCCGAAAAACGCGAAGGTCATCTGGATGAGTTCATCCACGACAACAAAGTTCAGACATTGGACGTCGACTACATCTTGGCATCCAACCCCGACGAACCGTTGCCCGCCAAGTTGCCGGTCGAAAACATCTCGTTGCGAGCGGAAACCAACGAAGAGCATGGCTCGGTCATCAAGATGCGAGTTCTGCCTGATCTGGAGGCGCTGAAAAAGCTGTCTCCGAGTCCCGGCACCAAGCTGACTGCGGACGTCAAATGTGGCAAACGAGCTAGCGGCTTTGTGTTGCTGCACGAGGTCTTCGAGTGGGCCTACAAGTTCGCTTTCTGATTCTCTTCCATGTCTTCTCTTCCGAACCTCTTCTCCTTGTCCCTCCACCAAGAGATCCCATTGATGAAATCCTGGCGATTGATCGTTGCTGCATTGGCCGGCGTTTGCGTTGCCGCAATCAGCACTGAGCCTGCCACGGCACAAACTAGCCTGAGGGGTGAGTCCCCGTTGGTCGCGGAGTATTGCCAAGTTCGATACATCCGCAAGGTTGATATTCCCGCCGAGGTGGAAGGCAAATTGGTTGAGCTGCCCATCGAAGAGGGGATGACCGTCGCCAAAGATGATCTGCTTGCATTGGTGGATGACACCTCCGCTCGATTGGCACTCGAATTCAAAAAGGCCGAAGAGAAGGAAGCTCAGCTCAATGCGGCGAACGAAGTCAACTTGAAGGACGCTCGCAACAACGAAGAGTTGGCTCGAGCCGAAGCGGAATCGTTCCGTGAGCTCTACGAAAAGGGAGCTACGCCTTATTACGAGATGAAGAAGAAGGTGCTCGAAGCCATTCGTGCATTGCTTCGAATCGACTTGGCTGAGATGCAGAAGAAGATTGCCGAGGCACAGTACATCGCGAAGCGTAGTGAGCGAGAGATCGCCGAGTTCGAACTGGACCGTCGCCGCATCACCGCGTTGTTTGATGGATACATCGAAATGCGAATCGCACAGCTCGGCGAATGGGTGCAACCTGGTTCGCCAATCGCAACGCTGGTTCAGCTTGACCGAGTACGAGTTGGTGGCGACATCGACGCATTGGCGTCCAATGGCGCTGTCCATGCCGGTGCCCCGGTTCTGGTTCGTGTTTTCAATACCGCAGACCCCGATCAAAATTTTGAAGTGCGTGCTCCGCTGGGATTTGTCAGCAGTGAAGTCGATGGTCAAAAACGCTATCGCATTTGGGTCGACGTGGACAATCAAAAGGACAGCAACGGCAATTGGATGATCAAGCCAGGGATGGAAGCAGAAATCATTTTCCAATGAATTCCGACGCATTCATCCGTTTCTGATTTCACCCGCTGCTCTTCTCTTCCTTACCTTCTCATTCGACACCTGGCCCCATGACCACTCTGGCTGAATCACTGGTAAGCAGTTCGTCACGTGCACTGACGGTGCGCCGGCGTCCTGACTTGACCGCCAGCCGCCACCACTACCAAGGACAAGGGTACTGGGTGGTCAAAGAGCCGGTGGGATTGCAGTACTTTCGTTTTCACGACGAAGAGTATTTCATCCTGAACATGCTGGATGGGCATGTCAGTTTGCAGCAAATCAAAGACGGTTTTGAGCAACGGTTCGCACCGCAAAAGATCACGTTTGGTGATTTGCAGCAGTTCATCGGAATGTTGCACCGCAGCGGTTTGGTGATCAGCAATTCGCCTGGTCAAGGAAAGTCGCTGCGAGAACGCGGGCGGAAGAAAAAGAACAAAGAGTTAATGGGGAAGATGTCCAACGTCTTCGCCGTCCGTTTTCGCGGGATCGATCCCGAGAAGATTCTCAATCGGATGTTACCGATCTTTGGATGGATCTTCACCGTTCCGGCGTTGATCTTCTTCGCTGGGTTGCTGTTGGCGGCGTCTTTGCTGCTGGCGACGCAGTACCAAACGGTTTACGCGAAACTACCGACGTTCCATCAGTTCTTTGCTGCGGATCGTTGGATTATCTTGGCCGCGACGATGGCGATCGTGAAAGTCATTCACGAATTTGGTCACGGTTTGAGTTGTAAAAAATTCGGTGGTGAGTGTCACGAAATCGGCTTCATGCTGTTGGTGTTCACACCGTGCTTGTACTGCAACGTGTCCGACTCGTGGATGTTGCCCAACAAGTGGAAACGCATTTGGATTGGTGCCGGCGGGATCTACGTCGAGATGATCCTTGCGTCGATTGCGGCGTTCGTTTGGTTCTTCAGCGAGCCGGGGACGACGATCAATGACTTGTGTTTGAACATGATGTTCTTGAACGTCGTCAGCACGATTTTGGTCAACGGGAATCCGTTGCTCCGATTCGACGGCTACTACATCATGATGGATTATTTGGAGATCCCTAACCTCCGTCAAAAGAGCACGGAAGTCCTCAAGCGTTGGTTCCAAACCACTTGCTTGGGTTTGGAATTGCAGGACGATCCATTCCTGCCCACACGCAACCAATTCATGTTTGGAATGTTCACCGTCGCCAGTGTGATTTATCGCTGGGTGGTGGTCTTTTCGATCGTATGGTTTGTGATGCAGGTTCTCGAGCCTTACGGCTTGCAAGCACTTGGACGGATTTTGGCCGTGATCGGCTTCTCGGGTTTGGTCGCTCAACCCGTCATTCAAACGTGGAAATTCATCCGCACTCCTGGGAGATTGTCAAAAGTGAAACGCGGGCCGTTGTTAACTTCGCTCGCCGTGTTGGGCGTGATCATCGCCGCGGTGTGCTACATCCCATTGCCTCACCACATTGATGCGGCATTCGAAATTCGTCCCAGTCGCGCCGGGATGGTTTACGCCGGCGTCGTCGGACGAGTGGAGGAAACCGTGCCGGTTGGGACGCTTGTCAGCACCGGCGACACGATTGCATTGCTGAAGAACCCAGAACTCGAAATTCGTTTGGCTGACCTTCACGGTGAACGCAAACTCGCTCAGGTGCAGCTAGCGAACTTGAAGTCGCGTCGATTGGACGATGCGTCGGCAAAGATTCAGATCGAAACTCAGGAAGAAATGCTCGACTCGATCGAAGCGTTGCTTGCCAAGACTCAAGAGGAACTGGACCGTTTGACCGTGCGAGCCAAACGGGATGGTTTTGTACTTCCTCCACCAGAAAAGAAGGAACAAGATCCTGGTGATGGGCGTCTACCAAGTTGGAGTGGGACACCGCTTCAAGAACGAAACCGAGGCGCGTTGCTGACAGCGGATGATTTGATCTGTGAGATTGGATCGCCCGAAGCATTCGAAGCTGTGTTGATCATCGACCAAGGTGACCGGCAGCTGGTTCGCGAATCGCAAGAGGTGGATCTGAAGCTTGATTCGCGGCGATTGGAAACGTTCCACGGTTCAATCGAAGAGATCTCAAAGAAGCCACTCGAAGCCGCCTCGGCTTCGATGTCGAGCCAGACCGGCGGCAGCTTGCAAACCGAGATCGATCCCAAAACCGGACAAATCAAACCTCGTAGTGTTTCGTATCAAGCTCGCGTGCCGATCGATGGAATCGAAATGCCATTGCGACCGGGATACCGTGGCGCGGCCAAGGTTCACGTGGACCCCATGTCGCTTGGATCACGTTTATGGCGAGTGATCATTAAAACTTTTAACTTTGACTTCTGAGTGAACAAGGAGAAAAGAGAGTCAGGTGTTATTGCCGGAACAGTCCACCGACCGCTTTGTACAAAAGGTCCTGATACTTTTCTGCCAACCGCTCTTGAGTGAGCTAGGCTTCCACCATCCTTTCCATTTGACGTGGTTTAACGTTTGGTTTTTGAAGACAAACCAAAAAAACGGATTCTTGATCCCCGCTAGTCGCTTTCGCGTTGCGACGTTGGGGGGGATCACTACATTGGCCCCAAACACGCGAATCTCAACTTACCTGTTTCCCTTTTGATTTTTTGGAGAATTTGATGGCAGACGAAACCAAGACGGCTGAAGCCCCCGCCGCAGAGAAGGCCGCTCCCGCTGAGAAAGCACAAACTCAAGCTCAGGCCCCAGTTCAAGTTCAGGTTAACGACGACAACGCTGTCGCAACCTACGCGAACTTCTGCCGCGTGACTGGTTCGCCCGAGGAGTTGATCATCGACTTCGGTCTGAACCCACAGCCGATCGGTGTGCCAAAGGACCCCATCCAAGTCAAGCAACGTATCATCGTGAACTTCTTCACCGCGAAACGTTTGCTCGCTGCTTTGCAAATGTCGGTTGCCCGTCACGAATCCGTCTTCGGTGTTCTGGAAACGGACATCAACAAACGCGTTCGTCCAGGCCTGCAACAACAGCAAGCACCTGCGAAGTCGTAATCGACCCGCAAGAATTGAGATTCAAAAAGCCATCCCGCCTGTTCTTCAGCGGGGTGGTTTTTTTGTGCGCCAGCGCAGAAGGCGAGCTCTGAGCGTATCGAGTCGAGTCGAGGTGGCAAAAACGGGCCGCATCGCGGAAGATGGCATTGCGTCGCTGGGACGCGATTCATTCTTGCCCGCCAAATACCCACCGAACGAAAGATCGGATGTCGTCTCTCGCATCCAATTCCAATCCGTCCATCGATCCTGAATCGCTGCTGCCACGCTTTGGTCTGAAAGAGTTTCGGCCTGGCCAACGCGATGTCGTCGATGCTTTGGCCGCGGGGACGGATTGTCTTTGCGTGATGCCAACCGGCGGCGGAAAAAGTCTGTGTTATCAGCTGCCGTCGCTGGCTCGCGAAGGAACCACCATTGTCGTTTCGCCTCTGATTGCGTTGATGAAGGATCAGGTCGACACGCTCCAGCGGCGAGGCATCCAAGCTCGATTGCTCAACAGCACGCAATCGCCGGGGCAACAAGAATCCGTCATGGAGGAAATGGCCGCGGGGAAGTTGGATCTGATTTATGTGGCTCCCGAGCGATTGAGGAACGGTCGCTTCTTGGATGTGGTTCCCAAAGCCAACGTGAGTTTGTTGGCAGTCGATGAAGCACACTGCGTGAGCGAATGGGGCCACGACTTTCGCCCCGATTATTCGCGTCTCGGACGATTCCGAGATCGCTATTTGGGCGGCGTTCAAACGATCGGATTGACCGCGACGGCAACGCCGACGGTTCGCGACGACATTTGCGAGTTGTTGAACCTGAAACAACCTCGCGTGTTCGTGACCGGGTTTGCGAGAACCAATTTGCGGTTCACAGTCACGCCATGCAACAACGATGTCGCCAAGCAAAACGCACTGCGTGATTATCTGTCGAAGCAGCCCGGTGCCGGCATCATCTATGGCGCGACACGCAAACGTTGCGAAGAAATCGCGGAATGGTTGCCGGAAAAGACCGGACGCAAGGTCGGCGTGTACCACGCTGGCATGCATCCGGACGAGCGACGCCGCGTGCAAGAAGCGTTCATGAAAGGAGACTTGTCCGCAATCGTTGCGACCAACGCGTTTGGGATGGGCATCGACAAATCGGATATCCGGTTTGTGGTGCACTACAACATGCCAGGTTCGTTGGAGGCGTACTATCAGGAAGCAGGCCGAGCCGGACGCGACGGGGAGATGAGCCAATGTCTTCTGTTGTTCGCTTACTCCGATCGTCAGATCCAAGAGTTCTTCATCGAGAACCGTTACCCCTCACGGGAAACGGTGAAGAAGGTTTACGAGTACCTGCTCTCGCGTGAGGAAGACCCGATTGAGCTGACATTGGATCAGGTGCGGGAAGCGATCGGTGTTCGCGACGGCAGCGAAGCGATCGGGACTTCGGAAACGTTGCTATCCAAGGCAGGTGCTCTTCGACGTTTGGACGCGAGCGCCAACCAAGCGGTGCTGCGAATTGATAGCGACGTGCCAACACTGCTTGATTTCTTGCCGCGTGAAGCCAAGTTGAAGCGTCAGGTCATGACGGCGATCGAGAAGATCGTTGGACCTCGCCGCGGAGAAGACGTCTTTGTTCGATTGAGCTACTTGGCAACACGGGCCGGCGTGGAACGGGTTCAATTGACGCGAACGCTGCGGGAACTGACGAAGCTGAAGTCGTTCGATTACATCCCGCCATTTCGAGGGCGTGCCGTTCATATCATGCGGCGGGATGTTCCATTCAATCAGTTGAAGATTGACTTCGAAGAATTGGCCAGGCGAAAACAAGCCGAGTACGAGAAATTGGATTCTGTGATCCAGTTCGCTCGTTCAACTTCGTGTCGTCAGCATGTCATCCTGACTTACTTTGGCGATCCGAATGCGGAAAATTGTGGTCGATGCGACCACTGCGATCCGGCCGGCGATTGTATGCCAAAGGTGGATCCGTCGAAGCTCGGCTCGAATTTGACGACGGCGAAGACGCTCGGAGAGAGTGGTTCGGTAGGGGCGTTGAGCGAGCAAGCCGGGATCGATATGACCGCACTGACAACCGCCATTCGTGTCATCCTCAGCGGAGTCACCCGAACACACGGACGTTTGGGGAAGAACCTGATCGCCCAAATGCTCGCCGGGTCAAAGAACAAAAAGGTGACGCAGTTGCGGCTGAGTCGACTGAGTACCTACGGAATGCTGACGGGATTGAAGCAAGGCGAGCTGACCGATGCAATGGATTCGTTATTGACCGTCGGGTTGTTGGACCAGAAAGAATTGAACGAGCGGCGACCAACCGTGCACATGACGGACCTCGGTCGCCAAGTGATGAATGGACAGGTGCCGTTGCCGCCATCTTTGCAATTGAAGTTTCCACTTGCGAAGAAGCTGGCCAAGGTCGCCAGCAAGATCGAATCGGGCGATGTCGCCGAGGAAGAGCCCGGTGACATCGAGCCAACCGTCTCGGCGGTTATGGATGTTCCGCCGAAGCAACCTGAGCGACCATCGCCACAACAGGAAAGTTCTAAAACCGAAGCAAGCGTGGTCGCGGCCGAGCCATTGACCTCGGACGATGCCGAGCAGTTGCTCGACCAAGATCTTTCGGACCGGATCAAGCGTTTTCGCCGCAAACGATCGGCGGCGTTAAATGTCGCGCCGCACCGGATTCTGTCTGAGTCAACGATCAAACGGGTGATTGAATCCAAGCCTGCCAATGCGACGCAATTGGAAGCGGTGTCAGGAATTTCCAGTGAGTTCATTGAGGCGTACGGCAGCGATCTACTGGAGTTGATCGCCAATACACTGGCAGAGCACGAGATTGACTGCCCACCAAAATCAGCCACGCCGCCTTCGAACCATTCGGTGGAACCGAGCGAGCCTGCCGAGTCACCCGCTGTCGATCCGCAACCGAGCCCTGCTGCTGATCGCCCCGATGAAAAGGTCGTTGATCCATCCGCGTGGCGAAACGAGTACTGGACCTGGAAATTATGCCGGGACGGCTACACGTTGCAGCAAATCTCCGAAATTCGCGGTGAGTCAACGGAAGCGTTGGTCGATCACTTGATCGCTGCGGCACGGGCGGGACAGACGATCGATCCCGCTTGGGCCGACACGCCGGCCAACGCAAAGCGATTGAGGAATTTGTAGTCGTTTCGGTTCGTCATACATGCACGTGCGACGAGAATCACGGTTGGCGCAGGTGGAGGTGACCGAACGAATCGCAGGTCATCGATTTTGATGGTCGGGTGCGATCAGGGCTTACTTTGGTTGATCAGCGTTGTCGGATTGGCTGAGCAGTTCGTCGATCGCTCGCAGGACGCGTTGGGCTTCGTGTTGCAAATCGGCGAGCAGTTCAGGCGAATCTTGCACGCGATTTTCTCGGCCGGCTTCCTCAATGCGTTCGGCTGCTTCCTGAAGTTGTTTGGCGCCGAGCAATCCGCAGGCTCCTTTCAGTGTGTGTGCGTTCCGACGTGTTTCATCGTTCAGGCCCGCGGGAATTTCATTGCTGAGTTGATCCACCAACTGAGCGCACTCGGTTCGAAATACAAATGCCAGTCGCAGGACGCCAGCCGTTCCGCCTGGAATGCGTGAGCGGGCCGAATCAAGATCCAGGCAACCAATGTTTTCTGGTGAGAGCGAGATCGCATCGGAGGTGGAACCCAATGACGGGAACGCGGCGTGAGCAGCGTTGATCGTGGTCGAGTCCTGCTCGGTGGCCAGATGGGCGGCTGGCGAAAAAGCTTGCTCCAATGTTTCCTCGTGTGACCCGTCGTCGGCGGGAGGCAACTCTCGTTGGTAGGGCGCTAACGCGTCACGAAGTTTACGACTGTGGATTGGTTTGGTGAGGTAACTGTCCATGCCGGCTTCGCGACAAGCGGCAGCGTCTTCGCTCATCGCCGCGGCGGTTAGAGCAACAATCGGTGTGTGACGCTCGGTGCCCCATTCCTCTTGCCGGATGGCGCGGGTCGCTTCCAGACCATCCATCACGGGCATATGCATGTCCATCAAGACAACGTCGTACGATTCGGATCGCCACTTTGTCAACGTTTCTCGGCCGTCGCTTGCGATCGAACACTTGTGGCCGAGTGAACGCAGCAAACCGGCGATGACGTGTTGGTTGGTCACGCCGTCTTCGGCGACCAACACATGGAGTGGCGCAAGTCGTTGGCGAGCGGGACCACCAAGGTCTTCCTCTTCGTCGTCGACTTCATTCGGCATCGACGCCGGGCAAACCGGCATTTTAAGTTGAAACGAAAATGTAGTGCCCACGCCAACTTCGCTTTGCAAATGCAGTTCACCGCCCATCAGTTCCACTAGTTGACGACTGATGCTCAGGCCCAGTCCGGTGCCACCAAAACGTCGCGTTGTCGAAGCATCCGCTTGAGTGAAGGGATTGAGAACTGCGTCTTGTTGTGCGGGAGGAATCCCGATACCCGAATCGCAAACGCTCAGTCGAAGTTCGACCATGTCATCGCGTTCAGGCGATTCGCGACCACTGTGTGTCGCAGCGAGATCACGATCGGCGCGTTCTTCGCGGCGAAGCACTTCGACTCGTACGCGGACGCCACCGTGGTCGGTGAATTTGATTGCGTTGCCGATCAGATTGGTCAGCACTTGGCGGACTCGTCCCGGGTCACCAATCAATCGATCAGGCAACTCCGGCGAGATGTCGCGTTGCAGTTCCAAGCCTTTTTCGGACGCTTTGAAAGAGAACGATCGCAGAGTCGATTCGATTGTTTTGCCGAGCGAGAACGGTACCGATTCCAGTTCGAGGCGTCGGGCCTCGATCTTGGAAAAATCAAGAATGTCGTTGATCAGTCGAAGCAAACCATTGGATGATTCTTGAATGATTTGAACGTAGTCCTGTTGGTCCGGATCGAGCTTCGTTTGTGACAGTAGATCCGCCATTCCGATCAAAGCGTTCATCGGCGTGCGAATTTCGTGGCTCATGTTCGCCAGAAATTCGCTTTTGGAACGGTTCGCGGCGTCGGCCATTCGGACCGCTTCATGCAGTGCAGCTTCGGAACGTTTGAGGTCCGTGATGTCGCGGGAAATTCCAAACGTGCCGATGATTTCGCCGGTGTCATTCCGCAGCGGCATTTTGGTCGTCATGCACCACGTGTCTTCTCGATCCGGCCACGTTTCGCGTTCGACTCGGTCAACGAGTGCCTCGCCCGTTTCGATCACACGCAGTTCGTCCAGCCGTGCACCTTCGGCGTGCTCGGGAGTGAAAATGTCCGCGTCGGTTCGGCCGTGAACTTCGTCGACACTGGCCCGGCCAAACTTCATCGCCATCGCGTGACTGACACGAATGAAACGGCTGTCGATGTCTTTGAAGTAGATCGAATCGGGAATGTTGGCGAGGAGCGTTTTCAGCAACGATTGCTCGAACTGCGTCGCCTTTTCTTCTTCGACTTTCGCGGTCACGTCCCAAAACAAGACCTGCACGCCGAGCAAGTTGCCATGATGATCATGCACTGCAGTTTTGACGCGTTCGATCCATCCGATCGAGTCGTCCGCCAATTTTGCCGACTCGACGCTGTGCAGCGACTCGCCCGTCTGCATGACCTTCTGGTCGTCTTCGCGATACTTTCGAGCGATCTCCGGCGGAAACAGATCTTCGTCGTGTTTGCCGGCGAGTTCTTGCCAAGTGACGCCCCGCCATTTCAGGTACGAATCATTGGCGAAGACACGCCGTCCATCCGCAGCCTTGATCAGCAGGTTCAGCGGCAACGCATTGGCGAGCGCGCGATAGGTTGAGGATGTTTGGAACTCGGAGACGCTACTCATCGGTTCACTCGGCACCGCAACGTTTGACCAACGTGATCTGATTCCCCTCGTCGTTGAACCACATCTGATCAACAAAGCTGGCAATCAGCAGCAATCCCTGTTTGTCCGCTTGTCCGACTCCGTCGGCACTGGCGGCGAGTGAGCTTGCATCGAGTTCACCGGCTTGTGGCACATTGGACGTGTCGAAGCCGGGGCCTTGATCGGTGATGACAATGCGAATGGCGTGTTCAGAAGCGGTGGCTTCCACATGTGTCACTCGGCTTTTGTAGGGTTCTTGCGACAACCGTTCCTTCATCGCGTCGTTGATCATGCCTTCGCGGGCGAGTTGTCCATGGCTCGGTTGCTTGTCCCGGGGAATTTCTAAGTTGCCATGCAGCATCGCATTGGTCAGTGAATGCTCAACGGCGACACCCAGTCGCACCATTTCAATGCTGGGCAAAAGTTCCATCCCGGCACTGACCTGCATCAACAATCCCACCAACGGCGAGATCAATTCGGGGTCCGATGGCAAATCAAAAACGAAGACGTTTTTCTTCAGCGTCGAAATCAATTTCGCGTAGGAGGCATCGCTGCGGATGACGCCGAGCACATCGACAATGGTGTCGTTAAGCAAATCCGACATACGGGTTTTGGGCACGTAACCCGCGGCACCGCGACGAAGGGCTTCGGCGGCGAGTTCCTCGCTGCCGTGGCTGGTGACCAAGATGCTGGGGATGTGCGAGAAGTTGGCTCGCATGCTCTCCACCAACTGAAGTCCATTGATTTCGGGCATCTCCAAGTCGGTGATCACGAGATCGGGAGCCTGTTCTTTCAGGTGCGAAAGACCGAGCTGTCCGTTGGCGACATGGACGACTTCGTGGTTTGCCGCCTGGAGCAGCATCGTCATTTCTACCGCCTGGGTTGCACTGTCCTCGACGAGTAAGATCTTGGCCATCGCATCTACCTCTTTCATGTTGAGCAAGCAGGACAGGCTTGGTTCCGGTGAAGGAACCACCCCTAATCTTAGGGTTAATGGGGCAGAGTGTGTGCAGTACCCTTCAAAATTGTCGCTGGAGCGAGCCGAATGACTCTTTATTTTTCTGTTGGATCGGAAACCACATCGCTGACGACAGACGACCTGCGCGACGCTCTGAAGCAGACGTTTGACGCGATCAAACGGCCCGAACGTGTGTTGTTGTTGCCTCCGGACGCGACGCGATTGTTCAGCCGCGCAGGCGAACTCACGGTGCTGTGCCACGAATTGTTGGGCGATCGAGTCAAGGACATCATGCCGGCGCTTGGCACTCACACGCCGATGAAGCCCGCCCAGCTGGACCACATGTTCCCCGGTGTGCCACACGATTTGTTCCGTCCGCACCGTTGGCGAGAGGACGTGGTGGAATTGGGGCAGGTTCCGGCGGACTTTGTCAGCGAAGTTACCGGTGGCATCTACACCAAAAGTTGGCCCGCGCAGGTCAACAAGATGCTGCGAGATGGCGGTCACGATTTGATTTTCTCGTTGGGCCAAGTTGTGCCCCACGAAGTGATCGGAATGGCGAACTACAACAAAAATGTGTTCGTCGGCACCGGCGGCGTGTCAGGGATCAACGAGAGTCACTACCTCAGCGCGATGGTTGGAATCGATGACACGCTTGGTATCGCTGACACGCCGCTGAGAAAGATCCTGAATTACGCCTCGGATCACTTCTGCGACAACATGCCTTTGCTCTACGCGTTGACCGTGATTCAGCAGATGAAGGATGGAACGAAGCACACGCGAGGTCTTTTCATCGGCGACGATCACGAAACGTTCTTTCGCGCCGCTGAACTGGCTCGCAAAGTCAACATCACGCACTTGCCAAAGGCTCCCCAGCACGTGGTCGCTTACCTGGACCCTGATGAGTTCAAAAGCACGTGGCTGGGCAACAAAGCGATCTACCGAACCCGCAAAGCGATCGCGACCGGCGGTCGATTGACCGTCATTGGTCCTGCCGTGGAAGAGTTCGGCGAAGATCCACGCATCGACCAATTGATTCGCAAGTATGGCTATCGAACCAAAGCCGAAGTGATGCAATTGGTCGCCGAAAACGAAGACCTGGCGGGCGATCCGTCGGCGGCCGCTCACCTGGTCCATGGTTCTCCGGAGAACCGATTCGAGGTCGTTTACGCAGCTGGGAAACTAACCGATGAAGAGATCGCTTCGGTTGGATTCACGCCGGGTGACTTGGATGCATTGATGAAACGTTACGACGTTCATTCACTCGAGGATGGCTTCCACACCGATGTCGACGGGTCGGAGTTTTACTTCGTACAGAATCCCGCGTTGGGATTGTGGGAAGCACCCCTGAACTGAATCAGTGTTTGTCGCGAATCAGCGTTCTAGCTCGAATCACTGATTCGAATTTTCGCGGGCGCGGGCGCGGGCGGCGACTTGTTGCCCACGGCTCGCGACGGCCAAAATCGTTTTCGAAAACTCGTCCCGAGTCGCTTGGTTGACCTGTGGCAAACGAGCCGCGATGTCCAGCATCGCAGACGGGTTTCGCTCGCTCGCTTCACTGACCTGAGCGATGAACTGTGCCGTCTGCTCGAAGTTGCTGTCCGCGGAACGTCCGATGATGGGGCTCATCGTCCGAGCGATCAAGTCAATGCCCAGACTGTCGAGTTGCACGAAGCAGTCGAGTGTGCCTGAAACTCGGGTGCGTCCGTCCTCGCCTGCCGTGTAAGTCGATTCCAGAACAAAGACACCTTTGCCACGGATTTCGGTCGGCGTCATTTTGCCGTCGTAAGACCCATCCACCACAAAGATGTGTTTGTTGGCATCGCCGTAGACGAGGTCGACTCGGCACAGCGTGCCGACACCATCGCTGGCGTCGAGCTGGTAGGGACCCGTCCGAGTGGATTGAACTTGGGTGATCCCCATCAGATCCCACAGCCCGACCAAGACGTCGGGGTTGCGAGTCAGGAACAGGAACATGTCTCGGTCGCAAGGAACGATCTGCGATGGAAGCCGGCGGAACAGTGTCGGCTTTTCCGCGATGCCCAAAATGCGTTGTTTGGCTTCATCGGTTAGTCGATCCATCGGCAACGCCGCGAGGATCTGTTCTCGATGTGCCATCGATCCCACCCGAGGCGGTCCGGAACCGGGCAGCAACGAAAATCGACGTGTCGACGATTCCGTTGGCGATTGAGCCGATGCGACGCTGCACACCATCACAAGCATCAATGCACTTACAAATTGCAATCGCACCGATCGGCGCGGCAGCAACGTCGTGGTGACACGGTCTTTCGAGAACGAATTGGTTGTCACGCGGGCTCCGACGAGAGAACCATCGGCGGCATTGGCGACCGCGAAGTCTCGAACCAGGGTGTCTCGCGATGATGTGACCGTTTGGCCATGGCGCATTGCAATCCCGGCGCGAGCTCTCACCCGCACCACCCCCGCTGGTATCGGCTGCGATCGAAAACGGCCCGGAGCTTTTGGCTCGAGGCATATTTCGTCGCGAAAAAGATCACTCATGGCGAATGACCATCCAAATTGACCCGGTCGACGTGTGGTCAGTTCCACCAAAACTCACGGCGGACCGGTGCTGTTGACGAGCCGCACGCGAATCGTCACCGCTCCCTTTGTTTCGGTTGTGACGGTGGCGCGACGTGAGAAAAAGACGCCTGGGAGTGACGTTCCCGCCGGGGGGACCGCACCAAGTCGCGAAAAAAGCGGGGTTCGGCCGGTCCCCTTCGCGAAATTGGGTCGCTGCCCGATACTTGGTGCTGAAATCGACCCCACTCAACACAACCTCGGAGTTTCCCGGCAGATGGCCAAGAAAACCATTGATCAAATCGACGTTCAAGACAAAACCGTTCTCATGCGAGTCGACTTCAACGTGCCGTTGGACGAATCGCTCGCCATCACCGATGACCGCCGTATTCGCATGGCGTTGCCCAGCATCAAGAGCGTCATCGACCGCGGTGGCAAAGTGATCCTGATGAGCCACCTGGGACGACCGACTGGTGGTGAAGGCGACGAGAAGTATTCCTTGGCTCCGGCCGCGAAACGTTTGGGTGAATTGCTCGGCAGCACCGTTCACTTCGCGACCGACACTGTCGGAGACGACGCATCGAGCAAAGCAAGCTCGTTGGCCGCTGGCGAAGTTTTGGTGCTGGAAAACTTGCGTTTCAATCCAGGCGAGAAGAAAGGCGACTCAGAGTTCGCTGGCAAGTTGGCCGCGATGGCCGACGCCTACTGCAACGACGCATTCGGCACCTGTCACCGCAAAGACGCATCGATGGTCGCCGTCCCCGAAGCGATGGCTGGCAAGCCTCGCGTGGTTGGGCATTTGGTCGCCAAAGAAATCCAGTACCTCACCGATGCGATCAGCAAACCCGAGCGACCTTTCGTTGCGATCCTGGGTGGAGCCAAGGTCAGCGACAAGATCAACGTGATCAACAACTTGCTCGGCATCTGTGATGCGGTCTTGATCGGTGGTGCGATGGCTTACACGTTTTCGTTAGCCAGTGGCGGTAAAGTCGGCAAGTCATTGGTCGAGAAAGACAAGGTCGAGTTGGCAAAGGAGTTGATGGCAAAGGGTGGCGACAAGCTACAGCTTCCCGTCGACACGCACTGCGGTGACGACTTCGGAAACATCGCTGGTTGCAACAAAAAGGTTGTTGCTGCAGGTGAAATTCCTGACGACATGGAAGGTTTGGACATCGGTCCTGAAACGGCGAAGAAGTACGCAGAGGTCATCAAGTCGGCCAAGACCATCGTCTGGAACGGACCGATGGGCGTGTTTGAAAAACCACCAATGGATGAAGGCACCAAAGCCGTCGCTCAAGCAATCGCCGATGGCGATGCCGTCAGCATCATCGGTGGTGGTGACAGCGCTGCTGCTGTTGATCAACTCGGGTTCGCCGACGATGTCAGCCACGTCAGCACCGGTGGCGGAGCCAGCTTGGCAATGTTGGAAGGCCAAGCCTTCGCAGCCGTCGATTTGCTCGACGAAGCTTGAATAGAAACAAGCTTTCGGGACTGAGTTTCGAGAGTTGGGACGAGCAGGCGGTTGGTTCATCGGCCCGCGACGTAGGTCACGGATTCCGACGATCTCCTCGCCTGCGTCGGGCTGGTGCGGTTGCCGTCAGCCGGATTGGGATCAATCGGCAACCGTGCGAGATCCGAACGGCGGATGTCAGGCCGTCTTACAACGATTTCTGATTTGGCGGCGGGATTGCATTAAACTGGGAAGGACATTCGAGTTCTTCCCTCCCGTGCATTCTCCTTCAGGAGCCCGCCGACCATGCCGAAAACCACTCGCCCAAACAACACCACGTCGCCAGCCAACGGCGACCTCGCCACTGGCGGCGAGGCAACCACCCGCCGCCGTTTCATGAGCACCGGTGCAGCTCTGACCGCGGGAGTCGCTGCTACTTCGGCGGCACGTCCGATTCGCGGGGCGGAGCCCGCTGAGTCGGTGAGCCATTCGCCCAACTCGCACATTCGATTGGCATTGATCGGAGCCGGCGGTCGTGGTTCCGGAGCGATCAATGATTCGCTCAGCATCAACGAAAATGTTTCGCTGGCGGCAATCGCGGACTTGGAAGGTGACAAGCTCGGCAAAATCTGCGAGTCACTTGCCAAGCGACACGGTGACAAGGTCTCCGTCGCTTCC
This sequence comes from Rhodopirellula baltica SH 1, assembly GCF_000196115.1. Lineage (NCBI taxonomy): Bacteria > Pseudomonadati > Planctomycetota > Planctomycetia > Pirellulales > Pirellulaceae > Rhodopirellula > Rhodopirellula baltica. The sequence goes on from NC_005027.1 coordinate 5,697,273, forward strand.
GACAAAATGTATGGCGGCATCGACGCCTACAAACGGATTCTCGATGACCCCGAAATCGATGTGGTGTTGTTCGCCACACCTCCTGGTTTTCGACCACAGTACGTCACCGAAGCGGTGGACGCGGGGAAGCACGTCTTCGCGGAAAAACCAACCTGCGTCGATCCCGCTGGCTACCGCGTTTGTGTGGAAGCGCACGAGAAAGCCGTGGCGAACAAAACCTCGATCGTGACAGGCACCCAGTATCGTCGGCAGACCAATTACGTCGAAGCGATCAAGCGACTGCATGATGGCGCGATCGGCGACATTATCTCTGCAACAGCTCGCTATTGCAGCAATGGGATTTGGAACAAGACTCGCAAAGAAGGCATGAGCGATACCGAGTACCAAATCTACAACTGGATGCACTTCATTTGGTTGTCGGGTGACCAGATCGCTGAGCAAGCGGTTCACAACATCGATGCGATCAACTGGATCATGGGCGGACCGCCTGAATCCGCTTATGGCAGCGGTGGCCGGTTCACTCGTCCCGAAGGCAGCGAGATGTGGGACAGCATGAGCATCGACTACCTCTATCCCGGCAATCGAACCGTTTCATTCAAGTGCCGTCAGATTCCAAATGCCCAAAGTGACAATTCCAATGTCATCTATGGCAGCAAAGGTATCTGCACGATCTACGGACTCAACCGTGGTGCTGAGATCCGAGACAAAGATGGCAACGAAGTGTGGTCAATGAAGGGCGACATTGGTGCGGCCTACAAACAAGAGCACAAGGATTTGGTCGACAGCGTTCGCAATGGCAAGCCAATCGTCGAATTCAAAGAGACAGCGGACAGTTCGTTGACCGCAGTGCTGGGGCGGATGGCCGCTTACACCGGCAAGTTGGTGACGTGGGATTTCGCGGTGAACGAGTCGAAATTGGATCTGTTCCCAGAGAACCTGGACATGAAAGCGTCCCTGCCCGAACCCGCTTACGCGATCCCCGGCAAGACCAAATTGGTCTGACCCAAAGTGGCATAGGCTTCCAGCCTGTGATCCAAACGCTGTGCCCCAAAACTCCGGATTCACGAACGAATCTGGGGTCTTGGGGAGTCACACCATATTCAGCCAACGCAGGCCGGTTTTTGGAGTCAACGGAGTTTGGCTTGCGAAATCGTTCGCCAAACCCATCTTGTTGAGCGGCTGAATCACCTCGTGTCGCCGCGTCGCTCCGAGGCAAGGTAAATTTGCCTGTTTCTAAATGGCCTCCGCCTCGCTCGCCGCTATCAGGCAAGTGCTCAACGGTCGTGCAAACCAGTGTCTATCCCCAAATGATGATCTCAATGCCAAAGCTGGCTTCTTTCTCAATCGCGTGTTGGTTGCTTCTTTCCACATCGAACTGCAGTTGGGCTGCAGAAGAGACGACGATCGTGTCTCCCTCGGGAGATCAGTCGATCCGGTTTTCGCTTCATGATGGGGTGCCGCACTACAGTGTCTCCTTTCGGGACGTCACCATTCTTGACAATTCCAAGCTTTCGCTGGTTCTCGATGGGAGCGGACTCGAGGAACAGTTCGTTGTCGAGAGCAAGCAGACCGAATCTGTAAACGGAAGTTGGGTTCCTGTGGTCGGTTCCAGAGCTTCCTACCCTGATTCTTACAATGCGTGTGTCATTCAACTTCGTGGGGCAACTCAGAAGGCACAACGGCTTGAACTGGCATTCCGGGCATACGACGAAGGGGTCGCGTTCCGCTACACGATTCCTCCGCAAGAAGGGATCGATGAGTTAAAGCTGAAATCGGAAGCGACTCACTTTCAGTTCACGGACGATCACTTTGTTTACTGGGACGATTATCCGCAAGCACGGTATTCCAAGCTGCGACTTTCTGAGATGCCGGAACGCTCGATTCGCCCGCTGCTCGTCGAAGCAGGATCGCATTTTGTGGCAATCGCCGAAGCAGGAAGCCTCGGGCATTACGCCCCCATGATGTTGAATCGATCCGGTAAGAATCAACTGGTCACGCGGTTTCGAAGTGGGACCGTGTCGGCAAGCAAGTCACTGACGACTCCTTGGCGAGTGATCATGGTGGCGGAACAACCTGGGACGTTGGTTGAAAATCATTACCTGCTTCAGAATCTTTCGCCGCCGTCCAAGTTGAGTGACACATCATGGATCAAACCGGGAAAGGTCTGGCGAAGTAGTCTGACGACGGAGGGTGCAAAAGCGATTGTCGACTACGCTGCCGCGAACAATTACCAATACGTGCACTATGACGCTGGTTGGTATGGCCCTGAACGCGACGCGAATTCGGACCCACTGACGGTCATCGATCCGATCGACATGCAGGAAACGATTCGCTATGCGGACCAACACGGTATCGGGTTGATCTGCTACATCAACAAAATTGCCATGTCAGGGTACGACCTCGACAAAACATTTCGGACGTTTCAAAAATGGGGCATTCGCGGGGTCAAGATGGGGTTTGTTGACTGGAAGAGCCAGTCTGACATGGAGTTCTTGTACGCTGCGATCGAGAAAGCTGCGGAATACGAATTGATCGTTGATATCCATGACAACTTTCGGTTGACCGGGATCGAACGCACGTACCCTCATCTTCTGACGGTCGAAGGAATTCTTGGGAATGAGGAGCGTCCGGACAACGGGAATCCGCCGAAGAATGTTCTGACCACATCGTTTGCTCGCATGATCGCAGGGGCTGGCGACTACACACCGTGCTATCTGAATGGTCGAGTTGTCAGTCGTTCATTCCAGCTTGCTTTGGGAGTCGTGTTCTACAGTCCGCTGCAATATCTGCATTGGTACGACCAAGCTCATCAGTATCCTGAGAACCGCTATCCTGAACTTGAATTTTGGAAGGAGATGCCGACGACTTGGGATGACTCGAAGGTCGTTCATGGATCCATCGGGAGCTACATGACGGTCGCCAGGCGGAAAGGTGATCGGTGGTTCGTTGGAACGATTGTCAACGAAGCCCGAAGCCTGGACATCGCGCTCAATTTCTTGGGCCCAGGAGAGTTCGACGCCAAGATCTACGCGGAAGATCCAGACGACAAAAAGCAGGTGGTCATCCAGTCATGCCAGGTCACCTCAGACAGCAAATTGACCGCGACCATGAGCTCTGGAAGCGGATGCGCGATCATGATTTCGCCGATGCTGAACGAGTAATGTCCCGTTTGTTGCTCATTCGGTCGTCTGGCCAGAAGCGATCAAGCTTTGTTGGATCGCGGTGAGAAGGCCGGCGGTGGCTTCGGTTTGGCGGGCCTGGCGGGTGGAACTGCGAAGGACGACTCGTTGAGTTTCAAGTTCGCGGCCGCGTTGTTGCACGGCGACAAAAATCACTCCGTCCAAAGCTGGTGGCGCGTCGGGGCCAAAGTGTCCAGTGATGGCAGCGGCGATCGTGGCGTCGGGGGTGTTTTGCAAGATCGCTGCGGCCATCTGATTGGTTATCTCCTCACTCTCTGCAGTGAACTGCGCCAGATCGATTGTGGTGATTCCCAGCCAAGCTTGCTTGGTGGTTTCGCGATACGTCACGGCACTGCCGCAAAAAACGTTGGACGCACCAGGGACGCTTCCGATCGCCGCGGCGGCTGCGCCACAGGTGCAGCTTTCGGCCAAGATCAATCGGTGCTGCGATTGTTTCAACTGCGAAACCAAATCGGTTGCGACCACTCGCGGGTCAGTCGTCTCGTTCGCCGAGGCACCCGTGGTGGTCATCTCGTCACGTCACTCGATGCAGAGTTTGCCGCCGACGCTTGCACACATTCGCGAACCAAACGCAAAACCTCTTCGCGAACTTCGTCAGGTGACATGCCATCGGTTTGAACCACAATTGCGTCGCTGGCGGCTCGCAATCGTCCAACCGGACGCATCCGGTCTTCCAGATCGCGTTGATTTTGCGCTGCCAAGATTTCTTCCACCGACATTACCCGGCCATTTTCGGCGAGTTGTCGCTGTCGACGTCTGGCGCGCTCTTCTGGCGATGCGGTCAAGAAGATTTTGCAGTGCGCATCGGGGAAGACCTCGGTGCCCTGATCGCGGCCTTCCGTCACGATGTCACGACCCGTCGCGATGCGCCGTTGTTGGGCGGTGATTCGTTCGCGAATTCTGGGAGGGTCGGCCAGGTATCGGATGTGGCTGGTAACCTGCGGCGTTCGGATTTCTTCTGAGATGTCCTGGTTGTCGAGATAGATGCGATCGTCTTGCCAAATCAATTGAGCCGCGTCCGCGAATTCGACCAGCGACTCTACGTCATCCCATGCAATTCCCTGCTGCATCACACCCCATGTCACGGCGCGGTACATCGCACCCGTGTCCAGGAACTCAAATCCGAGTTCACTGGCGACGCGCCGTGCGATGCTGCTCTTGCCTGCTCCGGCTGGGCCATCGATGGTGATGATCATGAGGGGGAACGCTTTGTGATTTGGCGAAGAGAGTTCAATGCGTCTTCGATGTCAGGGCTCGAAGAGACCGCCGAATTCGATTTGATGGATGCGTCAGACGTTTCGGCATTCGGAGGTGCTTTTGAAGATCCGCCGCCGGAGTCCTGGCGAGTTGCGTGAGGCATCGCCGACGCTTGGCCATACCGTAATGAGTAAAACGCATCGGTTAAACGACGCATTGGTCCGAGAGCTTGTGTCCACTCTGGATGGTGATCCGATGTTGCCTGGGTTCGCCCCTCCGAATCGCGAGCGGACGTTGAGCCAGGAGAAGCACTCGCAATCGCGAGTTGCCGAGTGAGTTCTTCGGGCGTTTGGCCGGGACGTCTTTCGATGCCCAGGTTCGAAAGCAGGTCAAGTGCTTCGGCATAAAAAGGGATCGATGGGCGCGGCGCTTTTTGCTGACCATTCTTGCCAAGCTTGCTGCGTAGCCAACGCGGAAAACGGATCTTCAGTCCAATCAATGCCAAAATACTGAGCACGATGGCGATGACCGCACCCTGCCAGGAAAACAGCCTGCCTCCTCCGATGCCTTCCACGTCACCGGAGTTGATCCGCATGGCGAAATCGCGAGTTCGGTCGATCCACGATCGATAAGAGGCGGTCATGGGGGCCAACCCCGGTGTCGACATCAGGGCCGTTTGCTGTCGTTTCGAATCCATCTCGATGACATAGTCGTCCCACAGATCGCGTGCCAGATCGAGCATTTGGTTGCTACCGACTTCCGCCCCATCGATTCCGCCTCCACCCGGGGTCGGATCCAGTCGCAGCCAATAGAAATCGGACCGAGGTTGTCCGTACACCGATGTCCCAACCGGAATGTCCTCGCGAGGGATCAATGCCTCGACCCAAACGTGAGCATGGTTTTGCCGGACGATGAAGTACTGTCCCAGTTCACTGAATTCGTCGGTGTGATAACCAACGACCAGTCGTGCAGGAATGTTCTGGCTTCGCAGCATCATGACCAATGCCGAAGCAAAGTATTGGCAATGCCCTCGTCGATCGGTCGAAAGAAACTGATCGATTGGATCGACACCAACCGTGGTCGAAGGATTGGGTTGCAGCGAGTATCTGAAATCACTGCTGTAGGCCAAGTGTCTTTCCAACGCGTCAGCGATGCCGGCGGTTGTCCGTTTGTTCGGCGGTAAATTGTCAACGATGGAGTTCGCCAGAATCTCAGCGTTAGGAATCAGGACTTGCGGGTATTCCAGCAACTGGTCCATGTAGTTCAGGTCGTTAGCGGTGAGGTCCGACGACGTTTCATCGGATCGAATGGACCTTTCCAACATAGGTGTCTTGTAGGCCATCCATCGGCTTTGAGCACCGTTGCGAAACGCGTGAGTTCCGAAGTGATATTTCACCGGCGGGTACCAAGGCACACCCAGTGCACCGGCCGAGTTTGAACCGCCGGATGAGCTGCGGCGGGTGAACGTCCATTTGCCGCTGAGTTCCACCAGGTCATCACTGCCGGGTGACCAGTGATAAGGTGCAATCGCGAAGAGGTTTTCCGTGCTCATCGATTCGCACGCGATGCGAACGTTGACACGATCGTAAAAGTTTGTGTCGCTAGATCGATCAGGAACAAACTCGGGAGGCAGCGGGCTGGGTGGCGAGGTGGAAACCGAAGTTGCACGCCAAGTTGTTGCAGCCTCGACCAAGTATTGTTCCAGCACCGCGCCGCGAAGATACAAATCGTTGATGGCCGGGTAAGGTTTTTTGGTTTGCCGATCGACCAAATCGACTCGCAGAGCACGCTGGCTGCTCTTTTGCATCTCCTGAATCGTGCCGAAGCGAAGTTCTTCGCTGAATCCGGTCATCGCGACACCTTGCGAGCTCCCCCGGGAAGCATCCACGCGTCGCGGCAGGCCGAAGAAGAACAACGCGGAGAACAGCAACACCGCAGGGAACAGGATCACCGCGACCATCCACGGCAAGTTCACTCCCGCTCGCGCAAGTGAATCCACCGCGGCGGAATTGTTCCACTGAATGTTCGAATCATCGGGCTGGGCGGTCGAAGCCGATGGACGTGCCGCGAGGGTCGCGTTTTGGTCCGGTGATTGAGATTGTTCGACCACGTTGTCCGCAGCCAACAAAGCGATCGCCATGCCACCGCAGATCGACAGCGGGATGAAGAAAATTGCGTAGGCGAATGCATCATTGAACACCGCGGCGACCACGCAGTTGAGCAATGCGAAAATCATCAGTTGCTCAAACAGTCGAGACGTCTTTTCTTGCAGCATCAAAATTGATTGCGCGATGATCAGCAGTTCCGCAACGGCGCTCATTTTGTTGCCGACTTGCATGTCGTTCTGCATGAAGCCGGAGACGCAATAAATTGCAGCGATCGCCATGGCGGCGTACGCGATCACGGCGGGCAACGCGAATAGCTTCATCCAGTCGACAAACAGAAACCCGACGATGCTGAAGAAGATAACGATGATCGGCAAAGATTGAGTTTGTCCGCTGCTGCCGATGACCAATCCCGACAGCATCGTTACCAACGCAAAGGCAAGCTTGGTGCGCAGCCGCAGTGGCGAGTCCGGAATGGACTCGGTGATCGCCTGCAATTCGCGCAGGTTGAGTGCGTCGGTGCGACTCATTTCGTCGTCGGTGATCGAAGCGTCACTCATGAAGTGCCTCATCGGATGATTTTGATGACGAACCTTCGGCAATCCAATTCGCGGCGTCTCGGCCGGACAAATTGACCCAGTTCAGGCGTCCTCTTTGCTGCCATTGTCGCAGGAGTGAGGATTGGTTGTCATCCGAAGCCAAGACTTGGGCCAGCGGTCTGGGACTGAGCACAACCAGATCGGGCAAATGCTTGACCGCTTTGGCGACTTGTTCGAGCGATTGATCCAAGTCAGGCGTGGCGGTGGTTTGAACGCGGGCGAGTATTTGCAACATCCGTCGCAATGCTTCGCGGGACAAACCGCCACCACAGGTTTCGTTTTGTTGGCCGGCGACGCTCAGCATGATTTGGCTGCCCGAACCGCCAAACAATTGAACCACCAACGATGCGGCGAGGCTGATCGCCGTTTCGACGTTTTGGTGAGCGGGATCGTTCTCAGCCGCGGAAGCTGGGCAATAGGAGTCCACCAGAAAACAGATGTCCAAACGTCGTTGTTGTTCGAATTGACGCACCACCAGGTCACCGATTCTCGCTGTGGTTCGCCAGTGGATGTGCCGTCGGCTGTCACCCCGGCGGTATTCGCGAAGGCCGAAGAAAACTTCGTCCGCGTGGCCCTGTCGGTGGGCCGATGATGAAACGTTGCCGACTTTGGTGGGAAGCCGTTGCCGCCAAGACCGAGGCAAATTCAACAAACGCGGGTAAACGTCCACAAACTCTTCTTCGTCGGTCGATTCTCGCCATGCGGTCGACAGAGCGAAGGGGGCGGTTGTGGAGACTCGCCAACGTCCCAATCGGTATCGACCGCGTCGTTCAAAGGTGAGGTCGAGGTAGGCACTGGTGGCCTGATTAGGAAGCAGCAGTCCAACGCCGGTGTGGATCGTGCGGGATTCAATTGCCGCCGTTGCGACGTTGTCGGTTGACTCGATGGCTTGAGTGTCCGCGCCCGTTCGCATGATTTGATCGCTAAGGCAGACCAACCAAAGCGGCATCAATCGATGCTGGTTGCTGACTTGATAGCGAACTCGGGCGGGTTTGCCGGCAAACACTTCGCTGGGAACTCGTCGGTCGACTCGAACGGATTCGATGGTTGATCGACTGACTCGCCACTGCGCCAATAACACCGCCAATGTCATTGCGGCGACAACGATCAGCAGGTTCAATCCGTTGAGCGACCCGCCAAGAAGCCCGAACATACCGATCAGCATGAATTGCCAACCGAGTCGCGTCAGGCGATTGCGAGTGTTGCGTCGCTGGAGGACCATCGTGGTTTAAACCGGCACGGGAATGGGTTCGATCAAATCTGCCAACTGCTGTTCGACAACGGCACGGTTGCCACCTTGGAAGATGCCTTCGGCCAAAACTCGGTGGGCCAGCGAAGGAACCGCCATTTGTTTGATGTCGTCAGGCGTGACATAGTCGCGACCTCGACGAATCGCCATCGCCTGGCAACCTCGGTGGAAGCTGAGCAAACCGCGTGTACTGACGCCAACCTGAAATGCATCGTGATGGCGTGTTGCTTCCACGATGTCCAACAAATAATCCACCAACGATTCGTCCATGCGGACTTCTCCGACGTTTTCTTGAGCAGCAGAAACTTCCGCTGCGCCAACGATCGACTGAAGGTCGTCGACCGGTTCGCCTGATTTGTGCGTTGTCAAAATGTCGCGTTCAACGTTTCGCGACGGATAACCAATCGATGTTCGCAGTAGAAAACGGTCCAGTTGACTCTCGGGCAACGCATAGGTGCCTTCGTATTCAAAAGGGTTTTGCGTGGCCACCACCATGAATGGTTTCGGCAATTCGTGAGTCACGCCATCGACGGTGACTTGCCCTTCACTCATCGCTTCGAGCAACGCCGATTGGGTTCGTGGCGGGGCGCGGTTGATCTCGTCTGCCAAGACGATGTTCGCGAAGATTGGTCCCGGTGCGAATTCAAATTGGCTGGTGTCGGTCCGATAGATCATGCTGCCGGTGATGTCACTGGGCAGCAAGTCAGGTGTGAATTGGAGCCGCGTGAATTTGGCATCCAGGCTTCGCGCGAGCGCTTTGGCGGTCAACGTCTTGCCGACACCGGGAACGTCTTCCAGCAAAACGTGTTCGCCGGCCAGCAACGCAACGACCAACAAATCCACCAGTTCGTCTTTGCCCAAAACGACTTTTGCCAAATTATCGCAGAGGTTTTGACATAAGTCGGACGCGGCCCGAAATGACATATGGTCGACCGTGAATTGTGAGCGAAGGAAGAAGGAGCGAAGAACTCGTCTGAGGAGAACTGTATGCTAGTGGCTCTGGGAAAGCTTTTCTATCGGCCTGATCTTCAGGGGCCGAGCATGTCCACCTTGTTCGTCATCTCGGGTGAACATCGCGTTTTTGATTCTTTTAGGCGTATTGTCAGCGGTGATCGAAGTTGCGCGAGTGTCATGTTGAGCACGCGGACTTGTGCCCAAAACGAGAAACTTGAAGGGGAGACTCTTTCGCCTTGATCAGGTGAAATGTCGTGTGGGTGAGAAGCAAGCTCGATGGAGTGGAGACTCTGGAGCAGTCTCATCGCGAGTCAGCCCGTACGAGTCCATTCAATGGTGACCATCTGATGAACGACGGTCGATCGATTCCCGATTGCGATGTTTCCGAAATTGAAAACGTTTCGGGATCCGAGGCAAATGCCAGTTCGAATCCAGCCGGTCCGGATGTCCCCCATCAAGAACTGGATGCGAAGGACGATTTTGCCCCAGAGGAGGTGAACTCACCGGCCGACGATTCGACTCGCGACTTGGTTCAGTTGTGCTTGCTTCCTGGGCTGGGGCCACGGACGTTGACGTCTTTGATGGAAGCGTTTGGCTCGGCGCGTGCGATATTGAATGCGGATAAGAATTCGTTGGCGTCGGTTCACGGTGTGGGGCCAAAGTTGGCGCACGTGATCGATACGGCGAGCGATCACGTTGATATCGAGGACGTGTTCGCGTGGTGCGCCGCCATGGATGTCAACATTCTCAGGCGGGGTCAGGCGTCTTATCCGGCGGCGATGGAAGAACTCGATGACGCTCCACCGCTGATGTTTTGTCGTGGCTCGATTTTGCCTCGCGACACGATTTCGGTTGCGATTGTTGGAACTCGGCATGCGACAGCGTATGGATTGCAGCAAACTCGTCGCATCGCGATGGATTTGGCCCGGGCCGGTGTGACGATCGTTAGCGGGTTGGCTCGAGGTGTCGACACGGCGGCTCATCGGGCGGCACTGGAGGCCGAGGGTCGAACGATCGCTGTCCTCGGTGGCGGGCTGGGGAAAATTTATCCGGCCGAGAATTCACCTCTGGCAGACAAAATTTCCGAGCATGGGGCCGTCATCAGCGAGTACGCACCGATGGCCCAACCCCGTGGCGGAATGTTTCCGCAACGCAATCGAATCATCGCGGCTTTGGGGCAAGCCACCCTGGTCATCGAGGCTCCCATGCGAAGCGGATCGCTGATCACGGCTCGCCTGGCGTCCGAGCTGGGGCATTCGGTTGGTGCCTTGCCTGGCCAAGTGAATAGTCGGGCGTCGCAGGGGTGTCATCATCTGATTCGGGACGGTGCGACGTTGGTTCAGCACGCCGATGATGTGTTGGAATTGCTGGGGCCTTTGAGCGGAAACGTCTCTCTGGCAACGGCGGTTGAGGGTGGTGACGTTGTTCGGGACGGTCGCGAAATGACGCTCAATGACGTCGAGCGGCAGGTGCTCGCTGCGGTGGGGACATCTGGCACGGCAATCGACGAAGTGACGCTCAGCAGTGGGCTTCCCGCATCCCGCGTCAACGCGATTGTCAGTATTTTGGAGATGAAACGGTTTGTTCGCCGCTTAAGCGGTCAGTATGTGTCGCGGATCTGAGAAGGTTGACAGTTCGGGCCTGCAGCGCTATTCTCCCGCCTTGGTTCCAAGCCCCCGTTCGTGGCTGTTCACCGAAGGTCCTCGCGACGCTGACTTGGCGGCGGTGTTTCATTTCGCCCCAATGTGGCTTCATCTGCGATGGTGAACGACACTTACGATTCAATCTCAACCGTTTCTTTCGATTCGATCGCCGCAATGTTTTGACCGATGGCTAGGTCACTCGTGAGAGAGATTTTGCCACGCGCGCATTCGAATCGTCCCACGATGCTAGCAAAGCGACCGACATCCGATGACTGTTGATCTGGACGCAATCGCCCAACGCGGGCGATGCGAGGTCTCGAGTTTACGCCTGGCCCTGCCACTGATTGAGCAAGGTTACACGCCCCCGTTTCTCTCGCGATATCGTCGTGACGAACTCGGGGATATCGACGAGGCCAGTCTGTGGAACCTCGCACATGCGGTGCGAACGCAGAAAAAACTCGATGAATATCGATCTGATCTACAAGAAGCCTGGAAGCAAACTCCGCTGGCGGATCCCGCTATCGGACGAGCGATCGGCAACGCACAGTCCAAGCGTCTGCTTGATCGGCTGAGTCGCCGGGTCAAATTGGAAACGGGCGAATCGGCAAACCTGGCCCAGCGTTTGGCCGTTCGCACGCTCAACCCACAAAAGGGCGATGGCGAAGACCTAAAGGCTTTGGCGGAGTCCTTGGCTGCCGAACCAGCCGCAGTAGAAACCACGGCCGAGGGCGAAGCAGCCTCACCAGAGCCCGCCTCGAACGATGTCGACGGTGCGTTGGCAAAGCTGGATGCGACCATCGCCAAACGCTTGATCGGCGATCCGCGAATTGTCGGTGCCGCGGTCCGTTGGCTTTCTCGCAACGCGAAAATTCGCGTGATGGAAGTTCACGATCCTCACATTCAGGCCGACGACGACTCATCGGAATCGTCTGATCCTCAGCCCAAAGCCCAAAAGTCGGCTGCTCCTGCAAAGGACCAACCCGAAGCGGCCGCCGAGACGAAAGTTTCGGAAGCTCCCGCCTCGGCTGCCGCGACCGAGACCGCCGAAGCAACTCCAGCAGCAGATGCCCCTGCTGCTGAAAGTGCTGCTGCTGAAGGTGCCGCTCCGGAAGCAAACGCCACCGAAGCCGCCAGCAGTCCGGAAACGCCAACCGCGGAAGCAGCCCAAACGCCAGCCAGCGAGCCGGTTGCTGAGGCCGCCCCGGCGGAACAAGCTGCTCCGACCGAGCCAGCCGACGCAGAAGCTCCCGCTGAGCAACCTTCCGCTGAGCAGCCTGCTGCAGCGGCAACACCGACTGCCGAAGCACTTGCCCCAGCGGCGGAATCAGCCGAATCGACCGAGCAGCCTGCCTCGGACAAGCCAGCTGCCTCGGTGACCAAGCAGGCACCAGCAGCCAAAGCGGCCCCGGCAAAAGCGAAAGCCAAGAAATCGAAGAAGATTTCTCCTCGGCAACGTCGCCGCCGCTGGTTGGTCAGCACGCTCAAGCCGCTTGCCGGGAAGAGTATGCCCGCCAACAAGCTCAGCTCGTTCCAATTGGTGATGCTCGGGCGTGCCCTGCGAAGCCAAGTGGCCCAGTGTGCGTTTGATTACGACGCAGCGAAGTTGGTCGCGGAATTGCAAAAGACCGCCGCCGGATTCAACCGCCCGTTGGCGGATCGTTTGTCCGGGTTGGTGCTCGAAAACGAAGCCATCATTCGCGACGCGGCCGAAGCGGCATGGTGGGACGAATTGCAGGAGCAGGCTTCTGCACGATTGGTTTCCATCGCCGCCGACAACTTGCATTCGCAAATCAACCGTGGCGGCGTCGAAGCCAAAGTGGTGATGTCGATCGATGCCGTTGGCCCTCGTACCGCCGCCACTTCGATCGTCTCATCGGACGGACGTCTGCTTCACAGCGAAGACATTCCGTGTCAATTGTCCGCCGCCATGCGGACGTTGGCCGTGACAAAGATGGGCGAGCTGATTCATGCTCACCACGTCGATCTGATCGTGATCAGCAACGGTCCCGCACGCCGGGCTTGCATGATCGCGGTTGGCGAACTGATCAAGCAATCAGCGGACAAATCGGTTCGTTGGACTTTGGCTGACCGCAGCGGCGCAGACGCGTATGCCGGTGGGCCGGCCGGCGATCAAGAAATGAAATCGACTCCGCGTCGATTCCGAGCGGCCGCCTGGATCGCTTTTTCTGCGATGCAGCCTGCTCAAGCATTGGTCAAAGTCGATCCGCTGAAGTTGCGACTCGGTTCGTTCCAACGCGAATTGTCCGATGACGCGGTTTTGTCAGCACTCGAAGACGTGATGGTCAGCGGTGCTGCCCGAGGCGGCGTGGATGTCAACTCAACCGCGACGACCTGGATGCAGCGATTGCCCGGCATCACGCCTGATATCTCTCAAGCCATTGATGAACGTCGTCGTGAGAAGCTGATTGCGTCCCGCGAAGATTTGGCGACCGCGGTCGAATGGCCATCCGTCGTGAATTCTCGTCAAGCGATGCCGTTCCTGCGAGTTTTCGCTAGCGAAGAAACGCTCGATGGAACATTGATTCATCCGGATGACTATCCACTCGCAAAGAAGCTCGCCACCGCTTTGAATGTCGAGCTGCCGCCAGACCGTCCGCCAGCTTACGAACTGCCTGACTACAGCACGCCTGCACCGGCTCCTGCTCCCGCTGCGGTGGAAGCACCCGCGGAAGCGACCAGCGAAGCAGTCCCCGCCGCTGAAGAAACGGCAGCAGACGGTGCCGAGTCAGAAAACGCCGCCAGTGCATCTTCCGCTGAGTTGTCAGCGGAAACCTCGCCGGAATCGACCGAAGCTCCTGCTTCGGATGCTTCCAGCGAAGAACCAGTCGCGGAAGCCAGTTCGGACGAAACCCCCGCCGACGATGCCCCCGCACCGGAAGCCGTGGCCGAATCAGCAGAATCCGCTGCAAGCGATAGTGAGGCCAGTGAAGAGCCCGCAGTGGCAGGTGGCGATGCAGCCGAAACCAAGGCTGAAGCGGACGCTCCCGCGGCACCCGCCGCACCGGAGCCCGTTCGTCGTCCGATGCCGGAACGTGCCGCTGTCGACAAGCTGATCAAGGAATGGCAAATCGGAAAACGGCGTTCGCATCAATTGGTTCGTTGGTTGTGCGATCCGTTCGGCGAAGGAGCTTCCGAGGGCGAAGCACCGGCCGTGATGACAGCAATGCCATCACTGTCTGAACTCAAGCAAGGCGATCAAGTCATCGGCGTGGTCGTCGGTGTAATGCCGTTCGGCGTGTTCATTGAGTTGTCGCCCGACTGCAGTGGCTTGATCCACGTCAGCCGCATCTCGGACAGCTACGTCGAGGATTTGCACGAAGCCGTTCAAGTCGGTGACGTTATCACCGCTTGGGTGACAGGGACGGATGCGAAGCGTCGCCGAGTGGCACTCAGTGCGATCTCGCCCGAACGCGAAGCGGCAATGGAGTCGCGACGCCAGAACGAACGCGGTGGGCGTGGCCCCGGCGGTCGCGGTCAACGCGGCGGCCAAGGCGGTGCTCAAGGTACTGGGCAAGGTCAACGTTCGGAATCGGCACCACGTGGTCGTGGTGGACAGTCCGGAGGCGATGGACGCACCGGTCAAGGTGGACAACGCGGCGGTCCAGGTCGTGGACAGGGGCAAGGTCGTGGTGCCCAAGGCGGACGTGGCGGCAAGCCAGGTGGTCGTCCCGGCGGACGCGATGGTGGCCGAGGCGGTCGCGGTCGTGGACCAAAGAAACCAGAAGTTTATGAAGTGATCGGCAAGGATCCTGAGAAGCCAAAGATCAGCGATGCGATGGCCAAAGGCGATGAGCCCATGCGATCCTTCGGCGATCTGATGCAAATGTTCAGCAAGGAGAAAGGTCAAACGACTCCTTCTGCGGACAAAAAGCCAGCCGCGAAGCCACCTGCTGCAGAGAAGCCGGTTGCCGAAAAGCCAGCAGAAGTGAAGCCGGCTGACACTGCACCTGCGGACGCGCCGAAGGCCGAGGCTCCAGTTGCCGAAGCATCGAAACCAGCCGCTTCTGAGGGAGACGAATGAGCGACGACTTTCAGTCTCGATTGGAATCGGCCATCGCTCGTGGACGCCGGCGCGCGGAGCATGAAGCTTCGCAGGAGCGGCAGAAGGAGATGTCCGAGGAAGAGCTGAAACGACTTCACACGTCGTATCGTTTGTCCTTGTCAGAACAAATTGAAACTGCCGTGCGTCGCGTGGCAGATCACTTTCCCGGTTTCCGCTACGAATCTGTCTTCGGCGAAGAAGGCTGGGGTGCGGCCTGTTACCGAGATGATCTGAGGCTCGATGCCGGGCGTCGCACCAATCTGTACAGCCGTTTGGAATTGGTCATTCGGCCGTACAGCGATTTGAGAGTGCTGGACTTGAAGGGCAAAGGCACGGTCATGAACCGTGAGCTATTCAATCGCACGCACTACACCAAAATCGCGGAAGTGGAAACGGAAGATTTTAGCCAATTGATCGACTCCTGGGCGATCGAATACGCCGAGATGTATTCCGCCAAAAGCTCGACGTCTTGAGCGTTCGCTGAGCACTCTTCGCACGCGATCGACTGGCTTCGGTCCGGACCAATCTCGTTCATCTGAACCGCATGTTCGCCCACCGGCTTGTTGATTTAACGAGCCGTACCGCGTTCGCGGCGGTGAAACAGATGCCAACCGGTGCTAACGCCCATCGGCTCATTGTTGTCATTCGGTATCCGACCGAATCAACAGCTTGCTAGGTCGATTGTTCCTGGGTGACATTCTTTGCCACCTGCATTCGAGCGTGCGTCGGCAGGTGGTTCTTGCCAATTCTTCCGTCGGCTTTGCCCCATCCGAGCGGACGGTTTTGATGTTGCACAATCAGCCACCCGCGGAGATCCGTGGGGACCGTGCCGCCTGCTAGAAAGGTCGCGGCTTCGGTATCGTCCAGTTCGATGCGTGCGGCGTTCACGGTCAAAGGATCACTCGTGTGTCTCAGTGCGCACGCATGGGACGGTTTCCAAGTTTGTCCGGTACGGTGGGCGACTTCCGGGCCAATCGTCCAGTCTTGTTTGACCCACTCGGGAGCACCTTTGCAGAACGCTTCTGCGATCCAGTCTCGTTGCCGAAAGAACACTGAGCCTTCTGTGTCGGCTTCCGACGGGGATACACCGAGGACGGATTGGATCAGTTCATCGCAGTCGGAATCCAGTGGTTGCTCTGATCGCAACACGCCTCGACGAAGCAGCCAAGGATCTTCTGAGAATTCAGCGGCTTCTTCGGATTCGCCCACGACGATTGGTTTGGTCAATCGAGCCGCAAACGCACCAGCACATTCATCGCGATGCGGCCATACTCGGTAACCGCAATCGGCGAGCGGGCTTTGGTAGTCGCTCAAAGTCGAAACGGGAAATGGTTGCATCTCCAATTCCCGAATCATCCAATCGATTTGATCTTCGTTTTCCGCGACGGCAAAGGTGCATGTGCTGTAGACGATCGTTCCGCCAGGTCGTAGCAGTTTGTGAGCGGCTGCGAGGATTCGTTGTTGGCGTGCAGCATTCGTCGCTACCATCGATTCGTTGACGGCGCCTTTGGATTGCCGGCCTCGTGATAGCAAGGCTTGGCCGCTGCAAGGAGCGTCGATCAAAATCGTGTCGAAGACGCCCGGTAACTTCTCCGCGAGAGCATCCGGGTCTTCGCTGCTGATCGCGTACCGATCGGATCCCGTGCGAGACAAGTTGTACGCTAGCGGCGCGACCCGTGAACGGATCGGTTCGTTGGCGAGCAAGAAGCCGTCGTCGCCGATGGCTTCCAAGAGACCAGTCGCTTTTCCGCCGGGAGCTGCGCAAAGATCACAAACCAGTTGTCCAGACAGCGAATCGGTATGAGCTTCAGCGGCTGCGAGAGCGAGAAGTGATCCAGCGTCTTGCAAGTAGAAATCACCTGCGGCGAAGTCAATGGAACGTGAGGCGTGAAAGCCATCCGGTATCGCAAGAGCCAGTGGGTACCAAGGCACATCAATTGGGTTCAGCGAATCGGCGTCACTGTGGCTGAATCGAAACGCATCGGTGCGATCTCGACGAACTCGCATCACATTCGCGTGACGCTGGCTCATCGCCGCGGCGAGCCGCTCCTGCTCATCTTTTGGTAATTCAATGGGTGCGATCGCCGCGGAGACCTGCTCCGCGTCAAGCTCGACCGGTTTGCGATTGGCGGATGGTTTGGAAGATGCCGACGATTTGCGGCTGGCTTTCTTTGAGCCTTTTCGAGACCGGCTCACGTTCGTGTGATCTTGTTCCAGATGGACATCACTAACGACAGCGTCATCGCGATCACGAGCGGCGAGGTGAAGGTGAACATGATGAACAGCACCTGTGCGAGGCTGCCCGAGTCATCTTCGGGAGGTTTGGCACCCATCCAAATTGCAAAGTCGGTTTGAACGCTCGGAACTCGAGACGCATAAAACAACCCTGCCAGAAAGACGGCGCTGATCAGGACCAGCAGCAGCGACACGGCGATGCTGACTTGCGGCCGTGATGCACCGCGTGACGGTGTCCTGGGGTCGGGCGGATGAATGGAGTCGGCTTCAGTCATTAAAAATGCCAGACCCAAAGTTGTCGAAAGGATCCGAGTTCTCTTGCGGCGAGGCGTCGGGTTTCGCTCCTCCAGCGTCGCGGTTTGGCGAATTGGTCACGGTCGAACCACGAGACCCACCGCCACGACGATGAAGATGGGGTTGAGGGATGCGTTTTTCATCGCCTTGCTCGCCACGAACGATCAGTGTCTCTGAATCGTTTTCTGTTGCGTCGGTGCGGTCGGAACTCTCGTTGGATGCTGACGCGGAATCGCCCGAGGAAGAATTGGCGTAATCGGCTTCGTCGTAGTCTCCGGCGTCAAAGTCGTCCTCGTAACGGCTTCGGTAACCGGGTTGCTGCGATCGATCGAGTTCGGCTTCGAATTCTTCGATCACCGCCTGCTGAATCATTTCGCGGCACTCACTGTTAATCGGGTGCGCGACATCCGCGTAGAGCTTTTGAGGCGAGTTCGCGTTTTGGCCGCTCAGCTTGGCGCCACAATGGTTGCAGTAGGTTGCTCGCAAGTGGTTCTTCGAACTGCAACGCCCGCAGTGGCCGGTCAACTTTCGGCTGGGCATCGCGACGAAGGGGCCGCTCGTACCGTCGATGATTTTCAGATCACGAACGACGAATGATTGATCAATGGTGATCGAGCAAAACGCCCGTAGACGATCCTCCGAACTTTCCATCAGCTTGATGCGAATCTCGGTAATTTCCACGACGTACCCCTATGCGATGTGGATCTCCGACGGCACCACACAACTCATAACCGGTCGGATCAATGCGCCGCCCGGAAAAGTCGAACGCAAAGTTTCAGCAGCGATTGCTGCTTGTTGCGACGAGTCTGCCAAAGCGAAGCAAGCCGAACCGCTGCCCGTCATGTGGCAATGTGTCAGTCCAGCCTTCGACAGACATTCTAGGGCGGGATCGATGCGCGATGAAAGCCCGCGTGCGGGCGCTTGCAAGGCGTTATGCAATGAAAACTCGGATTCCGCTGCGATTCCTTGCAAAGCACGCAATAATTCGTTGCTAGATTGGGGAGAATCGGGGACTTGGCACCTTGAATAGACTTGTGCGGTCGAAACACTCGCCGCTGGGTAAATGACGACTGCGTGCAGTGGATTGGCTAATGTGAAGAAGTTCAATTTCTCACCACGTCCGGTTGCATGTGCGCATTGAACCAAACGGTCGGCTTGCAGATCACCTAAGAAAAATGGGACGTCACTTCCAATTTCCGCTGCTAAAGAAAGAAGCGTCTCATTCTTAAGCGTTTCGGGCAGGTCCGATTGCGTCTCACGAGCGGCGGCCCATCCCAATTGCAACGCCGACGCAGCATCGCTGCTGGCGCCACCCATTCCCGCCCCGCTTGGAATGTTTTTGTTCAGTTGAACTTCCCAGCCGCCGTCTAACCTCAGCGTTTCAGTGAGACGATTGAGAGCACGCACGACCAGGTTTTTGTCATCGGTCGGGACCAGTAGCAATTCGTTGTCTTCGTCGACTTGCAATTCTGCAGCGACCGAAGTTCGTCCATCCGTCCAATCAACCGAAAGTTGGACACCGGGATTCGTGGTGCGACGGACATGAAGTTCATCTCGCCAATCGATCGCGACCATCACGGTATCCAGTTCATGAAAACCGTCGTCGCGACGTGCCAAGAGTTCGAGGAAGAGATTGAGTTTGGCGGGAGGCGACGTGGAATACCAGCGAGATTCGGTCACTTGTTCAGGCTGCTTTGCGAGAAGACGACAGTTGGTCTTCCATGGTATCAGCAGATGCCATTGCTACCAAAGCGATCCCGAGTCGGTCGGCAAGTTGGATCGTTTCTTCGCTGTCGAGCAGGATCGTTTTGCCGGCTTCGATCGCGATCGCCGCACCGCCGGCTTCATGAACGCGTTGAATGGTTTGAGGCCCAATCGTTGGCACGTCGAATCGCATGTCTTGATCTGGTTTGCTGACTTTGACCAGTGTCCAACCACCGCGTCGACAAAGTTCGCCAGTTCGTGCGATGCACGCGTCGGTGCCTTCGATGGCCTCGACTGCGATGATCGTCCCATCTTTGATTGTGATGGCTTGCCCGATATCCAACCCACCCATCGTTTTCGCGATTTGCCATCCCGAGGAAATGTCGGATTGAATTGCCGATGAAGGTTTACGCCGAGTCAGTTGTCCTGTTTTGGCGAGCAACTCAGGGGCCAAGTCCGTGGCGGAGCATATTTTCATCGCGTGATTCTCATAGGTGTCGATTACTGCACCGAGCAATCTGTCGTCGCGTGCGTCCCGGCGAGCACCAAACAAACAGGGCCAAAACGTTTTGATACATGTCCAGTCCGGCGTATGGCGAATCCAAACCGAACCGCTGTAAAGCAGATCTGATTTAAATAGTTTTCCTGCCATCGTCACATGGGCGACATCATTGCGTTTGAAGTATCGAAGATGGCCTCCGAAACGCCCAACGCCTGCCCAAAGCACGCTTTCACAAATGTCGTTGAGCTCTTCTCCCGCATGACCGGTGATAGCCACACAGTGAACCGGATGACCGAGTGCCTTCAGCTTTTCGGCAACGCAGATTGGAAAACGTCCCCATCCCGCGATCAAACCCACCGGCGCGCCTTCGGGCACGTCGCGAAGAATTGATTCGCAATCATGCGACCGGCTTTCGCTGGTGTTGTGAACCGCGTTTCGCATTGGGAGAGCGTTTGTCATGGCATTGCAGCTATGCGGGAACCCAGGATGATTCAGGCCGCTTTGCGCTGATCGATGTCGGCGGATTGTTCTTCCAAAGCTTCACTCAGCCGACCGATTCGTTGGGTCAGTCGTTTCAGTTCACGACGCATCTCTGGGAGTTTGCGTTGGACGGCCATGATCTGCATTTGATCGCGTTGCGGCGTCGCCGGCGAACCCAAGTAAACTTGGTTGGGTGCGAGGTCATCCATCACACCGGCTTGAGCACCGACGATGACTCCGTCGGCCAATGCGATGTGGTCCTTCAACCCAACTTGGCCGGCCAAGACGACATAATCGCCGGTCGTGCAGCTGCCCGCGATTCCGACTTGGCTGCAGAGCAAGTTGTGTCGACCGATTTGGCAGTTGTGTGCGATCATGACTTGGTTGTCGATCTTGGTGCCTTCGCCGATACGCGTGGCGCCATAAGTGCCACGATCGATCGTTGAACTCGCTCCGACTTCGACATCGTTTTCAATCACGACATAGCCAAGCTGTGCCGTTGGGATGTGGCGACCGTCGACCATTTTGTAGCCAAAGCCGTGAGCTCCCACCACGGTGCCGGCGTGCAATGTGACCCGTTCACCGAGTTGGCAGTAGGCATACAGAGTCACATTGGGATGCAGCGTGCAGTCCGCACCGATTTGGCATCCCGCACCAATGTTGACTCCCGGCGCGATGGTGCAGCCAGGACCAATTTCGACATTCGCACCGATGTTGGCCGAGGGATGCACTTGGCAAGTCGGATCCACTTTGGCCGTTGGATCAATTCCACTGACCGGCATCGTCTCGCCCAGTGCCGGGCGGTAATGGCTGACAAGTTTCGTGAACGCCGCGTGGGGATCATCGACCAAAATCTGCAATCGAATCGGTGACGCCGCCACGTATTCAGGTGCGATCACAGCGAAGGCTTGGCTGTCAGCTAATTGGCCCGCGTGGTTGGCTTGGTCGATCAGCGTGATTTGTTGAGGTCCCGCTTCGGCCGGCGGCGCAGCACCCGTGCAAATTGTGGAGGAGATTTCAACGCTCGGGGATTTTCCTTGGACGGCACCGTCAGACGAATTGGTCTCGTCATTGATGCAGTCGCTGAAGTCGAGCAATTGACCACCGACGAGATCGGCGATTTCTTGCAGTGACAATCCGTTGGAAGACGCCATTTGAAAAATCCTTTTTTCGTGACGTGTGTCGGGGTGCGGGGCGAGACCGTGGGTGACTTCCTTGTAGCGGCAACCCACAAATTGACGCAACGTGAATCGTCGGTCTTGCGACGGTTCGTCGGAAAGGACTAGTACAGGGCTGCATGACGCGCGTTTGTGTTCAACCTGCGCGTTTTCCGAATGGCTCCAGCACCCAGTCGCTAACGATGCCCAGCCCTGCTCTTCGCAACGATTCTTCTCTTTCGTCCGCCTCCCCGGTTTCGGTCGGCAAGCCGTTGCATGCCAATGACGCGACCACAACGAACCCGAATGGCTTGCGGATTTTCAATCCAAATGAGAACGCGGCGGCGGGATCGGCGACTGAGCCCGTCCGCCAAAGTCGGCTGACCATTTGGAGTTGTTTGACCGCTTCCCTCATCGCGGGCACCATCTTTGCCACGATGACCGGATGCCAATGGGCCGCCGGGAGCCAGAACACGCAGGGTGCGGCTTTGTACAACCAAGGCCAATACACGGCGGCGATGGAGCAATTTCAAAAAGCGATTGCCTCAGACCCAACCGACTCGGACGGCTACTACAACTTGGCCGCTACGACACATCGATTGGGAAATCAGCGACAAGATCCCAATCTGATCCGTCAAAGCGAAGCACTTTACAATCAATGTCTGGACCACGACCCAAATCACGTGGATTGCCACCGCGGATTGGCGGTTTTGCTGGTCGATTCCGGCCGTCCCGACCGAGCCTTCACTTTGCTGAAAAATTGGGCGGCCCAGAATCCGGCCTTGGCTGAGCCACGCATCGAATTGGCACGCCTTTACGAAGAGCATGGCGAACCACAAACCGCCCTGAAATATTTGGAAGACGCAGTGCAACAAGACGCCAACAACGCTCGAGCGTGGTTGGCATTGGCACGTTTGAGGGAGGCCAGCAACGATCCTGTTCAGGCATTGCAGAATTATCAGCGTGCTCTCGCACTGGGTGGCGGCGTTTTGGGCCCCAACGGTGCGATGGTCAGCGAACGAGTGGCAGCACTCAGCCGCCAAATCAACTCGACTCGCGACGCGGCATCGTTCAATGCGGGCGGCACGCAAATGGCCGCTCCGGCCGGATTTGGCTCGTCTCGTTATTGAATTCCGGTTTGAATTCTGCCCCGATTTCGGTGATTTTCTTTTCCGATCGCGGGCAACTCAAGGCAGATACGTGGTCCATCGCGTTTGGACCAGTGGGATAGGCTAGCGAACGAATTTGGGGACAATGTTGGGTTGGATTTCCCTTCACTCCTCGATTGCCTGCCCGATTCTCATGAAATCAATGGACGCCTTGGTGTCGTTGTGCAAACGACGCGGTTTTCTTTTTCAATCCAGCGAAATTTACGGCGGTGTCCAAGGCTTCTGGGACTACGGGCCGTTGGGCGTGGAGCTAAAACGCAATCTGAAGGATGCGTGGTGGCACGACATGATCTCGGGCCACAACGAATTGGTATCGCCCGCCGGTGCTCCCTCGACGTTTGAGATGGTGGGGCTGGATTGCACGATCATCATGCACCCGCAGGTTTGGAAGTGCAGCGGCCACTACGATCTTTTCCACGATCACATGGTGGATTGTCGCGAATCGAAGAAGCGATATCGCTTTGATCAAGTTCGCGGACGTTTTGTGGAATACCAAGGCACGAAAATCTTTGTCTCGACGCTTGCTGAGATCGAGCAGGAAGAAGACGAAGTTCGACGTCGTGGTATGAAGTTTTTCAAGCTTCGTCCCAAAAACGCGGATGAACTGACTGTCGAAAAAGAATCTCTGACGCTGGACAAGCTCGATTCGACCGACAACGTCCTCGCTCCCGATGCGAAGACACTCGGAACACTCACCGAGCCCCGCGAATTCAATTTGATGTTCAAGACCACCTTGGGTGCTTTGGGTGGTGAGGAGGACACGACGTTCCTGCGTCCGGAAACCGCACAAGGCATCTTCGTCAACTTCAAGAATGTCGTCGACAGCTCGCGCGTTCGCATTCCATTTGGAATCGGCCAAGTCGGGAAGAGTTTCCGCAACGAGATTACGCCGCGAAACTTCACGTTCCGTTCGCGCGAATTTGAGCAGATGGAGATCGAATTCTTCTGCCACCCGAATCAGTCGCAGGAGTGGTACCGCTATTGGCGTGATCGCCGGATGGCTTGGTACACCAAACTCGGTTTGTCCAACGAATCGCTGATCATGCGGGAGCACCATACCGAGGAATTGGCTCACTACAGCGTTGGCACCGCCGACATTGAGTATGCGTTCCCGTTCCTGCCCGAAGGCGAATACGGCGAGCTGGAAGGGATCGCGCACCGCGGCGATTTCGACCTTCGCAGCCACATGGAAGGCAAGCTGGATCCAGCGACCAATCCGATGACCGTCGAACTGAATGAACACGGCAAACCCAAGCACCGTGGCAGCGGCAAAGACCTCGCCTATCGCGATGACATCACGAACGAGAAATTCGTGCCGCACGTGATCGAGCCATCCGCCGGTGCGGACCGGGCGGCACTCGCGTTCCTATGCGAAGCCTACACCGAAGACGAGGCACCGGATGAAAACGGCAAAATGCAAACTCGAACGGTCATGAAATTGGACCCGCGTTTGGCACCGATCAAAGCCGCTGTGTTCCCCCTCGTCAAGAAGGACGGAATGCCGGAAGTCGCGCAAGAAATCTACGGTGCCCTCAAAGAACACTACAACGTTTTCTACGATGCCAAGGGTGCGGTCGGTCGACGATACCGTCGACAGGACGAAGCCGGAACGCCGTACTGCATCACCGTCGATGGTGATTCCCTGACCGATAAGACGGTCACCATCCGCGACCGAGACACCCTGGAACAAACCCGAGTCAAAATCGACGACGTCGTTTCGGAAATCCAGTCACGAATGAAAGCGTCCACCTGATTGGGCTCTCGTCCGTTCTTGTTGAGCTACCTCGCTAATTGCGATGGTGCATCTAATTGCGATGGTGCATTTGGCAGCGTGGTGGGTTCCGTCTTGGAGCCCACGCCTTGGGCCGTGGTTGATGCTCTATCAACTCGCCTGAAAGCATGGAAATGAACAAGGCAGTTCCCTGCTCACCCCATGCCGGTGAAGAGGTGGCGTTTGATGGCGGCGGCTTTGGGGGTGAGTTGGTCGGTGGCTTGAGATTGAGATTTGGCAGATGCCGGTGGGACTCGATCGGGTTGGTCGAAATCGATCAGTTCCAGTTCTCCGTTTCCGTACTCCACCATCGCGGTGGCGTTCTCAACCCAGTCGCCCAGGTTGAAATACAGAGGGCGTTTGGCATCGGGATTGTCCGACGTTGGGCTGAGTCGTCGCACGGTTGGGATGTGAATGTGGCCGCAGACGATCGCGTCGCAGTCGTTCTCGCAAGCGTGCTGGCGGACTTTCGACTTGAATCCGCTGACCCACTGAACCATGCGTTTCGTGGTTTGTTTTAGATAACGGCTGATCCGACGGGGCTTCATCCGCAGCCATTTCAGGACGCGGTTGATCGCTCGATCAGCGGTCAGCAGCAACGTGTACAGAAACGTGCCGATCAGTGAAAGCCAATGGGCTTGGCGTTCGACTTTGTCGAATTGGTCACCGTGCAACACCACGACCCGGCGGCCGTCGACGGTTTCATGGACGAATTGTTCGCCGACCGTTACATCGTTCGACTCGGCGACTTCGGGCCAGTCCACATGCCGCAGGTAATCGTCGTGATTGCCAGGCGTGTAATGAATCGCGGTCCCTTCGGCGGCGAGTTCGGCCAGTCGATTCAGCAAGCGATCGTAAATTGGCGGCCAATATGGCTGCATGTGCAGCACGCGGGCATCAATGAAATCGCCAACAAGATACAAATGTTCAGGCGAGTGGCTGTTTAGAAAAGAAAGCAGCCGGTCGACTTGCGCGTGCCGAAGTCCCAGATGAACATCGCTGATGAAAATCGAACGAACCGACCGTGTCGCTCGGTGCTCAGCCGCCACTTTCGCGGGCGCAACCGTCGCGCTGGATCGCGAAAAAGGTCCCGTTCGCCGGCGGCGAGGGGGTAAGACGGTGGACGATTGATTGGGCAAAAAAGTGATCAACAGGGTGGTCCATCGGGCCAAACGAAGGTCAACGTGTTCGTCGTCAGGATAACCACTGACATCAAAAGTCGAGTCCCAATGATTCGAAAGAAGAAATCAATTCACGAAATAATCATTCGGAGACTCGCACACCGCCGCCGTTTGGTCATGCCCATGCGGTGCTCGATGCCCCCGAGAGCAATTTACGGGCAGGCATTCTGCGACAATCCGCATTTTTCAGGCTGCTGGGCCCGCGTGACGGTTTGATCGCAATCTCAGAAACCGCCAACAGTGTCAGGGGGACACTTCAGCGACAGATGGTCGCAGTTGCGGGGAACGATTCCCGCGGCTCTCTAGGCTGAACTGTCCTCAAGGCGTAAACTCCGAGGGTTGAGCCGATTGAACCGATAGGATGGACGCATTGTGGCGTTATCTCAAACGGTGAACGACGGTTCTTCGATTGGCCAGTTTCCACCTCAAGAAGACCTGGACCCACGTGTCTGAACTCACTCGTTCGCAATCGTTTTTCCTGCGTCACGAATTCGCCATTCGACGGCTGCACTCGTTGACCGGGATTGTGCCGCTGGGCGTTTACATGGTCATTCACTTGACCACCAACGCCAGTCTGCTCAACGGGACGGAAACGTTCCAACGAGCGGTGTTTATGATCCACAGCCTCGGGAATTTGCTGCCCGTGGTCGAATGGGGAGGCATTTTTGCTCCGTTGTTGTTCCACGCGATTTTGGGCGTTTGGATCATCCGGACGGGCAAATCAAATCTTGGCAACTACCAGTTCACCGGCAACCGCCGCTATGTGTGGCAACGCTGGACTGGTTTGATCGCCTTGGTTTTCTTGATGACTCACGTGTTGCACCTTCACGGTTGGTTCCATGCCGGATTTTGGCTGGCGATCATGGAGCCGCTCGGGTTTGCGAGCTTCGACCCATACAACGCTGCTTCGTCGCTTGGTGAAGCGATGCAGGGCTATGTCTGGCCAGCGTTTTACTTAGCGGGTGTCCTGGCGACGGTTTATCACTTGGCCAACGGCATCTGGACCGCTGGAATCACCTGGGGATTTTGGGTTTCACCACAAGCTCAGCAGCGAGCCACCAAAGTGTGTGTGGCCTTTGGAGTCATTTTGGCGGTTATTGGAACAGCGGCCTGGTGGGGCGCGGTCCGAATGGACGCCGAAGACATTGCTCAGGCCCGGGCCGACGAGGCGATCATGTACGAGGCGGCCAAGGAAACTGGTTTGGCTTATGACATGCCCGAAAAACGAACACCAGTCGACGTCGAGGAAGCCGAAAACGCATCCGATTCTGACGACGACACGATCACCGAATAAGTTTGCAACCACCCATTTTGATTCTTTGAAGGAAACATTCCATGGCACAATCCAACTCGCCCACTCGCGTGGTTGTCGTTGGGGGTGGTTTGGCCGGTTTGGCGTCAACGATGAAGTTGACCGAGCTGGGCGCCCAAGTCGATTTGATCAGTCTGACCCCGGTCAAACGTTCGCATAGCGTTTGCGCGCAAGGCGGCATCAACAGCTGCAATGACGCGACTCGGCAGCTCGGCGACGATGAGTGGAAACACCTCGACGACACGGTCTACGGAGGTGACTTTCTGAATCACCAACCGCCTGTCAAAGAAATGGCTTACTGGGCACCCAAGGTCATCGAGTTGATGGACCGCTTGGGCGTGCCTTTCAACCGGACTGGCGAAGGATTCATCGACCGCCGGCGGTTTGGCGGAACGCTCTACAAGCGAACAGCATTCGCTGGTGCGACCACCGGGCAACAGTTGTTGTATGCCTTGGATGAACAGGTCCGCCGTCAAGAAGTGGAAGGCAACGTCAACAAATACGAGTTCTGGGACTTCCTCGGCCCCATCCAAGATGAAACCGGCCGCTGCCGCGGCGTGGTGGCTCAAGACATGGTGTCGATGGAAATCAAAGCGTTTCCGGCTGACGCGGTGGTGGTTGCGACGGGCGGATGTGGCTTGATTTACGGTCGCAGCACGATGAGTGTGTTCTGCACCGGCAGTGCCGCGAGCCGTTGTTTCCAAAATGGTGCCAAGTACGCCAACGCGGAATTCATTCAGGTTCACCCCACGGCCATTCCCGGCGCCGACAAATTGCGTTTGATGAGCGAGTCGGCTCGTGGCGAAGGCGGCCGAGTGTGGGTGCCACGCACACCGCAGGATCCCCGCGGACCTCGTGATATCCCCGAAGCGGATCGCTACTACTTCCTGGAAGAACGCTATCCCGAATACGGGAACCTGGTTCCACGGGATATCGCGACACGAGAGATCTTTGACATCTGCGTCAACGAAGGGCTCAGCGTTGAAGACGATCGCATGTGCGTGTACCTCGATTTGACGCACATCCCGCGTCACGAGCTGGATCGCAAACTCGGCGGTATCCTGGAAATCTATGAGAAATTCCAAGGAGTCGACCCACGCGACGAACCCATGAAGATCTTCCCCGCTGTTCACTACAGCATGGGCGGATTGTGGGCGGATTACGTGAAGAGCGAAGACGGCGGGATGGAAGCCGGAGCACCTCGTAACCACATGACCAGCATTGACGGTTTGTACGCGATTGGCGAATGCGACTACCACTATCACGGTGCAAACCGCTTGGGTGCGAACTCGTTGTTGTCATGCATCTTCACCGGATTGTTCACCGGTTCGTCGATCATGAACTACTCGGCATCGCAGGACTCCGGGGCGGCCGACGTGCCTCAATCGCTGCTTGATTCGGCCGTGAAGGCTCAGCAAGATCGCCACGATCACTTGCTCAACGGGAACGCGGGAAGTGATGAAAATCCCTACCTGATCCACCAAGAGTTGGGCGATTTGATGACTCGCGTTGCCACCGTGGTTCGCCGAAACGACCAATTGGAAGAAGCGATCAAGAAGGTCGACGAGCTGCACGAGCGGGCGATGAAGGTCTCCTTGGCCGACACCGGTTCGTGGACTAACCAAAACGTCATTTTCGCGAAGTCGTTGCAGGACATGTTCCCGCTGGCGAAAGCCTTGCTCAAGGGAGCTTTGCAGCGAGACGAGTGCCGTGGGGCTCATTTCAAGCCTGACTTCAAGAAGCCATCGTTGACTTCCGAGGATCCTGTAGAACGTCGTCGCCAAGCCGAAGCGTGGTGCGATGAGTTTGAAGCCAACAATGAGAAGTATCTCAAGACCACGGTTGCGACCTGGAACGCCACGACGAACCAACCGGATCTCGCTTACGAAGATGTTGATACATCGTTGATCCCACCACGTCCGCGTTTGTACGGATTGGTGGGTGCCGAGGCGATCGAAGAAGTTTGGAACGAGCGGGCCGCCAAGAAGGTAGCTCAATCGAAATCGGGTGCGGGGTTGGTGGGAGCCAACTGAGTTCTCCTTCAATTTCAACCTTTGCGTTTCCCGCCAATCGCTTTGTTCACCGCACTGCCTCTCAACCACCTTTTGAATTCTTGATCCGATGATTGCTCTCGAACCCTCGACAAAGAAACGACCCGAGTTCATCAACGTTCGTGTGCGCCGTCAGGACGCTCCCGGAAAAGCTCCATACTGGGAACTGCACAAGATCAAGTATGAGCCGGAGATGAACGTGATCAGCGTTCTGCAACGGATCGCTGCTCAGTCGACCAATCGCGACGGCAAGAAGGTGACTCCTGTTGCTTGGGATTGCGGTTGCCTGGAAGAGGTTTGCGGTTCCTGCACGATGGTCATCAACGGCCGAGTGCGTCAAAGCTGCAGTGCATTGGTCGATCGTTTGCTCGCGGACAATGCGGACGAAATCGTTTTGGAGCCGATGAGCAAGTTCCCCGTCGTTCGTGACTTGGTTGTCGACCGAGCTCGTTTGTTCCAAGGTTTGGAACGAGTCAAAGCCTGGGTGCCCGTCGACAGCTACTACAACATGGGTGCTGGCGAGCGGATCCTGCGGGAAGACCAAGAACGCAACTATCCACTCAGCCAGTGCATGAGCTGTGGCTGTTGCGTCGAGGCTTGTCCTCAATACAACAAGATCGAGCTGACACAAAAGTCAGACGAAACGGCTGAGGAGTTCGAGGCTCGCAAGCGTCAGGCTTACTCCGAGGCGTTTGTCGGTCCACATGCGATTTCGCAGGCGATGTTGTTCAACAACCATCCCACCGGAAAATCGCTCGCCGGCGAGCGACTGGACGCACTCGAAGGACCCGGCGGTTTGGCATCCTGCGGTAACGCTCAAAACTGTGTCGCGGTTTGTCCAAAGGAAATCCCGCTGACGACCTCCATCGCACGTGCTGGGCGAGCGACGACGCTTCACGCGATTAAGAAGTGGTTCGACAAGTAATTGCGTTGGTTGCGGTATCTATGGGCCGCTCCCAACACGCTGATCGGAATCACGATCGGATTGTTATTGGGCGGACGCGTTGAGTGGGTTTCAGGAGTTGCTGAAATTCACGGACGCTGGATTGCCCGAGGCCTGCGATCGATGCCTGTTCCCGCCGCGGCCATGACGCTCGGCCATGTTGTACTGGGATGTACGATTGGGGATTTGGAACGAACTCGCAGGCACGAACGAGTTCACGTGCGGCAGTATGAACGCTGGGGGCCTTTCTTTTTGCCCGCTTATCTCGGTGCTTCGTTGGTGTTGAGGCTGATGGGCCGCGACGCTTATCGCGGCAATCCATTTGAGATCGAAGCCTATGCCGTGGACGACCCATCGGCGGTAACGTATCCGCGCCGGGGCGTTTGATCAGTTCGACACCTCAACCGGAATTCTCCGCCTCAAGGCTTGGACGTATCCGGCGTGATGTCGAGGCTCCAGTTGTGCAGCAACCCAAATCGTTCGCTGCGGGTTCCCACGATGATCAATTGCCAAGTGCCTTGAACATTCTTTCCATTGAAAGAGCTTAGGCTGGGTTGGTTCTTCAGCCGGCCTTCGGGGATGAAGGTTCCTTCGAAGGGTGGACGAGCTTTGGTGATCGGCAGTCGTGCATCGTCATCGAATCGAGTTCGGTCGAAGTGATCATCGTGACCGCCGACTCCCGAGAACAATTCGATCTTCGTCTCGTCGGGGCCGACCAGGTAGGCATCGAGCGCCTCGTCGTGCGTGTGCGTGATCGAAAGCTGAACGTCGACGTCCGCGATCAGATACTCTTCTTCGATGAAGATTTCTGAGACGACCGTTTTGCGAGGCGGCAAAGCGGAAGCGGTTTCGTTTCGGTAGTTGCCGCCCATCAAAGCGGTTGATCCCGCGAGCTCGCTTTTGGTTAGCAGACCATCGGCGTTTTGGTCGTACGATTCAAACTCAGCCAGTAATTCAGGGGTCCATTCGGAGGTGAATTCCGGCATCGAGATTTGTTGGTCGCCGTCTTCGTCGCGTTCAAAGAACCACGGCGGCAATCCTTCCGCATCCTGGTCTTCTCGTTCTTGAACTTGAAGGAGGTGGTCGTTGAGTTCGTCACGAGAAATCTCGCCGTCTCGGTCGAGGTCAATCCGGCCGAAGGGAATGCCCATTGCGACGGTCTCGCTCGCTTCCAACCGTCCGTTGCGATTCTTGTCAAATCGTTCCATCACGGTCGATGCGAGGTAATAGCGACGGTCGCGTCGCCAGTAACGTGAGTCATCTTCGCGGTCGGATGATTCGTTGCGACGGACTTCGCTTCCAACTCGGCGGTTCTTCTGCACCAGTTCGCGAGAGGCACCTGACAGAAGTCGTCGACGGGCGTAACGCTGAGCCAGTTCGACTGTGCTGAGCCGGTTGTCTTTGTCGTAATCCTCTTCGAAGGGATCACGAAACTTCCAGTCGGCTCGTTCAACTTCACGGCGGTCAAGGAAGCCATCGCCGTTTCGATCGCTTCGCGACATCGTTCGTTCGGCTTGGCGATAGTCTGAGATGGTGTATTGGAACTTCATTTCGCCCAAACCAAACTCAGGAACCATCGGCTCGTCGTCTCGAGGTCCGAACGGAAGAACCGTCACATCGGCTTCCGGATCGACTTCTCGCCCGGCAACGCCATTTTGAAGTGCGTGGTAGATTCGAGCAGCTTCCTGCCAGCGTTCGACCGAGTTGTCCCGGTTCAGGTCCATGCGGCGGGCTTCGGCCACACGTTCCAAATACGGACGAGCAAGTGCCGTGATCTCTTCTGGTTCAATGTCGCCGTCTTGATCACGATCAAGTCGTTCAAGTGATTCGCGAAGCCCTGATTGTGCTTGGGCGACGTTACCGTTCGAAACCACGATGACGCCAATGGCGGCCATCGAGACCGGCAGAGCGGCGCGAAGAACGGTGCGACGCAACGATCTGATGAGCGAAGAGGACATGGCCGCGTTCCAGTGGAATCGCATCATCGCCCTCCTCGGTCTCGCGAACGATCGCGGGATGACGATGTCGTTGATCGGCGGCTGGTGATGGTCGACGCACCGAGCACCTGTTGCAGCACTTCCCCCATCACTTCATCGCTGCTGGGGATGATGACTTCGACGGCCTGTTCTCCACGCGAATCGATTGTTTGAACGAGGGTTTCAACTTCCGCGAACAGTTGCTGAGGTGCAGTTACGATCAAGGAATTGCTGGCTTCGTGAACGGCGACCGTCATCTTCGGTTCTAAATCGCGAGCCGCTTGCGAGGCCGACTTCTTGGGTGGATTTTTTGAGTTGCCGCGGTTGTCACCATTGCGAGCCGCGTCGCGTGCTTCGGAATCGTTTCCACCACCGGCTGCCGCATTGGCTTTGCCAGCTCCTTCGGCCATGCGACCGGCGTAGGCGGCTTGAACGGCTTCGGCGACGTCCGCCGCACGGGTGTGTTTGAGTTCGATGACGCGAGAGGTGCCGTAGGTTTGCACCGTCGTGATGCTACGGTCTTTGTCGATGATCTTGAGGTAGTTTTCGATCAGGTCGATGTCGTCGGAGGATCCCTGAGCAATCAAGCGATTCAAACGCGAATCGGAAACGATCGTGATGGAACCGAACAGCAACGTCATCGTTCCGTCGCGTGTGGTCAGGAAGCTGCCCAGGTAGCCGCCGGATGAAACCGAAGTCATCGTTCCATTGATCAACGTTCCGGCTTCGCCTTCCTTGGCTGCTTCTCCGCCTTCGAGCAATTCCGCCAGCATTCGAAGCGCGTCGTCGGGACGAATGTGTTTCAGGTAGAACGCGATGGGTGGAGATGACGCGGGCTGCATCGATGTGCCGAGCGATCGCAGGTGTTGCTCGAATTCATTGAGTGCCGTGGTGTCTTCGGATTGAAGAATCAATCCACGCGACGTGATTTGGCAAGTGATCGGTTCGGATCGCGAACGTGTGACGGTTGTCAGCAGTCGAGCTTCGGTGGGTTCGTCGGTCAGGCTTCGTTTGCTGGTCAGTTCGAGAGCACCGTGATCAGCACCGGGATCTGAACTCTCGGACGCGTCGCCTTCGTCTTCGTTGGGGACACGTTCAAGGACATTGGGCGAATTGGATTCGTGTCCTGGGTAGAGGATCACCGGGTTCGTGGATTGCCAAAATTTGGCCCCGGTTTCCAACAAGCGTTCGGCATTTTTGCCTTTGAACGGAAGCACGCGAATTTGTTCGGCGTCGCTTGATACGCCACCTTTTTCGAGTCCTTCGACGATGGTTTTGATCTGGTCAATGCGATGCCGTTTTCCTCGAACGAAGAGGCGGCGGTTGCCGGGGTCAGCATCGATTCGAGGGGTGTCCGGATCGATGTCGTCCGGGTCGGCGTACTCGTCAGGCAGATCCAACATCTGGTCGATCAAGCTGATCGCGTAGGACGGATCGACGGACTTCAGTTGGATGACTTCGAACTCGTCGTCGGCAGCTTGAAGTTCTTCCACGGTTTGGCTGATTTCTGCTTGAGTTTCAGCCGACGCCAAAGCCACAATTGTGCCAGCGTCATCATCCATTGAAAGCCGAACGGTTTTGCCGGAAAGCAATGTCTGCAAAACGTTGTAGACCGTTCGAACGTTCCCGCCGGGAACGAGGTAAGACCGAAGCTGCATCGGTTCGTTTGAGGAGGCCTTGGCAGAGTCGGGTTGATCGACCGCTTTGACCAAACCTTCGAGCAGCTTCACTTTGTCTTCGATGCCGGTGACGAAGATGCTGTTGCCACCCAGGTCGGCCGACAGGCTGACATCGATACCGATCATTTCATCCGTCGCCAAACCCAAGTGGGGGCGAGCAACCGTCAGCACGTCGTCTGCCGTGACGTGTTGCAATTGGAATGATTGAACAATTGTGCCGTTGTCCATCTCGTCCAATTTGAACGCCGACAGGACTCGTTGAACGCTTCTCAGTTTCGCGACAGAATCAGTGACGATCAGTTGATTGGTTTTGTTGAGGACCGTGGGGCTGGTCATCAAGTTGAGCGCCGACAATTCCTGGACAGCGTCTTCGCCATCGATCTCACCAAGTGAGAAAATGCATTTGACGACGTCGTGTGGTTTTCTGTCAGCGAGTTGTTCGGCGTCGACAAACTCGGCCAATGTTTCGAGTTGTTGAACACCGCGTGGATCGGTCAAATCGATGACCGAAAGCAAGCGACCGCTGCGCACCAACGTGAAGCCTTCCGAGATCAGAAACAGATTGACTCGATCAATCGCTTCTTGAACGGTGAACTCACTGTTGTCGCTGTAGGTAAAGCTGCCCGAAGGCAGCTCACTGATGTGCAGTGCCAAGTCAGCTTCATCGGCCAGCCACTGAATCACTTCTCGCCACGGCACGCCGTTGAACGAGAACCGCAACGTTTCAGCTGTTTGCCCATCCACGTTGGATTGTTCCACCGAATCGGCGGGGGCGACGTCGGCAACTTCGTCCGCCGAACATGCACTCATCATTGGTGCCGCTGTTCCAGTGCCCACGCATGCACCGGCGAGCACGGCCAATGCCAGCGAAGCTCGAACTCGTCGTTTACTCGAAACGCTGCGTTGACGCTTGGTCTTGAGACCGGCGGACGCATTGCGGCTTGAGAAACATTCGTCCAAAGCGACCCATCGCTTTGGGAAGTTCAATGCATTGTTCATGAGGCTGGAAGCTCGGTGGCGGTGAAACCATCGGCTTTGATTCGGTGGGAGGTGGGGAGCGATCGAAGGAACTGTCGACGAAGAGGATCGCAGGGGGGACTTGTAGAGTACTGAATTATCAAGCAGAGTCAATGTTTTTCGGGGTTTTCGGGCTGCCGAAGACCTCTGTGATCATTTGTCTGTATCACTCTCGCGGCGCGAATCTTGGCAAATTCGCCTTGCTCGCACGCTGAATGACTCGAAGTCGCGACGCGATCCAGACCACTGGACAAAATGTCGGTCCCTGGATGCCGCTGTGGCACCCATTCGGTGGCTGCGAGACGGATCTATGAATCGGCTTGCCGACGCACGGCGAGTCCGCGCTCAAACGGATTGAATTTGCCGAATCAGGGCGAGAATTGCCTCGGCTTGGTCGATTCCACCAGCCTGCTTCACGAATTCGGCACCCGCCTGCAGCGTTTCCATGCTGACCGCACCCGTCGTTGGTGCTGGCGCGGATGGCGCGTTTGGCGTCGCTGCCGGTTCAGGGACGGCTGCGACTTGGCGGCGGCGTTTCGAAGGAGCGGACTTCTTTGCCGCCTTGCGCTTTTCCTGCGACCGAACGTTTCCGACATCCTGGTATTTGATGCCGTGTTCTTCCAAAGCGGCAACGATTTCCGTGTTCCGAGCCTGGGGATGAGCCTGAATGTAGCGACGGATTCGCTCGCTTTTGCTCATAGCGGGCGCATCCGAATTCGACGACGATCCAGCGTTGTTGCTGGCATTGGGAACGGAGCTTTCCGAGGCGGAAGCGTTGATCAAATCGGGTTGGGTCGTATCCATGAACGTTCGTTGCTAGCAATTTTCGGGCAAATCAGAACGTCCCATTAAAATCACTCGACTAGAAATTTGAAACCGTTCATCGGTACATCTGTGACCTCGTTCGGTGAGCGTTCCGTTGCTACGCAATCAAAACGAGGTCACACGGCGGGAAAGATCGCCGCGGCAACAACGGTGACCAGCAACGCTGAAACACCCAACGCGGCACTCATCGGAGAGATCGTTCGCAGGGCTTCTTTCTCGGTCATGCCCGTCATTTCGGAGATGATCCAAAACGCGCTGTCGGTCATCCATGAGATCGGTTTGCTTCCCGCACCGATCGCCATCGCCAGGTAGACCGGGTGAAACGGAAGCTCGCCGCTGGTTGCCAGTGATTGCAGAATGCTGGCCGAAGTGATCATCGCGATGGTCGCCGAGCCTTGGATCGTTCGGATCGCGGTCGTCACGAGGAATGCCAACGGAAGCAACCAAAGCCCGGGGAATCCTTTGGCGATGGAACCGACGACTTCTGCGATGCCGGCTTGATAGAGCATTTTACCCATTGCCCCACCGGCGGCGGTGATCAGAATGATGGATCCGGCGGAGGCGATCGCAGCGGAAACCACTTTGCGTCGTTGGTCGTTGGGAACCCAGCGGATCAATCCGAACGCGACGAGGCAACCTAACCCCAACGCGAGGTTCTTGTCGCCCAACCGAAGGATCCATCCCAGCAGTTCGGATTCCGCGACGGCTTCGCTTCCGTAAACGGATTTGATGGTCGATCCGAGCGCGATCAGAACCACCGGCAAGGCAATTGGGAACAGCGACAGCCACAATGGCGGTTTGGGTGGGATCTCTGTTGATTGATCGCCGGCTGATGCCAGTCGCTGCGTCTTGGGGCGAATCTCCTCGCCATCTTCGTCGCGAAGTGGCAGATCGACAAAGTGATTGATGACTCTGGCGGCGGCCAACGCAATCACGCTGGTGATGCTTCCGATACCGAGCCCGGCGATCAACATCGCACCGATTTCGACTTCCAAGAAAGCGGCCACTTGAAGTGGGCCAGGCGTCGGCGGGATCAACGAGTGCGTGATCGATCCACCTGCCAAGATGGCCAAGATGAACAAGACATAGTTCTTCCCCGTTTTGCGGCGCAGTGACCTGGCCAGCGGGAGCATCAGGTAGAAAACCGTGTCGAAGAACACGGGGATGCCAAGAACAAACGACGCCGCGGCCATTGCTTCGGGAGCACGTTGTTCCCCGGTCCAGCGGAGCATCGTGTCAACGATTCTCGCCGCCGCACCGGACTGCATCAGCAATCCGCCAATGACGCTGGCCAATGCGATCACGATTCCAATGGAACCGGCGGTCGCACCGAAGGCATCTGCGACTCGTGCGGACGCGGATTGTCCGACGAAGGCGGTGGCTTCGGCGTCTGTGAATTTGCCGTCGGCCAATCTTGCCGATGCAAACGATGACAATTGAGCCGGCGTGGTCAGCATCGCCACCATGATTGCCGTCGATAGCAACGCCAGAAACGGATGCAGTCGGAACGCGAGGATCGAGACCAGCACCATCGTCACGGCGAGCGCGACCAACCACCAGATCGTCAAGATTTCTACTCACAGCGTGGGGAATGGATGTGTGACGCCAGAGTCTACTCCAAGCAGACACGCCATTGCCCGTCGATCAAACGTTCTTGTGGGACGAAACGCGATTTGTAATTCAGGTGCGGGTTCTCGGCGACATACAAACCCAAGTAGACCCAGGTGCGGCCGTTGTCTTTGGCCCACTGAATTTGCTGCAACACCGCGAATGTTCCCAAGCTGAACTTGGATGCGATGGGGTCAAAGTGCGTGTACACCGCACTGATGCTGTCTCGACCGATGTCCATGATCGAAACGCCGACCAATTGGTCTTGATGTCGAATTTCAAGCTCGAGGGTCGGCCAGCACGATGCGATCAAGAACGTCTCGTAGTCCGATGCACTGATGTCACCGTCGTGGGCCAAACCACGCAGATTGCGATGGTCGTTGTAAAGACGAACACGATCCGCGTCGACTCGCGGGGTTTGCCAACTCCAGGTCAGTTCACGCTCCGCCTTCTTCAGGACACGACGCAATGATTTTGTCAGCTGAAAGTCATCCGCGCGCAGTCGAGTTGGTTGGCAGGCACGGCAATTCGGACAATTCGTGTGATAGACAAATTGACTGCTCCGACGAAAGCCGGCGGCCAGCAGCGTGTCCGTGTCGTCGCTACGGCGTGGCGGCGTCGGGTAGTAAAGCGGCATACGCGCCGGTTCGCCATCGATGTAGGGGCAATCACTGACGGCATCCTGAACCAACATCATTCGATGACGCAGGGGCTCGGCACTTTCGGGAAAATGATCTCTCGCGGGACTCATGTCATCCAGCGTACCGGATTGCGGCGGCGATGGATCGGGTTGTCGTTTGGGAGCCAATTCGTTGTCGAAGTCAAAGAGCGTCGTTCACCAATTCTTGGCTGCGGGCGGTCCCAAGCGCGCCCCAGATACCATGTCGGCTTTCCGTGTGTACGTACTTGGATTGGGATGACGAATCGTTGTCGTCTTCATGATCGGTTTCAACTGGATCGACTCCCTTCGCTTCGTTGGATTTGGTCAACCGCACGACCGCTGTGATTGAGTCACCATGGTCGATTGATTCGGTGATGAATTTGACCGCACCATCGGCCATCAACACATGTGCTCCACCTTGATGAAAGCTGCCAGCAGAGTAGATGCCTGGGGCGGTCAATTGCTTTCCGACGGAACAGCTTGGCGAGTTGGGTGGCAGAATCGTGTTGACGGCCGCAATGGCTGAAGCCCCATCTGCCCACCGACCGCCCCGCCCGACGCTGGCGAGTTGGATCGAGGGGGCATAGAAATCAGGACGATCCACGTTCAGAGTTTCTCGGCACGTGGCGGGTGATTCAAAGATTTGCTCGGTCGTTCGAATCGCGGTTTGTCCGATGTCCCAACGATCGCCGAGGTCGTTGCCGATCTCACACATGGCAATCGTGTTGGACAAGCCATCGGTGATCGTTCGGAAGTTTGGGACATGCGCCCCTGCGAAGATGCCTCGCACCGATTGCGTTGTCGAGTGCTCGGTATTCAGCATGTCAACTTGGTCGCCGACGCAAAACGCATAGCTCGTTAATCCAAATGGTTCGGGCGTGGCCGCTGAGGAGGGGCATTGATAGGTTGGAATCTGTGTGGTCCAAGGATCGTAGGTTTCGACCCAGGGTGCCGGACCCATTGGTGGGTACAACATTCCGTTGAATTCAGATGGGTTGGCAATGGTTTCCCACATGCTTGACGCTTCGATGAACGGCATCAACGCCACCAAGCCGCTGAGTCGTCGCGAGTTGCCATCGCGTTCGGATGGCCCTCGAAGTGTGCCTCCTTGGGCGGAAGGAAGGTGCTCGTAGGCCGAGTGGTAGTTGTGTAGGCCAAGCCCGATCTGTTTGAAGTTGTTGCTGCAGGTCATTCTTCTGGCGGCTCCACTGGATGTGCGAACCGCGGGCATCAGCAGTCCAATCAAGACGGCGATGATGCCAATAACCACAAGAAGTTCAAGCAGTGTGAAGGCGTGGCGTCTTGGTTTCGTGGTGTGCAGTGTCATGACGTTTTCTCCCGACTTCGAAAAGGAACCATGGGACCAACCAACTGGTCCAGGCGATAAGGCGGTGTGCGAAATCCGTTTCAGTACCCGTGACGATCGTGAACCCCACCACCACTCGAAGCAGCAAAGGCGAACACAGCAACAAAAAACAGCGAGTTGCCCAAAGACGATGTTGGGTCATTCGCCCAACCATCGCACTGCGGATGGCCATCACCATCGTGATCGCTGTTGCCAATGACAATAGCGTGAAGGCTGCTTCAGCGGTTGGACCCGCCATGGCGTACTGAGCCATCACCAAGCCGCTAGGTAACAGGAACAGCAGAACCACTGCGGTTTGCACTCGGCCGACAACACGGTGCCACGAAGGAGTTGGTTTCTGCCGAGATCCGCTGAAGAACAAAACCGCACCTTGAACCAAGGCGATTGGTCCGGCAACAATGTGAATGTAGAACGCGACCCGATACCAACCGTGAAAGTGCCCTCGATGCGCGGACAGGAAAACGGAGTCCTGTAGGTCGGCTGGGAAGTAACCGCGGTATGGAATCAGTAGCTGAACCAAAACACTCATGCCGAGCACGATGGTCAGGGCAGTTGCCACCCGCAGCAGGCGGTTCAGTCGTGTTGTCTGAAGATTTGCGAACGCGTCTCGATCGGAATCTTTGAAGAGTGAATGCTCGGAAGCCATCGGTTATCCTCCCGCTTGAGTCTAACCGCTCTAGAATCAACGCACCAAATGGATTGCATTATGAACGAACCGCAAGCTTCCGCATCGAACCAGCAGACGCCCGGGGATTCTTCCGGAAACCAAGCCGCGAGCCAATGGAATCAGTGCGCACCCGCGAATGCGACGCAGGGTGTTTGTCC
Organism: Rhodopirellula baltica SH 1; assembly: GCF_000196115.1. NCBI lineage: Bacteria > Pseudomonadati > Planctomycetota > Planctomycetia > Pirellulales > Pirellulaceae > Rhodopirellula > Rhodopirellula baltica. Next base: position 5,737,039 of record NC_005027.1, read on the forward strand.
CGTTTGCTTGGGGCGAACCTTGATCGAAATTCGCGGCAAGTTGCAATGCGAACGCTGCCACACCATTTGCGAAACATGCTGCGAAGGTGGCCGCATCTAGGTGTTGCCGCTAATGCGGTTGCCTCACGAATCGCCAATCCGGAACTTCCGCCACTCGCTCATTCGGGCTGCTGTCCGTTGCCTTCGGAGTGATCGGATTGTCGGACGGTTGTCGGATGAAGTTCCGTGTCGATGCGGATGGAGGCGGTTGATGAGTCAACGAATCTGTTGCAGAAGGCGTGGGCCACGACAGAGGTCCGACAGAGTCTGTTGACGGATCCGAGTTCTCTTCTGGATAAGGTGGCAGGAGTTGTTCCAGCGGCATCGCGTCGTCCAACGCTGGCTCCTCAATCGGAGAGTCCAGTAGGTCGCTCGAACTGGGCAATGAGTCTTCCGAGGATTCTTCTTTTTCCATTGAAGGCGGCGGAAGTTGCTGCGACTTTGCTTTCAACAGTTCGTTGACTTTGTTCTCGTCGAGCAATCGTCGTTGCTCGCTTCCAACTGGTGGTCCTCCAAACGTTTGAAACGGTTCCACTTCGTCTGGTTCGATCAAGTACTTCTTGTACTTCTTTTCTAAACGTTGGTGTTCTTGGTAGTCACGAAAGCGTTGGATCTCTTCTTCAGTCAACTGATGCTTGGGAAGCGATGTTGATTCAGCAGGTGCATCGATGTTGGTGTCAGTGTTGTTGAATGTTTGTACGGATTGCGTTGCCGTGGAGGGATCCTCGTTAGCCAACACCGAGAACCCATGGTGGGTGAATGTATCGATGTGGTTGGAGTGCAATTCGAAACGTGGTGAGTTGGTCTTCGGGTAGTGACCTTCGATGGACTCGTGGTCAAGAATGGGATCGACGGGACGGGCCCCCACCTCGGTCGCGGCGGCTTGGAAGCTGACTTCGCGGGCGTACTCATCAAAGCGATCGTAGAATGTCGGCCGCCTCGTCGTTGGTAACAAGGTTGGACGCAACGTGCTGAAGCCGTCACGGGTACCGCTGGTATGCAACGGGTTTGGTTGGCACGTCCCCTGGCAATTTGGTGATTGGCAGTTGCGGCATCCCATCACTTTGTCGGCCAGGTTGCCGGTGCGAGCGGGATACGAGCGCGGTGGCAGATTCGCCATCGGACGCATGCCGCTGCTGTGGCATGTGTGATAGCCATCGCCCCAACTGCATCCGCAAAAGCGTCCGACCCGCTCGACCATCTCTGGGAATCCTGCTGAGGTGGTTCCGATCCAGCCGGGACCAGCTGACAACACGGTGCACCCAATCGCGACGGTGAGTATCCGACGACGTCGAAGCATTCGATCCAAGCGAAGGACCGCGGCTGCGATCGTGCGGGTGGATGTTGCTTCGTGGGCGTCGGAGGCGGACGCATCAGTGGGTTTTAAAAACCATGTCATGAAACAGACTCAAGCGATGGCGGCGGGGCGAGACGCTTGGTCGCCGAAGCGATGCCATGCGATCGCGTCAGAGCGACGTCTCTCCCAGCGATCGGCACGAACCACCGGATCGCTTCATCCGCCAGAACAGTCGCAAGCGATTTTCGCGTCTGCTAGGTGGGTCGGAACGGTTAGTGAACTTAAGAGGCTGAGCCTCAGTTTCGTTCGTGAAGCTGATGAAAATGAATGCCTCCAGAACGGCAAATTCCCATCGCCATCAGTGATCGGTGAGCCGGTTCATGCAGCGCAGATGCAGATGCTTAGCCGTTAGCTGCGGAGTCGTCACGGTCGGGCCTTGGCGTTGTTGAGCAGGTGATTGCTCAAACTGTGTAGCTGGACCGAGTGCGGTTCGATCCGCTGTGCAAAATCACATTGAAAATTTAAGAATAAGACATATTGTCAATTGACGGCAGGCTAAGCTATCGGCAGTATTTCACCCGTCACCAGTGTTTTGCGGTGCGTGGCGATTTCGATAGGCGTTTGGAACGCTCGGATGTGTCCATGCCCGGGTGCTCACAATTATCTCCCTCGTTTGTAGATAAGAAATATGTCCATGAAGAAGTTCGTGCATGCGGCTGCGCTGGTCGCGTTCTGCTGCATTTTGTCGCCCGGTTGCGGCGGTGGTGCTGAGAACTCGGTGGCGGCTCCGCCCGAGAAAGTTCCGACTGCGGAAGAGTTGGCTGCTTCTTACGAAGCTCAAGCCAAGGACTACCAGCAGCAACAGCGAGAGATGCAGCAACGGGACTCCAGTCGTTGATTTACCCGGGAGCAGGTGAGACGCCAGTCTCGCGGTTCCTGATTCTTTTCTGTTTTTGAAAGCTTTTCTGAGAGGTTCGTATGAATTCAAACTTTGTCCGCCATAGCCGCAAAGGCTTTACTTTGGTGGAGCTCCTGGTCGTGATCGCGATCATCGGTGTTCTTGTCGGTTTGCTCTTGCCGGCTGTTCAAGCAGCTCGTGAAGCCGCTCGCCGCATGAGTTGCAGCAATAATTTCAAGCAAATCGGCTTGGGCCTGCACAATTATCATTCCGCATTTGCTCAGTTCCCTCAGCAGATGGGCGGCACGTATTGCTGCACCGGTGCGGGGGCACAGGGCGACAACTCGTATTTGTTGAGTTGGTTGGTTGGTATCCTGCCGCAAATCGAGCAGCAAGGATTGTGGGAGCAAATCAGCAATCCGCTCGCTCTGAATGGTGACGGGAGTGCCAAGAGTCCTCCTTACCAAGCGATGGGACCTGTGCCATGGGACACCAACTACACCCCATGGCGGACGACCGTCGGAACGTTCCGTTGTCCCAGCGACCCGACCATCGGAACAGCGGGCCAAACGGGATTGAACAACTACTCCGCATGCATTGGCGACTCGATTCAAACGACTCACACCGGCGGCATCAACAACGATGGCACGGTGGCGGATGCCGGAGCCAAGTCACGCCAACGCGGCGTTTTCGAGAGTCACTTCTCAACTCGTTTCCGCGACATCTTGGACGGTACATCCAACACGATCGCATGTGGCGAAATCGTCACCGATGCGGGGAACTTGGAAATCAATTCGCAACCCAAGATGAATCAACGCGATCCGTTCTTCTTTGATCCCGAGTTGTGTTATCGAGACAACGTTGACCCCGCGCGACCTCAGTTTTGGCTCGACGGCAACGAGACCGGCGCAGCCGATCAACGTCGTGGCAAGCGTTGGGCAGATGGTCGTCCGATGTTCACGAGTGTGAACACGGTGCGTCCACCCAACAAGGAAAGCTGTTTGTGGGGTGGGGATGGTTCCGACGGGACCTACACCATGGGAAGTCGCCATCAAGGCGGGTGCCACATTCTGATGGCTGATGGTGCGGTGAAATTCATCACCGACAGCATTGAGTCAGGTAACCAAAACCGCGCGACGCTTCCGAAAGCGGGCCAGCCCGGCGAGAAGAGTCCCTACGGATTGTGGGGTGCCTTGGGTACCAAAGCGGGAAAAGAAACGGAGTCGCTCGAATAGAGCTGACTTTGATCTTCGCCGTTTGCAACGAATGAATGTTGCTCGGGTCATCGCGACCCGAGCAACATTTTGTTTTGAATAGGGGCCAAATGGGATGAGACCGACGATGCATCAAATGATCGTGAGTCACAACGCTGCGACACGGATCCGATTCCTGTTCACGCTAGAAGCGAAGAACGCCAACTGGCGTCGCTTGGTCCCGATCCTTCTGCTCTTCGGATTAATGACTCAGTCAGGTTGCGGCTCCCGCGACTCAGTCGACCGACCGGATTCGGCCGATGGTTCGATCGCTACAAATCGCGACACGGTGAATGATGACGCGGTGCAAATCGCAGCGGCGGCTCCACCTTCGGAGACCGAACAACTCTCGCCCGACGAACTCCAGGAACGAGTTGGGGATTTGGTTCATCAGAGTCGGTATGCCGAAGCGGAAGAACTGAATCGGTCGTTGCTGCTGTTGCGGCCTGATTCACCCGCTGCACTTTTCTTGGCGGCGCGGATTGCGCAAGGACAGAATGAATTCGACGTTGCCATTTCGTATCTTCAAGCGATTCCGCCGGATCACCCTGAGGCTGGGTTGCCGGCTTTAGGACAAGTCGCGGACTGGTTGCAGGATGCTGGCCGTTTTGAAGAGGCGGAATCAACTTATCGCGAGATGCTTTCCCGCTTTGGTGACTTGGTTCCCGTCCATCGGCGGCTGGCGAACCTGCTGAATGCTCAAGGACGACGCGTCGAAGCGACCCGTCATGTCGAAGCGTTGATCCGGCTGGGAGATGTGACTGAAAAAGAATTGCTGAGCATGACGACGCTGAGTGTTCCGTATCACGACGACGAGCCATTGGCAACGGAACTCGTTTCATCAACCAAACCAATCCACGAAACGCTGAGCTTGAAAGACTTGGCGAGAGCCAAGCAGTTGTTGGTTCAGAATGAAGCTGAGGATGCCAAATATTTGGTGCGACAACTGCGAGCGGCGTTTCCAGATTCATCTTGCGTCGCTGCATTCGAAGGACGCGTTTACGAGGCATTGCAGTCCGATTTGGATCTCGAAAAGTGGTTTGCCGCCCTGCCAAAGTCAGTCGAGCAGGAAGCCGAGTACTGGACTGCGATCGGGCAATGGTCTTTGCGTTTGAAGCAACCCTCCGTGGCCATTCGTGCTTTCGGCGAAGCGGTCCAAATCGATCCCACCGATCGAGTCGCTTACCTTCGAATGGCCGAAGCGTTGGCAATGCTTGGCGAGTTGGATGCGGCCGAGCGGATTTTGAAGCGAAAGAAGTGGCTGGATGAGGCTTGGCAAATGGCGATCAACGTGGGTTTGAATCGCGAAAACCGTCGGCAGGATTTGAGGACGCTCGTGGAGCAACTTGAAAAACTCGGTCGTCATTGGGAAGCCATTTCTTGGCAAACCATCTTGGCCTACGAAGAAGGTCGTTTGGAAGAAGCGATGCCCGAGTTGAAGCAAGCCAGGCAACGTCTCACACAGGATCATCCGTCTCCACCCGACTTGCTGTGCGGTCTTGAATTGCGGCATTGGCCTCTTCCCACCGCCACGGAATTGCTGGCTGATGCCGCGTCGAACTCGAGTGCGACAAAACGACCAAGCGATCCACTCACGACTGCTATCCCGGTCCAGATGGTCGACGTTGCGGCGAAGATCGGCGTTGACTTTCAGTTTCGCAATCATCTCGACACCGACCCAAGTCATTTACGAATGAGCCAGGTCAACGGTGGAGGCATCGCGGTCGTTGACTTCGATTTGGATGGTTGGCCGGATTTGTATTTTTGTGACGCGGGAGGCCCGCCAAATGATCCCGCCGGTTCGGGGCCAAACCAGTTGTTTCGAAATTTGAGTGGGCAAACGACTCGAAACGTTTCCGTCGCATCCGGCAGTGATGATCGGTCGTACGCTCAGGGAGCCACGTCCGCTGATCTGAATCAGGATGGATTCCCTGATTTAGTGATCGCGAACATTGGTGCCAACGTGATGTGCATCAACAACGGCGACGGGACCTATTCGCCTCAAACGATTGCAGGATCTGATGGATGGACCAGCAGCATCGTCTGCGGGGACTTGGACGGGGACCGGTTGCCAGAGATCGTCGAGGTCAACTACATCGATGACGAGACCGCGTTTGAAACCAAGTGTTGGGGTGAGGGTTTCGATTGTTCACCGCGAATCTTTGCTCCCGCCAAAGATCGCTTTTTGAAGCGGATGGCAAACGGCGATTGGCATGAGTGGCCACGTGTTGACGCGGACCATCAAGAACCCAACTACGCTTTCGCGGGAATCATCGCGGACTTTGATCGACAGGCAGGGAACGACTTGTTTCTTTCCAACGACACGACCAACAATCACTTTTGGGTCAGTCAGCCCGGTGGCGATGGCACTTTGGAATTGAAGGAACAAGCGATCCTTCGCGGGTGTGCATCGGGTGATAATGCGGAAACGCAAGGTTGCATGGGGATCGCGGGCGGCGATTTTGACCGCGACGGTTCGTTGGATTTGTTTGTGACGAATTACTATGCACAGCCCAACAATCTATTCTTGCAGAGGATGCCAGGTTTTTTTACGGATATGGCATCCCCGTTTGGGCTGGCTGATGACGGTCGTGAAATGGTTGGATTTGGAGCCCAGGCATCGGACCTGAACCGAGATGGATGGTTGGATTTGACCGTCGTCAATGGGCATGTGTTCGAACCCGCTCAGAACGGTACGCCCGACATTCCGTTTCGAATGTTGCCGCAGTTGTTTCGAGGCGGCCCGTCGGGATTTGTGACGCAAGGAGTGTCTGAGTTGGATGACTCATCAGACGGTTCGTTCTCTTTTTGGCAAACGCCTCGGATTGGCAGGACGCTGGTTCGTTTGGATTTCAATCGAGACGGTCGGCCTGATTTAGTGGCCAATTCGTTGGGTGCTCGCGTTTCCGTTTTGAAAAATTGCACCGAGACCCAGCATTGGTTGCGAGTTGATTTGGTCGGCACGGCGTCGGAACGCGACGCGGTGGGGGCGGAGGTGATTGCGGTTTGTGGTGACGAGCAGTGGCACGCTTGGATGATTGGCGGGGCCTACATGGGGGCCAACGAGAAGACGGTTGACGTCGGGATCGGCATTCATGATCGGATCGATCAGTTGCACATCAAGTGGCCGTCCGGAACGCAGCAATCCTTTGGAAACATTCCTGCGGATTCACATTGTTTGGTTGTTGAGTCGGGCAAAGCGGTTCAGTTCTTCGAAGTCGCAAAACACGCGAATGAGGAGCGCGGCGGTTGAGGCGACTTGGGTTCCAGCAAACCCGGATTGTGTCGGTGATTGGGTGGTTGGTGACTTGCTGAATCGACGGACTCTCGGCAGCCTCGACGCAGTCGGTTAATTTGGGTGCATGATTCACTCTAAATTGATGGTCGCCACGAGCGACTCGGCTGACGGTTCTGCTTCCAAAAACGCTGGCTCAAACGCGGTTCAGGTGATGGCGGGACTCGCCGATCGAAACGCGAATTTGTTTCGTCGGTTGGGGATTGCGTTGGGTGATCCTGCCGCCTGGCTGAAATTGCCCGATGGAAAGAATATCGGGATCGTGCGTGATTTGGAAATGGACCGCACGCGTGCCGCAGGGCGTTTGGACCGGGTTCACTGCCCCGCTGATTTTCCGCCCGCCTCAGGTTCCGCCAGTGGCGATCGCGAGACCGCGTCGGCTCAATCAGTTGCTCGGTTCTTGCAGCTTCAATCCATCGATCAAGTGGTTGTCGATCGAGCGTTCCCGTTCATCTACGCATGGCATTTGGCTGACGCTGGGATCGCGGTGGCTTATGACGATGATCTTGGGGTGATTGACCGACGAGTTAAAACAGACGAAGAAATCGACTGGCTTCGAAAAGCTCAATCGGTCACCGAAGCGGTCATGCGGCAGATGTGCGAAATGATCGCCACGGCAGATGTCGGTTCAGAAGGCCGGTTGATGTTCGGTGGCGAGCCGTTGACCAGCGAAAGAGTTCGCACGATGGCTGGGGAAGCGTTCATGAAACGCAATTACACGATGAGCCATGGTGCGATCGTTGCCACCTTGCCCGATTCAGCAGACTGCCATCATCGTGGCGACGGCAATTTGTATACGGGTCATCCGGTCATCGTCGATTTGTTTCCACGTGATGAGTCGACTCGTTACAACGGCGACTGCACACGAACCGTGGTCAACGGAACGCCCAGCGAGACGGTTCAGAAGATGCATGCCGCCGTGGTCGCGTCCAAGGAAGCTGCCGAGGCCGTCTTGTTCCCTGGGCGAACGGGCGAAGAAGTCCAGTTGGCAGTCGAGAAAGTCTTGGTCGGTCATGGCTATCCGATCTCACGTGGTGAGTTGACCGATGGTCCTTCGATTCAACACGGCACCGGCCATGGAATTGGATTGGAAGTTCACGAGCCAATTCTGCTGGATCACGGCGGAGGCGAAATGCTCGCGGGTGAAGTTTTCACGGTCGAACCGGGATTGTATGGGCGTCAAGATGGTGGCGTTCGCGTCGAAGACATGTTGGTCGTGACGGCGGACGGTCCTGTCAACTTGAACCAGTTACCCATGGGGCTGGATTGGAATCCAAACTGATGCCTGTTTCGACGCCTCTGGCCATCACACTGTCGGGACACGAATTGGAACTGTATCCCGGCGGCTTGTACTGGCCAAAGCATCAGGCGTTGATGGTGTCGGATCTGCATTTGGGAAAAGACGCGACGTTTCGGCGTCATGGGATCGGCGTGCCGGTTGGATCCAGCCGTGCGACGCTGCGTTGTGTTTCGGACATGCTGGAAGCCAGCGGCGCAACGGAACTCTTTGTGATCGGTGACTTGTTCCATGCGCGCAGTTCGTTGTCGATGGATGCGACCTCGTTGTTTGGTGGTTTTCTCGATCATCACCACGACGTCGCGGTAACTTTAATCGAAGGCAATCACGATCGTGCGGTCGGGGCGTTGCCGGAGTCTTGGCCGATGGAAGTTGTGCTTGGGACATTCCACCTGGACACGCTGGCGATGGCCCATGAGCCCGGTTCATTGCCATCCGATGCTGATCTGTTGGTCAGCGGTCATCTGCATCCGGCTCATGTGCTCAGCGATGGCGGCGAGTCGACGGGAAAGTTGCCGTGCTTTTGGTGGTCCAGCGGCTGTTTGGTGCTGCCCGCTTGCGGACGGTTTATCGGAACGATGAGGATCTCGCCGAAAGAAAACGATCGCATCTGGGTGATCGCTGATGAGCAGGTCGTCGCGGTCTGAATTCACGCATCGCAATCCTTGTCGATCTCGCTGCTCAGAATTCGTGTGCAGGTTGACGCGCCCCGTCGCAAGTCACTTCTTGCCCATCATTCGAACCGCGGCGTTTGTCTTTTGCTCGGTTCGCATGGATTTCGTTTCAAACGGTTACATTGCGTTACCGAAACGGAGGCGAGATCGATTCCGATATCGAGGAAAGTGGGCGAATGAATGATTCAATGAATTCCATACCGTCTCGCCGACACGACTTGGATGCGTTGCGAGGCATCGCGATGTTGCTGGGCATTTTCCTGCACGCCGCCATCGCGTATTCGCCTGATGCGGGCCGTGGTTGGCCGATTCAAGATTCACAGAGCAGTCAAATCACATCGTTGTTCATCGCGATGGTGCACGGCTTTCGGATGCCGTTGTTTTTTCTGTTGAGCGGCTTCTTCACCATGATGCTCTATCGGCGTCGCGGAATGTCCAAGCTGATTGAGCACCGCATCCTGCGCATCGCGATTCCATTTGTGATTGGTATGTCCACCATCATTCCATCGATCTGGATCGTTGCTGGCCACATCCAGGCTAACCCATCGGCCAATGTCACGGTGTTTGATGAAACCGACTTGTTAATTCCCGGCGTCCAAGATGACTTGGCAGCGGTGGAAAAAGCATTGGCAGCGGGAGCTGATGTCAATCAACGATCCGAGCAAGGTGATTCACCGTTTTTAGTGGCCGCGTTCCTTGGGCGTGATGACATTGCCGAGGTGTTGTTGGATCACGACGCTGATCCCGAACTCGGGAATCACAAAGGAGAGCGACCGATCGATGTGATGCGGGCTCCATGGGGAACGACCGAGTTCGTGGCGGGGTTGTTGCAGATCGAAGTGGACCGCGAGGACGTGGAATCCGGCCGAGAAAAGATCGCAGCGATGATGGGCGAAACACTGTCAGGACCAAGCTCGGGCATGGCCACTGATGGCGGTGCCAACGCGGTGGACTGGAAAGGGTTGATGTTCTTGCTGTTTGAATTTCCCGCGACCGGTCACCTTTGGTTTCTTTGGTTCTTGTGCTTTTTAGTGACGGGGTTCGTGCTCGTCATGACGTTGACCCCTCGGGGATGGCGTTCAAGATTGAACCTCGCGACGGTGGTTCGGTCGCCGCACTGTTTGCTGTGGTTGATTCCGCTGACGATGTTGCCGCATTGGTTCATGCGGCACGAAGGCTTCGGGCCCGCAACATCAGTCGGCCTGCTGCCGATGCCATCGGTGCTGGCGTACTACGCGTTGTTTTTCGGATTTGGTGCGATCTACTTCGACGCCGATGATCACGATGGAAATCTTAGTCGTGGATGGAAGATCAGTTTGCCACTGTCTCTCACGGTCCTGTTCGGAATTGGGTGGGCATTGAGAGGGCAAACGGATGGCGGAGGGTTGGTTGCGTCCGTGTTGATTCAATCCGCTTATGCGTGGTGTGTTTCCTTCGGCATGATGGGATTGTTTCGGACGCTCTTTGCTCACCCCAGTCGCTCGCTGCGATACTTGTCCGACTCGAGCTACTGGTTGTACCTCGCTCACCTTCCACTGGTGATGTATTTGCAGTTTTGGGTTCGAGACTGGGAAGTCCCGTTGCTGGTGAAGTTCACGGTGGTCAGCGTGATTTCAAGCGTGGTGCTGTTGATCAGCTACCAAGTCTTCGTTCGCTACACTCCGATCGGATGGTTGCTCAACGGAAAGCGAAAACCAGCGGCGCCAAACGTGAACGAGCCGAGCGCGAATGACGCGCCCGGCTCGGAAGTCGTTGCCGCTCAGTTGGTCCGCTAGTGAGACGTTTCCAGGACTTCGCCTTTGGGTTGGCCCATCTGTGAAAGCAGGTCACCGAACCATTCCACGTTGATGTCGAAAGGTTTGCCGCCGGCGATGCGTTCAAACTCGATGGCACGAAGCTCGTTGTTTTGATCTTCGTCTTCTCCGACCACACCACCGATGCCCTGCATGGCACATTCGACGGCTTTCTTGGCACAGCGACCGATCAGCGCGATGTCTTCCGCGTTGGCGGCGGCGGCACGACTGAAGTAGCCGCTCTTTTGCACAAGCGTTTTTTCGGCACCCAACATGTCAGCGAACTGTTTGCCGAACCATTTGCCTGGGTTCACTGCGTCCAGTTTGTAGTGGCCGAATGCATCTTTGGGGACGCTTTCGCCGCGTGATTCCATTTCCTTGACGATGGTGTCGACGCCAGCACCTTCGGAGATGAAGATGTTGACGCAATCGATCTCATCCATGATCGCCCGCAAACGTTTGGCTTCTTCTTCGAGGTCAAAACTCATCTCAGGAACAAAGACGCCGTGCACGTCACGACGTTCTTGACTGAGTCCCATTTCAGGCAAGAAGTTGAGCTTCTGCAAACGTTCGCGATATTTGGCTGCGGTGGCGGCGGTCAACCAACCACAGTTGCGACCCATGACTTCGTGAATGATCAGCATGCGTGGATTGGCGTTGTGTTCGCCGACCACATTTTCAAAGAACTTGGCGCCTTCTTCGGCGGCGGTCCAAGCACCCAAACTTTGTTTGATGGGGATGACGTCGTTGTCGATCGTCTTGGGCAAACCAACAACCGTCAGTTGATATTCGTGCTTGGCCAAATAAGCGGCCAAGTCCGCTGCGGTGGTGTTGGTGTCGTCGCCACCGATGGTGTGCAACACGTCGACTTCGTCCGATTGCAATCGCTCCGCGGCAACCTGCAGTGGATCTTGTCCTTCGCTGACCAAACCACGTTTCACACAATCGGCAACGTTGGTCAGTTTGACCCGGCTGTTGCCGATGGGGCTGCCACCATGCTGGTGCAAGATTGCCGCGTTCTTCCGCGAATGGGCATCGACGACGAAGCTGTCGCCGAGAAGCAAGCCTTTGTAACCAGAGCGGTAGCAGAGGATTTCGATTTCAGGAGCTTGCTCTGTGTAAGCTTCAATCAAGGCTCCGATGGCCGATGACAGACACGGGGCCAAGCCACCAGCGGTGAGAATTCCGACACGTTTGATTGACATGAGGATAGGTTCCGAAAGCTCAAGGGACGCGAACGCGTGAATTTTCCAAGAGCCTATCGAATCCTTTGAATTTCGTCGCCCCGTCAGGAGTGGTGAAGGTTGCTTTGATGTCGATGTTCGCGATCTTGAATTCACCCTCCTGAGCGCAGCTGGGGAGGGTCGGAATGCGAGCGTTCAGCGAGAATTCCGGGGAGGGCTGAAATCGTGAGATAGGTGGTTCGTTGGCGCGTACTGCCCTCCCCGGCGGCCTAGGGCCGACCGACCCTCCCACGGCTTCGCCGCGGGAGGGTGAATTCAACTTAGCGAACGCAAAAGCGAATCTTCGCCCCGTGATTTCCTCACTCCACCACCGCCAGCAGATCCCCTGCTTCAACCTGGGTCCCCGGAGGTGTATGGATTTTGGTGACGACGCCATCGGCAGGTGCGTTGATGGTGGTTTCCATTTTCATCGCTTCCAGCACCAATAGCTTTTGCCCGGCCTTCACCTTTTCGCCTTCGGCGGCCGCCACCGTGATCACCATCCCGGGCATCGACGCGGCGACGTGAGTGGCATCCGACGGATCGGCTTTCACCGCGGCTTTGATGTCGACTTCCAATGATCGGTCGATGACGGACACTTCTCGAGGTTGTCCATTGAGTTCAAAGAACACGGTCCGCGTCCCATCGGGATACGGTTGCCCAACCGCCAAGTATTTGACGATCAGTCGTTTGCCGGGTTCGATGTCGACCGCGATTTCGTCACCTGGTTCTTGCCCATAGAAAAAGTTGGGCGTCGGCAAGGCTGCCACATCGCCGTAGGTGTTGCGATGCTGCGAGTACTCCTCAAACACCTTGGGGTACAGCAAGTACGTCACCGCATCGCGATCGCTGGGGGCTTCATGGGTGAGTTCCGCTGCTTTCGCTTTGGCGGCCCCCAGGTCTGCCGGTGGCATCGATGCACCAGGGCGTTCCAGCACAGGAGCCTGGTCACCGAGGATTTTCCGCATGACTTTCTCGGGGAAGCCACCCGGTGGTTGGCCCATGCGACCGCCGATCAAGTCCAAAACGCTGGCGGGAAACGCGAGAGCCTTGTTGGTTGTCAGGACCTCTTCCGCTGACATCTCATTGGCAACCAAGAACAACGCCATGTCGCCGACGGCTTTGCTGGTGGGAGTCACCTTCACGATGTCGCCGAACAATCGGTTCACATCCGCGTAAGCGCGGCAAACTCCGGCCCATTGGTCGGCCAAACCCAAAGCACGGGCCTGTTGAAACAAGTTGGTGTATTGGCCACCAGGCATCTCGTGATCGTACAAGTCACCCGTGGCTGGCAGAACATCGCTTTCAAACGGCTTGTAGAACTCGCGAGCGGCTTGCCAGTAGGTCGCCAACTGAGTCAGCGACTCGCTGTCCAGTGGAGATTCACGATCGGTGAAACGAAGGGCTTCGACCAGCGTGTTCAAGTTCACTTGGCTGGTTCCACCTGACATTGGTGCGAGTGCCGCGTCCGCGATCTGCAGGCCTTCCCCGGCGGCGGCCATCAATGTGGACGCTTGGATGCCCGCCGTGTCATGGGTGTGCAGGTGGATTGGCAAGTCGACTTCGTCACGCAAGGCACGCAGCAGTTTCACCGCCGCGGCGGGTTTGAGCAGCCCAGCCATGTCCTTGATCGCGATCATGTGAGCGCCACCGGCTTGCAGTTTTTTTGCCAGATCGACGTAGTACTTCAAGTCGTACTTGGTCCGCCGTGGGTCTTGCAGATCGCCGGTGTAGCAGATCGAGGCTTCGCAGATGCCGCCTTCTTCGATCACGGCATCCATCGCGACACGCATGTTCTCTTCCCAGTTCAACGCGTCGAAGACACGGAACACGTCCATGCCGGCTTGGACCGCTTCGCGAACGAACAGTCGCACGACGTTGTCGGGATAATTGGTGTAGCCAACCGCGTTGCTGGCACGCAGCAACATTTGCGTCAGGATGTTGGGAACTGCCTCTCGCAGGTCAGCCAAACGTTGCCACGGTGATTCCTTGAGGAATCGCATGGATGTGTCAAACGTCGCCCCTCCCCACATCTCAAGCGAGAACAATTGCGGAGCCAGATGAGCGTAAGCCGGCGCAATGCGGAGCATGTCATCGGTGCGAACTCGAGTGGCCAACAGCGATTGATGTGCGTCGCGCATGGTCGTGTCGGTCAGCAGCAGGCCTTTCTGATCACGAATCCAGCGCACCAAACCATCGACACCTTCTTCTCGGAAAATGTCGGCGGTTCCGCGAGGAGGTTTGGCTGCGGTTGGGATCTCAGGAACGGGAGCCGGTTCGCGGCGGACGGCAGGCGGGCGTCCCGTGACAAGCGGGTTTCCGTTGACGATCGTTTCGCCCAAGAAAGTCAGCAGCTTGGTGGCTCGGTCACGCCGGCGTGGCAAACGGAACAGTTCCGGGGTTGTGTCGATCAAACGCGTCGTGGCTTCGCCGGCCAAGAATGTGGGATGATTGACCAGCCGCGTCAGAAACGGAATGTTCGTCTTCACGCCGCGAATTCGAAATTCGTGCAGACACCGATCCATCCGGCGAGCGGCAGCGGCCAGGGTGGGAGCTCTCGCGGTGACCTTCACCAACATGGAATCGTAGAAGGGATTGACGACCGCTCCGCTGAATGCCGTGCCCGCATCGAGACGGACGCCCAAACCTGCCGCACTTCGGTAGTGGCTGATGCGGCCATAGTCGGGACGGAACTCGGCGGCGGGATCTTCCGTCGTGATCCGGCACTGCATCGCGAATCCCATGGTTCGGATAACGTCCTGCGATGGCAGGCCGACTTCTTCGCTGTGAAGAGGATGGCCTTGCGCGACCAGGATTTGGTTGCGGACAATGTCGATGCCAGTGACCTCTTCGGTCACGGTGTGCTCGACTTGGATTCGTGGATTGACTTCGATGAAGTAGAATTCGTCTTTGTCGACGTCGAGCAGGAACTCAACCGTTCCCGCGTTCTCGTAGCCGCCACTTTCTTTGCCGACCGCGCGTCCGATTCGCAACGCCGCATCGCAAATCGCGTCTCGCATTTCGGTGGAAAGGTTCGGTGCGGGGGCAAGTTCGACAACTTTCTGGTGCCGTCGTTGAACGCTGCAGTCGCGTTCATACAAGTGGACCAAGTTGCCATGGCGGTCGCCGAGCAATTGGACTTCCAAGTGCCGGGCTCGTTGGACAAAACGTTCCAGGAACACTTCATCGCTTCCGAATGCTGTTTTGGCTTCGCGCTGAGCGGAATCGAGTGAGCTGGCCAATTCGCTCGGTTCCATGACGACTCGCATGCCGCGACCGCCACCGCCTTTGGCCGCTTTGAGCATGATCGGGTAGCCGAGTTTTTCCGCCGCATCGGTGGCTTCTTTCAGCGACGAGACGGCTTGTGCGGTTCCGCCGAGTACTGGCACGCCTGCGATTTCGGCCAAGCGACGGGCGCTGGTTTTGTCGCCCAAATCTCGCAAGCTTTGTTCGCTGGGACCGACAAACAAAATGCCCGCGTCCGTGAGCGCTTTGGCGAACTCAGGGTTCTCCGACAAGAAACCGTAACCCGGGTGGACTGCATCGATGTGATGCTTGAGACACAACCCGACGATCGCGTCGATGTTGAGGTAAGAACGAATGGGCTCGCCGGGCGTTCCGATTTGGTACGCCTCGTCGGCTTTGAATCGGTGCAGTGCGTAGCGGTCTTCGTGAGAATAGATTGCGACCGTGCGAATGCCTAATTCATGTGCTGACCGAAACACTCGGGTGGCGATTTCGCTGCGGTTGGCAGCCAGCAATTTTCGAATCGGGCGAATATTGGCGGAGTCAGTATCAGCGACGGTCATCAGGGCATCCATTGCGGGGAAGTCAAAGTCGAGCTGTTAAGCAGGTCGGCAGGAATGATCGGGTAGAACCTCACGTAGGCGAGTCTCTCTGAGACTCGCAAATGACAGCGTCTCGGAGAGACGCTGCTACGTGATCAAGCCCAATGACTCCCGCTCACGTGCTTAATCTACACGTTTCAAAACGCCCGTTCAGCAACTGGAACGACTTGATGTGCCCGCAAAAGAAATTGTTGTTCTGAGACCGGTTTCGGCGCGATCCGCCAGAGTAGAACAGTTGTCCCCAACTGTTCCGTCGAGCGGGGAGCCAACTGGAAGATGCTACTCGACGCCTTCGGTGATGCGACCGTGCAGATGCTCGATGCAGGTGGCAATCAACGCAGTCCAACCCGTTTGATGACTTGCGCCCAAGCCTTCACCGGTGTCGCCGTGGAAGTACTCGTAGAACAAGACCTGGTCCTGCCACAACGATTCGTCGCTCTTCATCCCGCTGCCACGGAGACAGGGCCGCGAGCCGCCTTCTGCGGGCGTCGAGAAAATGTTTGACATTCGGCGATTCAATTCATCGGCCACCTCGCGAAGATTCATCTTCACGCCCGATCCCGTCGGACATTCGACTTGGATGTCGTCGCCATAGAACTC
This sequence comes from Rhodopirellula baltica SH 1, assembly GCF_000196115.1. Classification (NCBI taxonomy): domain Bacteria; kingdom Pseudomonadati; phylum Planctomycetota; class Planctomycetia; order Pirellulales; family Pirellulaceae; genus Rhodopirellula; species Rhodopirellula baltica. The sequence continues at coordinate 5,753,256 of NC_005027.1, forward strand.
GTGGTACCGTTGCAAGGCTTCGATCAACAAGTAACTGGTCGGAAACCAGATCGGGCCTCGCCAGTTGCTGTTGCCGCCAAACATCCAACTGTCGGATTCGCCTGGCACGTAAGCGACCGTGTGTTCTTTGCCTCGAACCGTGACGCGAAACGGTTCGCTTTCGTGCTTTTTCGAAAGGGATCGAATTCCGAAGTCTGATAAGAACTCCGATTCATCGAGCAATATTTCCAAAACGCGTTCCAAACGTTCTTGCGTCGGAATCGAAATCAACATTCGGTGATGGCGTTTCGTCGTTTGGCAGAACGTGATGTGCTGGACCAAGTCATGACGGTTGTTCAGGAACCATTCCAATCGATTGCGGAACCCTGGTAGGTCCGCCAACAGGTCTTCGTCTAGAATCTCGACCGCGATCAGGGGCAACAATCCGACCAGCGATTTCACCCGCATCGGATGGGTTTCGCCGTCGATTTGAAGTTGGTCGTAGTAGAAGCCATCTTCCTCGTCCCACAGCCCGCCACTTTCACCGCCGTTCATGGCGTCGACAATACGGATGAAGTGATCCAGGAATTTCGACGCCATGTCGGAATACGATCGATCGTGGCGAGCGAGCTCGAGAGCCATCGACATCATCGTGCCGCAGTAGAACGCCATCCAAGCGGTGCCGTCGGCCTGTTCCAGTTCGGCTCCTTCGGGCAAACCTTTGCTGCGGTCGAACACACCGATGTTGTCCAGGCCCAGAAAACCGCCAGCGAAAACGTTGTCGCCGTTGCTGTCGACTTGGTTCACCCACCACGTGAAGTTCACCAGCAACCGCTGGAACGCTTGCGAGAGAAACTTGTAATCGCGTTTGCCTGTTTCGGCTTCCATTTGGAAGACACGCAAACACGCCCACGCATGAACGGGCGGGTTCACGTCATCGAAGTAGAACTCGTAAGCCGGCAATTGACCGTTGGGATGCATGTACCATTCCCGCAACAACACCATCAATTGCTTCTTTGCAAAAGCCGGGTCGATGCGAGCCGCTGGGATCATGTGAAATGCTAAATCCCAGGCCGCGAACCAAGGGTATTCCCACTTGTCCGGCATCGACAAAACGTCGCGAGCGTAGAGGTGCCGCCAGTCTTTGTTGCGGCCATTGTGACGTGCGGCGGGAGGCGTCATCACATCGCGATCGCCGTCCAACCAGTCCGCGACGATGTAGTGATAAAACTGCTTCGTCCACATCAGTCCCGCGTAGGCTTGCCGGGAAACAAGACGCTGCTCGTCGGTTGCTTTCGACGGAATGATGGCGTTGTAGAACTCGTCGGCTTCTTCACGCCGTTGATTCATAACGTTGTCAAAGTCATCACCCAGATCCGGATGAAACTCGCCGACTTTCTCTTTCACGCTCAAGCGAACTTTGACGTGTCGCGTTTCGCCGGGTGCCAAGTTCCAACGATACAGGGCCGCGACTTTGGTTCCATGACGCTTCGGGTTCACTGCGTCGGTTTGGTCGTCGATGACGTACCGATGGAAGGCGTCTTTTGTGTACGGCGAGAAGTTTTCGGTGCCGAAGAGGTGTTCGGAATTGGTTTCGTTTTCCGTGAACAGCAGCTCGCTGTCCGGTTGATTCTCGAACGCGCAAACAAACGGTTCCAGTGTGTCGTGTCGCGTTTGAACGATGTGCGAATCAATCGCTTGAATGGTGGGCTTTGCCGTGCAGCCTTCGTGCAAACATCCCCAGACCCACGTGTTGCGGAACCACAGCGTTGGCAGCAGCGTGATGTCGTGAGCATCAGGGCCTTGGTTGGTGATCGCAATGTCGATCAACAAATCGTTGTCCGACGCTTTCGCGTAAGTGGCCTTTGCGTCGAAGAAGCGATTCTCGTCCAGCAATCCTGTGTCGATCAGTTCATATTCGCGATCGTTCAGTCCGCGTTGTGCATTGATGCTGACCAAGTCACGGTACGGGTATCGCTGTTGTGGGTAGCGATACATCGCCTTGGCGTAAGAATGCGTCGGCGTTGAATCCAGGTAGTAGTAGAGTTCTTTGACGTCTTCGCCGTGGTTGCCTTCCGGACCGGTGAGTCCAAACAGGCGTTCTTTCAAAATCGTGTCGTTGCTATTCCAAAGTGCAATCGAAAAGCACAACCGGCATTGGCGGTCAGAGAACCCGAGCAAACCGTCTTCGCCCCAGCGATAGGCGCGGCTGCGAGCGTGCTCGTGCGGGAAATCGCTCCAGGAGTTTCCGCCCTCGGAGTAGTCCTCTCGAACCGTTCCCCACTGACGCTCGGAAAGGTACGGCCCCCAGCGTTTCCAATTCTTTTCGCGGCGTTCGTCTTCGTCGAGTCGTTGCTGTTCGGACGTCGTCATGAAGATGCTCGTTGTCTGCGTCGCCAAAGAAACCCGTCCAGAACGTAATGCGTGATCTGGGGAACCGCCAAGGCGGGGGCCAGCCAAACGGACGCTTCCGCCAGCGTTTCGCCCGCCGAATTCGCAAAACCAGGGGGTACCCAAGCGAACAACCAACCGCGTTCCTGCCAGATTCCGAAGTCCCACAGCATTTCTTCCGCGTAGGCGAGGATCCAGACCACGCCCAGGAACAACGCGACTCGGCCGGTGTTGATTTGCCGTCGCGAGGTCGGGCGAGGCGGATGGGCCGAAGCTTGGTCAGTTGCCGAATCAGAACTCTCTGCGATCCGGCACCATCGATACCAGTAGATCAGCACCATGTAGGGCACGCCGTGGATGATGACGTTGGTGACCGTGAACGCGTAGTCCGAATTGAAGGTGATGATGCCGATGTACCAGCACACCGCTGTCGTCAAAACCACAATGTCCTTGCCCGGGTTCCAAGCCCCATCACGGAGACCTCGGCTCAGGCTGCGAGCGGCGTAGGCCAACATGCTGATCCAGTAGATCGGCATCACAATCGTCGCCGCGATCTCCGGCACCTGAATGAAGTCACCTTCGGCAAACCACCAAAAGTGCCTCGGCAGATGAGCGTGCCAGTGGATCAACGGATACAACGTGGCCAGGTAGATCGCGGAAGCATCGATCCACCAGCCGACTTTTTCGTCGTCGCCCTCTCGTGATCGATAGAGAGCGACCCAGCCGTATTGTTGGCGGATGAAGTGGAAGACGGCCAGATACGCCAACACGCTCCAAAACAGCGTCACGCTCTCGCTGTAGATCGCACCGCCGATTGCAAACGCGAGGACCGGGGTCAGCCCGTACAACCAAGGCCGCCGGCGAAGTTCGGTGCCGTCGAAGTAGACACGAAAACCGGTGGCGTACACATGAGCGACATCGATCAGCAAGATCGTCGCGACCCAGGTCCAACCCGGTGTTTCGTCGTGAAGGAACCCGAGTGCGGCACCGAGCGGCAGCATCGCCAGGGCGACCAACGCGCTGCCGCCGAACGTTGCCAAATCAACCGCGGGTGAGAACAACCACGGCAAACGTTCCAGGCTGTGTCGCGAAGGGGATGCGGAGTCGCAGGTCGTCATTCGCGGTCACAGCGTGGAAAAGTTGATTCGGGATCGAGCCTCGTTTGCACGTTCAGTCGACCGTGCTTCCCCACCAGTCCTTGTTGGGTTGCCAGTTGGGTTCCAGCATCGCTGCTTCGCGTTTTTCCAGGCGTTCTTTGTTGGGACCGTGAGTGCGAGCCCAACGTTGCTTGGCTTTTTCAGGATCGAAACGTGGGTCGGGTTGTGGGAACTTCGCGTCGACCGATTTCAGGTAGGCCAGCAACTCTTTTCGCATGGCTGCGACTCGTTCAGGTTGCTCCGACGCGAGGTCATTTTGTTCGCCGATGTCGGTGGGCAAATGGTACAGCTCGTCGTGTGAATCCAAGTGGTAATGGATCAGCTTGTAGTCACCGGTTCGGATCACCGACGATGGTTCCCCGCCTTGGTTGCCGTAGTGCGGGTAATGCCAGATCAGCGAACGTTGCTCCAGCAATTCGTCTTTGCCGCCGGCCAACACCGTCTCAAGTGATCGGCCGTCGATGTGTTGCTGCGGACGCAGAGGCAAATTGCAAACGTCAAGAATCGTGGGATACAAATCCGAGCCAATCACAGGCACGTCGCTGGTGGAATTCTCCGGGACGATCGCTGGCATCGAAACGTAGTAGGGCTCACGCAGTCCGCCTTCCCATTGTCGACCTTTGCCGCCGCGGTGTGGCAAGTTGCTGGTCGAGTAAGCGTCGCCGGAGGAGACACCGCCGTTGTCGCCGGTGAAGATGACCAACGTGTTGTCAGCTTTGCCGGATGCTTCGATCGCAGCCATCACGTCGCCGACCGCGTTGTCGAGCGTTTCCATCATGCCGGCGTACACCGGGTTGTCTTGGATCTGTCGAACCGGCAACGTGCGATCGATCTTGAACCGATTGCCATCGGCGGGCGGTGCCGGCGCTGACTCTCGGTACTTCTGCCAAAGTTCTTGCGTGGTTTGGATCGGCCCGTGAACGGCGTAGAACGAAAGCATCGCAAAGTAAGGCTGGTCGTCTTGTCCTTCGATGAACGAAGCGGTTTCTTTTCCCAACCGGCGAGTCAGCGATTCGCCATCGGGCCCGTCTTCCATCACTGGGTTTTTGAACGGCGCAAAGAAGCCTCCGGGAGGGCTGCCGCGGTGGTGACCCCCGATGTTGATGTCAAAACCGTGATCGGTCGGCATCGAGCCTTCGCCGCCCAGGTGCCACTTGCCGGCAAAGAACGTTTTGTAGCCCGATTCGCGAAGAGCTTCCGGCAAGGTCACGTCTTTCGCGGGCATCGCGTGGACGTACTCGGCCGGCAGCAGCTCATCACCACGGTTGAAGTCCATGCCGGTCTTCGCACCGATCCAGTCCGTGATTCCGTGCCGAGCGGTGAACTGACCCAGTTGAATGCTGGCTCGTGAGGGGCTGCAGACGCGGCAGTTGGCATAGCCTGCCGTGAACCGCATGCCGCGTTTGGCGAGTGCATCGATGTGAGGTGTTTGATGGAACTTGCTGCCCTCGATACCAATGTCATGCAGGCCCAAGTCATCGACCAAAATCAGCACCACGTTGGGGCGATCGTCCTGGGCATTGGCCTGCGTAATAGACAAGCAAGCAAACGTGATGGTCGCAAACAGCATCCAAAGCAACGTCGACAACGGTGTCTCTCGCAGGTTGAGGGCGGCGGTTTTCGCACGATTGGAATGTTGCGGATTTGGTCGGGGAGCGAAATTGGTAGGTCGCATGAAAGAATCTCTCGGAGACGCGGGCTCGATGGGCTACCAATGTAGCTGCGTGAATCAATCGCGTGCAAACCTCTGAGCAGACCCGGCAAGTGTCGTCAGAAGTGTCTCACATTGAAACATCGGACTGAAGTCAGTGTCATCGGATCGATGTCGGCTGCGGTTTCGTTCTGGCGGGGTTTGTAGAACCGAATATGTTTCTAAGTCGTTCGCTTGAAAGGGTTTAGGTGGTTGTTTGTGAGTGTCGGTGACTATTTGGCATCCTGGTCGCATGAAGGAATGCTGTCTCGATGAGGATGTCGGGGAATGGATCAAGGACGGCTTCTCCCAATGGATCACTAGGACTTAAGCACATGACACGCTCACTTCGGACTTTCGCCGCGGGCACTTTCTTCGCCGCCATGGTTGCTGTGTTGGCCGGGCCGCAAACCGCCCAAGCCGGACACGATTCGCCGCTGTACGTCGCCGCGGATCGTTATCGCGATGCCGTCAGCCACTTTGAAGACGAGGCCCGGCGGGTTCGAAGCCTTGATCGTGGCGTGTTGCGTTTGATTGACGATTTCGAAGACCAGACGAGCGATGTTCGGTCCGCGGCTCGTCATCCTGATCGCTCCGATCGATTGGCTCGGGAGTTCAATGACGTTCAGTTTCTGCAGGCACAAACCGAACAAGCCGTCTTCGGCAGTGGATGCCCGATCATCGCTCGAGCGCTGACGCCGTGCTGGGGAGATGTGTTGGGTTCGTTCGCCGCGCTTCAGCAGCAAATGGCCTATGTGCAACCTTACGTTGCAGCCCGCCCAGCGGTGACCTGTGACGTTCATCACCGAAGCCGCTACTCGGCACCGACCTACCCATCGAGTCCTCCGGTTGTCTTCCCTGGTCAAATGCCGTTGCCGCTTCCACGGACCGTGCCGCACGTGCAGCAGAAACCCATCAGCTATCCCCATCGCAATTCGCGTGATTTCAACTCGCATGATGTCTACCGAGGTGCTTCGCATCGCGACGCTCCTCGCCCCGGCAACTACCGAGCTTCGATCCCTTCGCGGAAATCGGTGCCCAAGGGTGCTGAAATCGGTTTGGTGTTATTGAATAGCTTTTTGAATCGATAGTGAACCGGCCTGTTGATTGACTCGAGTTTGGAACCCGACGCGTGAGCGAGGGATCCACAGGCTCGTTGCAATGGCACGCGATCCCTCGCTCACGCTTCGGGTTAGGATTAGATCAACAGGCCGATACGGCTGGGGACTTGATGGCCGGACGCGAAGATCATCACGGACGACGGCCCCTTCCGGGGCGAATGGGAATGGATGGCTCCGGAGGAGCCCGCGTTCATAGCTCGGGGCGGAAGCCGAATGGCACTTACTTTGCGCTAAATTCTTGACGAACTGCACTTTAGGCACATGGTTTGCGCATAGAGGCTTCTTTTCCCAATAAGGAGCCATTTTGGCATGAACTATACCGGTCCAAATCACGAAGCTGACCTCCAGTTCGACCGCTCTTTTGAGTTGTTGCAGCAGCTAGTCAACTTTGAAGATGCCAACAAGCTCTTCGAGCAACAAGCTCATACCGTCTATACGGCATGTGTTGTCCTGTGGATGCTCGTTTACCAGCGACTCAAGCCGGATGCCTCGCTTGAAAACGCAGTCAAGCATTTACTCGATACGCGACCGACTTATCTTCCCGAAAACAAACGCCTGGAAGACAACACGCTCTCGGTCGCAACGGGTGGCTACAGTCGTGCTAGATCTCGCTTACCGTTAGAAGTCGTTCGTTGGTTTGCCGAGGAAGTGAGCTCGGGGATCCTTTCTGCCACCGAGCCGGCGGTGGACGAACAACGCGTGTTCTTGATCGATGGAACCACGTTGGCACTGGCCCCGGAAAAAGAACTCCAGCAAGCGTTTCCACCGGCAAGCAATCAGCTCGGTGAAGGCGTGTGGCCTTGTGTGCTGTTGACGGTCTTTCACGAACTCGCCAGCGGTGCAGCGATGCTTCCACAAGTGGGACCGATGTACGGTCCTGAGGCGATCTCCGAAACGCAACTTGCTCGGCAGGGGTTTGAGCAGCTTCCGGAGAATTCGATCATCATGTCCGATGCAGGATTTGGGATCTTTGGAATCGCACATGGGGCAATCGACGCAGGTCACGACATCCTGCTGCGAATGAAGAAGGTGAACTTTCAGTCGCTGCAGAAGGATGCCGAATTGATCGAACAATCCGAGCACCACAAAACTTATCGGCACACCTGGAAACCCACGAAGAAGAATCGCCAGACGCAGCCAGATCTCCCGTCCGACTGCCAGTTGGATGTCTATTTGCATGAAGTCCAGGCGACCGACACGCTGACACTTTATCTGGTCAGTACGCTTGCGCAAGATGCTTTCGCGTCTGCCTCGCTATTTGAGCGACGCTACGACGTAGAAATTGACATTCGCAACTTCAAGGTGGTCATGGACGCCGAGAACATTCGCGCCAAAAGCGTCGACACATTCATGAAAGAACTCTATACGTCGGTGGTGGCTTACAACCTGACCAGCCAGCTTCGGATCGAAGCGGCGGCCTTCGAGAAAGTTCCGCCGCGTCGAATGAGCTTCAAACGAACGTGGACCACGTTTCAAACCTTCCTCCTGCGGCACATGCACACGGAGCCTGAGCGTTGGAGAATGGCCTACCAAACAGCATTGTCGATCGCCCGCAAGGACAAGCTACCGATTCGCAGCAAACGTAGTTATCGCCGCGAGGCCTACCGGAAACGCCCCAAAAACATGCAGTTTGAAAAACGCACGAAACCACCGTCTAAAATGAGAGACTCGGATCTAAAGTAAGTGCCATTCGGCGGAAGCCCCGAGAACGCCATCCCAAAAGAAAACCAGGCCGCCCCGGCAGGGGCCGTCGTCGATGATGCGCCACAAATTGGCCCCACGGCAAATCGACAAATCGTGATGGAGATGAAGTATGGTAGGCGTCCCCACGCCCACCCCTCCCCACGAAGGATTCTCGCGATGCGATCCTTGCTCCAACTGCCGTTTTCGTCTCAGCAAGTTGACTCCCCGTTGGTCTGGATCTTGCGAAGCGTGATCGTGACCCTCGTCGCGTTGGCTTCTTCGATCAACGTTTTCGCGGAGAAGCCGAAGAACGTGTTGCTGATCTGCGTCGATGACTTGCGACCTGAATTGGGCTGCTATGGAGCGGACTACGTTTCGTCGCCCAACATTGATTCGCTCGCCGCCAAAGGCATCCAGTTCAATCGCCACTTCGTTCAGGCCCCGACCTGTGGTGCATCTCGATTTGCGATGCTGACGGGTTGCTATGGCCCCTCGGGAAATCACGCGTTGTTTCAACGAGCCAAAAAGATCGCGAAGGATCCGACTTCCGTCACCCCGTCGATGCCGCGTTGGTTCCGCGATCATGGGTACACCAGCGTTTCTGTCGGCAAGGTTTCGCATCATCCCGGCGGTCGCGGCGGAGCGGACTGGAACGAAGAAGCCGAGATTGAAATGCCAGGTGCTTGGGACCGGCACCTCATGCCGACCGGGCCGTGGCAGCATCCTCGCGGAGCCATGCACGGATTGGCCGACGGCGAGATTCGCAAAGACGCCAGCCAAATGGATGTGTTCCAATCCGCAGGCGGCGAGGCGAAGTACCCCGACGATTTGATTCTGGAAACATCGCTGAACGAACTCACCACGCTGGCTGAGGACTCCGCCAACAAGCCGTTCTTTTTGGCGGTCGGGTTCATTCGTCCGCACCTGCCATTTGGGGCTCCCGCCGAGTACATGAAACCTTACCGGCAGTCCGTGTTGCCAATGATCGAGCATCCCAACAAGCCATTCGGCCAAACGACTTGGCATCGATCTGGCGAATTCATGCGTTACAACCGCTGGGGCAAGGATCCGAACCAAGACGCCGAATTCGCAGATGCGGTCCGGCGGCACTACGCCGCTTGCGTTTCTTACGCGGATGCAAACGTGGGTGAGGTGTTGAAGCAACTCGATGAGCTGGGGCTGCGAGAGTCCACCGTCGTGGTTGTTTGGGGAGACCACGGCTGGCACTTGGGCGAGCATGCGATTTGGGGCAAACACGCTTTGTTCGAGGAATCGCTGCACTCACCGCTGATCATTCACGATCCGTCGATGAGCAACGCCAGCCAAACGGACGCGATTGTGGAAACGATCGACGTGTTTCCAACGTTGTGCGAGCTGGCAAATTTGCCGTCGCCGCCAAAGGTCGATGGCGAGTCGTTGGTGCCTGTATTGAAAGACCCAGCATCATCCGAAGGTGAAGCGGTTTCGTATGCGAAGGCCACAACCATTCGCACTTCCACGCATCGTTTGATCTCGCATCCGAAGGGCTTTCATGAGCTGTACGATCACGAAACGGACCCAGGCGAAACCAAGAACATCGCCGACGAGAACCTTGAGCTCGTCCAGCAGTTGCATCAACGTTTGAAAGAACGCTTGGCCAACCGTCAGCAGTTCTGAGCAGACAAAGTGGCATAGAATCCCAGCCTGTGATTCTCATTCCACAGGCTGGAAGCCTTTTTATACCCCACATCTCGAATCACCAAAGATTAGTGCCCGATCAGAGTGGATTAGTGTTCCGCCAGAGCGGCCAAGGGAACACTAATCGTCGCTGATCGAACACTAATGGTTCTTGGACAAAGGATGTTTGGCTTCAAAACGCCTGTGTTCCCAACGCAAGCGGCTCCCAAAAGATGTGGGGTACAAAAAGGCTTCCAGGCTGTGATTCTCACTCCACTGGCTAAAAGCCTATGCCACTTTGGAAGCCTATGCCACTATTTTGGCGTAGAGTTCGCGGTAGGCGTCGACCATTGCGTCGACGGTGAATTGGGAACGGACACGAGACTGGTTGGCTTGTCCGGTTTGCGTTGCCAGATCTTCGTCGGCCAAGAATCGTTCCAGCGAATGGACGAGCGCCGTGTCATCGTTCAGCTCGAAACCTTGGTTGGGATCGTGACCGATCAATTCTTGGCTGCCTTCGACGCGGCTGCTGACGACGGGTTTGCCTGCTGCCATGGCTTCCAAGATCACGTTGGGCATGCCTTCGTAACGGCTCGGCAAAACCACCACGCGGCTGGCGGCGATCCAGCTTGCGATGTTGCTCTGCCATGTCAGCACGCGAACGCGGTCACCGGAGACTTGTTTGGCCCAAGTCGCCAGTTCGTTTTGCAGTGGGCCGTTGCCGATCAGCACCAACTTGCGATGGCTGTCTTCGGGAGCGAACCGCTCGACGGTGCGCTGCAGATGCTCCAAGCCTTTTTGCGTGTGCAATCGGCCGACGAACAGAACCACGGGGCTGTCGGCGGGCCAACCCAGGTCGGTCCAGTCGATTGGATCGGCGGAAGCAAACGCATCAACGTCGACCGCGTTTGGGATCACCGATGTGCGATCCGGTGAGAGGTTCAGTTGTTGCTGGGCGAAGGTCTCGACCGCTCGGCTGACGCAGACCACGTGGTCGACTTTGCGAAGCGTTTGCCGTTCGACCGCCAGTCGCAACGAATTGGGCTCGGCGACACGGATGCCGGCGACTCGTGGTTGTCGGGACGAGGCATTGAGTATGCCGAGCACGTTGGCGTGCCAGAGAAACGTTTGGATCAATGAACCAGGTCGACGTGCCAACCAACGTCGCAACTGAATCGTTGCTGGCAGAAAACCGCGAGACGTTTGGACTCCGCCGCTGGTGACTTCGATTCCTTCGTCATGCAACTGTTGGACAAGTCGGTCGTTGCCTTTGGGCAGTGAGTCCGCGGTGGGCAATTTGCCGAAGCTGAACAGCCGCACGTCATCGCCTCGATCGCGAAGGCCGATGGCGAGCTGGGTGAGCGCTCGTTCGGCCCCGCCAAAGTTCATCTCGGTGATGATCAGGTCAATGTTCATGGTGCCAATCGCAAATCAGAGCCACTTACAATTCACAGCACCGGCCCGACCGTCCACGGTACAAATTCGTGATCGCCCAACCCGAGGCGTTCGCTGGCCGTTTGTGTTCCGCTGGCGAATCGCAGCAACTCTTCGAACAGTTGATCTGCGAGCTCTTCCATCGCGACACCCTCGAGCAACTGGCCCGCGTTCCAGTCCATGTCGTCTCGCATGGCGTGGAACAAAGTGGAATGGCTGGCGATCTTGATCACGGGAACCGGTTTGCCGCCGAAGCAACTTCCGCGGCCGGTGGTGAACAACACTAGGTTGCAACCGCCAGCGACCTTGCCCGTGACGCTGGACGGATCAAAGCCCGGCGAGTCCATCACGTACAAGCCTTGTTTGGGAACCGTGTCCGCGTAGTCCAGGACACCGTCGAGGATTCCCGTTCCGGACTTGCTGACTGCACCGAGTGATTTTTCAGTGATCGTGGTCAGCCCACCGGCTTTGTTGCCGATCGATGGGTTGTTGTCGATCTCGCCGCCATACATTGCCACATGCTTCTTCCACCAATCGACTTTGTCCATCAAACGCTGGGCCACTGATTCGTCACGCGAACGAGCGACCAGCAAATGTTCGGCACCGATCAGTTCCGTGGTCTCGCTGAGCACGGCCGCACCACCAAAAGCCACCATGCGATCAGCGATCGCACCGACCAACGGATTCGCGGTCCATCCCGAATGGCCATCGCTGCCGCCGCACTCCAGAGCGAGTCGAAGGTGATGAGCCGGGACTGTGGTTCGCGAATTTTGGTTGGCGATCTCGAGCATCGTTTCGAGATGCTTTTCCGCACGATCGATCGTCGCTCGCGTGCCGCCTTCGGCTTGCATGGTCAGCATGGTCGTCGAGACCGATTCTGATTCGGGCGAGGTGACCGGCAGCGAACGAGGGTCGGAGATCGCGACGAGCTGGTGATGTTCGCTCAGGTACTCGGGCGTCGTTTGTTCGCAGCCCAATCCGATCGTCAGGCAAGATCCAACATTCGCGTGACCGGCGTAGCCCTTGAGGACTCGGCCGAGCATTTGCTGTTTTTGGCCGGCGTAGCGAAGGGCGCAGCCGGTGGTGTGCGTCCCGATCGCGATTCCATCCACGTTGGGGAATTCGGCCAAGCGTTCGGGAGGAAACCGAGCCGCGACATGGTGGCAAACCGTCGCACTGCAGTTCACGCGAGCCAGAATCTGAACGTAGTTTCGCGTGCCGACTTGGCCGTCCGGTCGCACAAACCCCTCAAAGGTCTTCTCGGCTGGAACGGCTGGCTTTTTTGCAGGAGCGGATTTTGAGAAAGCGGTTCCGACCAGCGAACGCCAATCCGAGTCGACTTGGTGAGCGTCGACCAAATTGTGCGAGTGCACGTGTTCACCGACGCCGATGTCGCAGGATGCTTTGCCGATCGGTTGGCCAAACTTGATCACCAATTCGCCGGCGGGAATCGCTTGGGCGGCGACTTTGTGTCCGGCGGGAACGGCCGACCCTGCGATGCGGAGGTTGCCGATCGTTTCGCCTGCCACCAAGGCCCACGCGGCCATCCAAACGTTGTCGCCGTCGTGCAGTCGGACGACTCCGTGGTCGGTTCCGTTTGGTATGCCGCCAGCCAAATCATTCATCGTTGGACCGGCTGCTCCGGGACCTTCCGCGTTGGCGTTACGGTTTGGCGAGGAGGCGGATTGTGGGTCGGTGCCAGTCATCAATAGAGCGGTGGTGGTTGGAATTTTCCGAGCTGCTACCATTTTCACTTCTGGGCAGTCTGACAGACCCCGGACTCGCTCGCCATCATGGCGAGGAGACGTACCTTCGCATTCCTTTCGCTTGCCAACTGGGCTGAACCCCCGATGAAAATTCACGAGTATCAAGGCAAACAGCTTTTCCGAACCGCCGGCGTGCCGGTTTTGGATGGGCACATGGTGACAACGCCTGACGAAGCGGCTGCCGCATACGACAAACTAGGTGGCAAAATCGCGGTCGTTAAAGCTCAGATTCACGCTGGCGGGCGTGGCAAAGGCAACGTCATTGACAACCCGGACCAAAAGGGCGTCGTCCTGGTCAAATCGGCCGAAGAAGCCAAAGCGGCAGCCGAGGGATTGTTGGGCAAGAAGTTGGTCACCATTCAAACCGGGCCCGAAGGGCAAACGGTTTCTAAAGTTTTCGTCGAAGCCGGATGCGACATCGCTCGCGAATTGTACTTGGGCATCGTGGTGGATCGTGCGGGAAGCAAGCCCGTTTTGATGGTCAGCACCGAAGGCGGTGTCGAGATCGAAACCGTCGCGGAAGAAACTCCCGAGCTGATTTTCAAGGAACACTTCGATCCCGCCGTTGGGCTGGACGGTTTCCAAGTCCGCAAGCTTTGCAAGAAGCTCGGCATCGAAGGTGCTGCGGCCAAAAGTGCCTATAAGTTCATGACCGCGATGTGCCGTTTCTTCGTCGACTTCGATTGCGAAATGGCGGAGATCAACCCGCTCGTGATCACCGGCGACGGTGAAATGGTGGCTTTGGACGCCAAGATCATCTTCGACGAGAACGCGATGTTCCGTCACAAAGACTTGGAAGAACTGCGCGACCTTAGTGAAGAGGAAGAGTCCGAGTTGCGGGCCAAGAAGGCTGGTCTCAGCTACGTCAAGCTCGATGGCAACATCGCTTGCTTGGTCAACGGAGCCGGGCTGGCGATGTCGACGATGGACATCATCAAGTATCACGGTGGCGAACCGGCCAACTTCTTGGACGTCGGTGGTGGAGCCAACGCGGCTCAAGTCACCGAAGCGTTCCGGATCCTGTTGTCGGATCCCAACTGCAAGGGTGTGTTGGTCAATATCTTCGGCGGGATCGCTCGTTGCACAACGATTGCGGGAGCCTTGATCACGGCCAGCAAAGAAGTCGGGTTCAACGTGCCTTTGGTGGTGCGATTGGAAGGAACCGAAGTCGAGGAAGGCCGCAAAATGCTGGCCGAAAGCGATGTCGACATCATCAATGCGATGGATTTGACCGACGCGGCGAAGAAGATCGTCGCGGCAACTGCGTAGTGGCGTCGTCGCTGCTGTTGGCTATGAGCTGTCGGCTTCTAGCTTCTTGAATCAACCCTCCAATCACACCTCCTGCTGCTGGCCAATCGCCGGCGGCTAATCGCTAAGAGCAATCTTCCATGAGTATTCTGGTCGACAAAAACACCAAGGTCATCTGCCAGGGGATCACTGGCAACGCCGGAAAATTCCACTCGCTTGGGTGCCGCGATTACGGCACCCAAATGGTCGGCGGTGTCACGCCCGGCAAGGGTGGCCAAGACGTCGAAGGCATTCCTGTTTTTGATACCGTTGAAGAAGCGGTTCAGAAAACCGGTGCCGACGCGACGATGATTTTCGTCCCGCCTCCGTTCACCGCCGACGCCATCTTGGAAGCCGTTGACGCTGGCATCCGCGTCATCGCCGCCATCACCGAAGGCGTGCCTGTCATCGACATGGTGCGAGTTTATGAAAAGGTCAAAGCCAGCGGATCGACGCTGATCGGCCCCAACTGCCCCGGTTTGATCACTCCCGGCGAGTGCAAGATCGGCATCATGCCCGGTTACATCCACAACCCCGGCAAAGTTGGCGTGATGAGCCGCAGTGGAACGCTGACCTACGAAGCCGTTTGGCAAACCAGTTCGCTGAAGCTCGGCCAAAGCACCTGTGTTGGTTTGGGTGGCGACCCCATCGTCGGAACGAACTACATCGACTTGTTCAAGATGTACCAAGAAGACGACCAAACCGAAGCGATCTTGATGATCGGTGAAATCGGTGGCAGCGCCGAAGAAGAAGCCGCCGCGTTCGTCAAAGAGCACGTGACCAAACCGGTCGCCGCCTTCATCGCCGGTCGCACCGCACCTCCCGGAAAACGCATGGGCCACGCCGGTGCGATCATCAGCGGCGGCAAAGGAACGGCAGAAGAAAAGGTCGCCGCATTGGAAGATGCCGGCATCGTGGTCGCTCCATCGCCAGCCGAAATGGGCGAAGCCGTCGTCAAGGCAATGTCGAAGTAGTTTCGGCAGCGGCCAGATTTATCTGCCGCGCAGCAACCTGTAGCACGGCGGTCCCCGCCGTGAATCCCGGCATGTAGCAATCGCGTCTCTCTTCTCTAAGTTCACGCGGTTTTTCGCGGGTTCAGGCAACAT